>CAWAJC010000001.1:0-18279 GCA_963782245.1 uncultured Cytophagales bacterium
ATTGGCCAGCCTATTCTATTCCAGCCGGTTAAATTTCAATCGGCACGGTTTCCTGCAAATCATTCTGTATCCCGAAAAATACAGCCAGAAAAAAAAGCGGCCCGATAGTATTAGGCCGCTTTCTGCATTACGCTTTATCCAACTATTTGACTACTACCCATTAGCCAATCAGGTATTCGACGAAAAGGTGAAATAGCTGATTGACCAGTAGATTATAGCCGGTAAGTAACACCTATTCCCTTAATAGTCATAGTATCCTCCTGCTAAAGTCTATTTTTCGGTAGCAAAATTAATTTTTCGGTAGGTGATGACCCTTTTCTTTACTTCCGGCTACTCCCAAACTTTTTAGTTAGAACGTAGTTATTTACTTTATAACCGACTCAACATCATGGAACACGAACAGGATAAAGATGTAGATAAGAAAGAGGCTCAGATAACGGGCCGGACGGAAGGACCCTTTGGTTCTGATGACACAGATGTTGATCGTCGGGTGGAAGATAATAAACACCGGCCGGTACAGGAAAACTCCGCCAATGGCCTCGATAGTGTGCAGGTACGTGGCGGGCAGGATGGTCGTAATAACCGGGGTGTAGCCAGCACGGACATGGATAGCAAAAATGGTTTGCTCCGCATGGGCGACAATGCTAACAGTACGCTTGAGGTAACGGAGGAAGGTATGAAGAGCGCCGTAGCCGATGAGGCAAAAACAAACACGGCTATGGTTGAGGTAACAACGAGCGGGCCCGACGATTATGCATCGGCCAATCAGGTTCCGGTGCCTAAAGCGCAGGAAGCGGCTAAAAAGCAGAAAGAGGGACCACAGAAAGAGGAGACTCAAAAAGAACGCGACGAGGAAATTGCCGAAACAGGGACGGATCTGAACAACGAGCCCACGTATTAATAGATAAACTGTATTCAACACTTAAAAATTTAACGTTATGAGCGTAAGTAGCAAAATGCGGAAAGAGAGTACAGAGTCCAATGCGGCTCAGCAAATGCACAATACAATGGGCATTCACCCTGCTTTAGGACAACTGAATGACCAGAATCTGCCAGATGAACTACCGTCTAAAGTAGCTGACAGCAACGATACCAACGTACCCGAGGATGTAACCGAAGCGGCTGCCGTAGTTGCTGAAGCGGATGACGAAAAGGGTATTACCGATGCCAATATTCAAGAATCAAAACGGGCATCGTGGGGACAGCCACCCGTAGAGGGCGAAACGACCAGCAAGAAAAAGTAAAATTCAGGTTAATTAAGTAAGCCGGTTCGGGTAGTCTGATAGTCTACCCGAACGGGCTTACACGTTTACGCAGCCTGCTGGCAGTAGTCAGTCAGCCGTAGGGCAGGTGAAAATTGATTCTGACGTTAAGGCAGGTTAGCTGATTGGGCAAACAGAGTTTCTACAGCGGGAGCGGGCAGGAGGGTTCCGGCCAGTACCTGCTCTTCCAGAGTAGCCAGTTGAGCGCGGATTCCGGGCCGGTTGTAAAACTGGCTTTCGAGTCGTTGCCGAACCAGCGCCCGGAACCAGGTGAGTTGCTGCTCCTGCCGACGGTGGGTGCGGTAGCCGTTTTGTGTTGTCAATTGCTGGTGCTCCTGAATGGTTTGCCAAACGTCAGGAATACCCAATGGCTGCCCGTCGGAACAGGGCAGGGCCGAGCAGGTAAGCACAGGGGGGAACCAACCCGTACCCGTTGGCGGAAACAGATGCAGGGCGTTCTGGTATTCGACGCGGGCGCGGTTGGCAGGGCCCTCATTGGTACCATCGGCTTTGGTAATGACCAGCGCATCGGCCAGTTCCATAATCCCCCGTTTCATACCCTGCAGTTCATCGCCCGCTCCCGCCAGCATAAGGAGCAGAAAAAAATCCACCATGCCATGTACCATCGTTTCTGATTGCCCAACGCCTACAGTCTCCACCAGAATGATGTCAAACCCGGCGGCTTCGCAGAGCAGCATGGTTTCCCGGGTGCGGTGGGTTACCCCACCCAGCGAATCGCCCGCTGGAGAAGGGCGGATGTAGGCATTCGGATTCATAGACAGGGCGTCCATCCGGGTTTTATCGCCCAGTAAACTCCCCCCCGACCGCTGGCTGGTGGGATCAACAGTAAGTACGGCCAGTTGATGGCCAAGCCCCGTCAGGTACATGCCAAAGGCTTCAATAAACGTACTTTTCCCCACACCAGGCACACCCGTAATACCAATTCGGGTCGAATGACCCGTGTTGGGCAAGATCGTGTTCAGTACCTGCTGTGCCAGTACCTGATCATCGGCCCGGCGACTCTCGACCAGCGTAATAGCCTGACTGAGAATCAGCCGGTCGCCGGTGAGAATACCATTGGCGTAGTCGTGGGCAGGGAGTCGGTGGCGCATGGGGCTATAGAAATAAAGTCGCTTTGGCAAAGTAAATGACTGCCCTGCAGATAATGCAGCTAGTGGTCCGAATTTACTGAACTAACGTGAATACGGAATTAGGGCTAGGTTTGGTCCTTCAGGGCCTTAACAGTATAGCATTGGTAGAAAAGGCTGGAGCCAACCGCTTATAAAATCCGTACAACTACCTAATCGATAGCGCAATTCTGCTCTATTCTGGTTGCTGAACAGGCCGTTCCTTTGTATAGGAAATTTTACACCTGTCAACCATGAAACACGTTTGTAAACTACTTGCTATTGCGGGTATCGCGTTGGTATCTGCCTGCCGGTCAACGGCTCTGTTGACGGCTACCTTTGAGGACGACACCATTGGTGCCTTACCCAGTCATGCCCTGCCCGGACCACCCACGGGCGATTCGCTAAAGTACGACCCGGTTATTAATCCCCGACTGCGGGTGCAGCCATCAACCATTACAGCCGGTCGAAAAGCCCTGGTGTACTCAAAAGCTTCCGTAGGAGGTGGAGCTACTGCGCACAATCAGTGGCTGACATTTAATGGTATTCGCTCCGATTATACCCAGACCATCTGGTATTACTGGACGGCCAAACTGGGCTCGGTTGGTAGCAGCATGATCATTGATGTCAATGGGACGCAGTCACTCTGGGTGGCCCGGTTCAAAATTGATCCGGCTGGCCGGTTTATACTGGTACGGGACATAGCCAGTGAGCAGGGAGATGAGGTTATTGCCACGCTCAATCGACAAAGGGCCCACAGCATTATCATTACGCTCAATGCGATGGCGCGTACGTATAATCTGTCAATTTTCGGATCGAATACGGGTGGGGCCGTGCAACGGTTGAATGTGCCGGTGCTGTTCGGTACTGATCCCAGCCGGGATTTTGATGCTCAGCGACATTCCATCAGCTTTGAGTACAATGTGTATGATGGCGGAGTCGATCCGGCGGTAACGTATGAAATTGAAAGTGTAAACATTAATCGTCGGCAGCCTGATTGACCGAACGGCGTGCAACGGTTTTTCAGTATACCTGACGTTATCCTGAGCCGGGAACGTTTTCGATTCAGGACAGGCCTACTGTAGTAGTGTATCAGAATGACTAACAGTGGGTTAATGAAGGTGCTGGTTGTATGCCGGGTTTGTGTGCCTAGCCAGGCCACCGCCGGTTCGTGGTTTTGCCTTATATTGTCTGGCCGATTCAGACCTTAAACGGCTACAAAACCAAGATGAACACGCTCCTGGCGAATGCTTTTTCGCCCGATACCTTTCGGCAGCAGGCCCATGCCCTGGTCGATCTATTAGCCGACCACCTGACTCAGGCGCAGGCAGGAGCCGGGCCGGTACTGAATTATGAGGAACCGGAAGCGCAGCTTGCTTACTGGCAGGCCGATTTTGCCCAGCCGGTTAATCCAGATCCCCTGCCGTTGCTGACCAATATACTACAGCGGTCTATTCACCTGCATCATCCACAGTGTATGGGCCATCAGGTGGCACCCCCGCTGCCACTGGCTGCCTTAACCGGCCTGCTGACCGGCCTGCTCAACCAGGGTATGGCTGTGTACGAAATGGGCATGACGGCCAACGCGCTGGAACGCATTGTCACCCAGTGGCTGGCGCAGCAACTTAATCTGGTCCATGAGGCCGGTGGGCTGCTTACCTCCGGTGGAACACTGGCAAACCTCACCGCGCTGCTTACAGCCCGGGCGGTTTGTGCTCCCCATAATGTCTGGACGGAAGGAACAACCAGTAAGCTGGCCATTATGGTATCAGAAGAAGCGCACTATTGTGTGGATCGTGCGGCCCGGATTATGGGCCTCGGTACGGAGGGCATTATCAAGCTGCCCACCAACGACAGGTTCCAGATGCGAACGGAGTTGCTGGAGAGCTACCTGGAAGGGGCCAGAGCACAGGGCCTGGTTGTTTTCGCCGTTATTGGCAGTTGCTGCTCCACCTCAACGGGATCGTACGATGACCTGACGGCCATAGCCGACTTCTGCCAGCAACACGGCCTCTGGTTTCATGCCGATGGCGCACACGGCGGAGTAGCGGCCCTATCCAATTCATACCGACACCTGGTACGGGGAATTGAGCGGGCCGATTCGGTAGTGATCGACTTCCATAAAATGATGCTGCTACCGGCTCTGGTGACCGCCGTACTGTACCGGCGAGATGCCGACTCATTCCGGACCTTTCAGCAGAAAGCGCAGTACCTGTGGGCCGATGCGGAGGCCAAAGACTGGTTCAACTCCGGCAAACGTGCGTTCGAATGTACCAAACTGATGATGAGCGCGAACATCTACACGGTGTTACGTACCTATGGCGAAGCCATTTTTGCTGAAAATGTGGAACTGCTGTACAATCTGGCAAAGCAGTTTGCTGAACGGGTACGCAGTCGACCTGAGCTGGAACTCGCCATTGAGCCGGAAGCCAATATCGTGTGTTTCCGGTATGTTGGTAACGGTAGTCCACCAGACCAGCTTGACGCCGGCAATACCCAAATTCGGAATCAACTGCTGAAAGACGGTCAGTTTTATGTGGTGCAGACCAGCCTGCGCGGACAGCTCTACCTGCGCGTATCGCTCATGAATCCACTTACAACCAGCGCCCAGCTGACAAGGTTGCTGGATGAGGTGGTCCGGCTGGGAAATTCACTGGCCACTCCGTCCAATCCGGGCGTTTCCGGCACGTATTCATCCTAACTGCTGCCAAGCTGAAGTATATGGCCTCATCGGTTCCTGTTTATAAACTCCAGTCCTTTCCACGGCATGAGCCGAATACGCTCTTTTACATGGCCAGGCTGGAAACGCTGGTGCAGGAGTTCAAAGGTATTGACAAACCACACGCGCACACGTTTTACCTGCTGATGTGGATAGACCGGGGCAGTGGTACGCACACCATCGACTTCCGGACGTATACCATTGCCGCCCGACAACTTTATTTTCTAACGCCGGGGCAGGTGCATAGCTGGCAACTATCCGCCGATATCCAGGGATTCAATTTATTTTTTGACGCTAACTTTTTTCGAAGCCGTTTTAGCGGTCGGCTGCACCAGTATCCCTTTTTCCACTCCCACCAGCACCAGCCGCTACTAGAAGTTACGGAGCAGCATAAACGGTTCGATACATTGTTCCGGTATGCCTACGACGAATATGAACAGGCGCAGCCAAACCGGGCAGAGGTATTTCTATCCTTTGTTCACCTGATTCTGGAAACTGCCAACCGGCTTTATAGCCAGCAACTGGATGGAGCCGAGCCCCAACTGTATGACCGTATTCGCCAGTACGAAGAATTGCTGGAGCAGCAGTTTCTATCGGTTCGGGAGGTACGTGCGTATGCTGATCGGATGAACCTGACACCCAACTACCTGAACCATATCTGTAAAAAAGTACTGGGCAAAACGGCAAGTCAGTTATGGCACGAACGGGTACTTATTGAAGCCCAGCGGCTGTTGATGCATACCACCCAGTCCGTTAAGGAAATCGGGTTTCAACTCGGTTTTGATGACCCCTCCTATTTTGTCCGCTTCTTCAAGAAGAACACGCAGCAATCACCCGCTGAATTTCGCCAAAACCGGATACAGGATCGTTGATTTGTACCATAGGTAACCGGCTTTGTATTTCGTAGGCAGCATAGCCCATACTACTTTTACGGCACGGATCCCCCCTGTTCATCAGGGCGTAAGCGAATCCATTCATGATAAAAATGAGTTGTGGTTATGTTAGCCGATAGTCGATTATACAGCGTTTTGTTCAATAAATGTCCCCGCTGCCATCAGGGCGATTTCTTTGTAAAGGCGAGCGCCTTCAGCCGAAATTTTGACCAGATGCACGCGCATTGCCCCCATTGCAACGAAAACTTCATGCCTGAGCCCGGGTTTTACTGGGCGTCCATGTTTGTAAGCTATGGCTTCTATACCCTCTACTCGCTCGCCACGTTTGGGCTTGTGGTAGTATGGCTGGGCATTGACCTGGACTATTACCTGACAGGTCTGATCCCGACTCTGATACTCCTGACACCGTATTTCTTCCGGGTAGCGCGCCGGGTGTGGCTAACGATTTTTATCCGGCCCGTACCGCATCGTGTCTGAAAGATGGTTAGGCGAGGTCTTCCGGCGTCGTGATCTTGATATTTTCGTAGGCTCCCTCAATGAGCGTTATGGGGAAACCGGCGTACTCCATCACGCTGGCGCAGTCGGTAAAAAACGATTGCTCTGCTGTTTGAAAGGCCTGCCGGAAGGTATTCAGCTCGAACGTCTGTGGAGTTTGCACCAGCCGGTACTGACTGCGGTCTACAGCCTGACTAACGCCATCCGGCCCCACTACCCGCACCGAATCCTTTACGGGCACACAGGTTACAGCCGATCCCGTGCGGCCCGCTGTTTCAAAACTGTTTCGGATAATTTCTGGTGACACAAACGGCCGTACCCCATCATGCACTGCTACCAGCCCTTCAGGAGCCTGAATGCTAAGGAGGCCATTCCGCACCGACTGGAAGCGTGTGGCTCCACCGTTAACCGTCTGAATAGACGGGCTAAAACGCATGACGCTGGCAGAGGCTGTGCCAGGTGGATTGATCCGTAGCGGGAAGGACCAGAATAATCTGTTGAGCGGGTAAAATGCGTCAGAAACCGCTCAATGGTATGCTGTAGGATGGGTTTGCCCCGAAGCAACAGAAACTGCTTGGGTACATCGGCCTTCATCCGGCTGCCGCTGCCCCCGGCTACAATAATGGCGAATAAAGCTGTGGGTCATAAAAAAAGAGGGGCCATAAAGCCCCTCAAAAGTACGCAGCGAGTTCGTGACTCGTCAAGGTGTCTATTTAAATAATCAGCATGGCATCGCCATAGCTGAAAAAGCGGTATTTTTCTTTAATGGCCGTCTGGTAGGCTTCCTTGATGAGTTCGTGACCGCCAAAAGCGCTTGTCATCATAATCAGGATAGACTCTGGCAGGTGCAGGCTCGTCAAGAGCGAGTTGGCAATTTTAAACTCGTAGGGCGGGAAAATAAACCGGTCTGTCCAGCCTTCTACCGGCTTCAACCGACTATTGGCCGACACCGACGATTCGATGGCTTTCAGCGAGGTGGTGCCAACGGCGCATACACGCCTGCCCGCGTCGAGAGCCGTATTTACTGTTTTGGCGGACTCTTCCGGAATCCGGAAGTTCTCTGAATCCGTTTTGTGTTTGGTGAGGTCTTCCACGTCAACCTGACGGAAAGTGCCCAGGCCAACGTGCAGCGTAATGGGGGCAAAATTAATGCCTTTAATTTCCATCCGCTTCATCATGGCCTTGGTAAAGTGAAGTCCGGCCGTAGGAGCCGCCACAGCACCCACATGCTGGGCAAAAACGGTTTGGTAGTCTTCGCGGTCGGCGTCTTCGGCTTCCCGGTTCATGGCGCGTGGAATGGGAGTTTCGCCCAGTTCGTCCACCGCTTTCATAAACTCATCGTGGTTGCCATCAAACAGGAACCGAATGGTTCGGCCCCGGGAGGTGGTGTTGTCAATAACTTCGGCTACCAGATCACTATCCCCAAAATAGAGTTTATTCCCTACGCGGATTTTACGGGCCGGATCGACCAGCACGTCCCACAGTTTCATTTCGCGATTCAGTTCGCGCAGGAGGAATACTTCAATTTTGGCACCTGTTTTCTCTTTATTACCATACAGCCGGGCCGGAAACACTTTGGTGTTGTTAATCACCATCACATCGCCATCGACAAAGTAGCTCAGCATATCCGAAAACTTCTTGTGTTCAATCGTTTTAGCTTTGCGGTCAACGACCATCAGCCGCGATTCGCCCCGCTCAACCGGGTATTTGGCAATAAGACTTTCGGGTAAATCGAATTTGAATTCGGATAGCTTCATGGTAAATCAGCAAGAAAAAGAACGCTGTGTTTTTTGTAAAGGGGGCAAAGGTAGTGAAAAGCCCGGAAAATTTAGCATCTTCCGGGCTTATTTCTTGCAAATATCAAAGAAAAGACTAATGCATATCACCGTTTTTGTCCAGTGGCTGCACTGCGCCATCGGTATTTACGTGAGCCCGGTCGCTTACGTCAAGCTTAGCCATTAGTTCCGGCGATACTTCGTTGGCATAGGTACCCTGAGCAGCTACAAAAACACCTTTCATCCCATTGGAGGCTGTAATGGCATAGAGCGTCATTTCATCGCCGGGGTCTGACTCGCCCTCAAAACGGTAAAATTTATCGACGTTAAATTCTTCGCTTTTTAGCTTGGTTTGGGTGCTTTTCTCTTCGAGGCAATCTTTTTTAGGACCAAAATCATAGGTATAACCTTTTTCCCTAAGTTCTTCCATTACTTTGGTCAGGGGAGTCATGTGGTTCATTGTGGTAGAGAATTAGTACACTGCTACAACTCAAAAGAAACCGTATGGTTTTAATCCTGATTTTAACCCCATGAATGCTGCCCGGGAAGCCAGAAAAGAGCTGGCCTGGGTAACGGTTACGCCGTTTTTCAATCAGGCAGCACTTTAATCATGATGTCTTTAAAATAAACCTTGCTTTTGGGGTCATGTCCCTGCAGGGCCACCGTACCGCTACTGAGTTTCTTTGGTTTATTAGACGTGCTGATGCTGTCTGGTTCGGTATAATCATTGATAACCTTATCATTGATTTTAATAATCACTTTTTTACCCTGCACAATGATGTGTTCGGTATACCATTCATCATCTTTCACAAAGACCTCTTTTACGTCCTGAAGACCATATACGCTGCCCGTTTTGCGCCAGTCGGTATGCGACTGATTGACCTGGATTTCATAGCCTTTTGACGGCCATCCCGAGGGTTGATAGGCGGTATGGATAAACATGCCGGAGTTAGAGCCGGGCGTCGTTTTGACACTGGCTTTGAACTCGAAATTTTTGAAATCGTGGCTGTTAACCGATCCTTCATAAAACAGGTGCGCCCGTGGTCCCGCTACCACAATAGCCCCATCCTGAATGGTAAAGGTGCCGGGGCTTTCTTCGGTAACTTTCCAGCCGTTGAACGTCTTGCCATCGAAAATACTGACCCATCCACCGGCCGACGGAGCCTGAATGAAACTAAAGCACAAGCCAAGTACCAGGGCGGTAAACAGGCAGGTTAAGGACGTACGCATAAATTTAGAGCTTAAAATAAAGACAATGTTCAGCTACTAAAGCGAAGCCGGGGCAGAAACTAATGGTCAGCCGGTTAGCTTTCCGGTAATCTTCAGGGATTTGCTCACCAACTTGCAGATTCAATCGCATTCCAGTACCGTTGATAGCTTTATTAAAACACCTTTATCAATTTTGCGCATCCATTCGTTACTTTGGCAACTGAAACAACCTGGATTCTTCATGCGTACTTTTGTTTTGCTGGTTTTTACCTATACCCTTGTCTCGTGCAAACTCACTGTGCCGAGTGTATACGAGGCTCAATTTGCTACGGAGCCTACGGAGGCCCCTGTAACCCCCGGCCAGATTGACGAAGCCTCGGGTATGGCCGACAGCCGCAGTATGCCCGGTAATGTGTGGATTGAACAGGATAGCGGTAATCCGGCTGAGCTGGCCCTGCTGGGGTATGATGGAAAGGTGAAGGGTAAACTCAGCGTTCCGAACTTCGGCAACCGCGACTGGGAGGAACTCTCCATTGGACCGGGGCCAAAAGACGGGGTTAACTACATTTACATTGGGGAAATTGGCGATAACACGTCCAGTCACGATTTTTCGCAGATTTACCGCCTGCCCGAACCGGCTAACCTGCAAACGCCCATTACCCAGGTTGAACGCATCAACTTTCGCTACCCCGATGGTCCCCGGGATGCCGAAGCCATGTTCGTTGATCCGGCCACCAAAGACATTTACATCATTACGAAGCGGGAAGAAAAAGTCCACCTGTATAGCCTGCCCTACCCGCAAAACGTAAACGAAATAACCGTTGCCAAGGCCTATGGCGAACTGCCCATGACGTTTGTGACGAGTGCGGCCATCTCGCCCGATGGTGCCGAAATACTGGTGCGTACCTATACCCAGATGTATTACTACAAACGCGATCCAGGGCAGTCCATAACCGATGCGCTACAGTTTGGTACCAGCCGCCAACTAACCGTGCGGGCAGAGCCACAAGGCGAAGCTGTTTGCTTCGACAAAGACAACAAAGGGTTCTTTACCATCAGCGAACGGGCCAATGCCTCCTCGGTGAGTCTATATTACTACGCCCGGAAATAAGTGTAGCCGGACCAACGGTGTTGTTTATCTTGCGGCATGGATTCATCAATTCTGATTATAGTCCTGAGTTTGTCGGTACTGATTTCGTATGCCTTCGATTTGTTTAGCAGCCGGTTCAAAACGCCCTCCGTTTTGCTGCTGTTGCTGCTGGGCATGATTACCCGGCAGGCAACGGCGTACTTCGATGTTCAGGTGCCGTACATCAATACCATTCTGCCAACGCTTGGTACGCTGGGGCTTATCCTGATTGTGCTGGAGGGCGGGCTCGACCTGGAACTGGACGCCGACCGGCTGAGCATTCTGCGCCGAACGCTGCTGGCTTCGTTGCTGGCCATCATTGGCGGCACGCTCCTGATGGCCAGTATGCTTTATCTGCTCCTGAACGACTCATTCTACCACTGCCTGCTGGCTGCCCTGCCGTTTTCAATTATAAGCAGCACCATGACGGTGCAGATTGCCACCAACCTGTCCGATGGGCAGCGGGAGTTCGCCATCCATGAGTCGGCCTACGCCAGCATACTGGGCATTATGGCGTTTAACTTTCTGCTGCTCAGCCGCGATTCGGTTTTTGGGGCGGTGTTATCCTTCACGCGTGATACGCTGGTTATGGCCGTTATTTCCCTGGGATGCTGCTTTTTGCTGCTTTACCTGATTGGCCGCATTAACCACCGGATAAAATTCCTGCCCATTATTTCGGTGTTGTTCCTGGTATACGCCCTGGCTGAAATCAACCACCTGTCGTCATTACTGCTGATTCTGATTTTTGGACTTTTCCTGAACAATACCGACCTGTTTATCCGCGGTCGGCTGAGTCGCTTTTTTAAAAATGATCTGTTTGAAAAGGAACTTGACCAGCTCAAAAACCTCACTGCTGAGGGGGCCTTTGTGGTACGTACTTTTTTTTACCTCATTTTTGGATACGCGGCCGTTCCGGGTGAGCTGGTCCAGACCGATGCGCTGATTGTGAGTGTCCTGTTTGTAGTTGTTATTGTGGCCTGGCGGTGGGTTACCCTCCGGCTTACGTACCGGGGGCCTCTGAGCCCGTTATTGTGGATTGCCCCTCGCGGATTGATTACGGTTTTGCTGTACCTGAACATACCCGAAGACCTGCGGCTGGTGGGTTTTCGGGACGGGATACCCATGTTAGTGCTGGTGCTGTCATCTATGCTGGTCATGGTAGGCGGCATGCGCAGCAAACGCGCAGTAACGGGCTTGCCGGAGCGGTAATACCGGCACTGGCTCACTAGTTAGCCAACCTGACATAGCGTCGAAAGGCCCAGAAAGGACGAGTGGCCAGGTAGGTCAGGTTGTGCTCGTGCCGGAAGGCTTCCCGCTCGAAACTAATGTTCCGGTAGGCCATATAATGATCCTGGTACTGAAACCGCCGGATCAGGTACTCGATCCCGTACCAGAGGTAGAAAGGCAGAACCCCCAGCTCAAGCTGCTGCTGCAGATGAATCCGCTCGTGGTTGAGCAGGGTAAGGCCGGGATTTGGGTGCCGGACCAGAATGAAGGGGAACAAAGCCATCCCATCCGGGCCCAGCGAAGCAACATGAATGATAAACATACGGGTGCGCTGGTTCACACCGTGTAAACAAGAATTAAACGAAAATAACTCACCCACACTTAAAACAGCATTGCCGGGCGGATGCCTCCTTTTTACGCCCTTTGCGCTGGTCTGCGGCAATTCGTGCCATTTGGCGCAACCGACTGATGATTATGCTTATACTACTCACTTCTATTTTTATTCTCGGTTACGTACTGATTACCGTTGAACATTCGATTAAAATCAATAAAACAGCCACGGCCCTTATTACGGGCGTTGTGTGCTGGGCTACCTACGCCCTGCTGGCAGCCGACCCCGAACCGATTGGGGAGCAGCTGGGACACCACCTGACGGATTCCGCCGAAATCCTGTTCTTTCTGATGGGGGCTATGGCCGTTGTCGAGCTGATTGACGTACATGACGGCTTTACACTCATTACCGACCGCATTGCCAGCCGCAACATGCAGACCCTGCTCTGGATTATCAGCCTGCTCACCTTTTTTATGTCTGCTTTGCTGGACAACCTCACCACCTCTATTGTCATGATTACGGTAATCCGGAAGTTAATCCGGGATGCCGAGGACCGGCGGATTATGGCCGGTATGATTATCATGGCGGCTAATTCCGGCGGGGCGTGGTCGCCCATTGGGGATATCAGCACCACCATGCTCTGGATTGGCGGGCAGATTTCCGCCGTACACATCATCACGACTATGCTGGTGCCCAGCCTGGTTTCTCTGCTGGTGCCGCTGGCCATCCTGACCCGTATCTATAAACCCCGGCCGTTGCCCAATATTCCGGCGAAGCACCTGGGGCCCAGCCGCCCGTATGTAACGCCCGTTACGCGTCGGGAGCGACGCACCATGCTGGCTATCGGGCTGGGTGGGATGCTGTTTGTTCCCATTTTCAAGACCGTTACGCACTTGCCGCCTTACATGGGCATGATGCTGGTGCTTGGGCCTGATCTGGGTAGCCTCCGAAGTACTGCACAGCGAGAAAGATGAAGCCGTACGTAAGAGATTTACGGCTTCCTACGCCCTGAGCCGGATCGATACCCCCAGCATTCTGTTTTTCCTGGGCATTTTGCTGGCCGTTGGTTCGCTGGAAGCAACGGGTATACTGCGCTTAATGGCCGGGTCACTGAGTCAGGCGGTTGGTAATCTGGACGTAATTGTGGTGCTGATCGGCATCGTGTCGGCCGTGGTGGACAACGTGCCCATTGTGGCCGCATCCATGGGGATGTACGATCTCCAAACCTACCCCGCCGATAGTAAACTCTGGACGTTCATGGCCTATTGTGCCGGTACAGGTGGTAGTCTGCTGCTCATTGGCTCAGCAGCGGGGGTTGCCGTAATGGGCATGGAAAAAATGACGTTTGGCTGGTACCTACGCAAAATAAGCTGGCTGGCGCTGGTTGGTTACGTGGCCGGAGCCGGTGTCTATCTGGCCCAATACACCCTGTTTCAGTAGGCTGATTGTCAAGGTATAGGCACACTTGCTGTTTACGGCCTGATCCGCTATATTTGAAAAAAACATTACTAATCATGAAAAAAATAGGAATAATCATTGGGTTTCTGGCTTTAGTCGGGCAGGTCGGCCATCGCCCAGTCAACCCCCACCGCCGACGAGGTGATGGATAAATACATTGCCGCCATTGGGGGCAAAGATGCGCTGATGAAAGTAACCGACCTGACCACCAGCATGTCGTCTGACATGAATGGGAACGCCATCATCATTGTCCGGAAGCAAAAGATGCCCAATAAATTCTCGATGGTGATCAACGCCAACGGGATGGAGGTGATGAAACAAACCAGCGATGGTGCCAAAGTGGTGATGGGCGGCATGCAGGGTAGCCGCACCCTCGACGGCCCAATGGCTCAGCAAATGATAGTAACGAATACGCTTTTCCCTGAACTGCACTATGCCGAAAACGGGGTAAAAACAACCTTGGTCGGCCCCGAAAAAATAGACGGCAAGGAGACCTACAAACTCAGCCACACCACCGCCGATGGGGCCGCTACCTGGACCGACAATTTTGATGCGGCCACCGGCCTGAAAGTGCAGAGCGTGACCACTACAAAAACGCCGCAGGGCGAAGCAACGAATACCATGACCTACTCGGATTATAAAGAAGCCAATGGCATCAAGTTTCCGATGACCATTCTGCAGCAGTCGCCCCGTGGCCCCATGACTATGTCGGTCGATAACGTGAAGGTGAACAAAGGCCTGAAAGATTCAGATTTCACGGCCAATTAAGGCGGAGCGGACTAATAAACGTATTATGATCACCGTTCGCATCGACGAAAAAGACCCTACCCTGCTGGCTATTTTCTTTCCGCAGGACCCTGTAGGGAACGATCTGATTGGGCAGATACCTGGTCGCCGTTTCAGCCGTTCGCGCCGGTGCTGGGTTACGCCCAACACACGGGCATCGGTCGTGAAAATCGGCCAGCTATTTGGCAAAGACCACTGCCGGTTCGATGAAGCCGTTGTGCGGCTCTACAAACCGAATGCTACCCCTGCCGAAATGGAACAAGCCACAAATCCGGCCTGGCCCCCGGCTGGATTGCCACCCCTCAGAAACGGAACTTAGTACCCACCGCAAACCATTTCGGTACTCGCCACCGATACGTGAGTATGACAAACATCTGGTTATAGTAGCGGTTTCCGATGCCCTTCGGGTGCAGAACTACTCCCGCGTCGGCGGTCCGATATAAAACGCTCAAAAACTACAAACAGGCCCTTATTGCCCTGATTCGTTACGCCGGAACAAAACCACTTGACCAATTCACCAAACCGGAGTACCAGAAATACCTGCTCTTTCTAAAGGATAAAAAACGGTTGGGACCTGCAACGCTGAACGTCCACATCAACCGAAGCGTCGGACCGTGCTGAAAATTCTATCAGGAAAAAGTGCTGGAACGTAGCAAAGAATTTTACGACATTGATTATCCGCGTCAGGCTACCAAACTACCTACTGTATATAGTGTAGCGGAAGTAGAAGCCCTGTTCAACGCTACGACCAGTCTGAAATACCGAACCCTGTTTAGGCTCGTATACGCTACGGGTATGCGCCTGAGCGAAGTAGCTCACCTCAGGCTAACCGACCTGGACCGCGTTCGTCGGCTGGTTCACGTCCGGGAAGGCAAGGGCAAGAGGGACAGGGTAGTGATGCTTGGCGAGAAACTGGAGAGGTATATCGACGACTATCTGAGTGACTATAGTCTAACGATTTATTTATTTGAAGAAGCGGAAAAGGGTGAACCCCTTCAAAACAGAAACATCCAACTCGTTTATAGTCAGGCTACTTATGCAGCCAGGATAAAGAAAAAGGGGGGCATTCACTCACTTCGTCATAGTTTCGCAACCCACCTGCTTGAGTCTGGCACCGACATTAGGAATATCCAGGTCTTGCTGGGGCATGAAAGCATCATGACCACCATGCGTTACACGCACGTAACGGCCGATAAAATCAGTACTCTTAAAAGCCCACTGGATAATCTGTAGTACCGTGTCGCCGGAGGAGAGGACGCAGTTTCGACAGGCTAAAGAACTTGCTTTTCAGAACGTATCCCTGCGTATAGCCGATCATGACCCGTTTATTTCATTGTACCCGCCCTCGGGAATCGAAACGGTACAACTGCTTGTCGGCACCAAACCGGAACGCCGGACCGTAAGTAATTGGGGTAGCCTTCTATGTCCCACACCCGTTCTATTGTGAGTTGTACATACCGTTTAATCATTTGGCCGCAATGGAATTTGGAAGTTCTTTGAACGATTCGTTTATTTATAGGCGTACTAAAAAAATAGCAATTATTTAGTTAAGCGAAAAATCAAATATAGCTGATAATCAGTGAAATATCATTAAGCGACTTTACGTACATATATATGTTGGGTGAACCATAAAAGTAGTGCGTGCGTGGCGGGTTCCGGTCGACAGGGCGCACGTCTCGACAGGGCAGTTTAGGCTCGTTAGGTGGCTGTGGTTGACAAGCCAACCGCCCCGACAGCCAGGCTTTGACAGGTGGGGCCGGGTTGGGTGCGACAGGGCAAGCGCCCCAGTGCTTGCGGCCTGACAAAAGCGGATTTAGTGCCTTGTTATAGCTTGGTCCACTGGTATAAAAGAGAGAGGCATTGGGCATTTTTAACTTTCACAGATTATAATAATTTTTAACCTAAACCTTTAAACTCATGTCAAATCCCATCGGAACAATCATAAGTTATTATGGCAACACCAGACAAATTCCTATTGGTTATAGATACTGCGATGGTAGCTTGGCTGACCCAGCTAATATACCATTAATTAGGCACTTAGCTGTGGCTCAGAATAAACACCCTGTAACAGATACAATATATTTACCTGATTTACGGGATCAATTTTTGAGGGGCTATCATGACAATGTAGGTGGTGGTGCTGCCAATCCAAAAAGAACGCTTGGTTCACTCGAAAATAGTTCAATTGGTCAACATAGACATAACTTTGGTAATGGTATTCGTTTAGTTGAAGGTGGTAATGGAGCAGTTGGAGATATAGCTAATACATCTCCAATCTTGAGAGTGATAGATGAAAACTCTGCAAGCCCAAATATATTCAAAAGAATGGTCACTGATTGGAATAGAAATGAAGCTAATCAGCAAATCCCAGATGATACAAGACCAAGAAATATCGCTATTTCGTTTTTAATAAAAGTAGCCTTGAATGGGGAAGAATTGCCTTTACAAGCTGTGCTTAAATCAGCAATTGAAGCAAATTCTCTTTCTAAAGATGTGATTGATTATTTCACGGAACTTATCGAACAAGGTCAAGAATAAAAGTACTTTGGTAACAGTATAAGGTAAATTTCTTTAAAAGTGGCTTGCCTGTCTATAAAGACACTATCTCAACTAAAGAAGCGTATATTTTACAAAAAAATCTCTCTCACCTTTACTTTTATTGGTACTCCATATTTTTAATTAAATTAATTATGAGCAAACCAAGAAACAAAGCAGACGAGGAGGTAACAAAGGAAAGGAGGGAGAAAATAAAATCAAAAATGGATGTTGCGAAGTTTTTTGCAGCTTTCATAGCCATTTCTATCACCCTATCTTCAAGTAAACTTTCAGATTGGATTAATCAGACAAGGCAAATATGCTATCTGCCGCCTGTACTTGGTGTTTTTTTGATAGTAGCTTCTCTTGCATTTTCGGTCGCGACTATGTATGCTTATGATAGGCTACTTATGCCGCCTGAATTTTGGGAAGAAGCCCCTAAAGAAAATTTAAACATAACTCTTTATGAAGAAATGAAAAGCACTTGGATAAATTTGTTTAGGTATGCTGTGTATACTTTCTTCGGGGGTTTATTATGTTTCTTTACATGTGTTTTGATAAATACAAATTATTTTTCAGAATAGGACTACCGATAGTGCCTATTATTGTTTTAATTATCTACGAAAAATATTCTAACATTGGCGATAAAATTCACGGTTAATTTTTGATCGGAAAGTGCGTTGTTGTCCGCTCCGCGTGGGTGGGTTTCCGCTGACAAGACGCCCGCCCCGCAGGAAAGTTTTCAGCCCAACCAGCAGGGGGTGTAAATGCTGCAAGCTGGTCGTGTTCAGTAACGTAGCGTCCTCATCCATCAGCCCCCTGGGGCGTTGGGTGCGGTCCATAAATTAGCTTCCATTTCTGCGTTTCGGCCGACAGGTTGCAGGCCGCAGAGGTTAGCTTTTGGCTCGTTTGGCGGGTTCCGGTCGACAGGCCGCACGACTTGACAGGCCAGCGTTTCAGTTTTGACGTGTGTTTAATAGCTTCGCCCATCGGCACAGAAAAAGAACCATTATATGTTTGTACGAAAGGACTACTGTAAAATGACAGTTGATGAACTCGCGTCTGAAAAGAAAAAGATGAACTCACAAAAAATTCCATTTGCGCTGTTCATCGGTATTTTAGTTGGTATTGCTGTTTGGTCAGCTTCACACAATGGAGGTTTTGTAGTGACTGTTATTTTGCTTATTAGTGCGGTTGTATCTGGCAGCGTCTATTTAAAAAACTTGAAGAGTGTCCAAGCAGAAATAAGCCATAGGGACACTCTTTGATGATTCGCTCCGCTTGGTTGGGCTTCCGGCGTCAGGAAGCACGTCCAGAAGGTGGGTTTTCAGCC
>CAWAJC010000002.1:0-47270 GCA_963782245.1 uncultured Cytophagales bacterium
ACGGTGGCTTACGCGACCATTGATGATGCAAGTCTATTTCATGCAGTAGCCACCGTATACCGTAAACTGAAAGCAGAAAACCTTAAAACCATGAAAACGAACCTACCATACTTATTTACCCTCGTCCTCTCACTGAGTCTGCTGACCGCCTGCGACGACGGCTTTACCGAACTCAATACCAACAAAGTAGATCCTACGTCACTGGCTCCATCGCTGGTGCTGAACAAAGCCATCTTGAGCACAACCTACCTCGACGGTGTATCTACACTGGGCATGCTGACCTACACCCTCCCGATTGTGCAGCAGATCATTACGCCCTACGGCAGTTCACTATCGGGTGGAAATTACAACCAGAACAACAACAGCAATACGCCCCTGGTCTGGACTAATTTCTACCGCAACGTAGTGAAGCAGCTCATTGCCGTACTGGATCAGACCAAAGGCGACCCGCTTCAGGTAAACACCTACCAGGCGGCCCGTATCTGGAAAGCCTACGCCTTCATGATTCTGACCGATACCTACGGGGATATTCCTTATTTTGAAGCCGGACAGGGGTACACCACGGAAATTATCACGCCCAAATACGACCCGCAGCAGGATATTTACAAGGATATCCTGAAGGAACTGGAGGAAGCATCGGCCGCCCTCGACCCCAAGCAGGCTCCGGTCATTACGGATATTCTGTACGGGGGCAATGTGGCCAACTGGAAAAAACTGGGTTATTCGTTTATGCTCCGGGCCGCCATGCGCCTGACCAAAGTGGATGGCACAACGGGGCAGGCCTACGTCAAGAAAGCCGTAGCGGGCGGGGTTTTCCAGTCCAACGCCGACAATTCCATTATCCGGCACACGGCCATCTACAACAACTACATTGCCAACCACCTGGCCGCCCGCGAAAAAACCAATTTCTACCTCACGGCTCCGTTTGTAAATTACCTGAAAGAAAACAACGACCCCCGGCTGCCGGTATTTGCCGTGCGCTACGTGGGTGCCAAGGGCGGGCCGGAACAGGTAGCGGCCCGCGCTTCGTCGGACCCGGCGGTGCAGATAGGCATGCCCGTGGGCTATAACGACGTAACGATCGCTTCCACCTTCGCGGCCAATGGCGTCGCGAGTTTGTGGGACTACTCGCAGGTCAACCTGACGACGGTGCTGGCCCTGGATGCGCCCGAATTCCACATCACCTACGCCCAGGTGCAGCTGCTGCTGGCCGAAGCCGCCGTGCGGGGTTGGGTAGCCGGTACGGCGGCCGAGTATTTTGCGAAGGGTATTCGGGCCAATATGGAGCAGATGGCCGCGTACAAAAGTCCTATTCCCGAAGCCGCCATCAAAGCCTACCTGGATACGCACCCGCTGGATACGGGCAAAGCACTGGAGCAGATCAACACGCAGTACTGGGTAGCGTCCTTCCTGGATGGTTCCGAAGCCTGGGCAAACTTCCGGCGCAGCGGCTTCCCGGCCCTGAAGAAAAACCCCTACCCCGGCTCCGAAATCAAAGGCGATTTCATCCGCCGGTTGCCCTATCCCGATAGTGAGATCGTGGTCAACTCAGCCCAGCTCAACGAAGCCATCAAGCGGCAGGGGCCCAACGATCTGGATACCCGCGTGTGGTGGGATAAGTAGTAAGTGTACAAGGTTTTTGGTTTTTGGTATTCGGCGGTCCGTCGCTACGGTTGGCTGACGCACCAGCGGACTGGCGTAAGCAACCTGTGCGTCAGCCAACCGTAGCGACGGACCGCCGAATACCAAAACCGAATACCAAAAACCGTAAATCGATAAAAACCATTTTCCTAAATATGAATAACCCCGAACTCTCCCGTCGTAATACCCTCAAACTGCTTGGTCTGGGCTCCTCTGCCGGAGCGTTGACCCTGTTTGGCGGCCTCTCCACCGCCGAAGCGCGTGAACAGCAAGGCACGCCCCAGTACGCCAAAGGCCTGGCCCCGGTCAAAATCAAAAGTGTAAAAGCCATTGCCACCGCCCCGCAGGGATCCAACCTGATTGTGGTGAAAGTAGAAACCACCGAGCCGGGCCTGTATGGCCTGGGCTGCGCCACGTTTACGCAGCGGGCGGTTGCCGTTGTAACGGCCATCAACGCGTACCTCAACGATTTCTGCGTCGGCAAAGACGTGGACAACATCGAGGACATGTGGAATGGCGCGTATGTCAGTTCCTACTGGCGCAACGGCCCCGTGCTCAATAACGCCCTCAGCGGACTGGACCAGGCGCTGTGGGACATCAAAGGCAAACGCGCCAGCATGCCCGTGTATCAGTTGCTGGGGGGCAAATCCCGCTTTGCCATTCCGTGCTACACCCATGCCAACGGCAACACACCCGAAGCCGTTGCCGAGGATGTGAAGAAGATTATGGAGCGCGGGTTCCGGCACATCCGCATTCAGCAGGGGGGCTACGGCGCCGTGGGGGCTACCGCCGATAAACCCGACTTCAAGGCGGCCAACTTCGGGGGCGAAACCGACAACTACATGAACGTGCCGCTCTACCTGAAATCGGTACCGAAGATGTTCGAGGTGGTTCGGAAAGCGTGTGGCGACGAAATCGAACTGCTCCACGACATCCACGAGCGGGTGCAGCCCATGGAAGCCATCAACATGATCAAGAAACTGGAGGACTACCGGCCTTTCTTCATCGAAGACCCCTTCTCGCCCGAAAACATGGAGTGGTTCCAGCAACTGCGCCAGTCGACCTCGGTGCCCATTGCCATGGGTGAGCTGTTCAACAACATCAATGAGTTTAAAGAGCCTATGGTCAACCGGATGTTCGATTTCATCCGGTGCCACGTCTCGCAGATTGGCGGCATTACGCCCGCCATGAAAATAGCCCGGCTGGGTGAGTTCTTCAACGTTCGCACGGCCTGGCACGGTCCCGGCGATGTATCGCCGGTGGGGCACTCGGCCCACGCCCACATCGACCTGGCCGTCTGGAACTTCGGCATTCAGGAAGCGGTCAGTTTTTCCGACAAGATGCAGGAGGTTTTCAGCGGTTGCCCCACCATGAACAAGGGCTACATGTCGGTGAATGAAGTACCCGGCCTGGGCGTGGACATCAACGAAAAAGAAGCCGCCAAGTACCCCATCGGCACCAAATCCAACTGGCAGGTACGGAAAATGGACGGCACGCTGATAAGGCCCTAACGGGTTTGATATTAGCTGGCTGGCGCGTCCTGAATGGTTGCGCCAGCCAATCACAAACCAATAAACTTTACCCCTCAAACTCTACCCCGCAAATGAAATCTCCCAAACTTTCCCGGCGCTCCGCCATTCAATCCGTACTGGGGATGGCCGGTACGGGGCTGCTCCTGCCCGAATCATCCTATGCTGCCAACCCCGCCCCGTTTCGGGATTACAGCAAGGTAAAAATCACCAAACTGGAAACTTTCCTGGTCAAACCGCGCTGGATTTTCCTGAAAATCCACACCGATGTGGGGGTGTACGGCCTGGGCGAACCCCTGCTTGAAGGGCGGGCGCTTACCATCCAGACGGCCATAAAGGAAGTGGAGCCCTACCTGATTGGCAAAGACCCGCGGGCGGTAGTACACCACTGGCAGGCTATTTACCGCCACGCTTTTTACCGGGGTGGCCCCATCCTGACCTCGGCGCTCAGCGGGATTGACCACGCGCTGTGGGACATCAAAGGCAAACTCCTCAATGTACCCGTCTATGAACTGCTGGGCGGCCCCACCCGCGACCGCGTTCGGGTGTACGGGCGCGCCAGCAACGCCGAACAAATCAAGCAGCAAAAGGCGCTGGGATTCACCGTTATCAAAACGGGCGTTGCGCATAAGAACCCGGCCAATATTGTCGAAAACCCCCAATTCATTAAGTACGCCATCGACAATTTTGCGTCGCTGCGGGAAGCCGGTGGCCCCGATATGGACATTGCCATTGATTTTCACGGCAATATTTCGCCCCAGACCGCGAAGGTGCTCATTAAGCAGTTGGAACCCTTCCAACCAATGTTCGTGGAAGAGCCCTGTCAGGCGCAGAATGTGGACACCATGGTCGACATTGCCCGGGGTACGCACCTGCCCATTGCCACCGGCGAGCGCATTTTCACCAAATGGGGCTTCCGCGAAATTCTGGAGAAAGGAGCCGCCAGCATTGTTCAACCCGACCTGTGCCACGCGGGTGGCATTACGGAAGGGCGCATCATTGCGGGTATGGCGGAAGCCTATTACGTGCCGATTGCCCCGCACAATCCGATGGGACCCATCTCGCTGGCAGTGGGCCTGAATCTGGCCGCCAGTGTCCCCAATTTTCTGGTACAGGAGCAGGTGACGCTGGGCGAAGGCTACCTGAAAAATCCGTTCAAGCTCCAGGCTGACGGTACGGTTCTTATTCCCAAAGGGCCGGGACTGGGCGTGGAACTGGACGAGGCCCTGATGAAAGATAAAATTGGCCACGACTGGAAAAACCCGGAGTCCTACAACGCACTGGATGGCTCAGTGGTGGACTGGTAATTGGCTACCGGTAAAGGCTCTAATAACCCTACAGTTTGGTAAAACGGCTCGTACACATGAACCCAGCTTTCCTAATCCTGTGGCTATTCCTATCCGCGGGAAGTCCCCATCCTCCCGCGGCCCAACCGCCCCAGGTCACGCTCTCCAACGGGCTGATTACCACCACGCTGTACCTGCCCGATACGGCGCAGGGCTACTACCGGGGCACCCGCTTCGACTGGGCCGGGGCGTTTAAAAACCTGGATTACAACGGGCATAGCTACATTGAGCAGTGGTTTCAACACTACGACCCTTATTTCCACGACGCCATCAACGGCCCCGCCGAAGAGTTTACCCCGCTGGGCTTCGCCGAAGCCAAACCCGGTGATACGTTCGTAAAAATCGGCGTGGGGGCTCTACGGAGAGTCGATGAGAAGCCGTATGCTTTTGCTACCGTGCATACTGTGGCCAATTACGGGAAACGAACAGTGAAAACGCAGCAGCATACACCCTTCACCAACGCGGTAACATTCACGCATGAGTTGACCGATGCCAGCGGCTACGGGTACCACTACAGCAAAACCGTAAAATTGGTAAAGGGCAAGCCCGAACTCGTGCTGGAACACCGGCTGAAAAACACGGGGCAGAAGGCTATCGAAACCAGTGTCTATAACCACAACTTCTGGATAATTGACCGGCAACCCACCGGGCCTACCGTAGCCATCCGGTTTCCATTTGCCGTGACGGGCCAGGGTAAAGGCTTTGGCACGACCATTGTTGCCCAGGATAAAACCCTGACCTACACCCGTAACCTGAATGACCGGGAGCAGGTGTACAGCGCGGGACTACAGGGCTTCGGCCCAACGGCCGACTCGTATGACATCCGCATCGAAAACCTGAAAACCGGGGCCGGGGTACACGCCACCAGCAACCGTCCCCTGGAAAAGCTGGTGTACTGGGCCTGCGCTACTACCTCCTGCCCGGAGCCATACATTCACCTGAAAGCCAAACCCGGTGAAGAAGTGACCTGGACAATCAAGTACGCATTTTATCAGAACACTACTCCATGAACCGTATAGTCTATCAACGTTGCTTTGCTGTTACCCTACTGACGGGTGCTTTAGGGCTGGTTTCCGGCTACGGTCCGGCCCCGGCCCGGCAGGACTGGCCAACCTACGGCGGTAATGCGGCCGGAAACCGCTATTCAACCCTGACCCAGATTAACACCCAAACCGTTAAAAAGCTGCAACTGGCCTGGACGTACGACACGGGCGAAAATAACGATTCTACCAAACGGGGTATGGATATTCAGTGTCAGCCCATTGTGGTGGATGGCGTACTGTACGGCACGACACCCCGCCATAAACTGTTTGCCGTCAATGCTGCTACAGGTCGGCAACGCTGGACATTTGACCCGTTTGCCAATCCGGACAAACAACCCCGTTTTCACCCACTGCGGGGCGTAACCTACTGGAGTAGCGACTCCCGGAGCGGCTCGGAACAGCGCTCCCGGAGCGACGGCTCCGATAAACGTATTCTGTACTCGTCCGGGGCTTCGCTCTATGCCGTGAATGCCCAAACGGGTGAGTTGATCAAGAGCTTTGGCCAAAACGGCGAAGTGGATCTGCACGAAGGGCTGGGCGATGCCAAAACCCTCGGCCACGAGGTGAGCAACCTATCCATCCGTAATACCTCACCGGGTGTCATTTACAAGGACCTGATTATTGTCGGCTCCAGCATGAGCGAGGGGGGCGACGCGCCACCGGGCAACATCCGGGCGTTCAACGTGCGCACGGGCAAACTGGCCTGGGCGTTCCACACCATTCCGCTACCGGGCGAGTATGGGTACGAAACCTGGATGAAAGACTCGTACAAAAAAATTGGCGGAGCCAACTGCTGGGCCGGTATGGTGGTCGACGAAAAACGGGGTATCGTCTTTGCCGGAACCGGCTCGCCTTCGGTCGATTTTTATGGCGGAGACCGGGCGGGCAAAAACCTGTTTGCCAACTGTATTTTAGCTCTCGATGCCAAAACGGGCAAGCGCATCTGGCATTTCCAGACCGTTCACCACGACCTCTGGGACCGGGATATTCCCTGCCCCCCCAATCTGCTGACCGTAAGCCACAAGGGACCCGACGGTCGGGCCCGGAAAGTCGATGCCGTAGCTCAGGCTACCAAAGATGGCTACGTATTTGTTTTTGAGCGTGAGACGGGCAAACCGCTGTTTCCAATCCGCGAAATGGCGGCACCCACCTCCCCTGCCCTACCCGGCGAAACCCCCTGGCCTACGCAACCCGTACCGACCAAACCGGCCCCATTCGCCTTTCAGCACCTCGACGAAGCAACCATTACCAACCGCACGCCCGAAGCACGGGCTTACGTGCTGGACCGGTTCAGAAACAGCAAACAGGGCAATAAATGGCTACCGCCCAGCGAAGAAGGGTCCCTTATTTTCAGCGTGGGGGGTGGAGCCGAATGGGGTGGCACCGCTGCCGACCCGGAGGGGGTATTCTACGTTAACGGCAACAACATGCTCTGGTGGCTCAAAATGCGCAACACGCAGACGCAGTCGGCCGGGGTCGCATTATCACAGGGAGCCACTTTATTCAACACCCACTGTGCCGCCTGCCATGCCATCAGCAACGAGAGCAAGGCCGTTGCCGGCACCAGCCAGGCGTATCCGAATCTGGTTAACGTGGGCAATCGTCTAAACCGAAGCCAGATTAACGCCCTGTTGAAAACGGGCCGGGGCCGGATGCCGTCCTTCAGCCACCTTCCCGCCAGTGACCACGAAGCCATCGTCAATTTTCTGCTGCATACCGAACTGGCCCGTCCATCGCCGGCCGATGGGCACCAGGCAACCAATGCCCTTGCCACTGCACCAACCGCCGATTTCCCGTATGTTTCGCCGTACCTGAACAACGGTAATGTCCAGTTCAGGGACCAGGACGGATATCCGGCCATCAAACCACCCTGGGGCACACTCAACGCCATCGACCTGAACACGGGCGAGTACCGCTGGCAAGTACCCCTGGGCGAATACCCGGAACTGGTAAAACAAGGCTTAACCCAGACGGGTACCGAAAACCACGGTGGGCCGCTGGTTACGGCCGGTGGGCTACTGTTCATTGCGGCTACCTACGACCAGAAACTGCGCGCGTTCGACCGGAAAACGGGCCGGGTAATCTGGGAACAGAAACTACCGGCCGGTGGCTTTGCTACGCCCATTACGTACAGCGTTGCCGGAAAACAGTACGTGGCGATTGCCTGCGGAGGAACCCGGTACGGGCTCAAATCCGGGGGCTCGTACGTCGCGTTTGCCCTTCCTTCATCATCCATCAACTGACTGTAAACACAATGCAATCCCCCGAAAACCGGATAACAAACCACCTGCTGTGCTGCGACTGGGGAACGTCATCGTTCCGGTTGCAGCTCATGGACATAACCTCGCAGGTCTGCACGGGTGAAGTCCGGTCCGATACGGGTATATCGGCGCTGTTCGATGACTGGAAAACGGCGGCCAAAGAGCAGGGTCTCTCGCGGGAAGATTTTTTCAGGCAGGCGTTACAAAAGCACATCAGCCGCCTGGAAATGCAATTATCGGCTAGCCTGGCAGATGTGCCGGTGATGGTATCGGGCATGGCATCGTCGTCTATCGGCATGGCCGAAGTACCCTACGCCACCCTGCCCTTTCCCACAAACGGCAGTCAGGCCAGTATTCAGCGGTTCGATAGTCGCCCCGATTTCCGGCACGATTTATTCCTCATCTCGGGCGTTCGCAGTGAGCAGGACGTCATGCGGGGAGAGGAAACGCAGCTTATCGGCCTGATGAAACTGCTGGCGTTATCGGGTCATCCCAGTCAGGACGTGCTCTGCATTTTTCCGGGCACTCACTCCAAACATTTGTCCATCCAGTACGAGAAACTAATTCATTTCGACACCTACATGACGGGGGAGCTTTTCGATGTAATGCGCCGACACAGCATTTTAAAAGATTCCGTTGATTATTTCGCTTATGACGATTTACCGACTACCGCTGTAAAGACCTTTAAAAAAGGCGTTCAGCAAGCAGCCTCATCCAGTATCCTGAATACATTATTCAGCGTCCGGACCAATCAGCTGTTCCATAAAATCAGCAAAGAAGAAAACGCCTACTACCTGAGTGGACTGCTGATTGGTACCGAGCTGAACCAGCTTCAATCGACCGGCGAAGGTCCGCTCGTTTTGTGCGGGGGCAGCAATTTGTCGGCCCTGTACGAACTTGCCATCAACGAACTTCAACTCGCACACCGTACCTACACCGCCCCCGCCGATCTGGTTGATCGGGCGGCCAGTATGGGGCATCTACTCCTGTTTCAGCAACAACTTGTCAACCGACCGACCGAATGAGTGATTCTGCCTTTTCGTGGCCTTTATTCAACAAAATACCAATTGTGGGCATAATACGGCACATTCCAGCCGCAGCTGTCAGCCAGATACTCTCCGTCTTTCATACAGCGGGGCTAACCACTGTAGAGATAACCATGAACACGCCCGAGGCCGACACCATGATTCGGGCCGCCCGCCAGCAATACCCCGACACGCTGAATGTTGGCGCGGGCACCGTCTGCTCCGAAGCCGATTTGGCACTCGCCCTGGCGGCCGGGGCGCAGTTTATTGTTTCGCCGGTTGTCAACAAAAAAGTCTTGAAAGCCTGCGTCAAAGAAGGCGTTCCCATTTTCCCCGGTGCCTTCACGCCTTCCGAAATTTATAAAGCCTGGTCGCTGGGGGCGAGCATGGTAAAAGTGTTTCCAACCACCCAGCTTGGTCCCGGCTACATTCGGGACATAAAAGCCCCCCTCAATCAGATTAAACTCTTGCCAACGGGCGGCATTACGCTGCACAACATGAGCGATTTTTTACAGGCCGGGGCCAGTGGTTTCGGCATTGGCAGTCATCTTTTTGACAAGCAGTTGATTGACGAAAAAAACTGGGATGGATTGAAAAATCATTTCCAGCTTTTCATTGACAGATTTCAGGCTTTTAGTACTCCGGGGAGCGGGGCATCGTAAGCCCCTCAACCTGACAGCCCTCCCCTCTCCGGACTACCAGAGACACCTAAAACCCTAAACTCCTAACCACTGCATGACCACCTCACGCCCCCCTAAAACCACTACTACCGGCCTTTACCGCTGGGGTATTGTGGTGCTCTTGTTTACCGCCACGACCATCAATTACCTCGACCGGCAGATTATCGGGTTGCTCAAACCCCTGCTGGAAATTGAGTTTAGCTGGACCGAAAGCGACTTTGCCCGGATTGTTATTGCCTTTACGGCGGCTTACGCCGTGGGCTTGCTGGTGATGGGCTGGTTTGTGGATAAAGTAGGCACCAAAATTGGGTACGCCGTCACGATTGTCTGGTGGAGCGTGGCGGGTATGCTGCACGCGCTGGCCCGTTCGGCTTTCGGGTTTGGCGTGGCCCGCGTGGGGTTGGGTTTGGGGGAGGCCGGCAACTACCCGGCAGCGGTAAAAACCGTGGCCGAATGGTTTCCGCAAAAAGAGCGGGCCTTGGCCACGGGGCTGTTCAACGCCGGTACCAGCGTGGGCGTGGTGGTCGCCCTGCTCCTTGTGCCCTGGATTTTGAGCTATTATGGGTGGCAGGAAGTATTTTGGATTACGGGGGCGCTCGGCTTCGTGTGGCTTATTTTCTGGCTCATATTTTACGACGTTCCGGCCCGTCAAAAGCGGCTTGGTGCCGACGAACTCGCGTACATTACCGCTGGTCGTGATCCGGTTGAGTCGGCCACAACCGTGCGCTGGACCCAGCTCTTTCGCTACCCCCAAACGTGGGCGCTGATCGTGGGCAAGGGCCTTATTGACCCCATCTACTGGTTTTTCCTGTTCTGGCTGCCCTCCTATTTTTCGTCGACCTTTAACCTTGATCTGAAAAAGCCGAGTCTGGAACTGATGCTCATCTATCTGGCCACTACCGTGGGCAGCATTGGCGGGGGTTACCTATCCTCGCAACTAATCCGGCGGGGCTGGCGGGTGCTGCGAGCCCGCAAAACGGTATTGCTCGGCATTGCCCTGCTGGAAATTTCGGTCATAAGCATTCAATTCGTTACGGATGTATGGGTAGCCGTGGGCCTGATTAGCCTGGCCGTAGCCCTGCACCAGGCGTGGGCAACGAATATTTTCACGCTGGCCTCCGATTTGTTTCCCCGCCAAACGGTTAGTTCGGTCGTTGGTATTGCCGGTATGGCTGGCTCCGTTGGTGGTATCTTCTTTCCCCTGCTGGTTGGTACGTTGCTCGACAACTACAAGGCGGTCGGCAATCTGACCGGTGGCTACAACGTGCTGTTCACCATATGCGGCTGTACCTACTTGACGGCCTGGCTCCTCATTCACTGGCTGACACGCCGGTGATTACGTAACCGAAACCTAATGACAGGTACTGATCTGAAAGGAAACAGCTAGCCAGAGTGGCCGGAGGCTAACGTCGGGCTTAGGGTTCTACGTACCTCAATGTACCTTCCCAGATTTATTTTCTTTCGGCCAATAGAGAAATCCCAATACAGTGGAAGTCTCCCCTGGCCGAAAGAGACGATTAAAATCGGTTAGGCAACACACGGGATCAGGCAAAAAAGCTGGGTCTTTGCAAGCCTTTCTGCGCGTGCCAGCTGGCATCCCGCCGACGAAGAGCCTGCGCAATGGTAATGATCTGCTCATCGACATTACCCTGCTCATCGAGGCCCGCCTGCGCGTAATGTCCCTGCTGATGGGTTACTACCCACTCGAACAACTCCGTTTTGGCATCATAGATACCAACAGCCGTGCGCCCTTCACTGGTTATAATGGTTTGTAAAATAGACCGGGCCTCCGCCAGGGTCTGGCAACTGATATGCTGATGCCGCTCTTTGAGCAGGTATAAAACAGAAAAACGATTCATGGTGATACTGAGTAAGTGAGTGTACGTATGCCCTGTTATTTTCCGGGCAGGCACTACCAGCGGAACAAAGCGTTTATCCGCTAAAAGCTGGTTTGTGCTGTTATACGTCTGATGAGGGATTAAGACCCGAACTGAAGCGCCCGAAACCGGTCGATACCAACTTCGCTGGTTCGTCCGGCCGACCGGTTGCCGACCTGACTTTGGGTTGAGCCCGCAGACTGGCTAAGGCTACTGCTTAACTGAGCGAGTCGCCGGATAATATCGTCCAGTTCCCGCTCGACGTCAATCATCATTTCGGCGGTTAGCTCTGACGATGGGGACGAATCCGGCTGAGCGACAGGCATCCAGTTGCCGCCATGAGGAAGTCCATGACGGGTCAGGGCCTGAAACACCCCCGCGTGCTGTTCGACAAATGAAGAAATCCGTTCGCGGAATGAGGTCCGCTGATTGAATGAGGCAAACTGATCTATGTATGTGTTCGTAGCTTTCATTACTTTCAGGTTGTTTGTTGTTCGTGCTTCAATGCATTCCACCATAAAGAGTGGGGTACTACTGAAACAGTCTTTGCCAACTACGCGCTATCGGTTACGTCCGTTGCCCGATTATTGGCTGTTCGATGAGAAAACGACCAAAGCGAACGTTTGGTTTGAGAGATTTGCAATAATATAACTAAACTAAGTAAAATTCAACTAATCATTCAAGAGTTTTATAGAAAAAGTACTATTTTAAGGCATAATTTATAATTTTTTCATAGTACAACGAGTGTAATTTTTAAATAATTGAACTTTATCAAGTTCGATGAATTATCTATTTTATTGCATTCATTATATTTGCAGCGTACGAAAAACAGCCTTCGACCAGAATAGTAAGCTTACCCGGTACGCTTAATTTTGTCCTAGCCTATTTCGGCACGACGCTGACAACCCGCTCTTTTACCGCCCGATCCCATGCGCTTACTATTGCTTCTTTTGCTGTGCAGCACACTCATGGCCCAAACCAGCCCGGCCCAAACGGCCACCCCCCTGGTTGTTGCTACCTATAACCTGCGTTACAATAATCCGGGAGACGGGGTCAATGCCTGGCCCAATCGGAAAGACAAGGTGAAAGCCCTGATTCAGTTTCACGAATTTGACCTGTTCGGCACCCAGGAAGTACTGCGCGATCAGTTGAACGATGTCGCCGAACTCAGAGAGTTTGCCTTCCTGGGCGCCGGCCGGGATGATGGCAAAGAAGCCGGGGAGCATTCGGCTATTTTCTACCGGAAAGCCCGGCTTAAAGTGCTGGACAGCGGTAATTTCTGGCTGAGTGAAACGCCCGAAAAACCCGGTAAAGGCTGGGATGCCACCTGCTGCAACCGCATCTGTTCGTGGGCCAAGTTTACCGACCTGACGACCAAAAAAACGTTTTTCTTGTTCAACGTTCACTTCGACCATCAGGGCGTAGAAGCCCGTCGGCAATCGGGCAAACTCATGGTAGCGAAGATTAAGGAAATTGCCAAAAATGCCCCTGTCGTTCTCACGGGCGATTTCAACTCCACCCCGGATACGGAGCAAATCCAGACGATCCAAACGCTGCTGAGCGATGCCCATGCCGTCACCAAAACCCCTCCCTACGGACCGGAAGGCACGTTCAACGCCTTCAAATTCGATGCCCCCATGGACAAACGCATCGACTATATCTTCGTCAGCAAACAGTTCGACGTACTGAAATACGGTGTTCTGACCGACGCCCAAAATCAGCGGTACCCCTCCGACCATCAGCCGGTTATGACGAAACTGGTGTTGAACTGATACCCCGCTTACTAACCAATACGGACATCAGCTGAAAAATAGTTTTCACCCCGCTATTGACTGGTACTTCATTCATTGCTTACTTTGCCAAACAAAGTACTTTTAATCATGGAATTATTTAGTAGGCCCGTTTATACATTGCCCCGGGGTAGTCAGTCTGGCCGGGGATTACACGCGCTGATTCTATTAACTGCTGCCGGCCTGGCATTGGTAACGACGCGGGGGTTATTGACCGGCAACTGGTGGTTTTTTGTTATGCTGACCTGGAACCTGACCCTGGCGTGGTTTCCCCTGGGTGTTGTGCTGGTGCTTCGCGACTTACGGGCGGCCAGCCATGCTCCGGCCGGTTTACAGAATCGATGGCTGCTGGGTGCCGGGCTTTTCCTGTGGCTCCTATTTCTGCCCAACGCCCCGTATATCATCACCGATTTGTACCACATCAGGCACGTTGACAGTCCGTTGTTGTGGTTTGACACCATGACCCTTTTCCTGTTTGCCCTGACGGGGCTGCTAACCGGCCTGTATTCTATCCTGATTGTACACCGGCTGATCCGCCCCCTGGCTGGGCAGTGGCGTACCTGGGGTTTACTGGTTATCAGTCAGTTTTTGTCGGGGTTTGGTATTTATCTGGGGCGCATGGGTCGCTGGAACAGCTGGGATATCCTCACCAGTCCTGCAGCGCTGGCATCGGCCATTGCCCGTACGTACCACGACCATCTGAGCATAAAATTAACCCTGGCCTACGGTTTCGTGCTACTGGTGCTGTACGTAGCCTTTTACTGGTATGTCGAAAATGAACCCACGCCCGACACAAAGTTACCCGTGTAAATCAGCCGCCGTTATTCTTGACCTGAATGTTCAGGATACAAAATAACAACTGGAAAATAAATCATAAACAGGTCCATCGTATGTTTGCCGGATGATTGATTTCCGAAAAGCAGGGCGCAGTTTCCGGTTTGCCGGGCAGGGCATTCTGGATTTGTTCCGTTTCGAAAATAACGCCAAAGTGCATCTGCTGGTGGCCGTGCTGGTCATTGTTGCCGGTTTCTGTTTACAGATCAGCCGGGTGGAGTGGGCCATCATCCTCACGCAGGTCGGACTCGTCTGGGCTGCCGAAGCGTTTAATACCGCCGTGGAAAAACTGTGCGATTTTGTTTCACCGGGCATTCACCCGCAAATTAGAGCCGTCAAGGATATGGCATCCGGGGCCGTATTGATACTGGCTGTCGTGGCGGTGCTGGTCGGCCTTATTATTTTCGGCGGACGCCTGCTCGACCTCCCGTTTATTCAGTCAGTCAACCTTTAACTCATTTGCCATTAGCTTATGTACGAATCCCGGGAACACCTGCAAACGCTGACGGAAATCCGCAGCCTGATGGAGCGCTCGTCAAAATTTCTGTCGCTGAGTGGCCTGTCCGGCGTATCGGCGGGCCTGATTGCGCTGGCTGGTGCTGCCGTAGTGTACACGCGGCTCCGAACCGGTTTGTTTCCCTTCATGCAGGCTGACCCGGAAGTAATTTACCGGGGAGTGAACCATCCGGAAACGCAGCCGTTTCTGGTTACTGTGGCCATCATCGTATTGGGGTTGGCGCTGCTGGCCGGCACTTATTTCACGGTGCGCAAAGCCCGGCGACAGGGACTTGGAGTCTGGAACCAGTCATCCCGACGGCTTTTGTGGGCCATGGCGGTCCCGCTGGCCACGGGGGGCGTGTTTTGTCTGGCACTGCTGCAGTACCACCTGATCTGGCTCGCCTTTCCGGCTACGCTTATTTTTTATGGGCTGGCTCTGCTCAACGGGAGCAAGTACACCCTGCGCGACGTGGAGTCACTAGCCTATTGCGAAATTGGGCTGGGGCTGATTTCGTTGTTCTGGCCGGGTTACAACCTGCTCACCTGGGCTGTTGGATTTGGTGTGCTGCACATCATTTACGGACTGGCCATGTATTATAAATACGAACGAACTACGGCATGAAGAACGATTTGCTGGCACAGTTCAACAAAGCCTTCGAGAGCAAGGCACGACTCGGCATCATGTCGGTTCTGATGGTTAACGACTCCCTGAGTTTCAACGCCCTGAAAGAACTGCTTGGTCTGACCGACGGTAACCTGGCCACGCACCTGCGGGCACTGGAAGAGTCGGGTTACGTAGCCGTGCAGAAACAGTTTATCGGGCGCAAACCTAATACGACCTACTCGGCCACCCAACCGGGTCAGGACGCCTTCACCGACCATCTGAACGCCCTGGAAGAGTTTATCCGGACCATGTAAAGCCCGGATAAACCAGTGGAATTACTCCCTTTATTCACCTACTTTCCACCAGTTCCGCTTCCTTGAGGCAGGTAAACACTTCCCGGTAAAATTCGGGGTGCGATTGCCAGGTCTGGCCCGTCACTATGTTCCGGTCGCGGATGGCTTCCTGGGTAGAGTACGTGCCACCACCCAGTTCAATTTCGGTGCGCACGTGTTCGTAGGCTGTTACGTTGCGGCCGTTGGCCAGGCCAGCCGTAACCAGAATCTGGATGCCGTGGCAAATGGCAAACACCCACTTACCCTGCCGGTCGAATTCGCGGACTACCTCCAGCAAGGCAGCATGGTTGCGCAGGTACTCGGGGGCACGGCCGCCCAGGAGCAGAATAGCGTCGTACTCATCTGCCACCACGTCCTCTATCGTCAGGTCAGCGTTCAGACAGTAGCCGGGCCGTTCTATGTACGTATCCCAGCCGGGCTCAAAATCATGCATCACCAGGTTGAGTCGGCGCTTGCTGGGGGCAGCAATCACGACCGTATCACCTTCTTCCTGAAAGCGGTGAACGGCGTAGAGGGTTTCGTAACTTTCGCCACCGTCACCGGTAACGATTACTATTTTTCGGTTCATGCATGTAAGCGTTTAAAGACTAGCGCAGTTAGAAAACCCACAACACCTCGTTTTAGGAGACGGAGGCTTCACTGAGTGGGTTTTTACAGGAACTAAGATCGATGGTACTACAACTAAAGTTAACGGACACGATCTATTTACTTTCAGAGATGGTAAAATAACCACTAAAAATTCTTACAGAAAAAAACCGTCTATTAACAAAATAAAAAAACGCCAGCTAACCTGATTTTTGGGTAGGCTGGCGGAATAACATTCCCTCATCGGTATATACTTACCAGGTGCAGCCCAGGATAGATGAAAAAATCCAGGGAACAAAATAGCACACAAACAGCCTTAGCTTTACTCAGGTACGACAGCCAACAGGCGATTTAGCCATATAGCAGGGCAACGAATCCATTCTCACCTTTTTATTCGCAACTCATCAATAGTCGGGGTACGGTGCTAAAAACAAGGTGTACCACGGCGCAACGGAACCCCGAAAAGACGGGCAGGCCGCCGGTTTTTAACTACCCGCTAACAGGTTATACGGCCCCTGGTAAACTATTCATCGCAAAAAATTATGTTGGAACGCACCATACCCTCAACCCGTGAAAAGCTGCCTGTGATTGGGTTAGGCACCTGGCAAACCTTCGATGTTTCGCAGGCATCGGCCAAAGCGCCGTTGCGGGACGTGCTCAACACGCTGCATCAGTACGGCGGCACCCTCATTGACAGTTCACCCATGTACGGACGATCCGAAGCCGTCGTGGGCGAACTTACGGCCAACTCCGCCCTGAACGATCAGTTTTTTTATGCCACCAAGGTATGGACGCAGGGCCGGGAAGCGGGCATCCGGCAGATGAATGAATCGCTTGACCTGATGGGCCGTAAAACGATGGACCTGATGCAGATTCATAACCTGGTGGATTGGAAAACGCACCTGCAAACGCTCAACCAATGGAAAGCTTCCGGTAAGATCCGCTACATCGGCATTACGCACTATACTGATTCCATGCACGATGAACTGACGAATATTATCTCATCGGTACCGATCGACTTCGTTCAGTTCAACTACTCCATCACTTCCCGAAATGCCGAAAAGCGCTTACTTCCCGCTGCCGCCGACCACGGGGTGGCTACTCTCATTAACCGGCCCCTGGGCGAAGGCGGATTATTTGCTAAAGTGCGGGGCAAATCCCTCCCCGACTGGGCCAAAGACTACGAGATAGAAAGTTGGGGGCAGTTTTTCCTGAAATTCCTTGTGGCCCACCCGGCTGTTACCTGTGTCATTCCCGGCACCAGCAAACCAGACCACATGGCCGATAACGCCAAAGCTGGCATCGGCCCCTTGCCCGATGCGTCCACGCGGGAAAAGATGGCCGCGCTGATTGCCGGATTTTAAGGGCAACGCTGACACATCATTACTACTACTTCTTAACGCCAATCCGATACAGGTCGAGGCCGCCTTTGCCGCCGGGGCGGTTCGACGAAAAAATCATCAGTCGGTTGGTGTATTGCGGAGTTCCGGTCAGGATGGGCCGGTATGCATCGCTGGCAGAGCATAGCAGCGATATGATTCATGGAGTAGACCTTTTTAGGCATGATTCATAGTTCCCAAAAATGGTTGTAAATGTCCTTGCTAATTAGCTGATTTTTGAAAAAAGCCGGCGGGCTCATCTGTTCCTGGCTGTTCCGTTCCGTAAGCGGGCGATTTAAATCGCCCGCTTACGGAACGGTCGGGACTTCTTACCAAATCTATCTCACTCCTCATCAACCTCTACCCACATTTCCAGCAGGGCGTAGCTGAGGCTTTTACCGTGCGTATCCATCGTCAGCGAGGTGGTGACCCCACCCGTAAGTGCCTGCTGGCACACAAACTGAAGGGCGGGTAAATTGGGCAATTCATAGCGGGTCACCTCACCAGCCACGATGGTTTGCAGGTGCTGCTTAACGGCCTCAGCCGTTACCTGAGTGCATAAGAGGGGATAATCTTCCTCCTTGTACGGAATCAGGGATAGGGTCAGGGTATTGCCCTTGTCCCCTGCCCGGCTGTGGGCGAGGTCGTAGAGTTTGACGTTCATGACTGGAATACAGTTACGGCCGGATTGACCTGGGTGCGGTCGATGAGCGTTGAGACAATACCAACCACGTCGTGCACATACTTGCGGGCACCACCCCCACCGGCAGGGCCGTTCGTGTACAGGGCTTCCACTTCTTCGCCCACCAGAGCGGCCTGCTCCGCCGTAGCGGCCCGGCCAGCCACCCGCAACCGGATTTCGTACGGGTCAGGATAGGTACCAAAGGCGGTTCGGTGAACGGAGGTGCTGCCGATGTAATCAATTCGTAAATCGGGAAATCGGTCCTGTAGCCGCTCCTGTATGATGGCTCCGGCCAGTTGGGCGCGACCCAGTGCATTGGCTCCGGCATAGGAAATTTCCCCTTCGCCCACAAAACCAGCCTCGTAGCCCACGCTGACTTTCAGGGTGTCGGGTCGGGTTTGGCCGCGCCCACCGGTGGCGCGAACCTGATTGGGGCCAGCTTCTTCCAGGCGAACCTGCGTAAAATCGGCGATTACGTCGGGGGTAAGGTAGCGGCTGGGGTCCATCACTTCGTACAAAAGCTGCTCTTTGGCCGTTGCCACGCTCAGCAGTCCACCCGTACCGGCCACCTTACCAAACAGGGCCGTGCCATTGGCCGACACATCGGCGAAGGGATGGCCCAGCTGCGCCATACCGGGCACGTCTTTACGGCCCGGCATGGAGGTGCCCCGCATGGAAGTGCCCCGCATGGAAATGCCGGGGTCAGCAAAGTAGCCGCCCGTCAGCTGGCCCGCGCATTCGAGCAAATGGCCAATGACCGTCCCCTGCCCTATCTGGTTGGCATTGTCCAGCGACCAGCCGAACGCATGAACCAGGGGTGATACAAACAGCGACGGGTCAGCCACGCGACCGGTTAGAATGATGTCTGCATCGGTAGCCAGGGCAGGCAAAATAGCGTCCGTTCCGAGGTAGGCGTTTGCCGAAATAAGTGGTCCTGATTCGTTCAGGGGGTTACCCGTTTCGATAGCTGGCTCATTACCCGTAAGCTGATTAAACACATCATCGCCCGTTACGGCGGCTACCGTCACCGATAGCTTCAGCCGCCGGGCAATCTCCACCACTTTTTCGGCAGCGGCCAGGGGATTGGCGGCTCCCATGTTGGTAATCAGCCGCACCTTGTTAGCCAGCAGATGGGGCAGCAGGCTTTCAATCCGGCGTTCCAGCAGGGGGTCGTAGCCCAGGGCGGGGTTCTGCCGTTTGCGTTTCTGAGCCAGGGCAATGGTTCGTTCGGCCAGGCATTCCAGCACGAGGTAATCCAGTTGCCCCTGCTGCACCAGGATCACCGCCGGTTCGAGCCGGTCGCCGGAAAAACCGGCCCCGCAGCCAATGCGAATGGTTTCTTTCATAGATGAATGGAGCCGGTTAACAGGGCCGCGAAGGTCATTACGAGGGTGGTACCGAAGGCCCATTTAAGAATAAATCGCTGGTGGTCGCCCAGATCAACTTCAGCCAGCCCCACCAGCAGAAAGGTAGAAGCGGTGAGTGGACTGACCGGGAAGCCAACGGTCATTTGCCCCAGCAGAGCCGCCCGGCCAATTTCCAGCGGGTCGATGCCAAATTGTGTTGCCGTCTGGCTCAGGATGGGCACTACGCCGAAATAATACGCATCAGGGGTAAAGAGCAAACTGGCGGGCATACTGGTAATGGCGGTCAGCGTAGGCAACCAGGCCGCGTGCTGCTGCGGAATAAGCGAAACAACGGAGGTAGCCATCGCGTCGATCATGTTGGAACCCGTCAGAATACCCGAAAATACCCCGGCGGCAAAGATCATACTCGACACCAGGAAGATGTTGTTGCCGTGGTTGCGCAGAACTTTCTGCTGGTCGGGCAAACGGGGATAATTAATGAGCAGGGCCACCATGGCGGCTACAATGAACAGCGCGGGGGCCGGTACCCACCCTTTCATGAGCGTAAGAATGAGCCCCACGGTGAGCAGGGCGTTGATCCAGATGAGTTTCGGACGCCGGAACTGCCGCTGCTCGTCGGTCAGGTTTTCGTGGTGGACGTACTGAAAATCAGCGATGCCCAGCCGTTTACGCTCCTGCAAACCGAACCAGTAAGCCACGCACAGCACCCAGATAACACCCGCTATAATGGCGGGCAGGTTCGGGTTAAAGAGCTGGGTGGCATCGGTTTTTAGGGTCGAGATGGCCCGCGCCGACGTTCCTGACCAGGGTACCAGGTGCAGCGGCCCGACACTCAGCGCCACAATTCCCGGCAGCATGAGCCGGTTAATGTTGAGCTGTTTGTAAATGGGCAAAAACGCCGACATCACAATCATGAACGTAGCGGTGCCATCGCCATCGAGGTGGACAATCATGGTCAGGATGGCCGTGCCGACGATGACTTTCAGCGGGTCGCCCTTGACGTAGCGGATGATGGCGGCAATGACCGGATCGAACAGGCCCGCATCGAGCATGGTGGCGAAATAAAGTACGGCAAACATGAGCAGGATACCCGTGGGCGCTACCTGTTTAATACCCGCCAGAATCATCTCGCCCAGTTCCTTCGGGCTAAATCCGGCCAGCAGCCCCATCACCAGCGGCACCAGCACCAGTGCTGTAATGACCGACAGCCGTTTCGTGATAATCAGGACAAGAAAAATGCCGATGGTGGCAAAACCGAGGAGCGAGAGCATACGCTAAACAATGGCCCCGCTACGCAGCGGGGCCGCTAATTAATAGAAATTCTTGTTCAGGAACTGAATCATTTTGTCGAGGGCTGCCGGTGCGTCCTTCTCAAAACTGGTTTTCAGAAACGGGTTGAGCCCCCGTATCCAGAAAAGCGTGGGGGCGACCGTCGTGTACCCAGTACTCGATATTGGTATGACCGGCTGCCTTTAGTTTGGTAATAAAAGCCTCTACGGAAACCGGCGTGGTAAGGTTATCCTGAGAGCCAACTGAGAAAAACATAGGCGGTAATTTCCGCTCGCCAGCGCTGGGCACGCTATACAACGGCGAAACGGCTTTGTAGGGAGCCGGATTGTCCGCAGGGTTGAGGCCGTCGCCAAAAAGACCCCGTGGTTTCGCTTTCGCCATGCCCCAGAACATATTGCTTTCTTTCTCAAAACCACCCAGGGCGCTGCCGTACAAATCAAATGCCCCGTAGCTAATCAGGGCGGCCTGCACGGCCAGTCCATTTTCCTGAGCAACCTGCTCCGCCGTTTTTCCCTTTGGCAGGTAGGTTGGCGTAAAGCCCAGGGTAGCGCCCGCAAATCCGTCGGACTCCAGGTTTTGCCCCTGCACCACGACCATTGTAGCCAGGTGCCCACCGGCGCTGTCGCCCGTTACAATGAGTTGACCGGGATTGCCTTTGTAGGTCGTAATGTTGTCTTTTACCCACAACACCGCGCCAAAAACATCCTCCACAATCTCGTTCATCTTCACGGTATTGTTCTGGTCGGGCAGAAGCCGGTAGTTGACATTACAAACAACATACTCCGAGTTGTTGGCCAGATAAGCCGACATATCGTTCATGATGCTCTTGTTGTTGATGAGCCAGCCTCCGCCGTGAAAAATGACAATGACCGGGTAACTGGCCTTACCGGTAGTGGGCGTATAAATATCCATCGTCAGGTCGAAGCCTTTTGGAGAAGCCCAGACCACATCGCTGACTTTAGTATAGCGCTCCCTGACAACCGGCTGTTCGGTACGGGTCGAAGGACCGGCAAAAGTGGTTACGTGACCGGCCAGGGTAAGCGAAAGAAACGTAAGAAAGGTAAACAGAGCGTTCATAGGCAGTATAAGTCAGGTAGGATATTAAACGAACGGGGCCGCTAATGCAGCCCCGTCCGGTCTGTTTTTTAGCGGGTAGCCGCCACAATGGGCTTCCCGGTCGCGATTTCGATAACCTCTTTGTCGTGGTGGTTTTTCACCTGGCTCACGTTGTCGAAGATCATGGTAGTACCATTATCGCCCGTGTATTTAGGCCAGGTTGGTAAGCCCTTGTGATTGGGATTGCCGGTTTGGGCGAAGGCTATCCAGGCCCGGCTCATTTTGTCGGCCAGGGCGTGCGCTTCTTCACCGCCCCCCGTCATTTCTTCGCAGCGGCTGATGTTGTCGAACACAAACGGAATTTCCATGCAGTGCATTGACTTGTAGATGCCGTCGTTCACTGGCGAGGCCCAGGAGAAAACGTAGGCATAAACCGGGGCGGCCCCGGCAACGGCGGCTTTCTGGCTCGCCTGCCGGATGACACCCGCCCGGAAATTGACCTCAACATCCATGTAATCCGACGGTTTCGCCGTTTCGGGGTACGCCTTTTTCATCGCGGTCATGTAGGCATCGGTTTTGCCGGGGTAACGTTTCTCCAGCGCGGCTTTAGCGTCGGCCATTTCCGTTACGCGGTTGGCTGGGTTGAAAGGGCCAAACTCCGTTTTGGTAGAACCGACCAGCAGGGGAATGTCTTTGGATAGCGCCATAGCCGCTGCCTCCGAGGGCTGGTACGGCAGGAAGTTACCATCGTGAATGGGGCCCCAGCCTAAGCCAAAGGCGGGTTGGCCTGCGCCTTTCAGAGTTTCACCTACTTTGCGCAGGGCTTTCTTGCCAGCCGCGTTCAGTTGCTCGTACGGCAGTTTCTGTAGTTCATCCACCTGATTGGGCTGCAGTTTCAACTCGTCCAGCAGGGCCGCGCTTACCTTTTGGGCCAGCTCACTTTCAGTGAAGTTGGTCACGTAGCTGCCACTTTGCACAATGGCTTTGTGGAACAGCCCTTTGGCCGATGGCGCATTCATGAGGCTGGTCACTTTGCCTCCCCCACCCGACTGGCCGAAGATAGTGACATTGTTGGGGTCACCACCAAACTGGTCGATGTTCTGCTTCACCCACTCCAGGGAAGCCACCAGGTCCATGAGGCCCGCGTTGGCTGAGTTTTTATACTTATCGCCGTAGGCAGCCAGGTCCAGGAAGCCCAGTATGTTCAGGCGGTGGTTCACCGTAACGACCACGACATCGCCTTTCTTCGTCAGGTTCTCGCCATCGTAGGACGGCAGCTCGACCGACGAACCCGCCGTGAAGCCTCCCCCATGAAGCCACACCATAACGGGGCGTTTTTTGGCGGCCGTGAGTTGCGGGGTCCAGACGTTCAGGCTCAGGCAGTTTTCGTTGGTGAAGCCCCAGTCGTGGTGGAAGGGAAACTCAAATTCGTCGTTTGTGGTGGTCGTCGGGTCCATGGGGCATACCGGGCCGTAGGTCATTGAACTCCGCACACCCGTCCACGAATCCGGCTTTGCGGGGGCCATAAAGCGTTCAGCTTTGGCGTAGGGAATGCCTTTGAAGGTGTAGGTGCCGTTGTGAATATAGCCGCGTACCTTACCCGACCCGGTGGGTACTACTGCGATTTCTTTACCCGCTACGATGGGTGTTGACGCCTGTTTAGCGGTTTGTCCTACGGCCAGATAAGGCAGCGCAAGTACCGACAGCGCGAGTAAAAGGGGAGTTGATTTCATGAAACTGGTTGTTATTGGAGTTGGTAATGCGATTTAATTGGTTCGGGTTGGCTGGCTTTTGCTCATCAGATCGGAGAGGAAATCCAGCGAAGGGGCATCCGGAATGGGCTGGGCCTGTACGTTATCGCCCAGCATCATCACCTGCTTGTTTTTTGTGGCGTAGGCAGGCCATTGGGGAAGTCCTTTGCCGTTGGGGTTGCCGCTTTTGATGAAGTTGACCCAGTACGATGAGATAGCCTTTGCCAGCTGGTCGTCTTTAGCATCCAGTGGGCGCAGCTGGCGGTCAATAAACTTCAGGTTGTCGTAGGCGTAGGCCACCTCGCCCGTGTGGAAGGCCCCGTAACGGGCATACTCACCCGTGGCCGGTAATTTTCGGGTGAAGCGGTACACGTACACGTTCCGGCCCTGGGTACTGGCTACGTTGGCCCAGGTGTAGTTCTGTGCGCCGAAGGTCATATCCCGCGATATCTTCATCTGCGAAGCGGCCGCTTCGGCATCCGTACCAGCCGGGTAATGCTGCAGGAAGCTGGGCGCGTCGGCCCCGTACTGCTGCTCAATCTGCTTGCGGTAGTCGTCCGCCTTTTTCGCCGGACCAAACGCCATACCCTCATCTTCATTCCAGCCGGTCAGCAGGGCAACGGGGTTGGCTTTGCCAGCTGCAAAAATAGCAGCGATGGGCTGGGGCAGCACGTAGCCATCTACGATAGGCCCGCGCCCCTGCGCTTTTTTCAGGATTTCGTCGGCGGGTTTCGCCCGCATCTCCGCCAGCGACGAAGCTCCCAGCGCCTGCATGGTTTTCAGGCCCGCTTCTTCGGCCTGCTGCAGCGAACCATACCGCCGGGTAAAACCAGCTCCGCTTTCGGCAATGGCTTTGTTAAACAGCCCCTTTGCCACCGGTGACGCCACCAGGCAGTTTACGGCCATTGACCCGGCCGACTGACCGGCGATGGTTACGTTATTGGGGTCGCCACCAAATTGCGCGATGTTCTGCTTTACCCACTGGAGCGCGGCAATCTGGTCCATCAGGCCGTAATTTCCCGATGCGTTCTTGCCTGATTCTTTGGTGAGTTCGGGCAGTGCCAGGAAGCCGAACGGCCCCACGCGGTAGTTGATGCTGACGAACACAACGCCTTTTTTAGCCGTGGCTTCCCCGTCGTAAATAGGCACGCCACCGCCACCGCTATTGAAGCCCCCGCCATAAATCCAGACAAGTACAGGCAGGCGTTCAGCCTTCTTTCCACTGGCTGATTTAGCATTTGACCATACGTTCAGGTACAGGCAGTCTTCGCTGATGGGCTCTTTCGGGATCAGGTATTCTGCACTCCACGGTCCAAACGGGGCCGGTACGCCCTGCATGGGACTTGGTCCGAATGCATCACATTTCCGAACGCCCGACCAGGGTATAACGGGCTGAGGAGCCTTCCAGCGCAGGTCGCCAATGGGCGGGGCCGCAAAGGGAATTCCCTTAAATATACGCACATCGCCCGACTGGTTCACAGTTCCGGAAATGGCGCCCCCGGTAACGTTTACCGTATCCGGCACGGTTGTTTCGGGGCTAAAGGCTAATACTGCTGCCAGCCCGGCCAGCGTTAGGCACCCTGTAAGTAGGTTCGCTTTCATAGAGTTAAGGGATAGCTACTTCGTTTGCTTTCAGAATCCTGCTAAAAAACAGCAGTTGGTACGGCAGTGCATCGCCCCAGTAATCCCAGGTATGGGCGCCCGGCCGTTCGATGTAGTCGTGGGGCGTTTTGTTTTCGACCAGCTGCTGGTGCAACTCCCGGTTGCCGTTGATCAGGAAATCGTCTACCCCAATGTCGAGAATCAGGGGCAGGCCGTTGGCTTTTAGTTTGTCGGCGAGGGTCACCATCGTATAGCCGGGGTAGGGTGCGTCGCCGTCTTTGGCAGGCCCCAGCAGTTTGGCAAAATTCTCCGCCCTTGATTTGGCGAAGTCGGCGGGCACTTTCCAGCTGGTCGTGTTGATGTTCATTACCCCGCTCATACTGCCAGCCGCTGCGTACAGCTCTGGATGACGGCTCGAAATGAACATGGCCCCGTGCCCACCCATACTCAGCCCCGCAATGAGTCGCCCTTTCTTATCCCGAACGGTGCGGTAAGTGTTGTCTACTTTGTCGATCAGCTCGTTGGCAATAAACGTTTCGAACTGGCTGGTTTTCACCAGCGGACTATCGAAGTAGTAGCTGGTAGGGTCGCCGTCGGGGGTTACAATGATCAGGTTGTACTGGTCGGCCATTCGGTGCAGCAGCGTTTTGTCGGGCACTTTGGTCAGCCAGTCGCGGAAGTTACCCGAGCCGCCGTGGAGCAGGTACAGCACCGGGAAGGCTTGTTTTCTGGCTTTACGGTACGTTTCCGGCAGCACCACAGCCGCCCGCAGCGTTCGGTTCATGCTGGCACTCGGCACATCCAGCGTATCGACTTTAGCCGCCAGCGTCGTTAGTGACAGCAGGCAGGTTAGTGCAAAAAGGAGGGTATTGACAGGCAGCTTATTCATTCGGTTTATTGCGCAAGGGTTCCGTTGGCTTTCAGAACATTCTGGAAAAACAGGATGTGGTAGGGCAGCGAATTCTGCCAGTAGTCCCAGGTATGACCACCGGGCCGTTCGGTATAGTCGTGCTCAACCTTGTTATAAACCAGTCGGCGGTGCAGCTCGCGGTTGGGTTCGATCAGGAAATCGTCTACGCCACAGTCGATGATCAGTTTCTGCCCGTTGGCTTTCATCTTGTCCGTCATGTTTACCACGGAGTTAGCCGCGTACAGGTCGGGAGTTGAGCCTATCGGACCCAGAATCCGGGCAAAGCCGGGTTCAATCTGTTTGGCAAATCCGGGGTCTATGCGCCAGTTGGCCGGGTTCAGATCCAGCGCCCCGCTCATGCTACCGGCAGCACAATACAAATCGGGGTGGCGCGTGGCGAGGTACAGGGCACCGTGGCCACCCATGCTCAGCCCCGTAATTACCCGGCCTTTCTTATCCCGAACGGTGCGGTAGGTATTATCAATTTTATCGACCACCTCTTTGGCAACGTACGTTTCGAACAGGTTGTCTTTCTGAACCGGGCTATCCAGATACCCCCCGAGCCGTTCGCCTTCGGGCATAACGATAATCAGGTTATACTGGTCGGCCAGCTTTTGCACCAGCATTTTGTCGGGCGTTTGTTTCAGCCAGTCGCTAAAGGTTCCACCACCCCCATGCAGCAGATACAGTACAGGATAGGTAATTTTGGTCTTTTCGTACGAGGCTGGCAGCACAATGGCCGCTTTCATGGAACGATTCATGGCTGCACTGGAAATGACCAGCGTATCGACATTGGCACAAAATGCCGGCCCACATAGCGTCAGCAGACTGAGGGCAAGAAACAAACGAGGTAAGCACATAGTATGAGGTGAGTTAGCGGAACGAAGCGGAAAATTTATTTAAAAATGAATCTTAACAGCGGAGCCCGGTATCTTTACGTCAAAAGTACGCAAAGACATTGTACGTTCAACTTGCGTACCTATTTTATTGTACCATTTTATGACAGATTATAATCATCCGGCTGTTGGCTACTACCAGGACATCTTTGAACACTGTATTCATTACCTCTCCATCGACGGGGTTATTTTTGGGTTTCACCAGAATCAGCTGAAGGTATTGCTGCTGCGCTGGAAGGGTACCAGCGAATGGAGTCTGCCGGGTGGGTTCATCCGGAAAGCGGAATCCGTTGACCATGCCGCACAGCGCATTATGAAGGAACGGACGGGTTTAAATGAGCTGTACCTCCAGCAATTTTACGTTTTTGGCGAAGCCGTGCGCTACGATCAGGAAGCTACCTGGCGAAAAATTAACCTGCCCATCGACGGGTCAAACTGGTCGGAACGGACCATCTCACTGGGTTATTATGCCCTGGTGGAACACTCAAAAGTGATACCCGCGCCGGATTTTCTGACGGAAGAATGCCGGTGGTGGAGTCTGGATGAAGTACCAGATTTGCTTTTTGATCATAATCACATCATTGCCGTTGCGCTTCAGTCCCTGCGGAAAGCCCTGCCCGATCAGCCCCTTAATCACCTGCTGCCAGACACGTTTACGATTCCGGAACTACAGCGTTTGCACGAAACCATCCTGGGCCAGTCGCTGGATGCCCGCAATTTTTACAAGAAAGTGATGGCGTCCAATCAGCTGGAACGACTGTCTGAACGTCGGGCCGGCACCCCCCACAAAGCGCCCTTCCTCTACCGGTTCCAGCCCCAGGAAACGGATTCTGTAGTAGCAGGCCAGCGTACGCCGTTGTTTTAACAGGTATTCCCCAACCCAATGCGTTCAACGACCGTAGTAGCCTGTATAACTGCTTTTCTGGTTTCCGCCTGTACCAGTCATAAAAACCTCATAAACCTGAAAAAGGTGGCGTGGTTTCACGGATCGGCCGATTGCAAACAGAACACCGACCCACCGATTCAGCTGGTCCAGCTTAACGCCAGCACCTGGATGTTAAGGCAGAATAAGTGCACCAATTACGAAGCCCCGTTCCTCTTCCTGTTCATGGGCAGCCAGAAAGCCCTGCTCATCGATACGGGCGCTACGGAAGATGAAGCGTTGTTTCCCTTGTACAGCACCGTTAAAAAACTGGTTGACCAACGGGAACAGACCACCGGCCATACGATGGAGCTTATTGTGGCGCATACCCACGCCCATGGTGATCATGTGGCAGGCGATACTCAGTTTAAAAACAAGCCCAATACGGTTGTTATCGGGAAGACGGTTGCTGATGTAGCCTCGTTTTTTACCATTCAGAACTGGCCGAACAATAACGGCGTGCTTGACTTGGGAAACCGGCTGATTGAGGTAATTCCCATTCCCGGACACGATAAATCCTCCATTGCACTTTACGATCCTGAAACGAAGCTGCTACTATCCGGCGATAGCGTTTATCCCGGCCGACTATACATTCGGGATTGGGCTGCCTTTACGACCAGTATTCAGCGGTTGACGGATTTTGCCAACACCCACAAAGTTTCTTACCTGTTGGGCAACCACATAGAAATGACAAAGACGCCGGGTGTAGACTACCCCACCGGAACAACTTTTCAACCGGAAGAACAACGACTCCCACTGACAAAAAAAGACCTCAATCTGCTCAATGAAACCCTGAAGAAGATTGGCCTCCAGCCGAAGCGGCAGGTTTTGGCTAAGTTCATTATAACCCCCGTAAATCCAGATTAGCGTTGTACTGCACGCCTGCCTTTGATTTGATGGACAGACCCAGGGAACCGCCCGCTTCTGTTGCTCCATTTTCAGCCATTGACGCTGGTCAGATGGTTATGACGGCTGAACTAAACGGCACAACGCTCATGGCTCTCAGTGGTTATCGGCAGCACAAATTTTCAGCAGCTGTTTCGACCATAATAGGTTCGAAAGGAACTTGGCCCGGTATCAATCAAACGTACCTAAAAGGGCAAGCCCCTCGCGAAGAACGCGAGGGGCTTGCCCGGTACTAATTGAATTAAATAGCAACTATTTAATTTCCCCTACCATGTCTTCGGGTTTCACCCACTCGTTGAATTCTTCTTCCGTCAGGTAGCCGAGTTTCAGGGCGGTTTCTTTCAGGGTAGACCCGTTTTTGTGGGCGGTCTGGGCAATTTCGGCGGCTTTATAGTAGCCAATTTTGGTATTCAGGGCCGTAACCAGCATCAGTGATGAGTCGACGTGCTTTTTAATGTTGGCTTCGATGGGCTCGATACCTTCCGCACACTTGTCGTTAAACGAAACGCACACATCGCCAATGAGCCGGGCCGAGTGCAGGAAGTTAAAAATCATGACCGGCTTGAACACGTTCAGTTCAAAATGACCGCTCATGCCCCCGATGTTAATAGCGACGTCGTTGCCCATTACCTGCGCAGCCACCATGGTCATGGCTTCGCACTGGGTGGGGTTTACCTTACCCGGCATGATGGATGACCCTGGCTCATTGTCAGGAATGTGCAGCTCCCCAATGCCTGCCCGGGGGCCACTGGACAGCATCCGGATATCGTTCCCAATTTTCATCAGGCTGGCGGCTACGGTTTTGAGCGCCCCGTGCGCTTCCACAATGGCATCGTGTGCGGCCAGGGCTTCGAACTTGTTTTCGGCCGTTACAAATGGCAGACCCGTTACGCTGGCAATGTGTTTGGCTACGTTTTCGGAATAATTCGGGGGCGTGTTAATTCCCGTTCCCACGGCGGTACCACCCAGCGCCAGCTCACTCAGGTGCGCCAGCGAGTTGTTGATAGCCCGCAGGCCGTGGTCCAGCTGGGACACATAGCCCGAAAACTCCTGCCCCACCGTCAGGGGTGTGGCATCCATAAAGTGCGTCCGGCCAATTTTGACTACCTGCATGAACTGTTTCGACTTGGCCGCCAGCGTATCACGCAGTTTGGTGATGCCCGGAATCGTAATGTCGAGCAGAATCTTATAGGCGGCAATGTGCATGGCCGTCGGAAACGTATCGTTACTCGACTGCGACTTGTTTACATCATCGTTCGGATGCAGAAACTTCTTCTCGTCGGCCAGTTCACCCCCCTGCAGCACATGGCCCCGGTAGGCAATTACCTCATTAACGTTCATGTTGCTCTGCGTCCCCGAACCGGTTTGCCAGACCACCAGCGGGAACTGGTCGTCCAAGCTTCCCGGCCAGAATCTCGTCGCAGGCCTGCCCAATCAAATCACTTTTTTCCTGAGTCAGCACGCCCGCATCGAAGTTGGTCAGCGCAGCCGCTTTTTTAAGGTAGGCAAACGCCCGGATAATCTCACGGGGCATTTTATTGATGTCCTGTGCAATTTTGAAATTCTCGATGGAGCGCTGGGTCTGGGCACCCCAGTACACATTGGCCGGTACCTGCACCTGGCCCATGGTGTCCTTTTCAATACGGTATTCCATGTACAATGAGTGAGTTAGTGAATAAGTGAAAGAGCGACTGTGCCGGAGCGTTTATTCGCTCTTTTACTCATTCACTCTTTCACCCTTTAGAGCCGCAAAGGTAGAACACAGTCGAACAGGGTTGCAAGGAATTGTTATCTTTGTCAGGTTGTTGTCAATTGACCGTATAAAAACTATCAAATTACCATGCAGGTATCCATTCGCCAAATTATCGAAGGATTAGGAGGGGAACAACTCATTAAGCGACCGGTTCGTCACGAATTTGACCTTATCGAACTAGCGAAAGAAGGGCTACCCATGGAATCAGTAACTTTTTTGCAGAACAACTTTGGTTTTACAAATAAAGAAATGAGCCATATTCTTTCAATTTCGGAGAGTACCTATCAACGGCGCATTCGAGCTAAAGCTACTCTCACGCAGGATGAAACGGAGAAAGCCATCTCGCTATCGGAGGTTTACGAGAAAGGTATTGAAGTGTTCGAAAATAAAGAAGATTTGGAGTACTGGCTAAACACACGTATTCCAGCCCTACAGGAGAAAAGACCAATTGATTTACTCGGGACTATGATTGGGCGAAAACAAGTAATGAACGTGCTAAATGCGCTATTGCACGGTATATTTTCATAAGACAACAAAAGTTTGGCGACAGCTACATACGTATAGTCAAAAGCCACCTTATGAATCTATACAGGATAACTAATACAACGTATGCCAACGATCTCAGCGGAACTGGTGGACTATACGGCCCCGGACGCTGGCATCGTAAAGGCACCCGGATTCTTTACCTTGCCGAACACGTATCTCTGGCAAAGCTGGAGGTGTTGGCTAATTCCAGAATGGTACCCAGAAATCAATCTTTAGTCACGGTTCAAATTCCTGAAGAAGCGTCAATCTGGCTAATTGAGAAGAATAGCTTATCCGCTGGCTGGGAGGGCATTCCCTATTTTGAAGAACTGGCGGATATGGCCGACCAATGGATTACCGAACGCAAATGCTGGATCATGCGCGTTCCTTCAGCGCAATCACCCACTGAGTACAACTACCTGCTCAATCCCCTCCACCCCGAACACGCCACGCTGAAACTAATCAGCACAGAGCCGCACACCTGAGATCCCCGGCTGAAATAATCAGTACGTGGTTTCGGACGAATGCCCTGTTTGATAGCACACCTATCCTTTCAGCGCGTGATCCGTTTTTACATCCTGCCCCGACCAGATTTTTTTAGCCGTCCAGTCAGCTTCCGGGGCTGACCAGAACGGTTCCGAAACGGATATACCCAGGGGCAGAAACGCCACGGAGCACAAATACAGACTACCCGTTGAGATGTAGGTTTCCCCAATGGCAGGCTGATGCCCGCACAAACCAATCTGAAGCCAGCCCTTCGCATCGAACGTGCCGGGTGCATCCATTGTCCGGTGGATAACGGCAGTCAGGGCCGAGCGTACCTGTCCGGCCGGTAGTTCCGGGGGCAACTGTTGTTGCAAAGCCAGTTGAGCCAGTAGCTGGAACGCCCCACATCGATAGGCCAGTGAGCGTCCGAAAGCCGCGAAGGAGCCATCGGCACAAATGAGCCTCTCCTGAATCATGGCGTACCGCTGGGCACGGGCCAGCAAGGTTTCGTACAATCCTTTTTCGGCCTTACCAGCGTCGGACAGTGTTTTTACAACGTCGAGCAGCATGGGCTGGATGACGTAACTATTGTAATAATCCCAGTGAAAATCGGGTCCATCGCCATACGCGCCATCCCCCTTATACCAGGCCTGATGCTGCCGAATGGCGTAGTCCATCCGCAACTCATCGCCGGAGCCAGTGTACTTCAGCAAAGCAGCCTCTACCATGGCACTGAACAGCAGCCAGTTGTTATAGCCCGGCTTAATGACCCGGCTGGCCTGCAGGGCTTTTATAACGTTACCCTGTTCGCCGGTGCTCAGTGCATACCAGAGCTTGGGCGAACGGATAAGACCGTGCGCCAGGAAAGCCGCGTCGACCAGCGGTTGTCCGCCGTTGGTAAAGTTGAGGTAATCGGGCGACTGCGGATTAACGCCGTTGGCGATAGCCTGCCGGGCCAGATCGAGGTGGCGCTGCCGTAATAGGTCCTCCTGCACGTTATCATCCGCATTCAGTTCCAGCCAGGGCGCCAGCCCCGCCAGGGTCCGGCCAAGGGCTTCCAGATGGGACACCACCAGCCGACCCGCCTGCTGCCCCGGTGCCGACTCGACCGGCATTGTCGCTTTCAGGCGATTGGCAGCCAGGGCCGTCAAAACCGGATCAGCCACTTTCAGTAGTATCTGCAACCAGTAAGCCCGGTCTTCCTTTCCGGTTGAACTCCCTTCAATGGGTAAAACGCTGGCAGGATTTATCACCCCGCCGACGGCAGGCAAACTAATGGGTAAGGTGGCCGCAAACCGGGCAAAGGTTCGTCGTTTCATGGCATCAATAAGCAGACAAGCACTGTTAAAGAAAGTATTTGTCCCTAGATTTTACTGCTAAACAGGGCCGTATTCACGGCGTAACTACCAATTGGCTGAACCGTTCGGGGTAAAAACACTGTTACCCATCCAACACGTGCCCCTTCCATTTACCAGTGAGTCAAGACCAGAAAAAAGCCGGAGTGCCGGCCACCGGATCGCCAGCCGCCGTTGCAACACCTACTACCGGAGCGCAGGCCACCGGAGTGTCGGCCACCGTCGGAGCGTCGACCGGACAAATTTTCGACTGGGCTATTCTACGACGTCTTTACACGTTCGTGAAGCCCTATCAAACCCGTTTTTACCTGCTGGTGGGCACCATCCTGGTTTCTGCCTGTTTGGCCCCCCTGGCACCGCTGCTGATTCGGTATACCATCGACAACATCATTGCGATGGGCAACTACCAGCAGCTGACCCAGATGCTGGTATTGATGATTGGCGTGCTGGTGGTTCAGGCCGTCGTTCAGTTTTTAAACACCTACCTGTCGGGCTGGCTGGGGCAATTCGTTATTCGCGACATTCGGGTGCAGCTCTACCAGAAAATACTGTTTCTTCGGCTCAAGTTTTTCGATAACACCCCCATTGGCCGATTGGTTACCCGCGCCATATCGGACGTTGAAACCCTGGCCGACGTGTTTAGCAGGGCATGGCCGCCATTGCGGGCGATATCCTGCAACTGGTCCTGATTATCGGGGTTATGTTCTACACCGACTGGCGACTGGCAGCTATCAGCCTGTCGACCATTCCACTTATGCTGTTCAGCACCTACGTTTTCAAGGAGAAAATTAAAAAGTCGTTCAACAATGTGCGTACGGCCGTTGCCAACCTGAATTCATTCGTGCAGGAGCACATTACCGGGATGAACATCGTTCAGATCTTTGGCAGCGAAAAAATCGAGGCCGAAAAATTCCGGGTTATCAATGACGAGCACCGGGCGGCCAACATCCGGTCCATCCTGGTACTACTCCATATACTATCCCGTAGCCGATATCATTTCGGCGGTAGCGGTGGGGATGGTTGTCTGGTACGGGTCGACCCAGATTATCAATTCGGACGTTACGTTTGGTACGGTTACCGCTTTCGTGATGTTTATCAACCTGTTCTTTCGTCCCATCCGGATGCTGGCCGACCGGTTCAATACCCTGCAAATGGGCATCGTCAGTACCGACCGGATTCTGAAACTATTGGACAGTGATGAGTACACCCGCAACGATGGCCATTTTGTCCCCGATACGATTCAGGGTAAAGTGGAGTTTAAGGATGTCTGGTTTGCTTACAATAATGAAGACTGGGTACTACGCGACATTTCTTTCCGGGCCAATGCGGGCGAAACCATCGCTTTTGTAGGGGCTACCGGTGCGGGTAAGTCATCCATTATCAACCTGCTGAGCCGTTTCTATGACATCAATAAAGGCGGTATCTGGATTGATGATGTCGATGTGCACGACTATGAACTGGGTCATCTGCGCCGAAATATTGGCGTTGTGCTGCAGGATGTGTTTCTATTTTCTGACACCATCGAAAATAACATTACCCTGGGTGATGCCCGTATTACGCGGGAGCAGATTATAGAAGCGGCCAAGCTGGTTGGGGTACACGAATTCATTGAGCGCCTGCCGGGTGGCTACGAATACAACGTCATGGAGCGCGGTTCTACCCTGTCGGTGGGACAGCGCCAGTTGATATCCTTCGTGCGGGCAATGGTGCAGAATCCCAAAATTATCGTGCTCGACGAAGCTACGTCATCCGTCGATACCGAAACGGAGGAGATGATTCAGGATGCCATCGGCAAGCTGATGAAAGGGCGTACCGCTATCGTGATTGCCCACCGGCTGTCGACCATCCAGAAAGCCAACAACATTATTGTCGTCGACAAAGGACGTATTGTGGAGCAGGGCAACCACGAGGAACTACTCCAGCACGAAGGTTTTTACGCGAATCTGTACCGAATGCAGTACAAAGAAGTGGTGTAAAAAACCTGGGCAAAGAGGTCTATTTTCTGTATCTTTGATAAAAAGCAAATGAGCTATGCCAACGCCGATAACGCCTAAATCGACCGAAAAACCGAAGCGAAAAATCCCTGATTATCTGGTCTGTGAAGTAATGGACGGCAAGCCTGTTTACTACCAGGGATACCAGTCCGTACTAAACAAAACCAAAACACTGGAACAAATTATTGGATGCAGTTCGCTTCAGGCCGAGTTAGTCAGTTATCTGCTCTCCATTATTTATCAATTCATAGACCGCTCGAAATACCGTGTCTACACGAATGAGATTGGTAATCATATCGATCGGAACAATAACCTTTCAAACGACATTGCCATCTTCGACAAAGCCGTCTTGACCGCCGACAAGATCAACCGAAAATACCCTGATGTTCCGCCCAAACTGGTTATTGAAATAGATACCGAAGCTGATGTTTCGGAACTGACCGGTTTTGGCTACATCTACAAAAAATCGAAGAAACTGCTCGATTTTGGTGTGGAACGCATTATCTGGATCATGATAAACACCAAAACCGTCACGGTTATGGAGCAGGGTCCCGATGGGACACCGCAAGACTGGAAGGTGCGTGAATGGGATGCCGACATCGAACTAATGGATGGCCACACCTTTAACATTGCCCGCTATCTGGCCGACGAAGGTATCGTAGTAGCGGACGAATAAATGGACTTCTATCAGGCCCCGGCAATCCTTTTCTCCTCTTCCAGCCCACCGCCCGTCGTGCCTTCCGTAATAAAGGAGTGACCGGCTACATTGGGTTTAGCGTTGGTAGGCCCGGGACCACTGCCATCCAGCGCGTAGGCAATCGAATCGGCCAGATCATCAGGCGCGATTTTAGCGGATTCGCCGGACTGCCGCACAGGTTCAGGGTAATTCGATTGTTGATCAATCACTTCTTCATCGGCGTGTGGATCGGTTTCCATACCGGTTGGAACCGCTTCGATGGGCCGTTTGCTGGCATCACCACCGGTCAGTTCGGTGGAATCGGGTATGAGGTATCGCATGGCGTCGTTGAGTTTAGTGCGCCTGTATAACCAGCAAACGGGGAGTGGTGTTTGGTATGAGACTACTCCTCCGTTAATTTGTTCACCATGATCTTGTCAATCCGGCTTTTGTCCATGTCGATGATTTCGAACTGGTAAGCGTGCCACACAAAGGTTTCGCCGGTTTGGGGAATATCTTTCAGGATATGGAGGGCAAAGCCCCCGAGGGTATCGAAGCCGGTCAGCTCGCGTTTGGTGGCGGCATTGATGGTAATGGAGAAATAAGACAGAAAATCCTCAAAAGGTAACTGGGCATCAATCAGGAAACTACCGTCTTCGCGCTCCCGAATCTCGTAATCAGAATGGGTATCGTCGTTGATATCGCCCACCAGTACATCCAGAATATCGTTGATGGTAATGATACCAAGCACCCCGCCATATTCGTCCACAATCATACCTACGTACTGCCGGCGTTCCCGAAACCGCTCCAGTACCTGATAGGCCCGGTTGTTTTCGGGAATAAACAGGACATCCCGCTTCATGTCCTGAAGGCGCGTCAACTCCACATCGAAATCACGTCCCAGAAAGTCTTTCGTATAAATCAGGCCAACCACTTCATCGACCCCCCCGTTGCATAGCGGATAAACGGAGTGTTTGTAGTCCAGCACCTTCGCTTTGTTTTCGGCCGTTTCATCGTCCAGATCGAGGTAAATAATTTCCTGCCGGTTGGTCATCAGCGAGGTAATCTTACGGTCGCCGAGCTGAAAGACGTTCTGCACAATTTCCTGTTCAATCTCTTCGATAGCGCCCCCCGAGGTCCCTTCCTGAATCAGGCTTTTGATTTCCTCTTCCGTTACCGAACTGGCGTTAGGGGTGATATTCAGCAGCTTAAGCAGCAAGTCGCTGGAATAGGTAAGCAGCGCAATAAACGGCGACGTTACTTTCGAGAGGAAAATCATCGGTGCAGCCATCGTTTTGGAGATACCTTCGGGATTGGACAACCCAATCCGTTTTGGCACCAATTCGCCAAAAACAAGCGACATATACGTGAGCAGCAGCAACACCAGCACTACCGCGATGGAATGAGCGTAAGGCTGGACAATGTCAATCTGCGCCACATACGCCTGCACGTCGGTGGTGAGTTTATCACCCGAAAAAATACCCAGTAAAATACCGATCAGCGTAATACCGATCTGCACCGTCGACAGAAATCGGTTGGGTGAATTGGACAGGTCGAGGGCCACCTGCGCCCGACGATCACCGTTGCGGGCGGCTGTTTCTAATTTCGATTTCCGGGAAGATACCAGCGCAATTTCTGACATTGAGAATACCCCATTCACAATCGTCAGTAGTAAAATAATGAGTAGTTCCACAAAGGGAGAAAGTTGGCCTGTTGCAAAAATATAGAAACTGGACTGCTTTCCAACCGATTCTTGTGTGCGACAGACTAGCAGTTTCACTACTTTTACGGTTTGAACTGCTTATTGTTCTAATGATTATTTTCATAAATGACCGTCCCATCCGGCTTGTAGGTCCAAAAGCCGCTGCTCAATTAACGGACCCGGCCTCGGAAAAGGGTACGCCCGTTACGGAGTACGATGAAGTGGTGGATGCCCGTTTAGAGTCGCTCAGGGACGATGTACTGCACGGTCACCTCCTGGTTCTGAACGCTACTCCTACTACCGTCAGCAAGTTATTGGCACTGCTTCAGAAAGCGGATGCCAGCTACATGCTTTCTGTAACCCTGGGCTGCCTGGATAAAGAAGCCTGCGAAGAAGCCATCAAAAAACCGTTCAAAGTAATTAAGGCAGCCGGTGGTGTTGTGCTTAAAGGTGATAAAATGCTGCTGATGTTCCGGCGGGGCGTCTGGGATTTACCAAAAGGCAAGCTGGACCCCGGCGAATCTTCCCGAGTGGGAGCCGCCCGCGAAGTTCGGGAGGAAACCGGCGTCAAAGTATCCATCAATCAGCGAATCTGTACCACCTGGCACACCTACACCCTGAACGGCAACCGGATTTTAAAACGGACCAAGTGGTACCAGATGGGGGTACTGGACGATAGCCGGATGGCCCCGCAGTTTGAAGAAGATATTGAGAAACTGGCGTGGCTTAACCGGCGTGAAACGAAGCTGGCCCTAACCAACTCCTTCAGCTCGATTCGGTACGTGATTGATCAACTGCAGGCGATGGGCGTTAAAAGCTAGCCGCTATCCGGCCGTTTTGTCTGCCCTGCTACGCTTATTGTCCGCTGCCTGCGGGTTCCTGCAGGGTATACGGCAGGAACTCGTCCACCTGCTGACCGTAGCGATGCAGGTCGCGGACGATACTGGAACTGATAGGGGCCAGGTGCGGGGAAGTGATTAGAAACACGGTTTCCAAATCTTCGTAGATGTACCGGTTTACCTGCGAGATACCATTCTCGTACTCAAAATCGGTGGTGTTGCGCAAACCCCGAAGAATAAACTTCGCGTTGATGGCCCGCGCTACATTAGCCGTCAGATCTTCGTAGGTAATGATGTGCACGGCCGACTGATGGCGAAAGGCACTCTCAATCAGCTTCGTCATCTGCTCTAGCGGGAAATAGCGCTCTTTGCGGGTATTTCGCCCGATACCGATCACGACTTCATCAAACAACCGCAGGCCCCGCAGGACAATATCTTCGTGCCCTTTTGTGAAGGGATCAAACGAGCCGGGAAACAACGCAGTTCTTTTCATCAGGTGTTAGTGAATGAACAAATGAGCAGCCTGAACAGGTTTTACGCTGCTCATTCATTTAATAGACCGAGTCCGTACATACTCAAATACCGGTGGTCGGGCAGGTCGCTGAATGCCGGTGCCAGCGTTAAACCGGCGGGTACCGTACCGAATGACAGGCTGGGCAGGAAACGACTTAACTCCGAATAGGCTTCCGAAAAAGGAGTAATTTCACCAAACAGAGCGATGGGAGCGGTACCAGCAGTCAGGCCCTGTTCGTCGAGCACGTAAAGAATATAGTACGCTAAATCCTGCGCATTTTTATAGCCGAACCGGTTGCAGTAGCGTAACAGATGATCTTTCCAGTACAGTATCGTTACAAATTCATCGTCAAAATAGAGGTAAAAACGCCCCCCCGTCAGCGACTGGCGATCCAGATTGGCCGTAGCCTGGATAAGAGCACTGGTCTGGTGAACGAAAATCAGCGGCTGGAGCGGATACATTTCCGAAAAATAATTGAACAGAGCGTGTTCCAGGTTGAAAACGGACAAAAAGCCATCTGCCTCGTGAGCGTACATCTGGGCAAACTCATGGGGAGGCAGCAGGCTGCCGCGCATCAGGGCCAGGTAGCTGGCCGCATATTCTTTGCGAAAGAGGGGTTCGGGAATCAGCGTGAAGGAGGAAGAATTAATGCTAACCCGAATTTCCTGCCAGGGCCCTGCCCGTAGTACGTCATGATCCCGGAAAACATCGGGTAGCACGCCCAACAGGGACTGCTCTGTCGATAACGATGAAAACCGGTAATCTTCAAGGCACGAAGCCTGCCCATCTGCGTCCCGCACCAGCAGTTGAAACCGGTCCTGTCCTACCTCCAGGCATAAAACCGATTTTCCAGTTTTTCCGGGATCGAACGGGTATGTACGTATGGTTGTCTTGGGGGCAAGGGTCACAGCGGTTGGCACAAACGGGCGAACTAAAAAGTAAAGGTATTATAGATATCGTATACGAAGACGGTAAAAAGAGGGAGCCTTGGGTAGTATCGCTCTAGGGCAAATAGCCACGAAGCCGAAACACATCATCCATCGACTGGCAGTGTTGAAACAGGGCGTGAACCTCTGCGGGTGGATAAGCCTTTATCTCCTCGAAACTCATTAACCGCACTTCGTCAATAATCTGCCCGTCCGCACTCATCTCAGGGTCGAACCCCTGCCGTAGTGAGCCGCCCGTTGCCCGGACCTGAAAGAACAGTTCCATGGCATGGAGAGGAGGCTGCATGAACTCGTTCACAAACAGCATATCGCCAATCTCCACATCCAAACCGGTTTCCTCCACAAATTCCCGGACCAATGCACTGGGAGCCGTTTCGTTGAATTGCGGACCACCACCCGGTGGGCACCAGAACGTGTCGGTCGGGCCGATACCCCGGTGCTTGACCATCAGCAAACGGTCACCTTCCCGGTACAAGCCACATACCCGGAGCCGGAGCCGGTTACCATATAATTTCAGCACCTCCTCGCGGGGCTTATTTACATCCATTACCTGCGTCATGTCGATACTAATTTGGGGACGCAAAGGTAGGTATTGACTGATGAATTATAAACGATGAATTGGTTTACGCGAGTCGTTTAAGTAATGAATCTACCATTGCCCCAGCGACTCATTCATCCCTTAATAGGGACTCCCCGAAATATAGCTTTCGAGCGAATCGATCCGGGTTTTCTGGTCGACAATAATGGCCGACACTACATCATTAATCGAAATGATACCAATCAATCCTTTTTGATCCATAACGGGCAGGTGCCGGATGTGTTTGTCCGACATGATATGCATGCATTCTTCAATGCGCTGATCAGGACCGATGGTAATTACGTTGGCCGTCATCACGTCGGCAATAAGCGTACCGTCGGAGTGGCGGTCTTTCAGGATTACTTTCCGTGCGTAGTCCCGCTCAGAGAAAATTCCCGTGAGCACTCCCTCGTCAATAACCAGTACAGCTCCGATGTTCTTTTCGGCCATGAGCCGTAAAGCATCCAGTACGGTTTGGCCGGAGGAAACGGAAAACAGCGCATTGATCTTTTTACCCTGGAGTATATGACGGATGTTCATTGCCGGAAGGATTTAGTTGTGGGTGAAAATACTAAAAAACAGGAAAGGGTAAAAGGGAAAGAACGGAAAGGGCAAAAAAAAGCTAAAATTCAGGATGTTCCACTTCCCAAAGGGCTACGTTTTACTTTTTCCTTTGTGCCCTTTTTTGTACCTTAGAAGCATGAACGAAACCCAGACAGCCGCTCAATTGCTGGCTAAACGTTTCCCTTTTAAACCCACTCCCGGCCAGTCACAATTCTTCGAACAGATTGGTACATTCATCGCCCACGAGGACTTCGAACACTACCGCGACTGCTTCCTGCTGCGCGGCTACGCCGGTACCGGCAAAACGACTCTCGTTGGCACACTCATTAAAGTACTGCCCCGTTTTGGGTATAAATCGGTGCTCCTGGCCCCTACGGGTCGGGCCGCCAAAGTAATGACCAGCTACGCCAAAAAATCAGCCCAGACTATCCACCGGAAAATATACCGGCAGGTGGCCGATCCGGGGTCGGGAACGCTGGCGTTCCAACGTCAGAAAAATTACCATGAAGACACGCTCTTCATTGTGGACGAAGCCTCGATGATTTCCGACGAAGCGGATTTTGGCGGCAAAGGCCTGCTGACCGATCTGATCGACTACGTTTTTGAGAACGCCGGCAACAAGCTGATGCTGGTAGGCGACACGGCTCAGCTGCCGCCCGTTGGCCGGGAACTGAGCCCCGCGCTAGACCGGGGTTTTCTGGCCAGTGCGTTCGACATGGTGGTGTACGAGCAGGAACTAACCGAGGTGATGCGCCAGGATGAAGAATCCGGTATTCTGTATAACGCCACCGGCCTGCGCATGCTGCTGGACAACGACGGCTCACCCACGCCCAAAGCCGTTGGATTCGATGCCCTTCTGAGCGATAAGGCAACGGCTTCTTCGGCCGACTCGCCGGCCATTCAGCTCAATGTCCGGTCGTTTAGTGACATTTACAAAATGCCGCTGACCAAACTGGAAGATGGTATCCGGTATGCGTATGACAAGTACGGCCGGGAGAATACGGCCATCATTTGCCGGTCCAATAAAACGGCGGTCCAATACAACCAGTTTGTCCGGCGGATGATTGATCAGTGCGAAGAAGAACTCGACGCGGGCGATATGCTGATGATTGCCAGGAACAATTACACCATCCTGGACGAAGAATCGCCGGCGGGTTTTCTGGCTAACGGCGAGTTTGTGGAGGTGCAGAAAATACGTAATAAAGAAGAAATGCACGGCTTCCGGTTTGCGACCGTAACCCTGCGCCTGGTAGACTACGAAGAGCAGCCTGATTTCGACGCCAAGATTATGCTCGACACGCTGCACACATCCGTGCCTTCGCTCACCTCCGATCAGTACAAGGCGCTGTACGAAAGCGTGATGAAGGATTATTTCTATATCAAGAGCAAAAAAGAACGGGCCGAAGCCATCCGGCGCGACCCGTACCTGAACGCGCTGCAGGTCAAATTCGCCTATGCCCTCACCTGCCACAAAGCGCAGGGTGGCCAGTGGAGTGCGGTGTTTGTCGACCAGGGTTTTTTGCCCGATGGTCAGGTAAACGATGAGTTTGTGCGCTGGCTGTACACCGCCCTGACCCGCGCCACGGACGAAGCGTTCCTGATGAATTTCAATCCACAATTTTTTGAGTAAACCCTCGTGCCTTAAAATGGGTTAAGGTTGAAAACAGAAAGCTATGTCTTTAGATTGGATTATGAGCGCCTGCGTGGGCGTTGGGCTGGCGGCCTGTTGTGGGTTTCGCATCTTTGTGCCGTTGCTCATTGCCAGTGCGGCCACAAAATTTGGCTTCATCGATACGATGGCTGGGTTTGAGTGGATGGGTACCTGGACTGCCCTGTTTGGTCTTTTGGTGGCTACCATGCTGGAAGTGGGAGCCTATTACGTTCCCTGGCTCGACAACGTGCTGGATACCATTGCTACCCCTACTTCCATCATTGCCGGTACCCTGCTCAGTACTACTTTCCTGCACATCGACAATCCGGTACTGCACTGGGGTCTGGGGCTGATCCTGGGCGGGAGTTCGGCGGGTATCGTTCAGGCGGGTACCAGCCTGCTCCGGCTTGGCTCCTCCGCCACCACGGGCGGGCTTGCCAACCCCGTGGTAGCCTCCGGAGAGAACATCGCGTCTATCGTACTGTCGATCTTCAGTATCCTGCTGCCGCTGGTCACAGCCATTGTTATTGGCCTGGTCCTGGTGTTTATCATGAGTCAGCTGGCGGCCAAACGAAAAATCTGGTTTAGCCGTGCCCCAAAACAGGCTGGTAATCCCATTAGCCAGATACCCCGCAGTAACAACGGAAGACCGTAAAAAGCGGAGTTTCGGGTGGTTGTAAACAAAAAAAAACAGTCATTTCCGGTTATTGGTACTATTTGATTACCAATAACCGGAAATGACTGTTTACAGACTATCTTCTTTCTACAACTGCGCTACCGTCCGGCGCACAAAGGCGGTCAGGTCGGCACCGGTCAGCATATTTTGGGATAGCAGCGCCAGATCATATACCTGCTTCACTAATGCCTTCTGCGTATCGCCATCCGTTTCGGTCAGGATGCGGCCAATCAGCGAATGGTTGGCGTTCACCACAACATTATGCATCATCGGGAAGTTACCGTACATCGACTGCTCACCCGACAGGGCCGACATGTCTTTCATCCGACGCATAAACTCCGGCTGCGTGATGGTAACGGGTAGTTCATCCGTTGGCTGGGCTTCGATACTGACGTTCAGCATTTTATTGTCCAGCACCTGATCGAACAGTTCCTTCAGTTTAGTTTTATCCTCCTCCGACAGAACACTCTCATTGTTCAGCCCCTTGTCAATGATTTTATCGAGGGTATCGGCATCAACCCGCTGGAAATGTACCTTTTCGAGTTTCTGCTCCAGTGCATTGATAAAGTGCGCGTCAATAACGTTGTCCATCAGCAACACATCGTACCCGCGCCGGGTAGCCGATTCCACGTAGGCATCCTGCTGTTTACGGTCGCTGGTATAGAGTACAACAAGGGTCTCGTTTTTGTCGGTCTGGTTGGCCTGAATCTTCTCGCGGTACTCATCAGTGGTAGTATAGACCCCTTCGGTATTTTTGAGCAGCACGAAGTTTTTAGCCTTCTCCCAAAACTTATCGTCGCTCAGGATGCCATACTTGATGAACAGCCCAATGTCATCAAATTTCTCTTCAAACGCTTTACGGTCGGCGTTGAACAGATCATTGAGTTTATCGGCTACTTTGCGGGTAATGTAGCCATTAATTTTCTTCACGTTCGAGTCGGCCTGCAGGAAGCTACGGGATACGTTGAGCGGAATATCGGGCGAGTCGATAACGCCGTGCAGCATCATCAGGAAGTCGGGCACCACGTCCTTCACCTCGTCGGTAATGAACACCTGACGGCTGTACAGCTGAATTTTTTCGCGCTGGAACCGCAGTTCATTCTTGATGCGTGGAAAATACAGAATACCGGTCAGGTTGAAGGGATAATCCACGTTCAGGTGAATCCAGAACAGCGGTTCCTCGCTCATGGGATACAACTCGCGGTAGAACGTCTTGTAATCCTCGTCGGTCAGTTCGGAGGGCGATTTCGTCCAGATGGGCGTCGTGTTGTTCACCACTTTTCCATCAAACTCCACCGGAACGGGCAGGAACCGGGCGTACTTATCCAGAATACGCTGAATACGATCTTTGCTCAGGAACTCTTCGGAATCGGGGGCGATGTGCAGGATAATATCCGTACCCCGTTCAGTTTTTTCGGCGTGGGTCAGTTCAAATTCCGTTGAGCCATCGCAACTCCAGCGAACAGCCTCCGCTCATCACGGTACGATTTCGTAACAATATCAACGGTTGACGCTACCATAAAGGCGGAGTAAAAGCCCAGGCCAAAATGACCGATAATCTGTCCTTTGTCGTCGGTTTTATCTTTGTATTTTTCCAGAAAATCAGACGCCCCGGAGAAGGCAATCTGGTTGATGTATTTCTTAATTTCATCGGCGGTCATGCCAATGCCGTTGTCACTGACGGTGATGGTTTTGGCTTCTTCGTCCAGCGAAACTGTCACTTTCAGTTCGCCCAGTTCACCCCCAAATTCACCAAAGGAGGCCAGCTGACTCAATTTCTGGGTGGCGTCAACGGCATTGGACACCAACTCCCGCAGAAATATTTCGTGGTCGGAATAGAGGAATTTCTTGATAATCGGGAAGATATTCTCGGTATGAATCGAAATCTGACCCCGCGTATCGTCTCGTGTGGATTGCCCTTCTTCCATTTCGTTTTGTACGGATTCCATAAGGTTTAAGTAGATCTAATTTTGGTATGGAAGTAGCCTTCAAATCCTGTTCCAGCCTGACCATTGCTGACAGATTGACAGCAAAAGACGATTAAACCCGATGTTGCAACCTTTTCTGGCTGGCGGGCGTCTTACGAAGAAGCTGTTGCGGGGCTAAAATTAATCCCGTGTTCACGTTAAAAGGTCAAAACGATGCGCTTATTCCTCCCGCTCCTTTTCCTTATTTTTCAACAATGCCAGCCCCAAACGGCTAAGCAGACCAATCAGGAACAAACCGGAGCCGGGTTAGTCTTTGAGAATGGTCTGGCGTACGATGGCTGCGCCGAGCACATTCAACTGTTGTCTGACAGCCTGCTCTACAGGCCCACACCCGCTTCGCTGCCCGTTCTGCAGCGGGCGCTCACGAGCGGAGAACCAAACAAACGATCGTATCCGGTTACCATTCGCTACAAACGGACCGGACAAAAAACCGTTCTGGAATGTGGCTGGGGCAGCCGGAAAGAAATAGATGAACTGGAGGTGCTGGAAATCACCAATCGCTGATGGCATGAACAGGCGGGTAAATCGTACAGGAGCATGAACGATTTAGTTACGTATCTACTTACTCCTAACACCCTAAAAGACATCGCTTTTCCATTGAATTACAATGATTTGGACAGGGAAGATGTAATTCCACAAAGAGAAAAACATCGACTAATTGACGTAGAAGGGAAGCAAGCTACGCGCCTGTTCCTGGAAAAGCGGAAACGATTTATGATGATAGTTACCTGTTCATCCATCTATACCGAAGAATGGACCGTGCAGTACGGACCTTTTGAGAACGTTGCCAATAGGCAGTGATGACTTATCGTATGCTATAGTTTAGGGTTAATAATACTCCTTGATGTAGCCGTACGCTTTCTCAAACAGCTCTTCTTCTTTGTGCAACTGATAACCCAAAAGTGTTTTGCGTAATGACTTCTGTACCTCACGCTCACCGGCCACCGTTGTTTGCCAACCGGGAAATCGAACAATCTTCACTATGCTGTCTATATCCGATACAATACGTTCCACAATGGCCGGTGTTTTATCTGTTCGCATTTCCATGAATAAATCCGTCAGGGCTGTTTTAGCCGTGTAGCGTTCCTCCGGGGTAAATACATCCCGTTCGGCTTCCAGCGTTTCCCGGGCAATCTGACATAGCTGCTTCAAAAAGTCGATGCTGCTGATGAGGCCCTGCTCGGCCCGGCGACGTACATCTTCCAGGCGTTCGGTCAGTTCCTGAAATTTTGGGTTACCCGCGTGTTTTCTAAACCGGGTGGCCAGCAGTTTGGCCAGTTTATCGGCTTCTTTCGGGTCTTTACGGTTCATCAACTCATCAATCGCGTCGGCATCCAGCACCATCTCATCGGCGGCTTCGTTGATACCATCCACGTGAATGTGCTCGTAGATCAGCTTCGTAGTCTGGGCACCCAGCGCGTGCCACAGCAACCGCCCATTATCGTCGGCAGCGGGGCGGACGGACGTGTATACCTGCGACAGCCATTTATAATCCGGCTGGTACGGCACCAGAACGGCATCGGGGCTGAGGGCTTCCCACACCTTTGCCAGCGTACCGTAATCCTGCGCGAAGGCATCCCGCTTTTCGTTGGTGTTGATGGCATCCTGAGCCGCAGACAGGGCCTCGAACCCTGCCAGCGAGCGATCCACATTCGGGAAATGGGCCAGTGCTTTCGCTATCAGGCCGGGTAGTTGATCGGGCAGTTCCTGCAGAGTGGTGATAACCGTTTTAACGGTTTCCTCATCGAACGCCAGAGCTTGGGCGGTATCATCGAAAACACCGAAATAATCCACGATGCGGCCGAACAATTTGTTGGGGTACAGCCGATTGGTGCGGCAAATGGCCTGCAACAGCGTATGGTCTTTCAGCGACTTATCGAGGTACATCGTTTGCAGGATCGGCGCATCGAAACCGGTTAGCAGTTTGGCCGTCACAATCAGAAATTTCAGCGGTGACCCGGCATCATTGAATGACTCCAGCACTTTTTCCTGCTTATCCTTGTTCAGGCCCCACCGTTGCTTAAAATCGAAACTGTCGTTGGCCGTTGTGGAGATAACCACGGTACTTGCTTCGGGGTGGAGGTGGCGATCCAGTTCGTTTTTATAGAGCACACAGGCTTCGCGGTCGGGGGCTACAATCATGGCTTTGAAACCCTGCGGAGCTACGTGCGCCCTGAAGTGTTTGGCAATGTCGTC
>CAWAJC010000003.1:0-43374 GCA_963782245.1 uncultured Cytophagales bacterium
TGAATCCCATTGCGCAACAGGCCAGCGGCTATGGCTCCCGACAGGGCTAACACCGAGCCAACGGATAAGTCGATACCACCGGTTAGGATCACCAGCGTCATACCGGTTGAGATACATACGTTGACCGAGATCTGCCGTAATACGTTCCAGAAGTTGGCCACCGTCAGGAATTTATCGGAGAGAAGACTGATTCCCAGGCAAAGCACAAATAGCGCAATCAGTGATTGAAAGCGTGTTAGTACGGGCCGATACGTTTGCAGAGAAAGCTGCATAAAGTTGATCGTTAAATGGTTTTAGGAATGGCAGCTTTCAAAATGGCGTCCTCAGTGGCTTCGTCAACGGCTAGTTCAGCGGTCAGCACGCCTTCACTCATGACCAGAATCCGGTCGGCAATAGCCAGTAGCTCGGGAATCTCCGACGAAACCACCAGCAGACCCATGCCTTTGGCGGCCAATTGGTCAATCAGCTTATAAATTTCGTTTTTGGCGTTAATGTCGATTCCCCGCGTGGGTTCATCCAGCATCAGCACCCTGGGGTTCGTCGCGAGCCATTTTGATAGGACAACCTTCTGTTGGTTTCCCCCGCTCAGGTTGATGACCGCTTGTTTTTCCGATGGTGTTTTGATGCGCAACTCGGTAATGTATTGCTTAGCCAGCGTTGACTCTTTGGCTTTACTGAGCAAACCCGACTGTTCTATAGCGCCCAGAGCCGTCAGACTGATGTTGGTCTGCACATCAAATCCCAGTACCAACCCGTCGCGCTTTCGGTCTTCGGGAACCAGGGCCAATCCCGCCCGAATGGCCTGAATAGGTGTCAGAAACGGAACAACCTGACCGTCGATGCGAAGGGTACCACGGCTGCGTTTCGGGTGCATCCCGAACAGGGTTTCCAGCAGTTCGGTCCGGCCCGCGCCCATTAGCCCAAACACGCCAACCACCTCTCCACTCCCAACGGTAAAATATATATTTTTCAGCTGAAAGTCACCCGTCCGGATGGGGTGACTCAGGCAAATGTTCTCGGCACTAAGTAAGGGTGGGTAGGCTCCGTCGACCTTTTTTCTGCGCGTTATCTGAATATCGCGGCCTACCATGGCCCGGATGAGTCGGTCGTGGCTCATGCCCTTCATCGGACCGGATTCAACAGATTTACCATCCCGCAGCACTACATAGCGGTCGGCAATGGTGAACAACTCGTCCAATTTGTGGGAAATGTACACAACTGCTTTCCCCTTCAGGCGCAACTCGTTGATGATCCGAAACAGAACGGCAACCTCGCTTTCGCTAATGGCCGACGTGGGTTCATCCATGATGATGACCGTTGAATCCTCCAGTAAGGCCTTTGCAATTTCGACCACCTGCTGCTGTCCTACTTTCAGGTCGGCGATGAGCGTATCCGGGTCGAGTGCCAGCTTCAGTTCATCGAGTATCTCTTTCGTACGCCGGTGCATCGCTTTTTGGTCCAATGTGCCCCAGCGGGTAGTCAGTTCACGCCCTAGAAAGAGATTCTCACTGATGCTCAGGTACGGAATCAGAGCCAGTTCCTGATGGATAATGACGATGCCACAGGCCTGCGCTTCGCGAATAGAAGCAAAACAAACCGGCTTTCCATTAAAGAAAACCTGCCCTTCATAATCACCATACACCCCCGAGAGGATTTTCATGAGGGTCGATTTGCCCGCGCCGTTTTCGCCAATGACCGCCGTGACAGCACCCGCCGGAAATTCCAGACATACCCCGTCCAGGGCCGTAACACCTGTAAATCGCTTGGTAATCTGGTGGGCTACTAACATGTCTGGGGCGAAGTCGGGTTAGCGTACTGCAAGGGGAATCAAGGTCAGGGAATCCAGGTGGGTGTGCGCCCGGTTCAACTCCATTGCGCCCACAAAACGTAGGGTACTGCCTGGTTTGGCCACCGCCTTTAGGGGCGGAATGACCTGTTTGCGAATGATCTCGTTCAACTCCGCCGATACATTGATAAGGTCGGTTGTCGTTTCGAAATCCGTAATTTTGATAAGGCCAGAGGCATCGCGCGCAGCATTGCCAAAGATGAATTCGGTAGCCAGATGGACGGTTTCGCCCGTGGGCAATTCTACCGTTACGTCATTCTCACCAACGCTGTTGACGGTCCCCTCTCCTTTCACCAAAAAATAGCGGATGTTGCCAATGCCCAGCCCCTGCGAATAGGTGGCAAAGGCTTTCTCCTTATCCGTTTTCAATAGCGGCAGCAGAAGAGCCAGATCGGTAGCGGCTGTTGGGACCGTAGGGACTAATTTCGTGGTCCAGAAGGTTTGAGCGTACTGACCCGCTTCGAACTTGCTGGCTCCGGCGATACCAGCGGCTTTGACTTCGTCCAGTTTTTTGATATAAATGGAGTTGTAGCCCACCAGCCCGAACCCAACCAGCCCAAGGGCGTATTTTAGCAGTTTGTTCATCGTTGGGCGGGGGCGTAGTCGGCTATATTGTTTTGGGTAACCAGTTCTACCGCGACGGGTATGCGCTGAGCGAAGTCGCGTTTGCCCTTAAAATAAGCATCGGCAAATTGAGCGGCCGTTTTCGCCATCGTCTGGGGCGACTGTAAACCCGTCGCTTTAATCTTTTTATCCCGGATGGAATTCATTACGTCATCGGCCCCATCGAACCCATACACCCACGTCGTTCGCTTTTCCGTCGGCCACCAACGCCTGGTAGGCCCCCATAGCCATGGCATCGTTGCCGCAAAACACCGCGTCAATGTCCGGGTGGGCCTGAAGCATGGATTCCAGGACATCCATGGCCTTGTTACGGTCGAAGTCGGCGCTTTGCTGAGCCACCATTTTCAGGCCGGGGTACCGGTCCACCACACTATGAAAGCCCTTTGAGCGATTCCAGGTGTTGTTATCGCCAACGAGACCCAGAATCTCGACGTAGTTTCCTTTCTTATTCAGACTCTTTACGAAGTTCACGCCAATGGCCACGCAGCCGGAGTAATTGTCAGATAATATCTGCGAGGTGGCCGCTCCAGTCGCGTTCACCTCCCGATCCATGCAAAACACGGGAATACGGGCTTCTTTGGCTTTCGTTACGTTGACAATCGAGCCGTCGGAGTCAGTTGGATTCAGCAGGATGGCGTTATAGCCCGACACAATCGCGTTTTCGAAGTGGTCGGCCTCCAGCGATGTATTGTTCTGAGAATCGAAGATTTTAGCCTCATACCCTAGCGCGGTTGCTTCGGCCGCTGCGGTTTCGGGCCAGCACCACAAACCAGGGATTGTTCAAAGTGGACACGATCACGGCCACTTTTTTTGGCTTGCTGGTATCCTGCTGCCGGGTACAGCCCATCACCAGCATCAGGCAAATCAGGGGTAAGAGCGCGTGTTTCATGGGCGAGGCTTAGGGCGTTACGTGGACAATGACCCGTTTGTAGCGCGTGAGGGCGGGAAGGCCTTTGTCGGTAACTTTCAGGATAAAATGAATGGTTTGCGGGCTCGTCACCGTCGGGGCAATGGGGCGGGCTTCGTAGATGTTCGAGACAAAGTTTTCGTAGTTTACTACGCCCTGGTACGTACCTGCTTCGGGGTACTGCATCCAGCGGAAACTCATCGAATCGCCGTCGGGGTCGGTAGACTCAGAAGCCCGCAGGTAAAACATCTCGCCCGATTTGACGGTCAGGTTTTCGGGATGCGACAGGCGGGGTACGGGTGGGTGATTAGCTTCCTTATATGATTTTGTACACCAGTCCATCCGGGCGGCAAAATCGTTCTGAAATTCCGGACGCCACCGCCAGATGGTGGCCTGTAGGCTCTTTCGGGCATTAGCCTCTTTGGTCGGCGACTGGGGCATAAACCGTCTTGGGGTCAGGACTGAGTCAGCCGCATTGGTCCAGATGGGGCGGGCTTCGGGCGTTTCGGCGGGCGCACTGGCAGGCTTGTTCCGACTGGCAACCAGCGCAGGCTGTTGCAGGACATAACGACCGCCCCACCCGCCCCAATCAGGGTGTTCAGGTGCATTGAGCCCATTCGGTATCAACCCCAGAAAGGACGGTGTATCGCCTTCCATCCCAAAGGCCACGTCGGGGTACATAGCCCCCAGCGGACCATGCCCCTGCTGAATGTGTTCGGCCAGCCAGTCATCACTGGCATACTCCGGGTGGGTACCCGGTTCGCTGGTATTGATACCCCGCCAGGTGGCAAATTCATAGCCATAGCCAGGACTAACCACATAGAATACACCCGGAAAGGTCTTCCGAATCCAGGGGCCGCTGTCGTCCTGATCAGAAATGGTATATACCCTGAGTTTGCGGTACAGTCGCTCAGCCTGCTCGGGGGTGCGGGTTTTCTGAATGGTCCAGAGGGCCTGCGCCAACGTATTCACCCCTCCCCAGACCGACACCCACAGCGGGCGGTCTTCGGGTTTTTCCAACTGCCGGATAATCCAGGCCGACCCTTCCGAGTCTTTGCCGTCGCCTACACCGCTCATGCCATAAACGGGCAAGCCTTTTTTAATAAGCGTTTTAAGGGCCTGCGCGGTTGGATAACCTGGTTCATGTTTCAGCAGATTCGGTTGCACCTTCCCGTAGGCATCCACAATTTGGTGAATGGTTTCGGGAGCCACGCGTTTCTGCAGGTGAATTGATGTCGTGGCAATCAGCCCTTCAATGTCGAACTGATTGGCATAGGTAAGCAAGCGAACCAGCGACTGCGAATCGTCTGGTTCGTTTTCAATATCGGTCAGCACGAGCAACCGGGTTTTGGCGGTGCTGGGCTGCGCCTGAAGATCGGCTACTAAAAAGGCAAGCAGCATAATAGCCAGTAACCGGCTAACAGTCTGTATGTTGTTCATTCGAGCTACGGAAATACAGTGAGAATAACCCGTTGATAGCGCGTTAGCGCGGGGCTACCTTTATCGGTCACGGCCAGGATGAAATGCATGGTTTCCGGTTTTCCTACCTTTGGTGCCACCAGCGATGCTACCGGCTGTTTTCGGTTGGTCACAACGGGCAAGCGCGAACCAGAATACGTACCTACTTCGGGGTAATAAATCCAGTCGTATGTCAGCTCGTTACCATCCGGGTCAGTCGAACCTAGCCCACTTAGCATAACTTTCTCACCACTTTTCGCCCGCAAGGCATTTGCATGGGCCAGTTTAACTACTGGCGGGTGATTGGCTTCTTTGTATGGTTTGACGGTCCAGTCCATGCGGGCGGCAAAATCGTTCTGGTAGGCCTCCCGCCACCGCCAGATGGTAGCCTGGTTGCTGGCATACCAGCCGCCATTAATGCCCTGCACCTGGTCTTCGGCATCGGCCCAGATGGGGCGGGTTTCGGGTTCCAGAAACCACTTTTGCGTGCGGGGCGTATACAGTTCGTAGCGGCCACCCCAGCTTCCATAATTGGGGTGCTCCGGGTCGCTTAAGCCATTTTCAATCAGTCCAAAGAAGCTGGGCGTGTCGCCTTCCATAATGTAATCGGTATGGGGGTGTTCGGCGCCCAGCGGTCCATGGTTCTTTCGGATATTAGCGTCCAGCCAGGTATTGTTGACAATGTTGGAGTCGGGTCCGGCGAGACTTGGCGCATACGGAAAAACATCTCCGCTAATGCCCCGCCAGGTAGAATGTTCGTAACCGCCCTTATCGTGAAATCCGGGACTGACAATGTAAAACAGGTTCGGGAATGTTCGCCGAATCCAGGGGCCTGTATCGTCCTGATCAGAAATGGTATACACCCGTAATTTCGCCACGAAGGCGTCTACCGCTTCGGGCGTTCGGGTCTGGCGCACTTTCCAGAGTGCTTGTGCTAAACAGTTGGCTCCACCCCAGACCGGTACCCAGACGGGTCTATTGTCGGGCTTATCGACCACTGCAATGATGTGTTCCGAGCCCTCGGAGTCGTTACCGGCCCCCACCGCATTCATACCGTATTTAGGAATGGCGGGCTTGATTTTGCTGAGAAGGTCTGCTGTTTCGGGATAGCCTTTTTCGTGCAGCAGCAAATTAGCGCGCACTTTTCCATAGGCTTCCACGATCCGGCGGATTCGCTCGGGCGCAATGCGTTTTTGCTGATGAACCGACGTAGTGGCAATCAACCCCTCCACATCCCACTGATTCACGTAGGTCAGAAAACGAACCATGGATTGGGCGTCGTCGGGCTCGTTTTCAATATCGGTCAGGACCAGCACCCGCCGTTTTGGCGTGCTGGGCTGAGCCAGTACGTCCACTGCGAAGACTACCAGCAGCAACAGCGTCAGGTATAGAATAAAAGGCTTCATAGGGTTCAGGATCATAGGCGTTACTTAGTTAGCAAATCGAGTGCTTCCCGGGCGATACCGGCCTCGGACAAACCATAGTGATTCATGATTTCGACCTGCGAACCAGTTACGGTGTACTCATCCGGGATACCCATGATGCGGAACTTGTTGCGGAACCCACTCGTCAGGAGAAACGACGCGCAGGCCTCCCCCAGCCCACCATACATACTATGTTCCTCAACCGTCAGAATAGGGCTCCCTTTGGCTGCCATACTGGCCAGCAGGTTGTAATCCAGCGGTTTGATGGTGTGCATACTAACGACGGTAGCCTGTATGTTATGAGTGGCTTCGAGTTGGCGGGCGGCCAGCAGCGCCGGGTACGTAGTCTCGCCCGTAGCGACCAGAATCACATCATCCCCTTGCTTCATTACGCGACCTTTGCCGAATTCAAACTGCGTGTTCTCCTCCGAGAGAAGCGGCATTGGCTTTTTACCAAACCGAAGGTAGACCGGCGTATCGAGTTGTGCCGCCTGCCGAACAGCCTGTTCCGTTTCAAAATTATCGGCGGGGGCCACAATCGTCAGGTTGTGCACGGCACGCAGGGCAGCAAAATCGTGCAGGCTGTGGTGGGTCGACCCTAAGGCTCCGTAGCTAACACCCGCGCTGATACCCACCAGCCGAACCGGGTTGTTCGAGTAACAAACATCGGTTTTGATCTGCTCAAACGAGCGGGCTGTCAGGAAGCAGGCAGGCGATACGGCAAAGACATTCTTACCCGTTGAGGCCAATCCCGCCGATACGCCCACCAGATTTTGTTCGGCAATGCCAATTTCAATCAGTTGCTTAGGAAACTGCTGGCCAAAAGGACCGAGCTTGCCCGACCCCCGCGAATCGCTGGTAACGACCAGCAGGTTACGGTCAGTAGCCGCCAGGTTCTGAAGGGTACTGGCAAACACATCCAGGTTGGCCCGGGCCACGTCAGGCCGGGCCACGTCAGGCTGGGCAGTCGGATTAAGTATGGTGGCAGTGAGTTTGCCCATCGGGTGAATGCGTTAGGGGTTCATGAGTTCGAGCTTGGCGAAAAAATCGTCAAACATCAGGTGCATATCCAGTTGTGTGTAAACCCGAATGGGCCGTCCCTTATGGTTTTGGGCATACACTCCAGCCTGATTAATGCGGGGAGCCTGCCGAACTACGTAGTGACTGGAAGATGGGTCCGGCTCAAAAGATGACTGCAAAGCGGTTAACAACACCAGCGGACTGTCGCCCAGAATGTAGGTCTCTCCAATATTAATAAACCGCTGGATACGCGCCATCAACGTTTCGAGTGCTCCGCTCAGGTAAGCCCCGGTTTTACCTTTCGGCTTCACCTTCGTGAGCAGTTGCGCATACGATAACAGACATTGCCGATACGCGTTGCGGGGCACCTGCCACAAAGGCAAGGCCGACCGGTTGAAAACGGCCCTGGCAGCCGCCTGGTCGATGTTGAGGTTGTATTCTACGTCCGAATAGCCCGGCGGAGGGGTGGCTAGCTCAGCGTATTCGGGACCACCTATCCAGACAAGTGTGAGCCTATCGGCAATTTGCGGGTTGGTCAGCACGGCCGACGCAATTTCGGTAAGACCGGCCCCACACACCACATACAGGGGAAGTTTGGTGTCGGTGCGCATGGCCTCCCGAATAATGATATTGACAGCCTCGTTTTTTACGGGTGTACTGTCATTCACCATGGCGGTATTAGAACCGGCCACAACCGGAATGTCTTTGGCCACGTTCATGACCTGAATCAACTCCCTCGCATTTTTGGCGGCATTATCGGCCTGCGTTTTTGACCGGTCAAAGCCATCGTTGGCGTTCAGGTGCGACCCGATGATGGCCCGCACCTCTACCGAAGGCGACAGCAGCAAATGAGCGAGTTGGAACAGTCCGTCGGGGTCGCCACTAAAATCGTTATCCACGATAACGCGCATACGGGGCGTTATCGTTGCCAGTCCTTTCGTCTGTCCAACGAGGTGAAGCGGCATGAGGAGGGAGAAGAGTAAAGTCAGCCCATAGCCCCAGTGTTGACCGGTGTTTTGTCGTATCATGTAATTCAGGCAGTTTGCAGGTCAGGGGTTAACTCGGCCAGGGCCTGTTCGTATTGCTCCGCCGTGGGTACACCATGGTGCCACTTGAGCTGATTTTCCATAAAGCTGACACCCTTCCCCTTTACCGTATGGGCAATAATCAGGTTGGGTTTGCCGGCGGCAAAAGGCAACGAATCGAAGGCTTGCTGTAGGGCGTCCACATCATTCCCATCGACGTACCGTACGGCCCAGCCAAAAGCCTCGAATTTCTTGTCGAGCGGGTCAGTACTGCACACATCCGAAGTAGGCCCCGAGATTTGGAGCCCATTTTTGTCGATGATGGCGCAGAGGTTGTCCAGCTTGTAATGGGCCGCCAGCAGTGCCGCTTCCCAGTTCGAGCCTTCGGGTAGTTCGCCATCGCCCAGCAGAGTAAACACGCGAAAGGATAACTCATCGAGTTTAGCCGACAGGGCCGTTCCAACGCTCAGCGACAAACCATGCCCCAGGGAACCGGTATTCTGTTCAACGCCAGCCACTTTTTTGGTTGGATGACCAATGTAGTGCGACTGGTACTGGCCCATTGTAGCCAGATCCGACTCCGGAAAAAACCCCCGATCGGCCAGCACTACGTAGAGCGCTTCGACGCAGTGGCCCTTGCTCTGGATATACCGGTCGCGGGTGGGAGAATTGAACGTATCGGGACCCACGTTTAGCACCGTATTATACAGCACGTTCAGAATGTCGATGCAGGACAAACTGCCGCCCGTATGCCCGGCTTTAGCCCCAACAATGTACTTGAGGATGTTTTTTCGATACGTAACGGACTTGCGTGCTAATTCATCAACAGTCATACCTGCGTGAGTATATAGATGGAACCAAACTGGGATGGCTGATTCAGTGGTCAGGAATTGGGCTTATTGGAAGAGTTTAGGGGCTAGCTCCGTTAGATATAACCGCCAGTTTACCCAGGTGTGGCCCCCCTCGCTTTCCCGGTACGTATAAGGCAACCCAACCTGATCATAGAGGGCTCGTAGTCGGGTCACGCCATCATACAGAAAATCATCTTTCCCGCAGGCGATCCAATAGAGTTTGGGCTTGGCCTGCTTGAGGGCCTGAAGCTGTTTGATATGCTCCTCCTTATTATAATTCCGGGACATGGGTCCATCGAAAACGCCCATGCTCATGACACCAATGTAGTCGAACGTTCCGGGGTTGGCATTGGTAATCTGCTGCGTATGGTAGCCCCCCATGGAAAGTCCGGCAATAGCCCGGTGGGCAGGGTCAGCCATCACCCGGTAATTAGCTTCTACGTACGGAATAACATCTTTAATCAGACTTGTTTCGAACTTACCCGATGTCATGGCCTGAATGCCCAGCGGGCGCCGGACGCTGAGGCAGTAAATGCCGGACGCTCACCAGGGGCTGCCGCTACGCTGGGAACCCCGTTGGTCATCACGACAATCATGGGCTGGGCCTTACCAGCCGCAATCAGATTATCCAGGATGTAGTTCGTTCGTCCCCGACTGATCCACCCTTCTTCATCACCACCACCCCCGTGAAACAAGTACAGTACCGGGTATTTTTTATTGCTTTTCTCGTAACCCGGTGGGGTGTAAATCTCCATCCGCCGGTCCATGCCGATGGTTGGCGACGGATACCAGACCGACGATAAGATACCGTGGGGAACCGGTTGTGCATCGTATAACTTCGTCTGGGGGCCGGGCAGGATCAGCCGACTTTCATATAATGGAGCCGTCGCGGGTAACTACGTTATTAGCAGGGTCGAGCATGGGAATTCCATCGACAATAAATCGATATTCGTACATATCTGCCGGAAGGGGCCCCACTTTCGTTTCAAATACACTCGAATCCCCCCGCGTCAGTTCGATGGTATTTCGTAAATCTTTTAGCCAGGTTCCTATCAGTCGAACGCTTTTGGCATTCGGGGCTTTAAGACGAAAAATCACCGAGTTGTCGGCCCCTATTTCAGGCGACACGACGGTATTGGCTCGTTGTTGCGCCCACGAAGACGTGGCATAGACAATCGCCATCAGGAAAACCAGGCCAATTATGATGCGATTATTTTTCATTGATTGGTGGTAAGGAAGTATGATAAGGTTTGGCCTGTTATGATTATGACTGATGGGTGTATACCTCCCAGCCCATGTAATTCTCCATTGCTTCCTTGCAGAATACCCGCCGTTTTTGAGGCATTCATCACCACGTGATGCTCAAAACCATTGCGGCAAACGTACTGCATCAGGCCCTGCAGGTTGTCGATTTGTGCCACGGCCCGGTTACCAAACGTGTTCAGCGTATCGTCGGTCAGGCGGCCTTCACCGATGTAGGCTTTCATAATCCCTTTTGGGTCGTCGGTGCTGATTCGGCCGTAGGTAAGGGGCGATGCCGGGGTACGGCCAGCCAGCGCACCGTAGGTATTTTCTTCGCCAACGGTTGTTCCCAGAATGGGTGCGGTACTGATCTCTATATCGGGCAGAAACGACTTGGCCCAGTTGCCGCAGTGGAATAGCACGCATTTGTTTTCATCGTCCGCATAGTTGTTGTTCCAGTCCACCAGGGCGCTGGGCGAGCCAGAGGCCAGTTGCATGGCATACATGCTCAGGGTGCCCGTTACGTCTACTTCGCAGGCGCTGGGTAGCATGTTCTCACTCATGATGCTCATGCTGGTGCAGACGTTACACCCGTAGTTCTGTTGCAGCGAGGTCCAGCACTGGATGGCCGTGGCGTCAAGTGCATGTTCGGCCATGAAATCATTCAGGACAACATCGAGTTTGGCTATCTGCACGAGCTTATCGTCGGGCGTTCGTCCCGTAGGCGTGTAGGTACGAATGGCATCGAGCCGGTCTTTTACCGACTGATCGGCTCCCGTTAGTTTATTGGCGTCACCCAGAATATGCGACAGATCGACGGTGACGACCGAAATACCATTGCGCTGCAGAATTTTTTCACTGTATCGAACCGTGTTGAAGGCGCCAGGCCGAGCGCCAACGGCCCCGATCCTGACATTGCGCAGCCCTTTTACGACCCGGCAAACGCCCATGAAATTCGTGCAGGTCAGTGACAAAACTGGGGTCAGACGGATGAGCGACGTGTTTGGTTGTCAGGCGAATATTTGATGCCAAACTGGTACAGGTTGTTGCAAACGGAGATTTTACCGCACCAGGCATCCCGCCGACGGGCAACGTCCATCCGGTTGAGGTCGTCAGGATAAGCCTGAACCAGTACGGGCACATCCAAACGGCTAGTTTCAGCGTTTCGGCTACGCCTTTTTCATCGCCGAAGTTGGGCAGAACCACCAGCACCCCCATAATTTCATCGGCATGTCGACGAAACAGGTCGGCGCAGTTTTGGGCTTCCTGAAATGTCTCGACACCTCCCAGTTTGGTAGCGGTCTCATCGAGCATGATGGGGGTAATACCTACTTTCTTAAACGCGTCCAGCAAATCGGTCCGGCATTCGCCTACTAGTTTGTCGGGAAAGAAATCGCGGTTGCCAATGATGACACCCATCGTGACAAGGCCGCTGGTTTTTACGTGCATGGTAGCTTAGTTGGCTATGATGAGTCCGATTTCGTTGTCGTGAAATACTTCTTTATGTTTTTCTTCAATACCCGCATCGGTAATGATATAGTCGATCAAGGACAAGGCTCCCAGACTGGCAAAGGAACTCCGCCCGATTTTGGTCGAGTCGGCCACCAGATAGGTGGTATCGGCCGCGTCGATCATCGCCTTTTTGACTACTAAATCACTAATACTCGGATACGTCAGGCCAGACTTCAGGGAGATGCCCGCCGTAGCCAGAAATAACTTTTGCACGTTGAGGCCTTTAAAAAAGTCAGCGGCTTTCTGGCCCGTCAGCGACAGGGTTGGTGGTTTAAATTCGCCCCCAGTCATAATCACTTCAATGCCTGGCTCGGCCCCTAGAATAAGGGCAATATTTAGTGCATTCGTAATGACTGTCAGATTTTTGTAGCCACGCAGTTTTTTGGCAATCTCGCTTGTTGTGGAACCCGAATCCAGAATAATTGTGTCGCCACTATCTATGTAATCCAAGCACTTAACGGCAATAAGTTCTTTTTGTAAAATGTTTTCCTGGTTGGCAAGCGAGAACGTTCGCACCTGATCTTCTACATTTTTTAAATAAGCTCCTCCGTGAGTTTTAATGACAAGCTCATCTTTTTCCAATTTATCGAGATCCTGACGAATTGTTACTTCAGTAACCTTAAAGATCCGCGCCAGGTCAATTACTTTAGCGGACCCGTCTTCTTGAATCAGTTCAAGTATCTTATCTCGTCGTTGATTCGCTAACATATCGAAGGTTATTTCTAATAGTTTCGCTTGTAGACTTAAACACTAATAATACGTAAATAATCATAGCAAATAAACACATCAATGTACCTCTATAATTGAGAAAATACCTAATTTAGTGATATTGAAAGGAATGTTCAGCAATAATGTGGAGGCAAAAATAAGGCGATTCCAAACAAAAACAAAATAGTAATAAAAAATAGAAAGCAAAATTCACCAGTATAGATAATAGATTAGGAAATTTTCTTGAGATCACAATGTTCTGGACTCATTATTATAACTTTCCTAAACTCGACTTTAACTGTCTGGAAAACACTAACTGCCGTTCACCGTATGCTACGGATTGTTATTGACATTCTTTAAAAGGTTTGTTGTAACTAAAGTGTATATACATTTAACCTTCGTTCATTTAAACCTCCGTTTTTTTTAGTTAAGTTTAGGAAGCGAAGTCATTCTATAAGTCCAACCGTAACTGCCCGGACATAGCGGTTTCCTGCTTCTCCAGCTTCGATAAGGAAACGCCCAGCAGCCGCACCCCCTGTGCAAGCGGCAGCACCGAATCCAGCAACTCCAGGACAATGCGTGAAAAAACAGCCTTGGCGGTCACCAGACTTGACGCACTCCGGCAGCGGGTGATCTGGGTAAAGTCAGCGTATTTGACCTTCAACGTTATCGTTTTTCCGTATACGCCCGTCTGCTCGCAGTAACGCCACACGCTGTCGATCAGGAGTTCCAGGGCCTGGCTCAGATCAGCGCGCTCGCTCAGGTCCCGCTCAAAGGTGGTTTCCGAGCCAACGGATTTGCGTTGTCGATCCGGATTGACCACCCGCTCGTCAATGGCCCGGGCAATGTGATAATAGTAATGGCCCACTTTACCAAAATGACGACACAAAAACGCTTCGCTTTGCTGTCGCAGGTCCAGCCCCGTGAAGATGTTTAACGCATTCATCCGGGCAGCCGTTACCCGGCCGATGCCGTGAAACTGGCCGACGGGCAGCGTTTCCACGAACGAAAGGCCCTGATGAGGTTTTATCACGTACAGCCCGTCGGGCTTGTTGTAGTCTGACGCTAGTTTGGCCAGGAATTTATTGTAGGAAACGCCGGCCGATGCCGTCAGTGAGGTTTCCTGCCTGATTTGCTCCTTAATGGCCTGCGCCGTTTGGGTGGCTGACGCGTGCTGAGCCAAGTTCCCGGTTACATCGAGGTAGGCTTCATCCAGCGACAGGGGTTCAATCAGGGGCGTGTACTGGGCGAAGATGGTCCGTATCTGGGCAGAAACTGCCTTGTAAACGGCAAAGCGAGGGGGAACAAAAATCAGGTCAGGACACTTGCGGAGGGCAATGGAGGAAGCCATGGCTGAACGTACGCCAAAAGTTCGGGCTTCGTAGCTGGCCGCAGCCACCACGCCCCGCTGCCGGGAGCCTCCCACGGCTACGGGTTTACCTCGCAGCTCAGGGTTATCGCGCTGTTCAACGGATGCGTAGAAGGCATCCATATCAACGTGAATAATTTTACGATGGATTAGCTGGTCCATGGGGACTCTACGGGCGTAACGCTGATGGTATTCAGGGTCGTTTCGGTTGTTTATTCGGCAGGGGTAATTCGGTTCTCAAAGGTACGGCGCAAACGCGAACGAGTGGCAAGTCCATTCCCCTGTCAATGGTTCTTTACTATAGTTTGGCCTTAACCGTTGTTGAATCAGCTTCACCAAATGCGTATCCTGATTTATAAGGGATTTGGGCCACATTAACGCGGGCAAATGGTTGGAACTACCATGAAGCCCGCCTGTTTTCGATTGGGTTGGTACAGAGGAGTACTGCCAGGTAGTACATACTAGGCTGCTTCATGAAAAAGGGCCAGCAGAAGGGAAATAACAAGATTCTTATTACCCGTTCTAAGGCTTATCTTTAAGGAAATAGAGCCGATAAAGCGAAAAGGTGAGCACCATACCAGTTCAATATAATCTGGCCACTGGTACTGTGTACGCGGGAGTTTTTTTAGAAGTCGCCCTTGTAATCGGACTCAAATCTGTGTAAATTAGCCAGATTATCAACGTGGCTAATGAACTTCGAATTAACCTCAGAATTTCAGCCTACCGGCGATCAGCCGAAGGCTATTGAACAACTGGTGAAGGGCACCAACCAGGGCGAACAAGCTCAGGTTTTACTCGGTGTAACGGGATCAGGTAAGACGTACACCATCGCTAACCTGATTGCACGGACTAACCGGCCAACGTTGGTAGTCAGCCATAACAAAACGCTGGCAGCCCAGCTTTACGGCGAATTCAAGCAGTTCTTCCCCAAAAACGCCGTCGAATTCTTTATTTCCTATTACGACTATTACCAGCCCGAAGCCTACATCGCCACCACCGGAACCTACATTGAGAAAGACCTGGCTATCAACGAAGAAATTGATAAGCTGCGCCTGGCCGCTACGTCGGCCCTGATGAGTGGCCGACGGGATGTAATTGTGGTGGCTTCCGTGTCCTGCATTTACGGCATGGGCAACCCCGAAGAATTCAAGCGGAATGTGGTACGGATTGGGGTGGGGGAGCGGATGAGCCGCAATCAGTTTCTGCATCAGCTGGTCAGCATTCTCTACAGCCGGACGGAAGGTGAGTTTGAGCGGGGCAACTTCCGGGTGAAAGGGGACACTGTCGATCTGTACGTGGCCTACGCCGATTTTGCCTACCGGGTCATTTTCTTTGGCGATGAAATCGAAACGATTCAGCGTATTGACCCCGGCACGGGCCGCAAACTGTCGGACGAAACCCTGGTGACTATTTTTCCGGCCACCCTGTTTGTTACGGGCCGCGATACATTGAACGGAGCCATTCACGATATTCAGAATGACATGGTGTCACAGGTGCGGTATTTCGAATCGGAGTTTCGGGAAATGGAAGCAACGCGCATTCAGGAACGTACCGAGTTCGACCTCGAAATGATGCGTGAACTGGGTTACTGCTCGGGTATCGAGAACTATTCGCGTTATTTCGATAAGCGCAAACCGGGGCAGCGCCCTTTCTGCCTGCTCGATTATTTCCCGGATGATTACCTGATGGTTATTGACGAGAGCCACGCGACGATCCCGCAAATCCGGGCCATGTGGGGGGGCGACCGTTCCCGAAAAACGGCGTTGGTCGATTACGGTTTCCGGTTACCGAGTGCCATGGACAACCGTCCGCTCACCTTCCAGGAATTCGAGGATTTGTCGGGCCAGACAATTTACGTATCGGCCACCCCGTCGGACTACGAACTGCGGAAAAGTGAAGGCGTTGTGGTGGAGCAGATAATCCGGCCAACCGGTCTGCTCGACCCCGAAATCGACGTTCGGCCGAGTTTGAACCAGATCGACGACCTGCTCGACTCCATTGAAGACCGGGTTAAAAAAGGGGAGCGGGTGCTGGTTACTACGCTCACCAAGCGGATGGCCGAAGAACTTACCAAGTACCTGGACCGGGTGGGCATCAAGACCCGCTACATCCACTCCGAAGTGAAAACACTGGATCGGGTTGAGATACTCCGCGACCTGCGGCTGGGTAATTTTGATGTGCTGGTAGGGGTTAACCTGCTGCGCGAAGGACTCGATTTGCCCGAAGTATCGCTCGTGGCCATTATGGATGCGGACAAAGAAGGATTTCTGCGCGATATCCGATCCCTGATTCAGACCATAGGCCGCGCTGCCCGGAATGCCAATGGCAAGGTAATCATGTACGCCGACCGCATTACCGGTTCGATGCAGAAGGCAATTGACGAAACCAACCGTCGGCGGGCAATTCAGATGGACTATAATACCGAGAATGGAATAACGCCCACCACGGTGCTCAAGTCGCGCGAGTCCATCATGGGGCAAACCAAAGTGGCCGACTCAAAGGTGAAACACTTCTACGTGGAGCCGGAAGAGATCCGCATTGCCGCCGATCCCGTTGTTCAGTACATGGGCAAGGGCGATCTGGAAAAAGTGATCAATGAAACGCAATCGAAAATGGAGCGGGCCGCCAAAGACCTCGACTTTATGGAAGCCGCCCGCTACCGGGATGAACTGTTCCAGCTTCGGGATAAACTAAAGAAAGAAACCGCCTGAGCGGCTTCCGGGTAGACAGGCTGGTTACCGGGGGTGGTCGGATAGTGGAATGACACGGCTACGAAGACTTGACCTTGGTGTGACCGGTAATTTTTTATAAAAAAATCCTGGTTAGTTTAAAGTCTGCAACCAGCACACATCGTGGGGGTAACCAGGCGAATCAGCGACCTGTTACAACGCAAAAAGCCGCCCTTATTTTCACAAGGGCGGCTTTTTGCGTTTCTGGATACCATTATCCGGGTAGGGGTGGCTGTTTTTTATCAATACACATCGGTATTCGTATCATCAACCGTAGTCATAAAGTTACGAAATACACCTTTGGGGAGCCAGTAGGCGAGCAAACCGGTATAGACAACTGCCAGCGCTACCCCAGTCCAGCCAACAACCGGTTGTTTTTTTACCTGCCGGGTAGCAATGCCCGAGAAGCCAGCCACAAAAGGCACCATGTACCAGGGGTCATTCAAACGTTTGGCAATAAGGTACCCGGCCCCCGCTGTAACGCCCAGAATACCCGCAGCCAGGGGAGCGTCGCGCTCGTCGTCAGGTTGCCAGGCGTTGAGCGTCAATAACGTATTGGGCGTTCCTACCACTGTGGCAGCTGTGAGCCAGCCCGCATACAGGCTAACGGGAATCCGCAGGTACTTCTCCGTTCCGGACGCGGCTGTTTTACCTATCCCCAGACTTTGGTGCAGTCCCAGCGCAGCCGGTAAGCTGAGTTTCGTTGTTATATCCGAGATCACAATGCTTCGTGGATCATTCTGGGAGAAGAAACGCCCGAACAGGGCATTCAGCGTCCAGCTGGCCCACCACCACGGCATTGCCCTGCCATAACGAGGGTTGTTCGCTTCGGAGGGAAGCGCCTGATGAACCATGAGCGCGGCCAGACCGGTATAAACAACCGACCAGACAGCGGCAAAGGTCCAGCCCGCCGGTACAATCAGGTTTTTTTCAAACACTTTTTCGTACTCAATCGGGACATCGTACTCGTAGGCCAGACCCCCTTTTTCGGATTTTCCGCGCTCCTCGTTCTGCTGACGGGACCGGTTGCTGGATACCGTTGTGTAAACGATACTACCAACCGCCAGTACCGCCGTAGCCACTCTCCAAAACGACGAGTTTCTCATAGTGCTATTCAGTTAAGCTACCAGGTCTTCTACCTGTTCCTTCAACTTTCCCCCTTTCTCTTTCAACCCCCTGCCTTTATCTCTTGCCTGTTGTGTAAGGTCAGCAGCCTCGTTTTTGGTCGATTTGTAGGAGTCTACTATCGTGTTCAGGAAGGTACTCGCAGTGGATGATAACGCATCCGACAGCGCGTTGCCAGCCGATTTTGCTTTGCTGCCAACGGCCTTTGCTTTGTACTTGTAGCGGGCCTTTTTAAAATCGCTGGTGTTTTTGTACCCTATCGTCAGCGCAATACCAGCCAGTACCGCAATCCCGAACCCAACGGCCCAGGCCACCGATACGGAGTCTTCCTTTTCGGCATCGGGGTCTGGCTTCTGAGCCATTTTGCCGCGCATGGCAGCCGCCATAGCTTCCTGAGGAGCCACGTAAGCCAGAATTTCGTACGACTTGTTTTTCAGTCCACCGGGCACAATTTTGTTTTTGCCGGCCATTACCGCTGCGTAGCCATCTCTGGCAACCATAGCAGGGTCCTGAAGCTCGTTGGTTACTTTGGTATTTTCCGCACCGGCCTTGTTGAAGAAATCGGTGTCGGTAGCATTTGGCAGCAGTGCCGTAACGGTAACGTTGGTATCTTTCAACTCATTGATGAGCGACTGTGTGAAGTTGTACACATACGCTTTGGTACCGGCATACACCGCCATCAGGGGTGAGGGGGTGATGGACAGCAACGAAGCCAGGTTCAGGATTTTTCCTTCGTTCCGGGCCAGCATATCGTACAAAAAGAGCTTGGTCATCTGTGTCAGGGTCAGTACGTTCAGATGAATCATGGATTTCTCCCGCTCCCAGTCCGTGTCGGTGCCGAACATCCCATATAGCCCTACCCCGGCATCATTCACCAGCACATCAACGGTAATGTCTTTGGCTTTCACCTGGTCGTATACGTCCTGGGCCGCGTCTTCCTGCGACAGATCCTTGCCGATAACGGTGATTTGCTGGGTATCGTAATTACTTTTAAATACGTCGGCCAGTCGATCCAGCTTATCATCACTACGGGCTACCAGCACTAAATTATAGCCATCCTGTGCAAAAAGTTTGGCAAGTTCCTGACCGATACCACTGGAGGCACCGGTAATCAGGGCTGTTTTTCCTGTTCCTGAGTTCATAAAATGTAGTTGGTTGTTGTGTAACAGTTTGCTTTAGTCAACAACGGGCAGGGAAAGTTGTTTTGGCGGTTTCCGGTTTTCCCCAGGTCCAGGCTCTGTTTTGGGTGATAAAATCAAGCCGTCCATACCCGGCTGTATGGCGGAATACCTGCCTCACAGCCGGGTATGGACGGCTGCCACTGGTACTACTCCAGCTACGGGCGTCCGGTGTGTGGCAGTCATGTGTAGAAAAAAAGTGTAGAAAAATATACTCACACCATGGGGCCCGATTCTACAGCTAACTACCATGGAGCATTCACGTGAAGAAGGATTCCTAAAAATAAAGAAAGTTTAATGGGCTGATAGCTAGTGAGTTGATGTTCTGATATGGTTGGTTTGTTAACCTGAGCAGGGAAATGGCATAATATACGCTACGGTAGTAGTAACAAACGAGTTACAGCTATGTGGTCTACTACACACTTTCCGGCGGCTATGCGTTCGCTAAACCCAAGTACCCGCGCCAAGGCGATAGAAATTGCCAATCAACTAACGGAACTGGGGAAAATGGACAAGCAGCGCATTGTCATGGCAAGTATCGATGAGGCTCGTCAGTGGGCACGCCGGGAGTGGAAAAGACAGGACTGGCCAACGTCCCCTGTGCAGCAATACGTGTAGGCAGTAGACAATAGAAACTATTCGTAGCCTCAGCAGAAAAAATACTTTATACAAGATACAAGTACATAATTCACCAATAACTGAAATACTGGTCAGGCGTTGTCAGTTAGGCGTAACACCCAGCTGGTACCGACTGGTCAGTATTTTTTATACCCGTATGGAAACACAATCAAAAGCGAGTGATTCACTGAAGAAAGTGCACGATATGATTGAAGACATTCGTATCGCCATGATGACAACCGTCGATGATCAGAACAACCTGGTTAGTCGCCCCATGGCGGTCGCTCAGGTTGACGAACATAACGATATCTGGTTTTTTACCAAGCGTTCTTCCCCCAAGGTTGATCAGATCGACCAGAATCAGCACAAGCTAAACCTTTCGTTTGCCAACGCCGATGATTCTGACTACGTATCGGTATCGGGTACAGGACAGGAAATAGACGATCAGGCCAAAATTGACGAGTTGTGGAATCCCCAGGTAAAAGCCTGGTTTCCGGAAGGAAAAGAAGATCCTGAGCTGACGTTATTGAAAGTACACATCAACATGGCCGAATACTGGAGCGCGAACGATAGCACGATGGTTCGGTTTTTCCAGCAGGCCACCGCTGCCGTGACGGGAAACCCTCCAAAAATGGGCGAGAACGAAAAAGTTTATAATTAACCGTAGAGTTGATAACAAACGGGTAGGCTAACTGATGACTTTTGCGAACAAGTCAGTTGGACTACCCGTTTGTTTTTGCATAAACCGATGATTGTTACACAAATAGATACAGGCTGGCAAGTTATCCACCAGCAGGCACATGGCTTGCTGGCCGTGCAAATGGCCCTGCACTGGCAGACCGGCAAGCGCCCCCTGAACTGGGTAGAAACGCTGGTGGCCCTTACGGAGCATGATGATGGACAAAACCCGTGGGAAGGACGCAACCACCTGACTACAGCCGGGGCCCCCCTGCACTTCCAGATCCTGGATTACTCGGTGGAGCAGTGTAAGAACATGATTGACATTGGTCTTCAGAAAAGCCGCTGGAATGCGCTCATGCTGTCTATGCACACCTCTTTTCTGTACGAACCCAAACGCGGTACCGACAAAGCCCTCGACCTGTTTCTGGATCAGCAGGTGAAGAACCAGACCAAATGGCGGAAGCAAACCAAAACGACGAAAGCAGAAGCGGCTTATGCCTACGCCTTTGTGCAATGGTGCGACGCGCTGTCGCTGATATTGTGTATGGACCAGGTACCGCCCGAAGGCCGGAGGCTGGAGGTAAGCCCCGGCCCCGATGGCACCCCGTACTACATTTATCAACAATCAGATGAGGTACTGTGTCTGGACCCCTGGCCATTCGAGGAGTCGCTGGTGAAAGGCCATATCGAAACGTTTCAACTGCCCCAACTGGTTTTTAAGCACGACAACGAACTCTATAATGCCATTCAGGATGCCGAAATCGTTATGAAAGAATGGACGTTCAAAGCGGCCTGAATGCAGGCTCACGGTGCAAACGAAATCGGCCCTTTCTGATTAGTCAGAAAGGGCCGATTTCGTTTAGTCAATTACCGTACCAGTCAAACCAGCCGGAATAGCATGGATGACCGGGGTTGCACCATGTAGGATTCTCCTCCGTCAACCGGATCGCCAGCCGGGTGTACAGTACCCGCGAAACTATCAACCAATACCTGCCATTTCGAGTTTTTGCGGCCAATCTTAGGAAGCTTAAACGGAATTTCTCCCCAGTATGCGTTCAAGATCCAGAGCAGCTGCTCATCGCCGATGTCCTGCCCGTCTTCCGTTTGCTCGGTTACGCGCTGTCCATCTATAAACAAGGCCAGGCAGTGAGTGCGGGGATTATCAAAATCATGGCCTGTCATTTCTCCCCCCTCGGGTAGCAGATAAGAAATCTGATTGGTGTCGAAGAAACGTCGTCGGCTCAAAAGGGGAATTTCCCGGCGTAGCTGCGTAAGCTGACTGGTGAATTCGAAAAGGGCCTTTTGTTTTTTGGTCCACTTCCAGTTCATCCAGCTAAGCTCGTTATCCTGGTTGTACACATTATTGTTGCCATTTTGCGTACGGCCGTACTCATCGCCCATCACCAGCATGGGTGTACCCTGGCTGAGCATGAGCGTTGTGAGGAAATTCCGCTTCTGCCGCTCACGTAGTTCGTTGATCGGCGCTTTTTTGGTTGGGCCTTCGGCTCCGCAGTTCCAGCTGATGTTATCGTTGCTGCCATCCCGGTTGTCTTCACCGTTCGCATCATTGTGCTTTTCATTGTAGCTGACCAGGTCATTCAGCGTGAAGCCGTCGTGCGCCGTAATCAGGTTGATACTGTTGGCCGGGGAGCGTCCGTCGTTGGCGTACAGGTCGGGGCTACCCAGAAGCCGGGAAGCCGTTTCGGCCGCTTTCCCTTCGTGTGCTATCCAGAACGCCCGGATGGCATCGCGGTACTTGCCATTCCACTCCGACCAGGTAACGGGAAAGCCGCCTACGTGGTAGGATTGAATATCCCAGGGTTCGGCAATCAGTTTTACGGGAGCCAGAATGGGGTCCTGTGCTATTGTGTCCAGAAAGGAGGACACGCTGCCAAATTCCTCGTCGGTACGAATGAGGGCCGAGGCCAAATCGAACCGGAAACCATCCACGTGCATGTCCGTTACCCAATACCGCAGGCTATCCATAACCATCTGCAACACCCGCGGATGGCTGAGGTTAAACGTGTTGCCCGTACCAGTATAATCCATGTAATACTCCGGGCTGTCGCCTACCTGATGGTAATACACCCGGTTGTCAATGCCCTGAAAAGACAGCGTGGGGCCCATCTGATTACCTTCGGCGGTGTGGTTGTACACAACGTCCAGAATAACTTCAATGCCGGCTTTGTGCAGGGCTTTCACCATCTGCTTGAATTCGGTAACCTGCTCACCATTCATTCCCGAAGAGGAATAGGTATTCTGGGGCGCAAAAAAACCGATGCTGTTGTATCCCCAATAACTCTCATTGGTAAACTGGTGGACGGGTAGTAACTCAACGGCAGTAACACCTAACTTTTTCAGGTACTCAATACTCTCCGGATCGGCCAAACCGGCATACGTACCCCGGATTGCCTCCGGAATAGCCGTATTCTGGTAAGTGAACCCTTTCACGTGCATCTCGTAGATGACAGACCGGTGCAGGGGAACGTCGGGCAGCGTATCATTTTCCCAATCGAAGGTGGTATCAACCACTACGCTCTTGGGCATGGTAGGGCCACTGTCTGTCTCGCTTCGTACCAGGTAAACCTCCCGGCCAAACTCCCGGGAAGTGGCTTTCTCCATGTCGTACCCCAGCCATGAGTCATCATGGTTGACCGGCGCATTGATGGCGCGGGCATACGGGTCGAGAAGCAATTTGTTGGGGTTGAAAAAATGGCCCGCCTGTGGGTTGTACTCGCCATCAACGCGGTAGCCGTACAATTGGCCGGGGTGCAGACCTTCGAGGTAGATATGCCAGACCAGTTCGGTCCGTTCAGTAAAGGGAATGCGGTCGGTTTCGCGGGTAGGATCGGCTGTATCGTACAGGCATAAGTAAACAGCCGTAGCGTTTTCGCTGAACAACGCGAAGTTGATGCCCTGTCCGTCGTAGGTTGCTCCGCGTGGGTAAGGTTTTCCTGGTTTTGATACTATCTTCTCCGATACTAGTTGGTCAGAAGGGTCTCCTTCTTTAGACGTGTTACTCATAAACGCTTTGTAATTAAATGGGAATTCGGGGGAGGTGGAGCAGGCCACTTTACCCGCAGTGATAACGCGCAGTATTCTTTAAATGTTTAGGCACGGCGGGGCACAAAAAAACCTGCCCTCACAGAGAGCAGGCTTTCTAATCCCACCATTCACTACACTGTCTGGGCCAGACTAGCCATTGTTGAATTGGCTGTGTTGATGCTCTGCTTCTGCCGAAGCAACATCTCCCGTGTACTGGCCGCTAAGTTCGTTTCCTGTAGTACTGCATTGTAATCATTGAGTGCTTCCTGATCACCCCGATGACATTCCTGTAGTACCGCTTTGTCGTCATTGCTGGTAAAAGCTGACTTTATATTGATCCAGGCCCGGTGCAAGTCGGCCGTCAAACTGGTACCATTATCTGTTTCACCACCCAGGGTGTGTATCTCACGGTCCAGCTCCTGGGCAAACTCAGCCCGTTGCTGCGACTGTTGCATAAACAGTGTTTTCAATTCATTGTCATCAACGTTGTCGGCTGCTTCTTTATAGCCTTCCTGAGCATCGTTGCTAAGGGTCAATAATTTGCTGAGTTGATCAAGGATTTCTCCTCTTGTTTCGTTCATGGTTGTAGTGTTTAAAAAAAAGTTTGACGTGCTTGTACTGTTTAATGTATGAGTTGAGTAAATCAGAAAGTGCTGTTCACCGTCGGCTTGTCCTTTCAACTAGTCCTTTTTGTCGATTTCGTTACCTCACTGGCCGATTTGATGATTTTCTTTTTCCCTTGCCTGATAACCAGGGCTGGCTCTTCATCAGAGCCTTTACGCTTTACTTTGGCACCCTGTACGGTTCTCTCGACGTCGTCTGTGTGCACTTCATCAATTGTACCCGTTGCCTTTCCCGTCCCGTATTTCCAGGCTACCCCGTCTCCTTTTTTTGGCTTTTCCATAACGAACAATTGACTACATGTTTGATAGGATTGTTTACGGCATCGCTAAAAATAAACAAGCAGTTAGGCAACGGTACCACCCTGTAGCCAATCTACTCCGTTAGTTTACCATCTTTGGCGTCCCGCTGCATCTTTTTGCTGGCAAAGATGGCAACGTCAACCCGGCGGTTTTTCTGGCGACCCGCTTCCGTCGAGTTATCAGCAACGGGCTGCGCTTCACCGTACCCTTTCTCATCAACCCGTGAGGCTTTTACACCCTGAGTTTGCAGAAAACTAGCTACGGCATCGGCCCGTTGTCTGGATAGTTTAAGGTTGTAGTCTTCCGGGCCCGTGGCATCGGCGTGCCCTTCAACCAGTATATCCGTTTCCTCTTCTTTGTTAAGCGTCTGCGAGAAGTCGATCAACTGCTTCTTTGTGCCTGGTTTCAGCGTGTACGAATTAACGTCGAACAGAATATCGGAACCCAGCGAAACTTTTATGCCTTCGCCCACTCGTTCTACCTGTGCATCGGGTAGTTGTCGTCTTATCTCTTCTGCCCGCTTATCCATGCGACGACCAATAACGGCACCTGCCGCCCCACCAACGGTAGCTCCCAGGATGGCACCCAACGCCGTATTCCCTTTGTTCCTGCCAATGATGCCACCAATAACGGCCCCACCCGATGCCCCGACTATGGCACCTTTTTTCGTTTTGTTTAAGTTTTGCTCAGACTTACAGCTAACTAAAATGCTGCCCGAGAGTAAACTGGCAGCTACCAACATGGTCAGGGATTTTTTTCCGACAGAGTTTAACGGATTGTGCTTTATGATCATAGTATCGTGAATGTTTGGTATTGTTCTTTCTCACCCAAATGCTGTACCAGATTGACCTATAGGATTGGTGTCTATAAATTATTCGGCACAAAATATTGATAGTTAATGGTTTGTGTCAAAAAGGGTGAGTCATCCGCTGCAGGCAACTCAATCTAGTAAAGCGACTTTGTAGAGTATTCGGGAATAAGGATGCCTACTAGTGTAGAAGTGCTTCTACACTAGTGCCGTCAGGAAAGAGACGTAATCGAACGAGCAGAATCAGGTATGCACGTCGGTTGGAGAATGGGTAGACCAGGGGGTAGGTCGTTATCGGTGGTTGGTAAAACCCCGCTTGTGAGCGCACCACGCTGGCTTATATTTCAGCGTAAACAGGGCGCATAGCAACTACGTCTCAAAAGACTTGCTGATTACTAACGACTAACAGAAGAATCCGGGTCCACCTGCGCGAACCGGGTTAGCTGTCAGGGTGAATCAAGCGTATATTTGCCTGCTGGATTGTCAGTCAGGCAGAACGACTTCGGCGTTATGGCTTCAATTACCGAATTACCGGAGAAACAGGGAGCTAGTTAATCAATACATTCACCATTCTTACGGCCCGCAAACTTCGCTTTAGTCGGGACGACCAATGAAACAACGTCTTTCTGCCGGGGTGCTGGCTGGTTTGTCTTTTGCCGCCCTCTGGGCCTCGGCCTCGGTAGCTACCAAATTTGGGGTTCAGTCGGTACACCCGCTTGTACTGGCCAATGTCCGGTTTTTCATTGCGGGAAGCGGGATGCTGCTCTTCGCTTATGGTATCCAGCGTACGCAAAATGCCTGGCCTACCCGTACGGAGTGGCGACAGCTCACCCTGTTTGCCCTGATGAATACTACCATCTATCTGGGAGCTTTCGTGCTGGCCCTCAAGCAGGTTTCGGCGGGCATCGGCAGCCTGTCGACGGCAACCAATCCACTATTCATTGCCCTACTCTCGGCCCTGTGGTTGCGTCGGGTCCCGCGCTGGAATGAAACGGGTGGGCTGATGCTGGGCTTGCTGGGCGTGGGTATTGCCACCTATCCGCTGCTGCAAACCAGTTATGCCACCATACCGGGCCTGCTGATTCTGCTGATTGGAATGATTTCCGTTTCGGCGGCTACGGTGTACTACGCCAGTATTCAGTGGCGATTACCGAATCTGGTCATCAATGGCTGGCAGGTGTTTATTGGTGGTGCATTGCTGTTACCGTTCACGCTGGCATCGGGTGGATTGGGCGAATCACAGTATGATGGTCGCTTCTGGGCATCGGTAGGCTGGCTGATTCTACCCGTATCGGTAGCGGCTCTTCAGTTGTGGTTTTACCTCATCCGGCAGGATCCGGTCCGGGCTTCATTATGGCTGTTTCTTTGCCCCATTTTTGGCTTCGCCTACTCATATGCGCTCATGGGAGAACCCATCACGCTGTACACCGTTATCGGCACGGCTTTCGTGATTGGTGGCCTGTGGCTGGGCCGGAAGGGGTGAGGTTCACGGTTTGGTATTCAGTTTACGGTTGGCTGACCGCACCGGCGGACCGGCAAAAGGTATTGACGCGTCAGCCAACCATAAACCATAAACCGAATACCGAAAACTGTTCTCACTGTTTCACGACCGTCATTTCGACCCGTCGGTTGAGTTGGCGGGTGGTTTCGCGGTTGTTGCTGGCAATGGGGCGCGTCGGGCCGTAGCCACGCGTAGTGATCCGACGGGCTTCGATGCCATTCTGTACCAGATAGGCTTTCACCACCTCCACGCGCTGTTTGGAAAGCAGCAGGTTCTTGTCAAAATCACCCTGGTTATCGGTATGCCCCGCCAGTTCAATATCTGCCGTTGGATGGTCGCGCATGAATCCCAGTAGCTGATCCAGAGCGGGCTGAGCTTCGGGAAGCAGGTCGGGCTGGCTCTGCACAAACTGGAGGGCCTGCAACTGGGTTGCCTTGCCCACAGGAGCCACCACGAGGGGGGGCGTGTATACTACCTTCGCATCGAGCGTTTTGGGCGGCACTACGCGGGCATTGTCGGCACTGGAAGCAGTGGAACCTACCGTTTGACTGGTTGCCGGTGGCGTTTCAGACGTTTCCCTTCTCGCTGGCGCTGACGCAACGGCAGGCGTACTGGGTGGCGGGGAAGAGGGAGCTATATTTTCTGAACCGACGAGGCACTCTGCCGAAACAAAAGCGTGGGCTTTCGTTTTAGTTGATAGGCCTTTTCAGACGTAAACATCACCTGCTCATCCAGCGTAATGTAGCCCGTTGCCTTAACGGTAAAAATATAGGACTTCCGGGAATCCAGCGTTAGTGAGTAATCGCCGGTTGCATTCGTAACCCGCTGGTCCCGAACGATACCGTCTTCACTTTTGGCCAGGATAGTGGCTCCGGCGACCGGTGCTTTCGTTTGCGCATCCTGAACGGAGCCGTCCACGATTGTTCGTCCTTCTACCGGGGCAGTCTGTTGGCTGGTCTGTCCCAAAACAACTGGGGATAACAGGTTGGTCAGGCATAGGGTCCCGCCAAGTAATACGTATTTCGTCCAATTCATGTTGTAAAAGCAACGTAGAGAGTAGGCTTAAAAGTGCCTTTATGGCCGTAAAAGTTGACCTTCCGGCAGCGCCCGGAAAGGGTAGGGTTCAGGGGCTTTTTCTATCGCAGAAAAAGGTATCTAATTATCTGTTAGTCAGATATTTATAAAGAAGAAATAATTGCCCTAAAATGAACGTCGGGAGCCCCTTTTTCGTTAATAAATTATGACACAGATAACCAACGCATCGATGCACTCCCCGAACGCTCAGGCATCGCCTGTACCGGCTTCTACGGGCCCCATGCCACTGGATGACAACTGGCGGAAATCTATTCCGGCGCAGGTGTTTCTGAACCATTTTTTTGCGATGGACTACCACATCCATAACCAGAATGACCTCTTCGACATCGCCCGATTCCCCATATTCAATCAGTTTTACGGACGCGTGACGGATGAGACCCGGAAGGCGCTGGAAAAGCTGCTGTTGAATAGCTGGAGTGCCGAATACGCGCTCCGTATCACGCCCGTTGTCAATGACGAGCAGTACCTGCAAAGTTCGCTGCACTGGACATTTCCACAGGCTTATTACAGTGCACTTTTTAGCGCACGGGCTTTTCTGGCCGTGCAGGGCGTTAGCGTCAGCAATGAAGAGCTGATTCGTAAGCGGGTGGGTAATATGGTCGTGCGGGGCTATTACCCCGGCTCCATTGGGTACTACGCCCTAGGGCCCATCAACAACTACCGTATTCAGCGGTTGCCAATGGCCAAACGATTCAGCGTAGCGGCTAAAACCGATCTGTTTCTGCCCTCACGGGAGGGGTCCGTGCAGGCCGAACTGGCACAGTTCCTGAAAACCACCCGCGACCAGCGCGTGAAAACCCTGCGGAACGTGATTCAGAACAACCCCAAAACGGCATTGCGTAGCCCTAAGACCGGCGAAATTCTACAAAAATTCAGCGTGGAGCAGTACAAGCAACTGGCCAAACAGATTGGCTACACGACGTACTTCGATATGCTGAGCCGCCTGCGAATTTCATCCACTAATCGCGAAATAGAGCGCTTTGTCGATTCGGAGATTGACGTGAAACTGTTCCATCAGAGCCTGGTCAACATCGTGGCGCATGTCAACTCTGTACACGAAGCCTACATTGCCAAAGCACTTGGTATTCAGGCTTATCGTCAGCTGGTAGCTAAACTCCCCGCCTACCTACAGGAAAGTTTTGTTCGGGACCGCATGAACACCATTATCGCTCCCATGCTGACGCCGGAGCAGTCGTTGCCCACCGATATGCGCATGGCGGCTTAAACGAAAAACTAAATACCCTCAATGGAGACCCGGTTAGCAAATACGCTGACCGGGTTTTTTTGTGGAATTAGTTGTCGTTCCGTTGGCTAATTGCCAATGGCAATGCATTGCAAGTCCCGGTGGGACTTTTTATTGATTGCCGTTAGCTTTAGCCAACGGAGCCGAATCGGTAAAGGACGGGCGATCAACCGTTTACACAATTTTTTGGAGTTGCGACGATGAAAATATGTAAACTTGTTTTGAACCTCTTTTAACTTTTTCCGATGAAAAAAATGCTGAAGATCGCACTGGGCGTTTTTATTGGGCTTTTGCTGTTCATTGGTGTGGCACTGGCTTACGTAAAATGGGCGTTACCCAATGTTGGCCCGGCTCCCGAACTAACCATCCGGCCAACGGCTGCTCAAATTGAGCACGGCAAGTATCTGGCGCACCACGTTGCCGCCTGCGTCGATTGTCACTCAACCCGCGATTTCACCCGGTTTGCCGGTCCAATGGTAGCGGGAACAGAAGGGAAGGGCGGGGAAACGTTTACGCGGGAGATGGGCTTCCCCGGCAACTTCTTCGCCCGTAACCTGACCCCCGCCAGCCTGGGTACCTGGACCGATGGGGAGATATTTCGAGCCATTACTACGGGCGTCAGTCGGGATGGCAGTGCGCTCTTTCCGGTGATGCCGTACCAGAGTTATGCGAAAATGGACCCTGGCGACATTAAGGATATCATTGCTTACCTGCGGACACTGAAGCCTATACCCAACAAAATACCCCCGCCAGAACCCGATTTCCCGATGAATTTCATCCTTAATACGATTCCGGCTAAAACTGACGCGGGCAAACGACCCGACACCACCGACCGAGTCGCCTACGGTAAGTACATCACCCTGTTTGCTTCCTGTGGGGAGTGCCATACACCCGTCAACGAACAGGGGCAACCCCTCCCGGGTATGGCCATGGCGGGTGGTCGCGGGTTTCCAATGCCAACGGGCCTGGTACGCTCTATGAATATCACCCCCGCTAAATCAGGTATCGGTACCTGGACGAAAGCAACATTTATTGCCCGTTTCAAGGCGTATGCCGATAAAGGTGACGAGCAGCCTACGGTTCATGGTACCGAGTTTAACTCCATCATGCCCTGGACCATGTACGCCGACATGACCGAGCAGGACCTGGGGGCCATTTACGATTACTTGCGCACGGTGGCGCCCGTTGAGAACAAAGTGGAGCGGTTTACCCCTGCCAGCAAAACCGTGGCCAGCCGGTAGCCGTCATACGCTGCCTAGCGGGTTAGCAATCCGGCGTCGAGTACAAATTGAGCACCGGTAATGTAGCGGGCACCATCCGAAACCAGGTACAGCACCATAGCCGACACATCCTCCGGTTCTACCCACGGAACGGGCAGCAGGTTACCCGCCGAGCGTTCGGCAATGGCCTGCGTGGTGGTCCCTTCCAGTGCGGCCAGCCCGTCATTCATGGGTGTGTTTACGCCGGTTGGATGGATGGAATTGACGCGGATGTGGTAAGGAGCCAGTTCGATAGCCCACGATTTGGTTAGTCCCACCAGCCCCCATTTGGACGCTGCATAGTGGCTTAGGCGGTTCATGCCCCGCAACCCGGCAATGCTCGAATTATTGATAATCACCCCCGACTGTTGCTGAATCATAACGGGAATTACCCGACGTGCCACCAGCCATGCCCCTTTCAGGTTAATGTCCAGCATGCTGTCCCATTCGTCTTCAGTGAGTTCATGTGCCAGCCCATACGCGCAGATACCCGCATTGTTGAACAGGATGTCTATGCGTCCGAAGGTTGTTGTGGCCTGTTCCACGGCGTTGACCACATCGGTATCCCGCCGAACGTCGCCCTGAATGGGGAGGCAACGGGCACCGAGCGCTTCGATGTCGTGCTGCAGCGAGCTTAATTCGTCAGCCGAGCCGAATGAATAGGCCGGATAGGCCAGGTCTTTGGCTACATCGAAGGCAAGGATATTAACGCCCTCTTTGGCTAAAGCCAGGGCTACGGCACGACCCTGCCCGTGAGCGGCTCCGGTGATGAACGCTACTTTTCCGGTTAAATCAGCCATGGGTTGTCGGTTGGGTTAAGGGTAGATAAGGCGCGAGGTACTCATCCACCGTTACCTCCAGTACGTTATTGAACAGGTTGGTGGCAATCATTTGGCCGGCAAATGCTACCAGCACCACAATGTCCGAGTCAATGAAACGCTGCCGGATCGGGGCAAAAAGCGCGTCCGGAACGTCGCCCCGGTTGCGGGCAATGTCGGCTCCGAAGTTCAGCAGGTGCTGCTCCTCCGGGGTTAGATGCAGGTCTTCGGGACGCTCGCCGTGTTCGATAATAATCTTCCGGAAAAACGTGGTGCAGACCGGGCAGTCACTCGCTTCCGAAACGGCATGGGCAAACAGATACGCCGACCGTTCCCCCACTATCCGGATCACGTCGTGGTAAAGCGGATACCACTGCATGTACACGGCAAATGCCAGGGGCGAATGGCTCAGCGTGGCTTTCATGTTCGTGATTCGCGAGCCGGGGTAGTCGGCTATGTGCTGTGCCCAGGCTGCTTTTAAGTCCTTGGAAGCTTCAGCGTCGGGAAGTGGATTGATACGGGGCATGGGGTAAGGCGGTTTGAAAGGTTATTGAAGCGACCATTTGGTAAGTCGTTCGCCCGCCAGGGAGAGCATCTCATCATCTTTGGCGAAGCAGAAACGCAGAATTTTCTGGTCGGTTCGGTCGTGGTAAAACACCGAAACCGGGATGGATGCTACTCCGATTTCGCGGGTCAGGCGGATGGCCAGGTCGTAATCAGGCTCATCGGTGATGCCCGCGTACGAAACGTTCTGGAAAAAGGTACCTTCCGAGGGTACGAACTGGAAGCGTGACTGGCGGATGGACGCCAAAAATAGATCACGTTTTCGCTGGTAAAAGGCCGGAAGTCCTGGTAAGGGGCGGGGTTCTGCAGGTATTCGGCCAGGGCGTACTGCATGGGCGTCGACACGCTGAACGTAACAAACTGGTGAACTTTCCGAAACTCAGCCGTCAGGTGGGCCGGGGCCAGGCAGTAACCCATTTTCCAGCCAGTTGTATGAAATGTTTTCCCGAATGAACCGACCACAAACGTCCGTTCGCGCAGCAGCGGATGCTGCATCAGGGAATGATGCGCTCGTTCATCAAAAACGATGTGCTCATACACTTCATCACTGATAACGAACAGGTTATAGGCCTGCACCAGTTCGGCCAGTTGATTCAGGTCATCGGCCGTCCAGACATATCCGGTCGGATTGTGGGGCGAATTGACGATAACGAGCCGGGTACGGTCCGTAATCTTCCCCCGAACCACATCCCAGTCAATAGCTGAACCGGGCGAATCCACGCCGGGCGCATCCACGCGGGGCGAATTCAGCGATACAAATACTGGCTTCCCGCCCGATAGTTCAATGGCGGGTACGTAGCTATCGTAGGCCGGTTCAAACACAATAACTTCGTCCGGTCCGCCGGGCTGCACCACGGTGGTGATGGCCGCGTAGATGGCTTCGGTAGCCCCGGTGGTTACGGTGATTTCCGTTTCGGGATGGTAGGCAACGTTATAACACCGGGCCGTTTTCTGCGCGATGGCTTCCCGCAGCACGGGCACCCCCGGCATGGGCGCGTATTGGTTATGCCCCTCCCGCATGGCTTTCGCCACCAGGTCAATCAGTACCGGGTCTGTGTTGAAACTGGGATACCCCTGCGAGAGATTCAGCGCGCCCGTATCGGCCGCTAATTTCGACATGACGGTAAAAATAGTCGTGCCGACCTGAGGGAGTTTGGACGGAAATGCCTGCGTAGTCTGCATAGAAAAACGGTGATGGCTACTGTTCAGCAAAGTAAGGCAATGAAAAGCCCGCTGTCTGTTCAAAGAAGCGGGCTTATCAGGATAAAAATAAAGTCAGGCATTGGTGACCAGGTCAACCAGCGTCTCAATCCAGATGGGGCTATCGTTCAGGCTCTCGACGAGTTGCCAGTGTTTACCTCCCGCTTCTTCGAACAACTCTTTGTACTCGACTCCTACCTCAATGGTTGTTTCCAGGCAGTCGGCAACGAAAGCGGGTGAGAAAGCCAGTACACTCTTGATGCCCTTACCCGGCATGGTTTTGATCTCATCATCGGTATACGGCTTAATCCAGGGGTCGTTCCCTAACCGCGACTGGAATGACGTGGTGTACTTGCCTTCCGGGATGTTCAGCGCACGCACCAACAGCCGGGTGGTTTCAAAACACTGTGCCCGGTAGCAGTGCTGATTCATGGCGTGGAGGGTGCCGCAGCATTCACCAAGCTGGCAAACCGTCTTTGTCACGTCCCCCTTCCGAATCTGCCGTTCGGGCAGGCCGTGGTAGCTGAACAGAAAATGGTCGTAATCGTAAGCGGCCATGTACTTACGGGCAATCTGGGCAAACCCTTCAATGAAGCCCGGATGATCCAGAAACCGGTTGACAAACCGGATTGCCGGTATCACCTGCCAGTCTTTCACAATGTTCATCACCTTCTGGTAAACGGAACCCGTTGAGGCCGACGCGTACTGCGGGAAAAAGGGCACGACAATAAGGTCCGTCAGCCCCATTTGATGAAAGGCTTCCAGGCCCGCGTCGATGCTGGGGCTCTGGTAGCGCATGGCCAGTTTCACCACGTAGTCGTCGCCCAGCGCCTTTTGTAAATCCTTCTCGACAACATGGCCGTAGTACTTGAGTGGAGAACCCGTATCCTGCCACAGCTCCCGGTAAATTTTGGCCGACTTCGGTGCCCGAAACGGCGCAATAATGCCGTTTACGAGCGCAAAACGGGGTGGCGACGGGATGTCGATAACCCGGCCATCCATCAAAAACTCACGCAGGTATTTACGAACATCCGGCACCGAAGGGCTGTCGGGCGTGCCGAGGTTTACAATCAGAACGCCCGTTTTTCCTACTGATTTTCGGGCAGCAACCGGCGGTTTTAAAGCAGAAACTTCCATGAAAAAAGCAACAGTAAGTTGAACGGCTTGGTTTGAATTAAACCGGGAAGGTCTTCAGGAACGGCCCGGTTTTACTTACTTCATCTGACTCAGGTCCGGGCGGGCAAGATCGCTGAATACCGCGCCGGGGAGTTTCTTGTACACCTGAATGTCGGTCACGTCGCGCTCACCCCGTTCGCCGGAGAGGAGGATACCGCCCATCTGCTTGTACTCCGCCCAGGGCAGGGTGAAGCGGGGTTTTTCGTCGGTGTACTTAGGGTAATGCGCCCACTGCGTAACCAGGTGCGACTGTTTATCGACCCATACGTTGTACTTGTTGTCGGGCGTGTTACCCACGTTTTTAAAGGTCATCTGCAGCACATCGGCGGCCTTGCCATCCTGCGTTTTGTCTTCGCCGACGTGTTTCAGCGTTACGCCCGAATCCTTGAGTTTAAAGGGCATCACGAGCCAGTACGAATCATTGATCCAGGCACCTTTGGCCGCCTTCACGTACTTGGCAACGGAATCCGGATTGGTTACTTCCGCTCCCTTCCGGAACACCCGGCCTTTGTCGGTGTTGATGTTCAGAATCACGCTCTGGTCGTCGCGCACGTTATCCACCCGCACATCGCCCGACCATTTATCCCAAACGAGTTTACGGAAGCCGAAGAAGTTCCAGCTGATGTTGCGGGTATTATCCCAGGCTTTGCGGCCACCCATAGCCTGCATGACCTGATCGGCAATTTCGATGGCTTTAGGGTCCGAACCAGCCATATCGAAGCCGTCGGCGGCAGGATTGGCTGATTTTTTAGATTGAGCGAAGCCTGCTCCACTGATTGTCAGTAAAATGGCAGCCGCAAGAATACGTGTGTACATACAATTACAGGGGTTTATGTAACAAAATTAAGACATAGGCTGGATTGTTGGTCTTAATGTGATTTAGATTTGTATAGATTTTATTGATAAACTAGCTATACCGTCTATGACCCTTTCTCAACTCGACTATATCGTGGCCGTTGATACCTACCGGCATTTTGCCACGGCGGCTGAAGCCTGCCACATTACGCAGCCCACGCTGAGTATGCAGATACAGAAACTGGAAGATGAACTGGGGGTGTTGGTGTTCGACCGGTCGAAGCAACCGGTAGTGCCCACCGAAACCGGACAGGCTATACTGGTTCAGGCGCGGGATGTACTCCGGATGGCCCGGCGTATACCCGAAATCGTCAGCGAATCGAAAGAAAATTTCCGGGGCGATTTCCGTATCGGCATCATTCCAACGCTGGCTCCGTACCTGTTGCCTTACTTCATTGGCGAGTTTATGGTGAAGTACCCCGCCGTATCGATACAAATTCAGGAGATGGTGACCGAGCAGGTAGTAGAACGACTGCGCAACGGATTAATCGACGTAGGTTTGGTGGTGACGCCCCTGTCGGAGAACGGAATCGCCGAAATCCCCCTGTTTCAGGAACCCTTCATTCTGTACGCGGCTGAATCCAACCCGCTGCTGGCCAAAACGACTATTTCGCCATCAGACCTGCCTGCCGATGGACTTTGGTTGCTGACGGAGGGCCATTGTTTTCGTAATCAGGTTATGCATCTCTGCGGAGCCGACCGGCAGGCTAACGGTGCGAGCGCCCTGCGTTACGAAACCGGGTCGCTGGAAACGCTCATCAAACTAATTGATAAACAGGGGGGATACACCCTGCTACCGTACCTGGCAACGCCCGACATGGATGAACAGCGTCGCGCTCGGCTTCGACCCTTTACGGCGCCCCACCCCGTACGGGAGGTGAGTCTGGTTATGCACCGTAGTTTTCTGAAACGTAAGTTGATCAATACGTTCCGGGCGGAAATTCTGGCTCATCTACCCGAAGAACTGAATAACCCCACGGGGCAGGTGGTGGGGATGAACTAAGCAGAACGCAATTTATTCTTCTTATAGTCTATAAATGATATTTTGTTTATGTTTGAATAAGTTTCAGGCACTTGGGATGTGTATTTGTTACCTGAGCAGGGTATTTGTGATTAACAAGTAGTTGATAGCTAACGGCTTGTTTTTCTGGAACTATCTTTGCTTCATTTATTTTGAGCGTAAATTGAACCAAAGGTCTGCTTTGTACCAAACTCACTTTTGGCTCGGGTTTTACGCAGGAATCAACTAGAAGCCCTGTCTGTGCGTCATCACTATTCTGGACTGGTCTCAACTTTCTTTTACCCATACACATGACTTGCTCTTTACGGTACAATAACAGATTCGGACGGCGGACAGACCGCTGGCTCGTTAAACTTCTCCTGTTGCTGATTCCCATCCTGTGGAGTGCTCAGGCAAGGGCACAACTCAGCACAGACCCTTTAGCTACCACGTCCGTTTGCGCTGGTGCCCAACTGGAGGTAACTGGCTTCAGGAGTGGGCCTGCCGACAGTTACGGGATAGAACTATCGAGCGATGGGTCAACGTACTTCGAGATTCCTTCCGTTGTTGTTAGTACGTCGGGGCGCTACGAAATCACGTATCGGGCCACCATTCCAGCCAATACCGCCCCCGGCACCAGTTACCGGGTTCGGTTCATATCGAGAGGTCCTGACGCAAAAGGAAGTCCCAGCACAACCCTGCTGACGGTAAAGGCCCGGCCTGCTCCGCCAACGGTCAACGATATTCAGCTGGATTGCCAGCGACGAACGGCCAATGATATCTATACGTATATCTATCTGGGAGTCAACGCCGGTGCCACAGCATCCCTGTACAACAGTAATTTAAGTTTGAACACTGGCGGATCGTTTAATGGGAGCAATCCGGTGAATGCATATTTTTCGTTGAGCAAGCCCATTGCAAATGGTGACGACGGCTATAAATATCCTATCGGCGAAACAACTTATTTTGTTACTCAGACCGTAAGTGGATGTGAAAGCAGCACGGCCCAAACGATAGTGAGGACCTTGTATACACCAGGCGGAGGCCCTAATCCTGTTAATCGATTCAATGAAAATTATGGCCGATTGAGTTATTGCCAGGGCGATAAGTCATTTCCGCTCAATGAAAACGGACACAGTGCTCCGCCAGAAAACTACCAGACTGGTTATGCCCTGGAAGGAGCCAGCCCATCGTTTACGACTACTCCACCCATACCTGATACCAATGTGCCGGGTAGTAAAACGTATAAACTCAATTTAGTACCGATAGATGCTAAGAAGGGGTGTCCAAGTCCGGCAAATCCAAATGGTCCTTACCTGGTAGTAGCCGTAAACGCCCGCCCCGGAAAACCGGCTACGCCCGCCAGTTCGCTCACTCTTTGCCAGTTGCAGTCGCGTTACTCCCTTAACGGCTACAACCACCGTTGCCGGAGCGTCGCTGGTCTGGTACGGTACCAGCGCAACGGGTGGTACAGGCACTGCAACGCCGGTTCAACCGGCAACCGACAAGACCGGAACGTTCAAATACTACGTGGCGCAAAAACTGGGTGACTGTGAAAGCGAACGAGCCGAAATTACAGTAGATGTAAGAGCCGCACTCGCCATGCCCGATGTGCAGTCGGTAGCGGTTTGTCAGAGTGCAGCCGCCCCCATCCTCAAAGTGACCGGCCAGAACCTGCTTTGGTACACCGGGGCAATCGGTGGCACTGGCTCGCCTACAACGCCCGTAGTGAGTACGTCCCAAACGGGGCAGACAACCTACTACGTGACCCAGTCGCTGAATGGCTGCGAAAGTCCCAGGGCTATGTTTACCGTAACCGTAAATGCTTTGCCGGGTGCCCCCACAGTGGCCAGTGTCAAACCAATCTATTGCCAGAATGCAACGGCCAGTCCCCTGCTGGCAATGGGAGAGGACTTGAAGTGGTACAGGGAAGCGAGCGGGGGAGCCTCGTTGGGTAGTACGCTCACGCCCGACACCAAAACCGTCGGGGCTACTACCTACTACGTCAGCCAAAGTAGCAATGGATGCGAAGGCCCCCGCAATGGCCAAACCGTAACGGTGGTAGCACTCCCATCCGCTCCCACCGTTACCAGCTCGTTCAGCTACTGCCAGAAGGCTCTATCCCCTGCGCTCACCGCTTCGGGAACGAGCCTGACATGGTACGACCCGTCAGGAAAAAGCAGCGAAACCGCTCCCGCACCTTCAACGGATACGCCCGGCACGGTTAGCTACTTCGTAACGCAGTCAGTTAACGGGTGCGAAAGCCCGAGGGCCGAGGTGAAAGTGACTACCAGAGCTACCCCCGATGCGCCGGGGGTTCAGTCGGTAGCCGTTTGCCAGAATGCCAATGCTCCAACCCTGACGGCGAATGGACAAAACCTGCTGTGGTACACCGCTCAAACGGGCGGCACCGGTACGACAGTGGCACCGGTAGTCAATACCAGTCAGGCGGGGCAGCCCACGTTTTACGTTAGCCAGAGCCTGGATGGATGTGAGAGTGCCCGCACACGGCTAACCGTCACGGTTAGTGCCCTGCCGGGTATGCCGGCAGTAGCCAGTGTTGGACCAGTGTATTGTCAGAACGCCGTAGCCAGTTCACTGACGGCCACCGGTCAGGAGTTGAACTGGTACCGGGAATCGAGCGGGGGTACTTCGCTGGGCAGCACGTTTACGCCCGATACCAGAACCGCCGGGGCTACCACCTACTACGTCAGCCAAAGCAGTAACGGCTGCGAAGGCGTCGCGCAGCCCGCTTACCGTAACAGTCGTTGCGCCCCCGCCGGCTCCCAGTGTTACCAGCGCGTTCAGCTACTGCCAGAAAACCCCGGCCTTGGTGCTCACCGCGTCGGGAACAAGTCTGAAATGGTACGACCCCGCGAATAAAAGCAGTGATGCGGCCCCAACTCCCTCAACGGATACGCCGGGCACGGTTAGTTACTTTGTGACTCAATCGGTGAGCGGGTGCGAAAGTGGCCGGGCCGAAATTAAAGTAACCACCAAACCTACGCCCGATGCGCCCGGTACATCGGCTCTGGCCGTTTGCCAGAACGCAGCCGCCCCTACGCTAATGGCAACGGGTCAGAACCTGCGCTGGTACACCAGCTCAAACGGGCGGAACAGGGAGCGAAGCAGCGCCAATAGTGAGCACCGGACAGACCGGTCAGTCGACGTACTACGTCAGTCAAAACCTCGACGGTTGTGAAGGCCCCCGCGCATCCCTGTCTGCCACGGTGAAACCCCTGCCTGCGGCCCCAACCGTTACGCCAAAAGTAATTTGTCAGTTTGCTGCCCCCGAAACCGTATCGGCTGCGGGAGAAAACCTGACCTGGTATAATGCAGACGGCAACCGGTTTAGTTCGGCTCCGGTCATCAATACCGATAAGGGGGCTTCATTTTCGGTGCTGGTTTCGCAAACCGTCAACGGCTGCGAGGGGCCAAAAGCCACGCAGAGCATATCCGTGGTGGAAACACCGATGCCCACCGTTTCTAAAGTCGCCGTTGACCTGTGTCAGGGAGCTGTTTCTCAACCCCTGTCGGCCACCGGCACGGACCTGAAATGGACGGACCCCACTGGTAAAGTAACGACCGTGGCGCCTACGCCGGCTACCCTGAATGTGACCCAGAATCCAGACGGAGATCTCTTTTATGTAACGCAGACCATCAACGGGTGCGAAAGCCCAAAGGCTACGATTCGTGTGTTCATTCAGAGTTCGCCTACTTTATCTGTTCTGGGAACGACCACCGCGAATCTGGGTCTGGATGTACCCCTGAAACTAACCTTTACGGGGGTCGGCCCTTACACGTACAAACTCACTAATGGCCTGGCCGGAACTGCCACCAAGGATACTACCCTGCTGGTGCTGGCCGACCGCACGACCATTTATCAGGTTATTGATGTTGCCAACAAGTGCGGGTCGGGCTTGCCCGGCAATGGGTCTTCGGCCACCATTACCGTGCTGGTCCCTACTATCCAGACCCAGGCGTTAACATCTTCAACGCTCTGCGCCGGAGCCAGTCTGACCGCGAATTTTACTACGTCGGGTACGTTCAATTCAGGCAACCTGTTCAAATTGCAACTGGCAAAGGTGGAAACCGACACGGCAAAAATAGCCTTTGTCGACATGACAGGTGGTCTGGCGGGTAACGGGCAGGTAAGCGGCACGATTCCAGCCAGTACACCAGCCGGTACGTATTGGGTACGGGTACTGGCTACCAATCCAAAAATCCCGATCAGCGGAAGCAACAGCCCGATGCTGCTAACCGTGCGCCCGCTTCCGGTGGCTACCCTCGTAGGCAATCAAACTATTTTTGAGAGCCAGCCCGCCAGCCTGACGGTTGTCTTTTCGGGCGATGGTCCCTGGACTTTCTCCTACCGGGATAGTTCGGCTACTGGTTTGGGGACGGCTCAGTTGGTAACGACTGCCGTTAACCCGCACATACTGGAAGTAAGACCCCTAAAATCGACTGCGTACGTGCTGGCTCAGGTGAGCAACGGTTGTGGCACCGGAACGCTGGCAGCCCGCTCCGTGGTGGTGACAGTCAACCGACTGTTGGGCATTGAAGACCAGGCCCTGGCCGAAGCGATTGACGTATACCCTGTACCGGCTACTTCCGTTCTGACGGTGCGGATCCGGGGTCTGTCGTCCAGCCAGCCTGCCACGCTGGAACTAACCGATCTGGCCGGGCATATTACACACCGGCAGGAAACCCGGCAATCTATCACTCGGCTACCCTTCGATCAACACCCGGCAGGAACCTATATTCTGCGCATACGGGTGGGTGACAGAACGGCCTCTAAACGGGTAGTGAAACTGTAGACAGCGTCGGCTACTTACCAGCCCCCCGACGCTCAAGCTGCCGGTAAGTGTCATTGAAATTCTTTCCCGTCGCAACGGCATCCGTCAGGGCTGGAATCCCCGCTCTGCCAACCACCGACAGCCAGTGGGCTACCTCACTGGCTGCCGTTTGGTAGGCCAGCATCGTGTGCATATAATCCCCGCCAAAAAAGTCGCGGGTGGTTTCCAGCTCGGATAGTTTCATCATCCGGCGAGTGGGAAACGGAGCGGCCTGTGCTTCTTCGGGGGTACGTTTCCCCGTCCGGCGAGGGGTATTCCACAGGGCTGGTTTGCTGAATCGGTAGTCGACCATCAGGGCCAGTCCTTCGTTGAACCACTGGGGAATCTGTCTTTTTACGCGCCACCAGCCCAGCCGGGCAAACAGTTCATCGTGACATAACTCATGCGCAATTACATCGGCATTGTTACCATCGGGACCCAGTATCAGGTAAGAATCGCCCCAGGGTAAACCCAGGCTGCAGCCGGCCCCTTCGCCCCCGTCGCAGTACTGTTCATAGTCGTGTTGGTTTGGGCAATAAATAAGCGTAGCCTCTCCGCGCCGGGCGCCCCAGAACCAGGCAATACGGTTGCGGGCGGTCAGCACGTGTTGCCTAAGTTGGTTCTCCTGCCGGGGGGTAGCTGCCTGATGGATGTAGATACGCTGGGCTCCAGCCAGCGGATGGTAACTCGCCGACCGGCTAATCCACAGGCACCGTACTAGGGGAGGGGTAAGGAGCAGAAAGCCAATTGGCAGTGAAATCAGCAGTAATAAACCAGTACGAAGCAGTACGTTTCCACGCATGAAAAGTCAACGAATCGGGTTGTTTGTTTATTGGCGCAACGGCTTTGCGCGTAAACGTACGGTCTTTTTGGGCACGCAAAACGCCTGGCAGACTATTTGTTTGAAATAAACCGGTACAGGTAAGGCGCTTTGTGGGCCCCACCACTGTACTGCTTTTCGAGCCGTTCCACGATACCCAGGCCAAGTATCTTGCGCTGAAAACCGGAGCGGTGTACCTTCTGCCCCAGAATGGTTTCGTACAGGCACTGCAAATCGGCCATTGTAAAGGTTTCGGACAGCAGGTTGAAGCCAATCAGCTTACGGTCCAGATCGGCTTGCAGTGTAGCCAGTGCTTTCGCCACAATAGCCGTGTGATCCTGCATCAGTGCAGGCAACGCAGCCAGATCGTACCAGCCACAACTATCCGACAGATCGTCGGGAATGGGAATGGCTTTCGTGAAATCGACCAGTGCGTAGTAGCCTACCGAAACAAACCGTCCCAGCAACCAGTGGCTATCATCGGGCTGGAGTCCCTTGGCCTGCATAATGGCTCGCATAGGAGCCGGATCGTGCCGGGCTAGGTCGCCGAAAACGTGAAATTGCTCCAGGTAGATGTCCTGTAGTCCTGTTCGTTCGGCCAGCACGCGCCGGGCGGCATCGTTCAGGTTCTCGGTGTTTTTGATGAAGCCGCCGGGGAGGGCCAGCAAGCCCGTGTTCCGGTATTCGAGCAATAAAATTTTTAACTGATTGTCATGAAACCCGAAAATAACCGTGTCTACCGCTAGGCCTGGTAAAAAATCGGTGCCACTCGGTTCGGCTTCTTCCGGTTTTAATGGCTTACTCATAGGAATAAAGCGGGATTGCCCGCAACAAATTTTTGGTTGATAGGGGCAAAATCTTTATTATTGTATCAACTTGTTACAATAATAAAGATTTATACGCACCCGGTGGGTATTCCGTATCAAACAACCTTTACATACATGAAAAAAATGACCATAAAAACAGGGCTGCTCGTTGCCCTGCTAACGGCACCATTAGGGTATCTGGCCAATGCGCAGTCGAAGGATGGCTTAGTCGAAGACGGCTCCACAGGCGACGGTAGCGAATGGCATGCTGGAGGGCGTTACCGAAGCCAGCGGTATCCGTGCGTTCAAAGGAATTCCGTTTGCGCAGCCCCCCGTTGGTGATTTGCGCTGGAAAGAGCCACAGCCCGCCAAAAACTGGACAGGTGTACGCAAAGCCGACCATTTTGGTCCCCGCGCTATGCAGCTGCCCGTTTTTGGCGATATGAATTTTCGGTCGGACGGGGTTAGTGAAGATTGCCTGTACCTGAATGTATGGACACCCGCTAAGTCGGCCAGTGAGAAACTGCCGGTCATGGTGTATTTCTACGGCGGGGGCTTCATTGCGGGCGACGGTTCTGAACCCCGGTACGATGGCGAAAGCATAGCCCAAAAGGGACTTATTGCCGTTACTATGAACTACCGACTGGGCGTATTTGGCTTTATGGCGCACCCCGAACTAACGAAAGAGTCGCCCCACCAATCATCCAGCAACTACGGCTATCTGGACCAGAGTGCTGCCCTGCGCTGGGTACAGCAAAACATTGCGGCCTTTGGTGGCGACCCCAAACGGGTGACCATTGCCGGAGAATCGGCGGGTTCGGCTTCGGTGAGTGCCCAAATGATGTCGCCCCTGTCAAAAGATCTGATTGCGGGAGCCATTGGGGAGAGCGGTTCCGTGCTGGGCACCCTACCGCCCGCTCCGCTTGCCAAGGCTGAGGAAACAGGAACAGCGTTTGCGGCTAGTGTAGGGGCCAAATCATTGGCCGACCTGCGGGCTATGCCCGCCCAGCAACTGCTCGAACTGGCCGGTAAGCCCGGTGCTCCCCGCTTTGGCTCTGCCATTGATGGATACTTCTTCCCGAAAGATCCGTACGCAATTTTTGCCGCCG
>CAWAJC010000004.1:0-24181 GCA_963782245.1 uncultured Cytophagales bacterium
GCCGGACAGGCTCAGGAAGTCATTCTGTCCAGCAACCTGAACTCATTGACCATTTGGGGGGGAAGACCCTTACCGAAACGACCATTAAAATTGGAAACAGTTTATCGGTAACCCCTACACTCCGCACACACTCGACGTAAACCCTACCGAACAACTGGTTATCAATGTTCGGGAATTTGACTGCACTACGTATCTGGAAACCGTACTGGCTCTGTCATTAACCTGGCAGGCAATATCCGACAGGACATAATCAGGTCCTGTTTGATGAGACATTTCGCCAGTATCTGACCCGACTCCGGTACCGGAACGGGCGGATTGAGGGCTACGCCAGTCGGCTGCACTATTTCTCGGACTGGCTCCGCGATAACGAGCAGCACGGTCTCCTCACCGACATAACCCATGAACTGCCGGGGAGCATATCCGTGGCGAAATCGGTTTCGTTCATGACTGCGTCGATGTACCAATATCCCCATCTAAGCGACCCGGCCATTTTTAAGCAGGTGGCCCAAACCGAAGCATCCCTGAGTCAGCAGCCATTTGCGTTTATCCCGAAAAAAAATATCCGCCTGGCCGAACCCCAGCTTCAGGAAGGGGATATTGTGATGCTGATGGCCGCCCGGCCCGGTCTGGATATGAAACACGTTGGCCTGGCCGTCCGGCAACCCAATGGGCGCATTCACCTCCTCCATGCCTCCTCCGACCAGGGCGAGGTTGTCATCACTAAATACCCCCTGAGTGATTACCTCCTGTGGCACAAGCACCTGTCAGGAATCCGGGTAGCCCGGCTGAAATAAATCGTGTATGAAATAAATATTACGGTATATGCATAATAGAAAACACATCATATATCCTACATCACACATCATCTATCACCAGTCTATTCTCCAGTCCTACGGGTACGATGGTTGAGTTTTTCACTTCGGCCATCACAAAAAAACTGCTGATGTGCAGCGTACCGGGAATAACCGACAACTGCTCCTGATAAAACTGATTGTAGGTTTCCATATCGCGGCTGACAATCTTGAGCAGGTAATCGAACGTTCCCGATACCCGGTTGCATTCCAGCACATCGGGCAGTTCGCGGACGGCCGCCTCGAAGTCAGCAAAAGCATCGCGCGTTTGCCGGTCGAGGGTTACCTGGCAGAAAACGATCAGCAGATTTCCCAGTTTTTTCTTGTTCAGAATCGTTACGTAGCGGTCGATGATTCCTTCCCGTTCGAGCCGTTTGATTCGTTCATGAACGGGCGTTTTCGAGAGGTTGATCTGCTGTCCGATCTCCTGAATGGTCAGTCGGGCATTATGCTGCAGCAGAGTCAGGATTCTGCGATCGGTTTTATCTAAATCTCCATAGCGGCATTTTTACGGCTTTCAGCTCCAATGGTCACCTATAAATAGAAATATTTCCGCAAATAAGGCTATTATGAGTCTTTTTTTCCTAAAAAAGGACATCTATCAGAAAACAAATATAGCCACTTTACCTTTGTAATAAGGAAAAAACAACCTTCAAACCCATTTATTCGTCATGGTTATTGGTGTTCCCAAAGAAATAAAAAATAACGAAAACCGCGTTGCGCTGACGCCCGCTGGTGTGACTGAACTACGCAAACATGGCCACACGGTTTATGTGCAGGTAAATGCCGGTGAAGGCAGCGGTTTTGAAGACGAAGAATACATTGCGGCCGGGGCAATCATGTTGCCCACTATTGAAGATGTTTACGGCATTGCCGAAATGATCATGAAGGTGAAGGAGCCAATTGCGGCTGAATATGACCTCATCAAAGAAAACCAGTTGCTGTTTACTTATTTCCACTTTGCCTCATCGGAAGAATTAACGCAGGCCATGCTGGCGAAAAGAGCCGTTTGTCTGGCCTATGAAACCGTTGAGCGGCCCGACCGTAGCCTGCCCCTGCTGGTACCCATGTCGGAAGTAGCGGGCCGGATGGCTATTCAGGAAGGAGCTAAATATCTCGAAAAACCACTGAAAGGTCGGGGCATTCTGCTTGGGGGCGTTCCGGGGGTTAAACCCGCCAACGTACTGATTCTAGGCGGTGGCATCGTGGGTACACAAGCGGCCAAAATGGCCGCTGGCCTGGGAGCCCACGTCACCATCATGGATGTTAGCCTGGCCCGGCTGCGTTACCTGTCGGACATTATGCCGCCCAACGTGCAAACAATGATGTCGAACGAATACAACATTCGCGACATGATCAAAGTCTGCGACCTGATTGTTGGGGCGGTGCTGATTCCGGGAGCCAAAGCTCCTCATCTCATCACCCGCGCGATGCTGAAACTGATGCGTCCCGGTACGGTGCTGGTCGATGTAGCGGTTGATCAGGGAGGTTGCATCGAAACCTGTTACCCCACCACGCACGAAAACCCAACGTTTATTATTGACGGTGTTGTTCATTACTGCGTGGCCAACATGCCGGGTGCCGTTCCCTATACCAGCACGCTTGCCCTAACCAACGCTACCTTGCCCTACGCACTGCAATTGGCCAATAAAGGCTGGCAGCAGGCCTGTCGCGACAATACCGACCTCAAACTGGGATTAAATGTCGTGGAAGGCAAAGTCGTTTACAAGGGCGTTGCCGATGCATTCGGCCTGCCCTTGACCGATGTGAGCACGGTGCTGACTCAACGAAGAGGCGTAATCACTAAGATATTACTTATTCATCGACAGACGCAGGCCGTACTCTTCGGAGTGCGGCCTTTTTTTGTCGCCTCAGCTCGAGCAGCTGTATTACCAGCAATAGTCCCATTCCTCCTCCAGTGACCCATCGAAGAAGGGCTCTCCTGCCCGCCGGTACCAGTAGTTGGCGTTGAAGCGGTCGCCTTCTTTCCGGTGCAGATAAGCGTGTAGCCGGTCGTAGGGTTGTTCGCCCTCCCGGCTCTGGGCAATATTGTGGGCCTGCTTCCCATTCACCGTTGGCATCATACCAGAGTCCCTGCAACACCGGGTGCATATCGGCCGGGGGCTGTGGCTGCGTAAGGGTAGCCTTGAATTGATCAAGTGTCATTTCGAGTGGGTTTTCGGGTACAAGCCTTTACGTAAGGTTCGTAGGCCGGAGTCACGAAAATAGTATAGTCAGTAAGCGGCACGGTCCGGTAGGGGTGTTTCATCACCCGGGGCAAATGGTCGCCAAGTTTCTGAAAATCATTTTTAGGGATGATGGCCAGATCGGCATTCTCCCATTGATTTTCGGTTGGCCAGATATTATAATGTTTGTGAAAAAACGGAATCAGAAAATCGAACACAAACACATTGGACCGCGCGGGGATGGTGTGGGCCAGTTTCCGAATAACCGCCACATCCGAAGCAGGCAGCATAGGTTCCTTGTCAGGGTCGTACCGGTGCTGTCACGATATCACGCGCTAGCAATACAACCGAAAATCGGGCCGGGCATACTGCACAATCGGCAGTTGAACCAGCAGCAGTACCAACACAGACCGGTTTCCATTGGCTGACCGGATGCCTCCCTTTTGCCAGCACCCAGAAAACATACCAGTAGGTAGTAATACCGAAAAGGCATATACGAGCACAAACCGGGGAGGCCAGGTCAGCGATACCAGATCGAAAAAAGCATTGGTGCCGTAATAGGTGGCTCCCTGCACCCAGTTCGACAGCAACAGGGCTAACTGCGCTACGGCATACACCAGCAACACACTCCCCGCCTGCCGCCAGCCCACCCGATACAGGCCATAGATCAGTAAGCCCAACCGAGGGCAGCAACAGCAGACAGGGTTTGAATCAGCAGGGTCAGGTTTTTACGAATGAAACGCGCTATCATGCAGGCCATTGCTGATGGCATGCAGAGCCTGCTGCAACCGGGGTTCCGGCTCAGCCGAGTGATTTTTGTAGGACAAAAAAGCCATACCCGGCAATAAACACAGCCGCCCAGCCACCCAGCACCGCCAGAATCCGGGCCTGGTCAGGATGCCAAAAATACTCGCTCCCGGTTGGTAACCAGATACTGAATGCACAGAAACGCCAGATGGATGGCTCCCGCCAGCAAAGCCCCATCTTCTTTAACGAGCACGATCAGCCCGGCCGTTACCCAAAACCAGCTGGCTATGGGTGAATAAGGCCAGAAGAAAAAAGATTGACAGGGGCAGATAGGTTAGTTCGGGGTGCCAGCCAATGCCGGGATGGTCATTTAGCCAGAACCAGACGGGCCCAAGCAGCAACACGTCAGAAGCGGCCCAGACAGCCCAGGTTGCCATGTGCCGGCTAAGTGACGAAGCAGCAGGCCATAACTAACCAGAGTCCCGCCTGAACGGCAAACGCTCCGTAGGCTCCACCCAGGTAGATCAGCGGCCCCCAGAGCAGCATGGCGTAATTATTATGAATCCGGTCGTCGTACCCCCAGATATTTTCGTACAGCAACGGCCGGCCATCCATCCAGCTGCAGGATGCCTGAAGAAAGATGTACATGTCGTTGAAGGTATAGTAGAGCCCTTGAAAGCGGGCAATTTTGAACCAGAAGAAAACAGTAGTATCAGGCTGCTTGTGGCAACCGGAACAATCCAGCTTGTTCTCATAACACCGACTAACAGTGGGCAGTTTGCGCAGCAATCGCAGCAATTGGTACCCGGCAAAATTCTGTTTACAACCACTGCTCGCAGAATGCCACCTAGTTGTTCGTACGGAACCGTCACCTGAATCGGCCCAACGGCATAAGCCGCAATTTCATAGGGATTGTAATAGAAAATCATGCCTTACGGCGCCATACCAACGTTAGCAGGCAGAAAAAAATGACCGTCGCGCAAAAAGTAGCCCTCCTCTTCCAGATTAGCGTTTGGCTCTATCTTCTGCTGTTGTCGGAAGGTTTGTTCAACGATGTCCAGTAAAGCCGTAGTATCCGCCACCATATCGTCCAGCGTCAGCAGCCGTCCCGTTTTCCGGTCGAACGTATAAAAGCTCAGGCTTGAGTTCGGGTGAGCCCCACCCATGTACGCGTAGGTTTCCACCTTTACGGTCAGGGCTTTTTCGCTTGCGTGAACGGTATCGGCCCGGGTTTCCAGCTGCCAGCAGCCACTCAGGCTGCCCATCTCTTTCCGCACCGCTTCGTAATCAGCGCAAACAGGGAAGCAGCCTTGTTCAGGCTGGTTTTCGCATCGGGGTTATTAGCCACCGTTGTGCTATCGAGCCAGCCGGTCAGACTGTTGACGGCTACAGGTGGAGGCTATCATTAATTTTTCGGGCCCTTCGGTATATCCTTCAGCAGCATATAGGAAACGGATACGTCTACACCGGTATTACTGGTCGTATCGCAACGCGTTGATCCGCCAAAGGTATACTGTTGTCGTACTAAAGACGGTGGACCTGATTGCGACAGGTTACAGGCTGACAAAAAACTCACTAAGCCGAAAAAGACCGGCACAAAACAGCACTTCATAACGATTAAATATGGTAATAAGAGGAAGTCAGGCATAACCAAGTTGACAACTGGCTATTTACCCAATTCCTTCCGATTATCCTTCGCTACAAACTTAATAAATCTTTGAACCGAATAGCCTGTCGCCGGCTAATTTCAATTTTGTCGCCCCCCCGTAGCGTTACCAGCAGCCCCCCACTAAACCAGGGTTCAATTTTTTCAATCCATTGCAGATTGATGATGTGTTTGCGGTTTGCCCGGAAAAAAGTGGCTGGGGTTGAGCCGGTCTTCCAGCGCATTCAACGATTTAAGTACCAGCGGCTTCTGATCATCAAAATAAAGTCGGACGTAATTTCCCATCGACTCGAACAGCCGCACTTTCCCCAGTTTAACGAACCAGCATTTCTCCCCATCTTTCACGAAAACCTGGTCGTTTTCGCCCAAAATTTTTGTGGAAACTCCCGACGATCCGACCCGAGTTTTCCGGAATGTGCTGTTCTTCTTCTACCCGATGGATGGCTTCCGACAGGCGGGCCAGTTCGACGGGTTTGAGCAGGTAATCGAGCGCATTGAACTCAAAGGCTTTGATGGCATATTCATCAAAAGCCGTTGTAAAAATCACTTCCGGGCGTTTTGCCTTCAATGGACTGCAGCAACTCAAATCCGTTTTTACCCGGCATCTGAATGTCCAGAAACAGCAGATCCGGCTCCAGTTCGTCAATCATGGGCAGGGCTTCATCGGCGTTGGCAGCTTCGCCGATAATCTGAATTTTTGGAAAGTTTTCGAGCAGTCGGCGTAGTTCATTACGGGCTAGGCGTTCATCGTCAATGATAAGGGTTTTCATTTTTTTTGGAGTGAATGAGTAAAAACGAGTGAGCTGATGCATCATAAAAAATTCAATCTGTCTATTGTATCGTACGCCAGCACTCCTCACTCCTCACTCCTCATTACTCACGCCCATGGCCGTTTCCGGAACATACCCTCCGACTGGGCAGGAATCAATATGTCGGCACACACGATAGCCTCATCTTCCTGAAAAATCTGAAACCGGGCCTCCGGCCCATAGAGCAGTTCGAGTCGCTGAGCGGTGTTGGCCAGGCCAAAACCGCCCGATGCTTCTTTGTCGCCCAGAACGCCGGTGTTTCGGATAATGATGTGTAGTTTGTCGGTACTGATGCTGGTATGCACTTCCACGAATCCCCCCCCTATGGCGGTAGACACCCCATGCTTGATGGCGTTTTCGACCAGCGTTTGCAGCATCATGGGCGGAACCTGCCAGAACAGGGTTCGCCCATCAATATCAATATAGGAAGTTAGCCGGTCTTCGTACCGGACTTTTTCCAGTGCCAGATAGTCTTCCACCGTTTTGATTTCTTCGCGCAGTTCAACCGTTTTTCGCCGGTCGGCCAGCAGCGAGTTTCGTAGCAGGTTAGAGAGCTGGGTAATACTTTGCTGTGCCTTAGCGGGGTTTTCGTGCACCAGCGCCCGGATACTGTTCAGCGCGTTAAACACAAAATGAGGATTTAACTGCGAGCGCAAAACCTTGGCCTCCGTTTCGCGAATGCTGGTTTTCAGGAGAATCTTTTCAATTTCGGCATTCCGGTTTTCCTCTACGTAGTGATAGGCGGTGTAGTAAACACCCAGGCCAGCATAGTTTTACCCCAATTCATGTATATACCCGAAAAACAGCCAGGGCTCATCAACCAGGTGCTGCGGTACAATAACCTTGTCGATGGGCATATTGACCATCGTCATAATCAGGGCCAGCACAAGAATGGACAGCAGTACGCGGGGGGCCAGTTGAAAAAAGGGTAACCGAACCCAGTTCCACCGCCGGATCATCAGCCGATAGAGGTGGGTTAGGGTAATGCCCAGAAAAATATTGGCAATGGCCAGGTACAGCACGTCAGGCACGAAACCATCTTCGGCCAGATAGGCCACGTACTCCACCGGTAATGAGGAGCGACCAGCCAAAAATCTGACAGAACCAATATATTTTCTGCTTTGACATAACCCTTTGCTCAGCACCTGTTAGCAGCAATCAGACGAATATACGGGCTTAGGCCGACAAAATAGGTTAGCCATTAACGAATGGATAAAGAGCGGGTATTACCGGACATATGAGCCTGTTGACTGGTAACCGATTCTGTAAATCAGTTATTACATCAAGGCCAGTGAAAGCAGATGAGCCGTATCATTAGCCAGTTCAATGGTAAACTGAGCCGAATCGTAGTGGTACTGAAGTTTATACAGGCAGAGGTTACTGTGCTCAAACTGATCCATGTGCGACAGCGGCTGGTTGGTGAGCCAGCAGAGCAGGATACGCATGGCCCGGCCATGCATAGCTACCAGAACAATTTCTTCTTCCGGGTGCGAGAGGATAACATCCATGGCTACTTTTTGCCGGGCGGCCACCTCGTTCGGGACTTTCTCCCCGATCGGTCGTTTTGTCCGTATTCCCCGACGACCAGGCTTCGATCAGATCCCGGTAGTATTCATTATCCAGATTACCGGGAGTTTTGCCTTCCATAACACCCCAGCTAATTTCGTTGAGCCCGGTCAGTTTTTCGTACGGTATGCCCAGATCGATGAATGGCTCGGCGGTCTGGTACGTACGTTTCAGCCCGGACATATAAATTTTACTAAAGGGTACGTGCTGATAGGCCTGAAAGAAGGCCTGCGCCTGCGCCCTGTCCCATATCGTTAAGGTCTGAATCTACCCCACTTCCCTGCACTACTCCCCGTCGGTTGTAGTCGGTTTCGCCGTGGCGAATCAGATAAATTGTTTTTTGTGTCAAGCCTATTCCTTTGCTAACCGGTAATTTTTCCCAAAATTGAGCCCGCAAAATTACACAAAAACGGTTTATTAACCCGTTCCAGCGGCTAAGTTTCGGCGTTATCATATGTCGATAAGTCGTTTACCAGCCCGCGCCGGACCATTGATCACCAAACCACTAACAACAATGAAAGCTGGCTTCGACCTGAATGCACTTGATTTTATTCACACCGATTCCCTGGGCAAGCACCTCGGCATTGAGTTCATGGAGGCCGGGAAGGGCTACCTGATGGCCCGAATGCCCGTTGATAACCGCACGCGGCAACCATTCGGTATTCTGCACGGTGGCGCATCGGTCGTGCTGGCCGAAACACTGGGCAGCGTGGCTTCCTGGATGATGCTGGACGACCCCTCAAACCAACGGGCCGTGGGGCTGGAAATCAATGCCAACCATATCCGCTCCGTTCGCGAGGGCTGGGTATACGGCCGCTGCACGCCCATCCACACGGGCCGCACCACGCAGGTCTGGGACATCCGTATTACCGACGAGCAGGGCAGGCTGGTGTGTGTGAGCCGGCTAACGATTGCCATTATTAGTCAGTGAGTCCTTCCTTTCAACTTGTTGCCAGAAAACTGTTTCGTCGATGGAGTGCCTGCAACGGAATGTATTCACCATGAGCCGTACCCGTAGGCTGTGGCAAACGGCAGGAACATGGCTGTTATTCGTAGCACTGATACTTATTCCTGCTGGCATCGCTTTCAGTGATGCGCGCTACCCCGACCTGTTAATACTACCCATTTGCTGGGTGACAGGTGCGGGCTTCCTGGGGGCCATTGTTCTGTTTGAGATGAAGCCGCAAACCGTGTCGATTGCACTGGACGAAACGGGCTTTACGGTAAAAAAATGGGGAAGCCGGGCCGTCTATTATCCCTACAGTGCCATCACGTCGTACAATGAGCGACACCAGTTTGATCGGTCGTCGGCGTACGATGAGCTTACGCTGTACATGCCGACCAACTGGTTCATGCTCCGCTCCAATGTGTTCGATGACTATGCGTACCTCAAAACCCGGCTAACCCGTTTGGCTCAGCCAGTTCCCTACCGCCGGGTTACTACCCGAACCGAGCGAATGCAGATCCGGTGGTTTCTGGGTGGTCTGTCCCTAGCGATTATTGCCAGTATTATTTTCGGTTTTGCGGCTCATAATCCCGCCGGAAAGGGCCCGGCTCTACTGAGTTCACTTTCTGCGCAGGTTGACGGGGTACGGGCGGTGAAAACGAAGGGTAATTTCAAAGGCATTTCGTTTCGGCTCACCCGCTGGCCCGACCTTTTGTTCTACGCCAGTCGGCAGGATTTTGATCAGGATATCCGGTTGCTGCTCCGGTATATCCGCCCAAACCGTCCCGTAACGCTGCTGCTGCGGGAAAGCGACATCCGGAAGAAATTACTTAAAAACCAGCCGCTTACGTTTGGCGACAAATACATTGATTACAAACGGGTCGAAGTGTTTGGCATTCGGCAGGGAACGGCTATCAACCTGAGCACCAGCCAGCCGGCTCGGGAGCCAACCCGCACCCACCCCTATCGATGGCTGCTTTTCTTTGGTATGCTACTCGTGCTCTGCGGCAGTTGCTGGGTCTGGGTGGAGCAACAGCCATTGATTCGGGCGAGTTAACGGATTGGTCCGCTAACTTTTTCCGTACCTTCGCGGTCCGGTTGCGGGACAACAACTCGTCGTAACCACCGATCTATGAATCAGAAAATCCGGCGCGAAGATGCCCTCGATTATCACGCCAAAGGGCGTCCGGGTAAACTTGAAGTCATTCCCACTAAAGAATACAGCACCCAGCGCGACCTCTCACTAGCTTATTCGCCGGGCGTAGCCGAGCCGTGTCTGGCCATTGAAGCCAACCCCGACGATGCCTTTAAATACACGGCCAAGGGTAACCTGGTAGCGGTTATCAGCAACGGTACGGCTGTGCTTGGGCTGGGCAACATTGGTCCGGGGGCCAGCAAACCCGTGATGGAGGGAAAGGGATTACTGTTTAAGATTTATGCCGACATTGACGTATTCGACCTTGAATTGAATACGACCAACATCGACGAGTTTGTGCGTACGGTCAAGATTCTGGAACCCACGTTTGGCGGGGTCAATCTGGAAGATATCAAAGCGCCGGAATGTTTCGAGATAGAGGAACGGCTCAAGCAGCAAATGAATATTCCGGTCATGCACGACGACCAGCACGGCACGGCCATCGTGAGCGGGGCCGCCTTGCTCAACGCGCTGGAACTGGTTCATAAAAAAATCGAAACGGCTCAGTTCGTTATTCTGGGTGCCGGAGCGGCTGCCATTTCCTGCGCCCGCCAATACGTAGCCTTGGGGGCCAAACACGAAAACATGGTGATGTTCGACGTGAACGGCCACTTACGCACCGACCGCACCGACCTGAGCGAAATCATGCGGCCGTTTGCTACCACCCGCGATATAACATCGCTGGCCGATGCCTTTGCCGGAGCCGACGTGTTCGTTGGTTTATCGAAAGGCGGCATCGTGAGTCAGGATATGATTCGACTGATGGCCAAGGATGCGATTGTGTTTGCCATGGCGAACCCGAACCCGGAAATCGGCTATGACGATGCGATGGCCGCCCGGCCCGATATTATCATGGCAACGGGCCGCTCCGATTATCCGAACCAGGTGAACAACGTACTTGGCTTTCCGTACATTTTCCGGGGTGCGCTGGACGTTCGGGCTACCGAAATCAACGAAGCCATGAAACTGGCAGCTACCTACGCGCTGGCCGACTTGGCCAAAAAACCCGTGCCGGATCTGGTCAATCTGGCCTACGGCGAGTCGAATATGATTTTCGGACGAACATATATTCTGCCCAAACCCGTTGACCCGCGATTGCTCTCGACGGTGGCTCCGGCGGTAGCCAAAGCGGCCATGGACTCGGGCGTGGCGCGGTTGCCCATCACCGATTGGGAAGCTTATGAACAACAGCTGGCCCGCCGACTGGGGCAGGATAACCAGATTTCGCGGGTTATTCTGACGAAAGCCAAAGCCAATCCGAAACGGGTTGTATTTGCCGATGCCGAAAACCTGAAAGTACTGAAAGCCGCCCAACAGGTTCGGGATGAAGGTATTGCTCATCCGATTCTGCTGGGCGAACGAGATAAAATTGAACAGCTTATTCAGGAAAACAGCCTCGATTTGGGGCAGATTCCGATTCTCGACCCTCGTTCGCCCGAACAGGCAGCACCTGATCGATCGGTTTGCGAACGCTTTATTTCGACAAGCGTAAACGCAAAGGGGTCAACGTTACCGAAGCGCGGAAGATGATGTACTATCCGCAACTACTTCGGGGCCATGATGGTCGAAACGGGTGAAGCCGACGCGTTGATTTCGGGTCTGACGCGTAGCTACCCCGAAACCATCCGGCCAGCCTTGCAGATTATTGGCAAAGAACCGGGCGTTAAAAAGGTGGCCGGTATGTACATTCTGCTCACCAAACGCGGGCCGCTGTTCTTCTCCGACACAACGGTCAATTTCAACCCCACCGCCGAAGAAATTGTCGAGATAACCGAACTGACGGCCCAAACCGTTGAGCGATTCAACATCAAGCCCCGCATTGCGCTGGTTACGTACTCGAACTTCGGCAGTGCCCAGGGCGAAGACGCGGAGAAAATGAACCGGGCCGTCGAGATTCTGCAGCAAAAACACCCCGACATGATTGTTGATGGTGAAATTCAGGCTCACTTAGCGTTCAATACCGAACTACTTCAGCAAAATCACCCGTTCAGCAAGCTGGTTGGCGAAGGCGCCAATACGCTCATTTTCCCGAACCTGTCGGCGGCAAACATTGCCTACAACTTAATGAGCGAAGCCGCCGGTTTCGATGCCATTGGCCCTATTTTGCTTGGTATCCGCAAGCCGGTATATGTGCTGCAGTTGGGTTCGTCGGAACGCGAAATTGTCAATATGGTCGCCATCGCGGTGGTGGAAGCACAGGGGAAATAAGTATGTAATGATAAGGATGATAGATGATGAGTGATGAATGGTTGACGCGTACAAGCGAACTCTCATTCATCGTCACTCATTCATCACTTCATCAATAACTATGTCACGAATCTTAACCGGTATTCAGAGCAGCGGTCGACCGCATTTGGGCAATATTCTGGGGGCAATTAAACCCGCCATCGACTTATCGAAACATCCCGACAACGAGTCGTTTTTATTCATTGCCGACCTTCATTCGCTCACCACCATCAAAGATGGCCCTACTGCGTCGGGAGTTTACGCGGGCAGTGGCGGCTACCTGGCTGGCGTTTGGTCTGGACACCGCAGAAAAATACATTCTGGCGGCAGTCGCGGGTGGCCGAGCATACAGAACTGGCCTGGCATCTGAGTTGCTTTACGCCCATTCCGATGCTGAACAACGCTACATCGTTCAAGGAGAAATCAGATCGCTCGCTGTCGGTCGTCAATGCGGGCCTGTTCGTGTATCCGGTGTTGCAGGCGGCCGATATTCTGCTGTACGATGCTGAGATTATCCCCGTTGGGAAAGACCAGCGGCAACATATTGAAATGACGCGCGATATTGCCAGTGCTTTCAACCGGCAATACGACGAGCGATGTTTTCGTACTTCCGGAAGCCCGCATCGACGACCGGCTCATGACCATTCCGGGTATCGACGGGGCAAAAATGAGCAAGTCGTACAACAACTACATCGACATTTTCCTGCCCGAAAACGAGTTGTGGAAAGTGATCAAAAAAATAAAATCGGACTCAACCCCCCTCGAAGACCCGAAGAACCCAGATACCGACATTACCTTTCAGCTATTTTCGCTACTGGCCTCCGACGCACAGATTGCCGAGATGCGCGCGCTGTACGAAGGGGGGAATTACGGCTACGGAATGGCAAAAAAAGCGTTCTACGAACTCATTCTGGCGCAGTTTGCCACCGAGCGTGAACGCTTTGATTACTACATAATTGAGAATCCGGATGCGCTGGAAGCCGAGCTTCGGGCCGGGGAAGAAAAAGCCCGCGTCGTGGCTGGGCGTACCATTGCGCGAGTGCGGGACGTGATGGGTTTTAATTAGCGGTTAAGAAAACTACCGTTAACTCATTTGTTTTGGAAGGGGTGTTATCATTTATGTACTTTCAGTCGACTAATTGGAACGTATAGTCAACCAAAGACCACCCATAAGATGAGTAACCTACCCTGTGCATCAGGCCTGAACATCGTTCGGCTAAAACCCCGTGAACTTCACTTTTTGCAGCTGGCCTGCTCCGAATTAACCTACGTCCAGATTGCCGACCGGATGTGCGTGAGCCCCCGCACGGTAGATGGTTATCGGGAAGCCCTGTTTGACCGGTTCAGAATCAAGAGCCGTGTGGGGCTGGTTCTCTGGGCATTACGAACCGGGCTGGTGGCGTAGCCCTTTCCCATAGTCGATACAGCCAGGTATCCCTCCCGTAATTATTCCACTTGCCAGTCAATATGACCTGGCCTGGGTCGTTACGTGAGTAGGTTTCCCTTATTTACGTATGAATACAACCCTCATTAGCGAGATTGCCAGCATGATCGATCACGCACTGTTGCACCCGACGCTTACCGATGCCGAACTGCGGGCGGGATGCGAACTGGTTCTTGCCCACGATGTAGCGTCGATTTGCGTCAAACCCTACGCCGTTCGTAGCACGACAGAATTTCTGGCAGGCTCTGCCAGGCGGGTCGGTACAGTCATTGGCTTTCCGCACGGAAATAGTGCCACCCGCATTAAAGTGGCGGAAACCGATCAGGCTTGCCGGGATGGGGCCGTTGAAATTGATATGGTGGTCAACATTGGCAAAGTACTGAGTGACGACTGGGCCTACGTGCGGGCTGAAATTCAGGCTGTTCACACAGTTTGCCGTGAGCACAAAGCGCTACTGAAAGTAATTTTCGAGAATGATTTTTTGCCCGGCAATGCCTACAAAATTAAACTCTGCCAAATCTGTACGGAAGTTGGGGTCGAGTTTGTGAAGACGTCAACCGGCTTCGGCTTTGTGAAAGGTAACGACGGTAAATACACTTACGAAGGGGCTACAGAAGACGACCTGCGGCTGATGCTCGATCATGTAGGGCCGGGGGTTCGGGTAAAAGCGTCCGGTGGCATCCGTACCCTGGATGAACTGCTGCAGGTGCGGGAAATGGGCGTTTCGCGCGTGGGTACCTCGTCAACCGCGGCTATCATGGCGGAGGCTCACCGCCGTTTTGGAGCGAGTACCTCCAGCCAGCCCATTCCCGAAATCGACGGATACTGAGCAGGTGATCATCTATTGACAATAAAATGACACGACCTGACTACGAATGGCAATGTACTTAATCGAGCCTTATGCGTAGTTTTACGGCGTACATGATATACCAACCCAATGCTTAACCTTGGCTTTGTTTCGGCTATTCTGGCTGATTATGACCTCAACAGTGTCCTGAAATTCGCTGCCGACCACGCGTTCAAATGCGTTGAAGTGATGTGCTGGCCAACCAGCAACTCCGATTCCCGCCGGTATGCCGGGGTTACGCACATCGATGTCGACAACCTGAACGTACAGCAGATTCACGACCTGACAAAACTTCATGGGGTTTCTATTTCGGCTCTGGGCTACTACCCCAACCCCCTCGACCCGAACCCCGAACAGGCTGAGTTTTACCGGGAGCACCTGAAAAAAGTTATTCGGGCGGCTGCAAAACTGGACATTGGGGTCGTCACTACGTTCATTGGCCGAAATCCATCGCTGAGCATTACCGATAACCTGAAACTGTATGCCGAACACTGGCCCGGTATTGTGAAAGTTGCTGAGGAGTGCAACGTAAAAATCGGTATCGAAAACTGTCCGATGTGGTTTACGGACGATGAGTGGCCGGGCGGTAAAAATCTGGCTATCACGCCCGCCATCTGGGACCGGATGTTCGAGATTATCCCCTCCCCTATTCTTGGCCTGAACTACGACCCCAGCCACCTGATCTGGCAAATGATGGACGAAGTAAAACCCATTTACGACTACCGCGACCGCCTGCACCACATTCACCTGAAAGACGTAAAACTGTACCGCGACAAACTGAACCGGGTGGGCATTATGGCAAATCCGCTGGAGTACCACTCGCCCAAACTGCCCGGTCTGGGGGATGTGCGCTGGCGTGATTTTTTTGCCGCGCTGACCGATGTGCGGTATCGGGGGCCGGTTTGTATCGAAGTAGAAGATAAAGCGTTTGAAGGTAGCCCGGATGACGTAAAAACGGCCATCCTGACCGCCCGGAACTACCTGAGCCAGTTTCTGGTGCTGTAACGTTTCGGGCCAATTTCGTATCTTCATCAAAAAATACCATCATGGTTGCAACTGCTCCGCTTGCCAAACAGCTTATCGAACGACTCGCTCACGAAGAGGTGGTATTCATCGACGCTACGATTGATGGATACTGGAATTTGTTGACGGAGATGGACGAACAGCCATCTCCTTTTGAGTACGATATAGAATACATAAAAGGGCGTATACGCGCAAAAATGAGCCAGGCAAGCGATAGTCATGAAACAATTGTGGCTAACATGGTAGCGCTACTAAGAACTTTTTTTTACAACGATCCTGCTGTGCGGGTCATGGGTAGTAACAAACTAGTCTATGTTCCAGCCTGCACCCTGGCAGTCAATCCCGATGTATTGGTGATGCAGGGGGAGAGCCAACTTTTTCAGCGCCACGGGCAGGCGGCTGGCATCACAAATCCTTACATACTGATTGAAGTACATTCCGACTCGACCGAGAAGAATGACATGTTTGTCAAACTGCGTTGCTATAAACTACTGGAGTCGGTTCAGCACATTATTTATATTGATCAACACGTGGCAAATGTATCCGTCTTTACAAAACAACTAGACATGTATCATTGGCTCAATGAAGACTTTGACCAGTTGGATATGGACGTTCGAATCGGCGATATTACGATCCCGATGCAGGATATTTACCATAAAGTAGCCTTCGTCAGTGCTGGAAAAGCTTAATCAACTCGATACCGACCTTTTCCTGTGGCTCAATGGCCGTTACACGCCCTGGCTCGACCCGATTATGATTTGGGTGACGGAACGCAACACCTGGTTTCCGTTCTACGCCCTGCTCATCGGCTGGCTGGTGTACCGGTTTCGGAAACAGGCTGTCGCACTGCTACTGACCATCGTGGCTGCCGTAGCCGTGGCTGACCAACTGGCTTCTTCGGTACTTAAACCCCTCACCCACCGCCTGCGCCCCTGCCACGAACTGGCGCTGCAAAAGTTTATTCATCCGGTCATGGAATGTGGCGGACAATATGGATTTGTGTCTTCTCATGCCTCCACTACGTTTGCGCTGGCCACCACGTTCTGGCTGCTCCTGGGCAAACAATACCCCCGCTTCATCTGGGTATTCCTGTGGGCGCCGATTGTATCGTACAGCCGGATTTATGTGGCAGCCCATTACCCACTCGACGTGCTGGCCGGAGCGGGCCTGGGCATTTTGTCGGCGTTCCTGTGCGTCCTTATCTTTCAGAGGTGGCAGAATCGTTTCGCACCAGCGGGCAAGCGCATGTAGCTGAGCCCTGGCAAGGGGTTGTTTAATAGCCTTTTACCCGCTAGCTTGCCGCTTGTACAGGACCCACCGTACCACCTTACCCAGCTGTTCATGTTCAACCGGTTTCAATCGCTGATTCGGGATTACTTCGGCTTCTCGCACAAAGAGAGCCTGGGGTTCACCGTGCTTATTTTCCTGACGGTACTCTGCCTGTTCATTCCCTTTTTGTACCGGTTTGCCAGCGACCGAAACCCGATTGATACCAGTGCTGCCGACCAGCGCAAACTCGACAGCCTGGTAGCCCTGATGCAGGCCGAAGAGGCTCGCCAGCCCCAGTTCGGCAGTCGGCCGGAGAAAGACAAAACCACCGCCGAACGGTTCAGCGAGCCCAAACTGTTCAATTTCGACCCCAACACAGTGAGCGTTGCCGGGTTGCAACAGCTGGGCCTACCGCAATGGCTGGCCGAACGCATTGACAAATACCGCACTAAAGGCGGGCAGTTCCGCAAGAAAGAGGACCTCCTGCGCATTTACGACTTCCCGCCCGACCTCTACGACCAGCTTGAGCCGTATATTGCCTTAAAAGAAACAGCCCGTTCCGGCCAGTTTCCGTCGGAGCGATTTGGGGATACGAAAGCCAGTGTCCGACGAGCCCTATAAACCCGGCGAACGAAAACCATTTCCCGAACGACCCGCTTACGCGGAGCGTCCCGCCAAACCGGTAATCCAGCCCTTCGACATCAACACCGCCGATACGGCCCAGTTGATTGCCCTGAAAGGTATCGGGTCGACGCTGGCCGGGCGTATCGTGAAATTCCGCGACGCGCTCGGCGGCTTCATCACCACCGAGCAGTTCCGTGATATTTACGGACTGGATTCGCTGGCACTCGGCGAATTGGAGACGTTTGGCAAAATACAGTCGGCCGTTCGCAAAATTCCGGTTAATACGGCCTCGGTGGACCAGTTGGACAAGCACCCTTTTTTGTCGCGCCGACAGGCGCAGATCATCGTCAACTACCGGGAGCAGCACGGGGCTTACACCTCCGCCGAATCGCTCAAACCGATCCGGATTCTGGATGCCAAGACCATCGAGAAGATTGCGCCTTATCTGGAATTTTAGTCATAGCTTCCGTCTTCAACCAGCAGGTGAATTAATTCACCTGCTGATGAAAACGACTACGACTTACGACTCAATAAAACTACATTCTCTACGTGGTGGGTGTGCGGGAACATATCCACCGGCTGCACATTCATTACGGCATATCCCTCATCCAGAATACCCAGGTCACGTGCCTGCGTGGCCGTGTTACAACTGACATACACAATACGGTCGGGGGCCGCTTTGAGGAGCTGGCGCGTAACGGCTTCATCCATACCAGCGCGGGGGGGATCGGTGATAACCACTTCCGGGCGGCCGTGCTGATCGAAAAAGCCATCCGTCAGAATATCGCGCATGTCGCCGGCCACAAACGACGCATTCGTAATCCCATTCACCTGGGCATTGATGCGGGCATCGGCCACTGAGGCTTCCACGTACTCTACCCCGATTACTTCTTTAGCCCGCCGGGCCACGAACAGCGCAATGGTTCCCGTTCCGGTGTAGAGATCATACACCCGTTCGTTCCCCGTCAGTCCGGCCCAGTCGCGGGTGATTTTGTAGAGATTATGGGCCTGCTGGGCGTTGGTCTGGTAGAATGATTTCGGGCCAATCCGGAACGTTAACGGCGGGCCGTCGGCCTCATCCATTTGCTCTTCAATGTACGGCTTCCCCGCCCAGTTGATTACCTCCTGGTCCTGATAGCTATCGTTTTTCTTACTGTTCAGGATATAGTTCAGCGAGGTAATCTGCGGAAAGTTTGTTTTCAGGTGTTCCAGCAGGCCATTCAGCCACTCAGGGTGCTCGAACGCTACCTGCAACGTTACCATCACCTGCTGCGTAGTATCAGCCGTGCGGATGATGAGCGTACGCAGAAAACCGGTGTGGGTTTTCAGGTTGTACAGCGTCATGTCATGCGCAAAAACATAGTCCGATACGGCCTGTCGGATGGCATTGGACGGGTCGGGCTGGAGGTAGCAATGATGAATTGGCAACACTTTATCAAACCGGCCGGGCACGTGAAAGCCCACGGCCCGCTGGTCGATAAGCTCGTCGCTCCGGACCTCCTGCTGGGTCATCCAGCGTCCTTCCGCGCAGGTGAACTCAAGTTTGTTCCGGTAATACTGCGTAGGATGAGCGGGCAGGATAGGCCGGATAGTTGGGAGAGCTACCTTGCCAATACGCGTCAGGTGGTCCACTACCTGCTGATGCTTGAAGTTCAGCTGTTCGGAGTACTGGATATGCTGCCATTTGCAGCCGCCACAGGTGCCGAAATGTTCGCAAAATGGCTCGACCCGTATTGCCGACCAGTCATGAATTTGCTCGGCAACGGCTTCCCGATACTGTTTTTTCTTACCGGTAATCCGCAGGTCTACCACATCGCCGGGGGCCACGCCCGGACCGCCGGTCGGGTTTTCGACGAAAATTATTCCTTCATCGGTTCGTACAATACATTTTCCTTCGGCAGCTACCGCGTCGATGCGGACACCAGCTATCCGAACGACATTCTGAGACTGGTTCTTTTTATGGTATCGTCGGCTCATGTAATTCCCTAAAAAACTGCTAATTTAAGCATCTGTTTTCGGACGGTACCCATGTTGACTTGTTTCTGAGTATGGTAAACGTATACGGTAGGGGGTATTTTTTGGTGTTGCTGACCGGTTTTCTGCTGGTTTTGGCCCATACAACGCAGGCAACGCACATTGTTGGTGGTGAGCTGGAACTACGCTATCTGGGTACGCAGGGTCCCAGTACCCATCGCGTCAACCTGAATCTTTATTTCGACGATATCAACGGGAGTCCTCAGGCCGAAGATGCCCTCTTAAACGTTGGCATCTTTTCCAAACGCACCAATCAACTGATCGGATCCATACCCCTTTACCGTGTTAGCACTGAGTACATTACCTACACAAAACCTACCTGTGCCAGTGCCAGCCTACGCACCCGCCTGATTCGGTATGGCATCGACCTGAATCTCGATCCGAACGTGTTCAACGATGCCGCCGGGTATTACATGACCTGGGAGCGCTGCTGTCGTAATGGCACTATTGTTAACATCCAGAACCCGGGCGATGCCGGTTCAGCATTTTACCTGGAGTTTCCGGCCCTGCTCAGCGGCACCACGCGAATGGCCAATTCGTCGCCTGTTTTTACGGTTCCCAAAGGGGATTATGCCTGCATTGGTCAGCCGTTTACGCTTGATTTCAGTGCCAAAGATGCCGACGGCGACAGCCTTACCTACACGCTGGTAACGCCCTACAACGGGTTCAGTAACCGAATCAATGCAAACCCGGGTTTGCCAAACGGCCCTGTACCACCCACGTTTGCCGCCGGTCCTTACCCACCCGTGAACTGGATTGGCGGCATTTCGCAGGCCAACGAAATTCCGGGTAGCAGCCCGCTGCGGATTGATGCCCGCTCCGGCCTGTTGCGCGTAACGCCCGACCGGGTGGGCTTATTCGTTTTTTCGGTAGAAGTCGGTGAGTACCGCAATAAAAAATTAATTGGGGTAGTCCGGCGCGACTATCAGGTACTGGTTATCGACTGTGCCAAAAACGACCCACCCAAACTACTTTTCCGTCCCGATGCCCAGCAATCGTTTTATCAGCCGGGTACCGTAGTGACGATTGCCGAGAAAGATACCAACTGCCTGAACCTGTACGTAACGGACATCAATCCAAACCAGCGCATCACGATTACCAACATGAGCGGGTCGCTCCCCGGTCTTACACTCACGCCCAACGACCTGGTGACCCGGTCCAGCCGAGACACGCTGTCGGCCAGGTTCTGCTTCGGGCGCTGCGTTGGACAGGACGGCAAACCCATCACCCTGCTCATTCGGGCAACGGACGACGGTTGCCCGCAGGGGTTGAGTGATACCATCAATATTCGCTTAAACATTGTTCCCTCACCGAACAATAAGCCCGTTGCCAGCACCGATTTACCGAAAAACCAGGCCCAGATTACCATTGGCTCGTCACTCACCTTCAACGCGCTCGGTAAGGATATCGATAACGATAATATCACTATTCAGGCCGTTGGGCGGGGCTTTGCGCTGGCACAGGCTGGCATGAGTTTCAGTTCGGGGTCGGGCGCCGGAAAAGTATCACAGCCATTCATCTGGAAACCGGTTTGTGCTCAGGCAACTCAAACCAGCTACGTGGTCGATTTTATCGTGACCGATAACCGCTGCAACCGTAATCTGCGGGATACCGTAACGGTCAATCTGAGCGCCCTGGGAAAACCCAGCCAGCCACCGAGCATCCGGACAACGCTCCCGCAATCCGTTATCGAGCTGGTCGTCAGTCCGGCCGATTCGGCCGGGCGCACAATGTTCGAGGTGTTAGGCAGTGACCCCGACCGGGATACCATCCGGATGACGGGCACCGGACGGGGGTTCGATATGAAATCTGCCGGTATGGATTTCGCCGGTAAGTTCGGTTTACCCACCCTTCAGTCACTCTTTAGCTGGAAACCGACCTGCGAACTGATGGCTGGTCGGAAGGAAGCAACGTTCATCGTCGATTTTGTGGCTGATGATCGCTCCTGCCTGCCCAAACACACCGATACAACCACCGTTACCTTCCACGTAACTAGTCCATCGTTTGGCGCCGAGATCAAAATTCCGAACGTTTTCACGCCCAATAACGACGGGATGAATGACTACTTTGCGGTGAAAGATCTGCCCGAAAACACCTGCGACGAACAGTTCAAACGGATTGACATTACCAATCGCTGGGGTGCGCTCATTTTTACCTCAACCGACCTGAAATTTCGCTGGTACGGCACTGATTCCGCCGTTGGCACTTATTATTACTTACTCCTCACAACCAAACGTACCCTCAAGGGACCGGTCACGCTGCTACGCTAGGGCAATCGGCGGTGGTGTCCGCTTCTTACCCCGACACGGCGGGGATAGCCCGCCAATCCGTTATATTTGCCGTCCCTTATGAAAGATAAAGTAGTACTTATTACGGGTGCCTCGTCGGGTATTGGCCGGGCACTGGCTTTTGCATTTGGCCGGGAAGGTGCCCGCATCGTCATCTGCGCCCGCAAAGCCGATTCCTTACAGGCGGTACAGGCCGAACTTACCCAAACGGGTATAACCGCACTCTCCCTGACTGCCGACGTGAGTATAGAAGCAGATGTTAAACACGTAATTGAGCAGACCATTGCCCGGTTCGGCCAGCTGGATATTCTGATTAACAACGCGGGCATTTCCATGCGTTCGATGCTCATCGACACCGACCCGGCGGTTATTCAGCGGGTAATGGACATCAACTTCATGGGAACGGTGTACGCCACCCGCTACGCCCTGCCGCATATCCAGCAAACAAAAGGGTCTATCGTCGGCATTTCGTCCATTGCGGGCTACCGGGGACTCCCTGTACGCAGCGGGTACTCGGCCTCCAAGTTTGCCATGAACGGGTTTCTGGAAGCCGTACGGACCGAGTTGCTGCACACGGGTGTTCACGTGCTGACGGCCTGCCCCGGCTTTACGGCCTCAAACATTCGGGTGGCGGCTCTGGACGCGCACGGGCAGGCCAAGGGGGAGACGATGCGCGACGAAAGCAATATGATGAGTGCCGAAGAATGCGCCGGCCATATTCTACGCGCCGTGAAAAACCGAAAACGGGAACTGATCCTGACTACGCAGGGCAAACTAACCGTTTTTATTAACAAGTGGCTCCCCGCCCTCGCCGATAAACTGGTGTACAACGCCCTGGCCAAAGAAAAGGATTCGCCCCTTAAAAAATGAAATGAATGAATGGGTGAATGATAGAATGAGTGAATAAGCTTACGCCAGCCATCTTTTCATTCTATCATTCTATCAATCACTCATTAAATTAACCAAACACTATCCCGGCGAACGAAGTAGAGTTCGTTGTGCCAGAGCACCCGCAGGTAGATATCTTTTGTCCCCAGAATACTGATCTTGTTGCCGCGCCCTACCACTTCCGCAACGGGGGCTGCCGCCGATGGGTCGGTACGCAGCAGTACGCGGTCCTGACTGGTAATACCCGATTGCAGCCCTTCCGGTAAGTTTGTAAAAATCAACAGGAGAAGCAGGTAAATAAATACAACCCATTTCTGCCTTCCCGGAATTGGCTCTTTTCGACCTACTTTAAGCACCAGTACCCCAAAAACGTACAGGGCTGGGATGAGCAGGAAAAGCTGAAAATAGAGGCCGTATTTCCGGTAGAAAAGATAGAAATAGTTCAGGTCATCAACTTCATACCCACTCAGGTTATTGGCCCTGGCAATCTCATTCATTCGTAGCAGTACAGCATTATCGGGATGCCGGTCGAAGTAAACTTCCAGGTAATAAAGCAGCCGGGGCACATCGTTTCGCTGTTCGCTGATGCTCGCCATTTTCAGGAGCATAGGGTCGGTGGCGGTATACCCGGCGGCCAGAACGCCCTCGTACAGGTGCGACGCCTGCATTTGCTCACCAGCGGCAAACAGGGAGTCGGCCCGATGCAGTGAATCGGGCAGGGAGGGCTGAGCCAGCACGGTAGCGGGCAGCAAACTAAAAAGAAGGAGTATGTTTCGCAGAAGAACGTTCAATGGCGTGAGGGCCTGCTTGTGTGCTGTCAGTAGCTGACAATCCTTTGGCTTAATCCGGATTTTGTATGCTCAGAACGAAAAAAGCCGCTGGTGAGCGGCTTTTTTCAGGGCAGCCGTCCTTAAAACGGCAGATCGTTACTTTCTTCGTCAAACGCAGCATTGAATGACATGGGCGCCGGTTGGCTCTGCGCAGCCGGGCGCGACTGAGCCTGGGGAGCCGCACTACGGCTGGGGGCCGGACTGGCTTCTCCCTCGCTTAGCTCAATACGAAAAGCCCGCAGTTCGGTGTACCAGCGTTCGTTGTATTCCCTCGATTCAGCACTGAAGGTTGCCTTGAGCGTGTCGCCATCGGCAAACTGTTTCAGGTCAGCCACTTTATCCCCCCATGCGGTCAGACATACCTTTTTAGGGTATTGACTATCCATTGTTTCGATAACAAATTCCTGCTTACTCCAGGGACCATTTTTACCCTGTCCCGTTACTTCGGGCAGTACTTTTATCAGTTTTCCTACTATTTCATTTGCCATGTGACCAGGACTATTAAAGCGTGATTTAGACATATAAAAGTACGAAATTTTGCCCGATTCAGGACTATCAATCCACAAAAAAGCAAAAGATTACGAGTGACGTTTGGCAAAAAAAAAGGAGACAGCTATCTTTGCACCCGCTCTACAGAACTGGCCACGTGGTGAAACTGGTAGACACGCCATCTTGAGGGGGTGGTGCTGCAAGGCTTGGGAGTTCGAGTCTCCCCGTGGTCACTTTACAAAACGCTCAAACC
>CAWAJC010000005.1:0-15927 GCA_963782245.1 uncultured Cytophagales bacterium
AAATACAGAGAACAAATAAACGTACTGGTCGAGACCTGGGCCGGTCTTCGGATCAGCCCGAAAACTCATCGAAAAATGAAGGGCAGCGCGTGGTCAATGATGCCCGCGAAAAAGCGGAGCGTCTGCTCGAAGATGTAGACCGGCTGATGGCCCAGATCAAGCAACAGAACGCATAACCGGTTTACGGTAAGTGCCGGGCCGCCGGAGCGGTTTCAGGTTTAGGGTGCTACTACCTGTTTTTTTACCGAAAACCATACACCAAAAACCGATAACCCATTTTATCCATGAACGTCAGGAATTGGCTTCTCGTAACCGCCGTAGCCAGCATTAGTTTTTGCTCGCTCAGCTGCGATAACCGGCAGCAGGGGGAATCATCCAAAGCAACAGCATCGGCAAAAATGCCGAAAATTACGTTTGCCGAAAATGGCATTTACGACTTTGGAACGCTGGCAGAGGGAGACACAGTCGAGCATATTTTCGCCTTCACTAACACGGGTGAATTTCCGCTGATCATCAACAACATCACGGCCTCATGCGGGTGTACAACTCCCGAATGGCCCCGTGAACCCGTAGCGCCCGGCGAAAAATCTTCGGTGAAGGTTCGCTTCAACAGCCGGGGTAAAAGTGGTGAACAGAACAAAACTATCACCATCTTTGCCAATACGGACCCCGCCATGACCGACCTTCATTTTAAGGCACTGGTAAATCCAAAACAATCCTCTTAATACCACCAGACTATGTATTTGATTTTAGTACAGGCCCCCGCCGGCTCCAACATGTCCATGATTTACAACGTGTTGCTGTGGGTAGGCATTATTGGTATCTTTTATTTCTTCATGATCCGTCCGCAACAGAAGAAGCAGAAAGATCAGAAGAGTTTTGTCGATAGTCTGAAGAAAGGGGACAACGTAGTGACCATTGGCGGAATGCACGGCCGGATTGCATCGGTGGAGGCAACAACGGTTGTTCTCGAAGTGGACCGGGGCGTGAAAATGACGTTTGAGAAAACATCCATCTCCCGCGAAGCAACGATCAAGCCGGCTGAAGACGAGAAAAAGTAATCGAGCTAAACTACCCAAAACGGGAGTGCATCGTTCTGTTCCGACCGCAGTATCCACACTCTTCCGTTTGCGTACATCCCCCTCTTTTGTGAACACCCATACACCAGACAGCCGTGCGTTTCAGCCAACGAAAGTGTTGTTGTGCCTGGTAGCGGCTACGCTGTTCTGGTTGCTGAATGCACTCAACAAACAGGGCTACACCCTGAATGTGGACTACCCCATTCAGTTCGTTTACAATGACTCGCTTTTTATACCTACCTCTCCCCTGCCCCGTACGGTGCGCGTCAACGTATCGAGCGATGGGTGGGGGCTGCTTCGTCATTCGTGGCTGCCTTTCCGGGTCGATCCGGTAAATTACGTGGTTCGGGATCCCCTCCAGGCTGCGGTAATCAACACGTCGTCCATCACGGCAGCCCTGGCCGAGCACACCAAAAAATTACACGTCAATTACGTACTCACCGACAGGCTTGATCTGTCGTTTGACCGTCGCCTGACAAAAACCATTCGTCTGGTAGCGGATAGTCTGCACATCAATCTGGCTCCGCGTTTTGCCGTAACCAGCGTCATCAACCTTACCCCGCGCACCATTCAGATCGACGGACCAACGGGTTTGGTGCGGGGATTGCCCGATTCAATCCTGGTCAGGATACCCCGCAAACGTATCACGGAGAACTACGATGAGGAGTTGCTGATAAATCAACTGCGTCACCCACTGCTGCGCGCCAGCACCGACCGGGTTGCGGTTAGTTTTGAGGTGGGTGAACTGTTATCGCCGATGCCAGAACCACCGCCACCACCGCCATCGGCTCCCGTTAAAAAGTCGGCACCGGCTACGAAGCCCACAGCAGTCAGGAAAAAGTAATGGTTGCGGGTTACTCATTCGTCAACTCCCGGTACTTGTTAACCAGTGCGAATAACCCGCGGCCAAATCAGTATCAGCAACTCCAGCATGAAACATCCCCTCCAGATTGGTGTAACGGGCGGCATCGGCTCCGGTAAGAGTGTTATCTGCCAGGTCTTTCAGTCGCTGGGAATCCCCATCTACGAAGCCGATGAACGAGCCAAATGGCTTACGGAACACGATCCTATTCTGAAAGCCGATATCAGCCGGGTACTTGGCCCTAACGCCTACGATGCCGCCGGTCATTACAACCGGGCGTGGGTGGCCTCGCAGGTTTTTACCGACCCCGATTTGCTGCTGGCCCTGAATGCGGTTGTTCATCCGCGCGTGCTGGCCGACACGCAGCTATGGGTGAGCCAGCAAACCGGCAAACCGTACGTCATTAAAGAAGCCGCGCTGATGAAAGCCGCCGGTGATGGCAATACGCTCGACAAAGTGATTGTGGTACAGGCTCCCGTCGACTTGCGCGTGGCCCGTATCCGTATCCGAGATCCGCACCGTTCCGAGGCCGAGATCCGCAACATCATGGCCCGTCAGATTAGCGACGCAGCACGCAGGGAGCTGGCCGACTACCTCCTCGACAATGACGAAAGCACCTTGCTGCTTCCCCAGATAATCCGGCTCCACGAAGAATTTCTGCGGCTGGCACGTGTGTGATTTGCCGGTGAGCAGGGGTTTTGATACTGCATTATCGGTCACTCTGCCTACACGTAGTTTTGGTCATTCAGAAACAATCGGCAACAAATTCATCTTACTATTGAATTCGTTGCCAACGATGTGCAACGAGCGATTACTCAACCGTATAAACCCTTCTTTCGATGTCACCTACCCTATTGGATTTAGCCAAAGTGCCCCTTACCGATGATGTGGTGAGTCAGGTCAGCACGATGCTTGGCCAGGACCCGGATAACACCCAAAAAGCCTTCAGTGGCGCGTTACCTGTACTTATTGGTGGCCTCATACAAAAATCGGCAGAGCCGGGCGGAAATGGTTCACTCATGGACATGGTTGGCCAGGCAACCACCCCCGATTACACGGCGGGTGACATCACGGAGCCCGTTGGAGGACTATCCGGCAATCTGGACACCATACTGACGGACGACCTGCAATCCGAGCGAATGCTCTCGATGGGTATAGGCATGGTGCAGGGTTTATTCGGCAGTAGAACCAGTGCTGTTATCGGGGGTATAGCCTCGTACAGCGATATCACACAGGCTTCGGCCTCCGCGCTGATGAGCATCGCCGGACCCGTAGTGTTCAGTGTACTGGGTCAGGAAATGGCCGACAAGGGCACGGGCGTTTCGGGATTAAGTGAGCTACTCACGAGTCAGGCAAACAGCGTACAGGAGGCACTTCCGTCGGGTCTTGGTTCGCTGGCGGGCTTCGGGCCCGAATTGGCGACAATAGCTGTACTGGACAGTATACCGGACATGCCAACAGCAACGCCGGCGGATCCATTTTCTCCACCCATTCAAGTAACGGAGTTTGCCGCACCCTCCACAATACCGGTACCCGTAACCTCGACGATAATAGACGCAATACCCGTTACCGACCTGCCGCCCGCTGAATCCCCAACCAAAGTAACGTTTCCTACGTATAACCGCGATGGGGATACATCAGCGGGAATCGGTAACGAGTAGGTACCCGGACTACTTCTGCTGCCGGGTACCGTTACCCTGTTTTTCTCACTCCGTTCCTAACTTATGGCTGTTTCTTATAAAAATGTCGGAGTCATGAAATGCTTGTTCCAGCAGGTTGAGAAGTCTATTTGAAACACCGAAGGAGTGGCATAAACGGCTGGTTTGGTACGCAGTTTACAGGTTTACGCCGGGGCGCTGGTGCGGTTGGCTGACGCGTCCTGAATGCTTGCGTCAGCCAACCGCACCGGCGACCCGGCGTAAACAAAAAACCAAAAATCTTATTCCCACAACGTCGCCGGATACTTGCCTTCGTCGTGCAGTTCTTTCAGCGCGGCCTGTACGGTCGGTTTATCCTCCGGGTAGGTTACCCCGAACCATTCCGAACTGGCTGCGAAACACTTTGCACCGCCCGTATTGGTCTGGATAAGGTTGCTCATAACGGTGGGGATATAGAACTCCGCTTTGGGTGAGTTGATGTTCGCATTGCATAGCTCTCGAACTGGTGTTCGATCAACGGGAAAACGCTGGGTTTGAACCCCCAGAAATTCATTGAAACGGGCGTATCGGGAGCCAGCGGGGTAAATGTCGTCCTCTTCAAAGATGATCTGCCGGTCGGCGCGGGCCATTTCCTTTTCGTAAATTTTAGTGCGCTCGATCACTGAAATCAGGTTTCCATTGGCATCCAGTCGCACACCCCCCGCGACACCGACCCATTCTCCGACAGCGTATTTTTCACTTCATACCCCACCATGGCGTGAAGTTGGTCGTCGGTGCGGTTTTCAGAAAATCGCTGATCAGTTCAAACGCTTCAAGCCCGTAAAAATCGTCGGCGTTGATGACCGCAAACGGCGTATCCGTGTGGTATTTGGGCGCACAGCATAGCGTGTCCTGTTCCCCAGGGTTTCGTGCGCTTTACCTCGCCGACCCTCCGGCACATACGAGTCGAGCGCCTGAATGGCGAAATCTACAGTTAGTTTTCCGGCCAGTTTCCCAGCAAAAATTTCTTCAAAATCAGCGCTGAGCTCTTCCCGAACAATAAAAACAACTTTGCCAAACCCAGCCCGAATGGCATCAAAAAGGGAGTAGTCGATGATGGTTTCGCCGTGTGGCCCAAACTGGTCGAGCTGTTTGACTCCACCGTAGCGGCTGCCCATACCGGCCGCCAGAATTAAAAGGGTTGGTTGCATAGTTAAGGTATCTCTAATCAGTTGTTAACTCCGGCCAACATTGGCAGAGAAGTACTTGGCAACTTCCGGCAAACGTTGCGCGGCCAAAATTAGGAAAAAGGGTTGGCCTGTGCCATTTAAACTTTAACAGTAGTTTTCTCCCCCCGCCAGAACCCCCGATAATAAAAAAACTTCTAAACAAGATACTATTTTATTGAGTTAGTCGTTATAATTGTAAGTCAAACAACAATTGTCTTAACAAATAATACCATGCCTTTCTACCACACTCTCGGTCAGATCCCGCCCAAACGCCACACGCAGTTCCCCCGAACAGCGGACACGGCGGGCAAAACCAGTCGGGAAGCAGAGGGGTCCGTTTTACTACGAGCAGTTATTTGGCACTATTGGCTTCGATGGGATGTCGTCATTGCTGTACCACGTTCACCGGCCGACGATGGTGCGCGAAGTGCTGGACAGTGTAGACATGACCCCAACGCTGGCCGTTCAAAAAAACATGATGGCCCGAAAGCTGGTGGGGTTTGACGTTCCACCAGCCGATGACTTCATTGAAAGCCGGGTACCCTTGCTGGTCAACAACGACCTTATTTTCGGGCTGGCCGCGCCCCGCCAGTCATTGACGGACTATTTCTACAAAAATGCGGATGCCGATGAACTGCTGTTCGTGCACCGGGGATCGGGTAAGCTACGGACGCTGTTCGGCACTATTCCTTTTCAGTACGGCGATTACCTGGTTATTCCACGCGGAGTGATTTACCAGATTGCGTTCGATACCACCGATAATAAGCTCCTGTACGTAGAATCGCGTACGCCCATCTACACACCCAAACGGTACCGCAACCATTTTGGGCAGATGCTCGAACACGCTCCCTTCTGCGAGCGGGACATCATCCGGCCAAACGCGCTGGAAACGCACGACGAAACCGGCGATTTTCTGATGAAAATCAAAAAGCAGGGTGCCCTGCATTCGCTGGTGTACGCGTCGCATCCGTTCGATGTGGTGGGATGGGATGGGTACAACTACCCGTATGGGTTTTCGATTTTCAACTTCGAACCCATTACGGGGCGGGTCCATCAGCCACCACCGGTCCATCAAACCTTCCAGACCGATTCGTTTGTGGTTTGTTCCTTCGTACCCCGTTTGTACGACTACCACCCGCAGGCCATTCCGGCACCCTACAACCACTCGAACATCGACTCCGATGAGGTCATCTATTACGTCGATGGCGACTTCATGAGCCGGAACGACATCAAACAGGGGCACATAACGCTGCACCCCGGCGGCATTCCGCACGGCCCCGCCCCCGGTGCCATGGAACGCAGTATCGGCAAAAAAGAGACTCAGGAATACGCCGTAATGGTCGATACCTTCCGCCCGCTCATGCTAACGGAACAGGCCATGGCCATTGACGACGGAATCTATTATAAGTCCTGGATAGACTAGTCATCGGTTACCCGTCATCAACGGTCATTTCTTGTCATTAACTGCGCGCCCTTCTTCGTAGAACCACCAATAACATGCAGCGAAAGACAACAATTAAAGCGCAGCAAGTAACCAAAAACAGCAACAATCATGGAAACACTCGAATTAGTACAATCAGAAACGGGGCAGGATTTTCTTCCTCTGAACGGCACGGATTACATCGAATTATACGTGGGAAACGCCCGGCAATCGGCGCATTATTTCCAGACGGCATTTGGCTTCCAGCCCGTTGCCCACGCGGGACTGGCAACGGGCCTGCGCGACCGCGAATCGTACGTGGTGCAGCAGGGTAAAATTCGGCTGGTGCTGACCTCACCCCTGCACGGCGACACCGAAATTGGGGACCACCTCGACCAGCACGGCGACGGTGTTCGGGTAGTGGCTCTGTGGGTGGATGATGCCCAACGGGCGTTTGATGAAACCGTTAGTCGGGGAGCCAACCCGTATATGCACCCCACCCGCGAACAGGATGACCACGGTCATGTGGTGCGGTCGGGCATTCATACTTACGGCGATACGGTACATGTTTTTGTGGAACGAAGTGGCTATTCGGGCGTTTTTCTGCCCGGCTATGCCCCCTGGACCCCCACCTACCAGCCCGCCGATGCGGGGCTTAAGTACGTAGACCACATGGTAGGCAACGTGGGCTGGCACGAAATGAATGAGTGGATGGCATTCTACCACGATGTGATGGGTTTCCAGCAACTCGTATCATTTGATGACAAAGACATCTCGACCGATTACACGGCCCTGATGAGCAAGGTGATGACCAACGGTAACGGCCGCGTGAAGTTCCCTATCAACGAACCCGCCGAGGGCAAAAAGAAGTCGCAGATTGAAGAGTATCTGGACTTTTACGGTGGTCCCGGCATTCAGCACATCGCCGTAGCGACCGATAACATCGTGGAAACCGTTCTGGCCCTGCGCGACCGGGGCGTTGAGTTCCTGAGTGTACCGGATGCCTATTACGATAACCTGGCCGGGCGCATCGGACCAATTGATGAAGAAATTGCCACCCTGCGCCCCCTCGGCATCCTGGCCGACCGCGACGAGGAGGGGTATTTACTCCAGATTTTCACGAAACCGATTTGTCCGCGCCCCACGCTGTTTTTTGAAATCATCCAGCGCAAAGGCGCCAAATCGTTTGGCAAGGGTAATTTCAAGGCATTGTTTGAAGCTATTGAACGCGAACAGGCCCTACGGGGAACGCTGTAATTAGGGCGAGACCCACGTTCGTTTCCATCAGCGGGCGACCGCGACGGCGGACCGTTTAATTCGCCCACTGATGGAAACCATTTCATCCAAAAAAATGACTCAACAATACGAAAAATACACCGAAGACGAACAGGCCGTCTGGAAACTACTGTTCGACCGGCAAATGGAACGTTTGCCGGGGCGGGCCAGTCAGGCCTACATGGACGGGATTGTTGCCACGGGGTTTCCCAATAGTCACATTCCCAACTTTGAGCGCGACCTCAATCCGCGTTTGCTGCCCATAACGGGGTGGCGCGTGGTGGCCGTACCGGGGTTGATTGGCAACCGGGAGTTCTTCGAGCTGATGGCCGACCGGCAGTTTCCGGCCACGACCTGGCTGCGCACCCGCGACCAGCTGGATTACCTGCCCGAACCAGACATGTTTCACGACACGTTTGGCCACGTACCGGTATTGACGAACCAGCATTTCTGCGATTTTCTGGCCGCCCTGAGCCGTATAGCCCTGCGGTTTGTGGAGCACGAGGAAGCCATCGACATGATTTCCCGACTGTACTGGTATACCGTTGAGTTCGGGCTGATACAGGAGGATGCCTCCCTCGGAGCGGAAGGGCTGCGCATTTACGGGGGTGGCATACTATCCTCACCCGGAGAAACCGTTTACAGTCTGGAAAGCGATATTCCCCGACGGCGGCCGTATGACGTGGCTACGCTGCTCAAAACACCGTACATCATCGACCATTTTCAGGAGCAGTACTTCGTCATCGAGTCGTATGAACAGCTGTTTCATTCCGTCCCCGAAATTGAAGCGACGCTGGAAGGATTATTGGTTAGTCATTAAAAGGTCAGTAGCTTCGCGCATTTGACTGTCACTTTTTCCAATCAACACCAAATGCGACAAATGACAAATAATGACGCGTAGCCAATGACCATTAAATGACCTTTTTCTACTATGACGCACCCATCCGATTCGCGGGCTTATTTCTTTAAGATTGATACCACCATCAAGAAAATCAGGAATGCGCTTCAGAAGCAGTTCAATGAGGCCGGCTTCGATCTGACCGTTGACCAGTGGGTAATCATAGACCACCTGTACCGCAATCCCGGCATCAGTCAGAACACCATTGCGGAGATGACGACCAAAGACGCCCCCACTGTAACGCGCATCATCGACCTGCTCAGCCAGAAAGACCTGACTAAACGCCAGATGGCCGACACCGACCGGCGTAAGTTCCTGGTTTTTCTGACCGAAGCCGGTGAAGCCAAATACCGTGAAGTACTGCCCGTTGTGTCGGCCATGCGACGCAAAGGCTGGGGTAATCTGAGCGATGACGACTATCAGCAGTTTATCCGGATTATGGATTCTATTTATACCAACGTGAGTGAATAGCGGTATCACCACCATACCAGAACCCCTTCCTTATGTACGGAATTTTCAATTGCGATAATGATACTCCCAGAGTAGGTTTCAAATACCGGGACCGCATATTAGACCTTGAACAGGTTCGGTTGCTGGGGTATTTTGACGCAATAGCCCTGGATGAATACGTCTTCCTGAAGCCGGTATTGAACGATTTTATCCGTCTCGGCCAGCCGATTCACCGGGCAGTAGGGCAGCGCATCCAGGCCTTACTGGCAAACGATGCCGCTGCACTGGCCAATGTGCAGGAGCCGGTTTTTGTCCCCGAGTCGGACGTGCAGATGCACCTGCCGGTTAGTATCGGTGATTACACGGATTTTTACGCGGGCATTCATCACGCCGAAAATGTGGGGCGTATCTTCCGTCCCGACGGCCCTCCCCTCCCCCCTAACTACCGGCATATGCCCGTGGCCTATCATGGCCGGGCCTCGTCCATCGTTGTGTCGGGTACGCCCATCCGCCGGCCAACGGGTCAGTTTCTGGTGGCTAGGTGATAGCGCTCCGGTATTTGGTCCGACACAGGCACTGGATTTTGAACTGGAACTGGGGCTGATTATTGGCAAACCGTCAACCCTCGGTGCCCCAATTCCAGTGGCGGAAGCGGAGGACTATATTTTTGGGATTACGCTGTTCAACGACTGGTCGGCGCGGGATATACAGCGGTGGGAATATCAGCCCCTTGGCCCGTTTCTGGGTAAAAACTTCGGTTCCACCCTATCCGCGTGGGTGTTGCCTTTTTATGAACTGGAACCCATTCGCGTGGCCGGACCGGTGCAGGAGCCAGCCCCACTCCCCTACCTAGCAACGGATACACCGGGCCATTTTTCCCTGGACCTGGAGGTGTGGCTGCAACCGGCCGACGGTGAGGCCGTCTGCATTAGCCGGACCAACGCCCGAAATCTGTACTGGACTTTTGCCCAGATGATTGCCCACCATACCGTTGGAGGGTGCAACCTGAACGTTGGCGACGTACTGGCCACCGGCACTATTTCGGGCACCCAGCCCAATTCGTATGGTTCGCTGCTGGAACTGACCTGGAACGGCGAACGCGCCCTACCGTTGAGTGACACCTCCATACGGACCTTTCTGGCCGATGGTGACGCGGTAACCTTACGGGCGTTTGCGCAGATAGACGGAAAAAACCTTGAACTTGGTCCCGCAACCGGCGTTATTCAGTCATGAAAACAGTTAACCCCTCCGATTTACAACCTGCCGAGTTTTACCGGTACATGATCGGCACCATTGGTCCGCGGCCCATCGCGTTTGCCAGTACGATCGATATCAATGGACAGGTCAACCTGAGTCCATTCAGCTTCTTTAACGTATTCGGCTACAATCCGCCCACCCTGGTTTTTGCTCCCACCATTAACCGACAGGGCCACAAGAAACATACGTTGCTCAACCTGGAAGAAGTGGGCGAAGTAGTGATCAACATTGTCAACCACGCGATGGTCGAGCAGATGTCGCTGGCCAGTGCCGAATTTGACCGGGGTGTCAACGAGTTTGAGAAAGCGGGGTTTACGGCGGTGCCCTCCACGAAGGTTCGTCCGCCCCGCGTTGCCGAATCACCCGCTGCTTATGAGTGTGTGGTGAGGCAGATTCTACCAACGGGCAATGGCTCGCCGGGGTCGAGCCACCTCATTATCAGCGAGGTGGTAATGGCGCATTTCCACGACACCATATTCGACGAAACCGGGCTTGTCGACCCGAACCAGATTGATCTTGTTGGCCGCATGGGGGCCGACTGGTACTGCCGGGCGCAGGGTAGTGCACTGTTTGCCGTAGCCCGCCCGAAAACCGGCATTGGCATCGACCAGATTCCGGAGACTATTCGCAACAGTGCTATCTTATCGGGTAATGACTTGGGAAAGCTGGGCAGCGTGGTCAGCCTGCCCGCGCCCGATGATGTGAAGGTCTTTCGGACATCGGGTGCACTGAACGAGTTGTTCGACGAAGCTCAGAACGGCTGCCAGCATTTACCCGATTTACTACACCTCCGGGCAAAGCAGCTCCTGGCCGAAAACAAGGTGCAGGATGCCTGGCTAACCCTGATGCATGGAGCCTGAAAACTGGTTATCACCAACGCGTATACGGGATTGAAGATAGGATCAGTACAGAGTCCACAGGTGTTTCTAGGGACAGCGCTGGTCCATCCACGTATTTCCGCCCGACTAAAAATCAGGACTTTTACGCAAGAGTCATTCCGTACTTCTACTCTATAAGTTTCCGGGGCAGGCCACCACCTTTGACGAAGTTTTATTTAACCAAAACGTCTCAAAAAATGGAAACTAAAGAAACCAAAGGCAGCGAATTCCACGTGCTGATGAGTGGCCTGAAACTCCCGGCTGCTCTTGAAAAAAAGATTGCCTCCGACATTCAGTCGGTCGTGTCAACCGCGCTGGCCGGATACCCCAACCCCGACGATCCGGATGGTGACGATGGCCCGATAGGCGGTGGTCGTGGGCCTTTTGCTGGTGGGAGCGGCAGCCCTTACGTTGTGCTTCCGTCTATTCGCTGGCGGGGTTACTGGATCAAGGCACTCGGCAAAGATTTCAAAATTACGCCGGGGGAGATCGACCTTCAACAACAGCAGTTACAGAAAGGCGTTCTGGTTCGCGGCTAAGATGGTCACTCCCAACACAACCCTATGCCCCAGTGCACGCGCCGAAGAAGGCGCGTTGCTGCTGGGCGTCGTTGGAAGCGATCGGGCGGTGCGGATGCTGTCAGAACCAGAACCCTTAACGCCGGAACTGACAGAAGCCGTGCTCGCTGTGGATGAGCCCGAAAAACACTTTCGATTTGCCAACCGCTGCGTTAAGTCCGGTTGCAATCAATGGCATGGCGGACGCTGTGGTGTTATCGACCTGGTCATGTCGTTCAACCAACACCTGACCGAGCCCGTTCAGGCCGAGCCCGTTCAGGCCGAGCCCGTTCAGGCCGAGCCCGTTCAGGTCAACCCGTTCAAGCCGGAATATCCTCGCTGCCAGCCTGTGGCATTCGGCCGCAATGCCGATGGCATCAGCAGGTGGGCTCGTCAGCCTGTATCGTTTGCCCGTTTATTGTAACTGATGCTACTCACACCAGCGAGGAACGATTAATCTACATCCATTCACACACTGTGCAGTAAGCCTTCAGGAAGGTATAAAAAAACCTTCCTGAAGGGTACTGTTTTACCGAACCGTGTAGTTTGGTGCTTCTTTCTGAATGGAGATATCGTGCGGGTGGCTTTCGCGCGAACCGGCGGTGGTAATCTTGACAAACTTGGCCTGCTGCAGGGCCCTAATATCGGCGGCACCACAGTAGCCCATGCCTGCTTTGAGACCGCCAACCATCTGGTAAATTATTTCTGACAGTTTGCCTTTAATAGGTACCCGACCAACGATACCTTCGGGAACGAGTTTCTTGATATCATCTTCTGCATCCTGAAAATACCGGTCTTTCGAGCCGTCTTCCATTGCTTCTACCGACCCCATACCGCGGTAGGTTTTAAACCGGCGACCTTCGTACAGGACCACTTCGCCGGGTGCTTCTTCAGTACCGGCCAGCAGCGAGCCAATCATCACCGTACTGGCCCCCCCGGCTATGGCTTTGGTAATATCGCCCGAAAACCGAATACCACCATCGGCCACAATCGGAACGCCCGTTCCCTCCAGCGCTTTGGCCGATTCGTACACGGCTGTTAGCTGCGGCATCCCGATACCGGCAATGATGCGGGTAGTGCAGATGCTGCCCGGTCCTACGCCCACCTTTACGGCATCGGCTCCGGCATCGGCCAGGGCTTTGGCCCCTTCGCCCGTGGCTACATTACCGGCAATGACCTGTAGTTTGGGATACCGCTCTTTAATACCCCGAACGGCATCCAGTACCCCTTTCGAGTGCCCGTGGGCGGTATCGACACTAATCACATCCACGCCGGCTTTCACCAGCGCATCAATTCGCCGGTTAAGGTCGGGGGTAACGCCCACGGCAGCCCCCACGCGTAGCCGACCCAGTTCGTCTTTACAGGCGTTGGGGTGGCTCTTTTTCTTCAGAATATCTTTGTAGGTAATCAGCCCCACCAGGTGGTAGTCGTCATTGACGATGGGCAGTTTTTCGATGCGGTGTTGCTGCAGAATGCTCTCCGCTTCTTCCAGTGTCAGTCCCTCCCGGGCGGTAATGAGCTTTTCGCGGGTCATCACATCCGTAACGGGTTTAGTCATATCGTGCTGAAAACGCAGATCGCGATTCGTTACGATGCCCACCAGTTTGCCGGATTCATCGACAACCGGAATACCGCCGATTTTGAACTCGCGCATAATCTTGTGCGCATCGCCCAGGGAAGCGGTTTCGAGCAGGGTAATGGGGTCGATAATCATCCCGCTTTCCGACCGTTTTACCTTACGGACCTGGTCGGCCTGAGCCTCCACGCTCATATTTTTGTGGATAATGCCGATACCGCCCTCCTGCGCCATGGCAATGGCCAGTGCCGATTCGGTAACCGTGTCCATTGCCGCCGAGATGATGGGAATGTTCAGGCTGATGGTCCGGGTAAGCTGGGTAGTGGTGTGCGTATCGCGGGGAAGAACCTCCGAATAAGCAGGGAGGAGCAGTACGTCGTCGTAGGTAAGTGCTTCGTAAAGAAACTTACTGGTATCTAAGCTCATGAGCAAATAGCAGGTTGTGTTATTTGCCGGTCAAAGGTAGGGAAAATTTTCTTACCTAAATCTATCTGTTTTCATTGTTAAGCATTTCAGCCCCCGGACCCAGGCCCATCTCCCCGGCCAGTCAAAATGGTTCCAGGTTGATATGAACCGTCTTCCCTCCTTCGCCGACGCTGAACTGGCAGTCTCTGAACTTGGGCACGGAAAATTTGGGGCGAAAATCATTACTGAACCCGTAGGGCTCTTTGGGAATACCCAGCATATTCTTGTCCATTTTTCCGTTGCTGTTCATGTCGTGAAAGAGGGCTATGGCGTAGTTTCCCGGCTCCACCGAAAAGGCAATCTGAAGACTGGATGCCGAAGCCTCTATTTTCTTTCCTTCTATTGGCTTACCTTCCGGAAACTCCCTGCCCGGTTTGAACAGTGCCACTAGAACAGCCCCCTTTTGGGCGTTAATATTCTGAATATCAACCTGCAAACGGACTTTCGGCGGTACAGATACAGGAGCGACAGTAACAAAGAGCAGGCTGATTATTGACAGCAAATAGAACATAAACGAACGGTTTTAGTAAAAACGGATTTATCTTGCAAATATGATAGCCCAGCCACCTTCCCCACTCAAGCGATGGATTACCAGACCCTTTCCCGATTCTACGGATCAACGGGCGGCTATCGAGTCATTAACCCAGTCGCTGCAAATCAGTTCGTTCCTGTCGGCCCTGCTGGTACAGCGTGGCGTGACAACCTATGAAGAGGCCCGGCTGTTTTTCCGGCCGGAGATTGGTCACCTGCACAATCCGTTCGACATGAAGGATATGGACCGGGCCATTACCCGGCTGCAAATGGCCATGCTGCCCGAACGGGAAGAAAAAATTCTGATTTACGGCGATTATGACGTCGACGGAACCACATCGGTTGCGCTGGTTTACGGTTTTCTGAAGAACTATCACCCAAATATAGATTATTACATTCCTGACCGCTACAAAGAAGGGTACGGTATTTCGCAGCAGGGTGTTCTCTGGGCGGCAGAAAATGGCTTCTCGCTCATCATTGCGCTCGACTGCGGCATAAAATCCGTCGAGCGCGTGGCCGAAGCGAAAGCACTGGGCGTCGATTTCATCATCTGCGATCACCACCGCCCCGGCTTCGAGCTTCCCGATGCAGCCGCCGTCCTGGACCCCAAACGCGACGATTGCCAGTACCCTTACAAGGAACTGAGCGGCTGCGGGGTTGGCTTTAAACTGCTCCACGCGTTCTGCCTCTACAAAAATATTGACCTGGAGCAGTTATACCCCTGCCTCGACCTGGTGGCCGTTAGCATCGCGTCCGATATTGTACCCGTTACGGGGGAAAACCGGGTGATGGCCCACTACGGCTTAAAAATCCTTAATTCGGCACCAAGAACCGGATTGAAAGCGTTGATCAAAATAGCGGGTTTCACGCGGGAACTAGACATTACCAATGTCGTTTTCGGATTGGGGCCACGCATCAATGCCGCCGGGCGGATCCAGCACGCCAAAGCCGCCGTACAACTGCTGCTGGCTGAGTCGGAAGCGGAAGCCGACGAGTTTGCGACGGCCATCAACAAACACAACACCAGCCGACGGGAGTTCGACAGCAGCATGACGGAACAGGCCCTGACCATGATTCGGCAAAATGAGTCCCTGTCGCAGGCCAAGAGTACCGTGTTGTACGATGCCTCCTGGCACAAAGGCGTCATTGGCATTGTGGCCTCGCGGTGCATCGAGCATTTCCACCGCCCTACCATTATCCTGACGCAGTCGAACGATAAAGCGGCCGGGTCGGCGCGGTCGGTACCGGGTTTCGACGTGTACGAAGCCATTGAGGCCTGCGCCGATTTGCTGGAGCAGTTTGGAGGGCACACCTTTGCCGCCGGGATGACCATGCCGATTGATAACATCGACGCGTTTCGGCAGAAGTTTGAGGAAGTGGTGTCCCGCACCATCAAAGAAGAGCACCTGACGCCGTTGATCGACATCGACCTGCCGCTGGATTTCAGCGAGATCAGCGATAAACTGGTCAGGATTGTGAAGCAGATGGGTCCGTTTGGCCCGCATAACCTACAGCCTACGTTCATGACGGAGGATGTGTATCTGGTGAGTGAGCCTATTGTTATGAAGGAAAAACACCTGAAAATAAACGTCCGTCAGGGTAGCGGGGGGCGGAATTTCTGGGCGGTTGGTTTTGGCTTCGGGCACCTTGCCGATCAGTTGCAGGCCCATAAACCGTTCTCCATCTGCTACCAGGTCGAGCAAAATTTTTACAACGGGAATGTCTCGCTGCAACTGATGCTCAAGGATGTGAAATGTAGCTGATCAAGAGGTTGACGAATGTCTTCCTGTCCGATTGGCTTACCAATGAATAT
>CAWAJC010000006.1:0-107840 GCA_963782245.1 uncultured Cytophagales bacterium
TAAGTGGGAGTAAATACGGGAGTCGCTTTTATGCTCATAAATGGGCTTTCTGACCCATTTTTTACTTTTCATTCTCTACTGGAAAGAAACGGCCGTCTGCTTCTGCTTACCCAGCCCCTCGATGCACAACTCAACCACGTCGCCGGGCTTCAGGTAGCGTGGTGGTTTGAGACCCAATCCCACGCCAGCCGGTGTACCCGTCGAAATAACATCGCCGGGCAGCAGCGTCATAAACTGACTTAATGTAGCTAACCAGCGTTGGTACGTCGAATATCATATCGTCGGTGTTGGAGTTCTGCAGTTCCTCGCCATTGATGCTGAGCCAGAGGTTCAGCGCGTTTGGGTTTTCTACTTCATCTTTCGTCACCAGGTACGGACCCAGTGGTGCGAAGGTGTCGGCACTTTTCCCTTTCACCCATTGACCGCCACGCTCAAGCTGCCACGCCCGTTCGCTGTAGTCATTGTGTACGGCGTAGCCGGCTATGTAGTCGAACGCATCGTCCAGTTCAACGTAACTCGCTCGTTTTCCAATAATAATGGCCAGTTCCACTTCCCAGTCAGTTTTTTCGGAGCGTTTCGGAATAACTACATTATCATCGGGTCCGCAGAGTGCCGTGGTTGCTTTGAAGAATAGAATGGGTTCTGTCGGGCTGGGGGCGTTGGTTTCGGCCGCGTGTTTGGCGTAGTTCAGGCCAACACACACAATCTTGGATGGTCGTTTGATACAGGCACCAAACCGCTGGTCGGGGGTAATTTCGGGGCAGGTATCCGCATGGGATTCCAGCCAGTGGGCCAGCCGTTCAGGGCCGTTGGTAGCGAAGAAAGACTCATCATAATCTTCACCGAAACGCGTTACGTCAATGTGTTTGCCAGTGGTGGGTAGTACAACGCCAGGATGTTCGTGGTCGGGCGGGCCGAAGCGAAAAAGTTTCATAGACTCGTATTCAGGTTTTTGATAAAAGGGCGGTAAGCCTGTTTTTAACTATAGCCAGGTTTAATCACGGGTAGATGAAAAAATAAAAGCCTCTGTTGACAGAGGCTTAAAGGTATGCAAAATCGCAAATGGGCCTAATAGAAGGTTGCTATCTATTTTTTTTGAACTACTCTTTCTTCCCATTCTGTATCACGCAGAAAATCCTGCTACTAAGCTTTGTCTCGTTCCAACACAAAACAAACTAAAAAAGCCTCCACGTTTCCGCAGAGGCTTCAATATATCCATAATCTGTAATACGATTATCCAACGCTTCCTTCCAGACTGATGGCCAGAAGTTTTTGGGCCTCAACGGCGAATTCCATAGGGAGCTGTTTCAACACTTCTTTGGCGTAGCCGTTGATGATAAGGGCCACGGCCTGCTCCATCGGGATGCCGCGCTGGTTGCAATAAAATAACTGGTCTTCCCCAATTTTCGATGTCGTGGCTTCGTGCTCTACCGTAGCGGACGGGTTGCTTACCTCCAGGTACGGAAAGGTATGCGCCCCGCATTTGTCACCCAGCAACAGTGAATCGCACTGGGAGTGGTTACGGGCGTTTTCGGCCCGTTTCATCACTTGTACCAGACCCCGATACGAGTTCTGGCTTTTGCCCGCCGATATACCTTTCGATACAATCCGGCTCTTCGTATTCTTACCAATGTGGACCATTTTGGTACCCGTATCGGCCTGTTGCATGTTGTTGGTAACGGCCACCGAATAAAACTCACCAACGGAGTTGTCCCCTTTCAGAATCACGGATGGGTATTTCCAGGTAATAGCCGAACCCGTTTCTACCTGGGTCCACGATATTTTAGCGTTCGCCCCCTCGCAGATGCCCCGCTTGGTTACGAAGTTATAGATACCGCCTTTACCGTCCTTATCGCCCGGATACCAGTTCTGCACCGTCGAATATTTGATTTCGGCGTCGGCCATGGCGATTAGCTCTACCACGGCCGCGTGGAGTTGGTTCTCGTCCCGCATGGGGGCGGTACATCCTTCCAGGTAACTCACGTACGAACCTTCGTCGGCCACAATCAGGGTTCGTTCAAACTGACCCGTACCAGCCGCGTTGATGCGGAAATAGGTAGAGAGTTCCATCGGGCAGCGAACGCCTTTGGGAATGTAACAGAACGAGCCGTCAGTAAAAACAGCCGCATTCAGGGCCGCAAAGTAATTGTCTTTTGCCGGTACAACGGAGCCCAAATATTTCTTGACCAGTTCCGGATGCTCATGAACGGCCTCCGTAATGGAACAGAAAATAATGCCGCGTTCGGCCAGGTCTTTCTTAAACGTAGTGGCTACCGAAACCGAATCCATAACGGCATCAACAGCCACACGGGGGCGTTCGCCGGGGCGTGGCTCATCGTCCAGGTTATCTACCACGCCAGTTAGCCGTTTTTGCTCACTGAGCGAAATGCCAAGCCGATTGAACGTGTCGATTAGTTCGGGATCAATTTCATCAAGAGAGTTGACCGTTTTTTTCTGCTTAGGGGCAGAATAGTATTTGATGGCCTGGTAGTCAATTTTTGGGTAACTGACGTTAGGCCAGTGGGGTTCGGTCATTTCCTGCCACATCCGAAACGCTTTCAGGCGGTTTTCTAACAGCCATTCGGGCTCGTTTTTCTTGGCAGAAATAAAATGAATGGTACTCTCATCCAAACCCATCGGGGCTTCGTCGGCCTCAATCAGTGTCTCGAATCCGTATTTATATTCGGAGTTAGTTATGCTTTCTAAAATGTCAGCGTCCTTGCTCATAGTCTCGGTTAAGTAGCTGGCTTTTGTACGCCATTGCTCTCTATTTTTAACAAGTTAACAGGTGGGTACGTTCCGGCCATACTGGACAAATATCGTAAAGTTTCCGTTGTTTCGGGCAATGCTGGCCGGATTAGCCATACGTAACAACGAATAAGGTTTTACCAGACAGCAGACACGCTGCCCGGTAAAACCCCGGCCCTAACTTTTTATGAACTGCCTTCATTTCAGAGAGCGGTTACACTGATTCGGTTGTAGTATAGTTGCGTAAGCCCCTCATAGCCCGAATCTGTGCCAACAATTAACCAGAGGTCGCCCTGTGCATTAGTTTGAGCCGTTAATGGATTTTCGGCATTACTACGGGTAATTAACGTGTATTCGTTTACATCGTTTCCTGCACCAATATTCCCCAAAACCAGGGCATCTTTCCCACCGGTGCTTTGATTGCCTTTGTCGATGTTAATGCCGTAAAAACCATTGGTCAGTATTTTCATGGGTTCAACAGCCGTAGCCCCCGCCTTTAAGTAGACACTGCTGCCTGGCGAACCACCAATACCAACCGAGTTGGTAGCGTATTTTGACGCTAATTCAACGTCAAATACTAACTGGTAAGTGTATTAAGTTATTAGGTTGTGTATCGACTAGCCGCGTGTAGAGGATAGTCCCTTTGGTAAACAGCAAAAGGAATTTGATTGTCCAAACCCTGATGGGGCCGACAGGTGTTGTATTCCATTTCCCAAAGTTTTAACTGATAACGTCGATCCTCTGAGTCACGAAAACGAACCTGATTAAACAACTCCTCTTTATCGGTACGGTTACTACGTTCGATAAAGCCATTACGCCAGGGCATTCCTTTCTCAATCAGGCCGTGAATCCGCCCGCTGCCTTCGACCATCTTAGTGAAGCGGGTTTTGCGCTCAGGATGAGCCGTGTACTTCATTGTAAAGCTCATCGCATTGTCGGTGAAGGTGATAAAAAAGGGGGAAGCACATCCATCGAACGTTTAAATACCTCGGCGATGGTCTCACTTTCATAGTCGTCATGAATTTCAGAGTACTTGATGCGAGTAGCTAAATGAATGATCGAAATCTTGTACTCGAAGCCGGTATTACCTTTGATGGCGGGCAATTGCTGGACATCCATTTGGGTGCGGTAGCGACCTGTTGCCAACCGATTCATGAGCGGACGTTTGGGGCCTGGGGGCAGGTCTTGGCCCAGAATGAGTCGCACCGTACTGAAGGCAAAAGGGCCATACTCAGCCCGCAGTTCGCGCTCAATGCGAACGGGGCCATGCCGGGGATGGGCCAGTCGGTAGTCAACAACTGCCTGTCGATAGGCATCGTTGACGCGCCGGTGATGCTTTTTAGGCGCACTGCTGTGGTCGTGGCAGTCATGGCGTTTGACCCACTTTCGTATGGTTGCGACGGTCGTGTTGAACTGGGTGGCCAATTTAGGGTAGCTAAATTGGCCAGTTGCGTACAGACGTTGAATTTGTTTCCGCTGGCTGATTGTAAGAGCCGCGTTCTTATGAAGGTTCATCAAGTCCATAGCTAACAAGATTCAAGCCAACACATAACCTAATCACTCAATACAGGTAAGCGGTATTAGGCCGTAGATTGGTGAGTTTTTTCTTCAGGAACATGAAGGTGTCGTCGCTGCGGTTCATACTCGACACCATGATTGACTTCTGGGTCGTATCCAGCGGTTGAGGGAGAGCAGTCCAGGCCGTTTTAAAATCGAGGTCGGTTACCTGCGTACTGTAATCTGTATAACTGGCGGTCCACCCGTTTCTGTCCTGTCTAAAATCGGTACTGTATAGCACGTCGGGCGGTACACTCGTTTCTTTGCAGGCCGAAAATAGCGTAGTAAAACCAATCAGTGAGCCGATAAATAGGATACCAGGTTTCATGTTTGTCGAGGTTTATAGTTTCACTTACGTAGAACTCTATAAACCCTGTATAGAAACCTTTGTTCATGCGTTAATCTCGTTCCGCCCGTTGCTCAAGGTACTCTCACTGGCAGTCGGCCGGAAAAAACAATGACCCAAAAAGTAGCAAATACTTACCGGAAGCGGCTCCTGCCGGGCGAATCCAGCCCGCGCAACGCGAGGTAAAATGCAATGACGTAAATCAGTTGATTACCAGCACCAGACCAGTCTTCTTTCAGGGTTGTGCCAAACAGCAGAGCACCCATCAGTATACCGCCCAGCAGATACCCCCACTTCCCAAACTGACCGCCAACCAGAATCAGGATACCAGCAACCAGTTCGATAAACGGAAGAGTGAATAAGAAGGCTTTTGTCAGGATGGGCGGTAGGAGTGTACTGGCAAAATCAGCGCTTGTTTTGGTAACGAAGGCGCTCAGTTTGGGAATGCGTACCAGGCCGTGCATAAGCATATTAATACCCAGGCCGATACGAATGACCAGTTGTGCCAGCTGATTATTGGTCATTTTTCTCGTCTGCTTCGCCCTCCTCTACCGTTTCTGCTACAAGGTCATCGTCCTCTACTCCATCGGTATCTTCCTCGTTTACCTCCTCCTTAATGGGTTCCGGGCCCTGCGCCGTCACTGGACTCATTCGCTCCACCTGCGAAACGCCTGGGGTCGCTTCTTCGGCCTGGGCCATCAGTTGAGCCACACCCTGGTTATCGTCGTTGGCAGGATCGTACTTCTTGTTGTTTGCAGTATTCATAGGTCTGACAGATAAGGATTTCTACACGTTCTCCAATCGGGTACCGTGGCCGCTCAATGCGTTATTATCGCCCTGATGAGGATCATCGCTCACCGTGGTCCGACGCATTGGCTGAATCACCATTGTCATCAATGGGCGCGTCGCTTAATACATTCTCTTCCGTTGCCACCGACGCATCATTGTCATCATCAACCGATGGGGCAGTATCCTGACTCCGAAAAATGTCGGGACTAATCCGACTCATCCTCGAACCGATTCGGCTGGTATCGGGTAGTAGCAAATCATCCTGGCGTGTTGTCATGGTAGCAGGCAGTAAGTTTACTGCTGATAACTCGGTATAATACCGAAAGGTTAGACTTTTTCGGTTGCCCCCATTCTTTCGTACGTGTATCACCTGTCCAAATGAAATCAATTCTGTTCTTGTTCGGCCTGCTGCTCTCCTTCATGACGAAGGCGCAATCCACCCGCGACCCGCTGTTTATCTCGTTCGACGGGACCCGGATTCATTACGATATTCTGGGGGAGGGTAAACCGGTCGTCCTGCTGCATGGCTTTATTTCCAACAGCGAAAGCTGGAAACGTGCTCCTGTCCGGCAGGCACTGGTCGATGCCGGTTTTAAGGTTATCACGCTTGATTTACGGGGGAACGGCCTGTCCGACAAACCACACGGGGCCGAAGCCTATGAACGTAATGCGGAATTGAAAGATGTGCTGTCGCTCCTGAAATTTCTGGGCGTAGATACCTATGATGTCGTTGGCTATTCCCGCGGGGCTATCCTGACAGCCAAGCTACTGACGATGGACGAGCGGTACGCAGGGCCGTGATGGGAGGGATGGGGCTCGACTTTTCGGACCCGAACTGGTACCGGCGCAAAAACTTTCACGAAGCTCTGACCAAACCGGGCAGTCATCCCGAACTCCAGAGCGCGGTCGACTACGCCAAAAAAGCGGGAGCCGATACCGTGGCTCTGGCTCGTATGCAGGAGTTTCAGCCCGTCACTACGCCGGAGGAACTAGCCAAAATAACCGTGCCGGTACTGGTAGTGAACGGCGATAAAGACACGGACAATGGCGACCCAAAGCGGCTGGTCGAGGCCATTCCCGGTGCTAAACTCGTCATCGTTCCGGGCGATCACGGCGGAGCCATGCGAACCCCTGACTTTGCGAAAGCCGTTGTCGATTTTCTGACGAAGTAGTGGGTTTCGTTAGCGTAGTCCCTGTATCCCCAGTATTATGTTTGGATTGGGGCAAAGTTCCAGGAACCGTTCCCGGTCGGTAAGGGAGCAAACACCGGGGAAGTCACCTTTCAGGCCGAGCATATCCGTCATGAGTTGAAAATGAAGGTGCGGAGGCCAATCGCCGTTTTCGGGGTAGGGACCAATTGCGGTTAGTTTTTCGCCCGCGTTTATTTTTTTTCCTGGGTGCAATCCTTCCAGCGATTGGCGGGTCAAATGGCCGTAGAGACTATAAAGCGGTTTGCCGTTGAACTCATGTTCCAGAATGATGGTGGGGCCATAATCACCAAAGTTATCGTTGTCCTGAAAACTATGAACGATACCTTCCAGTGGGGCAAAAACAGGCGTTCCGGCTTCCGCCCAGAAGTCGATACCGAGGTGAATTTCGCGCGGTGCTTCGTCCGATTCGTTAAAATGCTGACTTCGTCGATAAATAGTTCGGTGCTCGTTATAACCGCCCACGCCCACCTTTGCCCCGGCAGCCCTTAGTTTACCGAATACATAGTCCGTGAAAATAGCGGTATCGGTTACGTTAAGCGTTGCCAGGTCAGGATTACTGGCCGAAAAGTCAAGAATAAGGTACGGGTCTTTCTGGAAATCGAACGGAAGAAGCATTGGAGGGAGCGTAAAATACAGGGGCAAACCTATAAAGAACTAGCAAAGACAGCACCATTGCTTTATCAAATTTACGACCAGAAGCGGCCCTGGCTTAGGTCTTCGGGACTACAGAAGGCTCTGCTGCTACTGACCGTTACCGGATGTTTGTGCCTGTTGCTCCGGGAACGAGTTTTGTGGCTTTGGGATGTTGCCGGTATATTTACCCCTACATTATTCGTTTATATCACGCTACCCGTCAACAAACTACCCGCTAAACCTACTTTTATGGAAGCTGCTATTGAAAAGCCCAGTGCCCAAACGGGTCACCCAACCGGTCTTTACGTCCTGTTTTTTACCGAGATGTGGGAGCGGTTCAGTTACTACGGGATGCGGGCTATTCTGCTGCTGTTCCTGATTGATAATGTTCGGGGTGGTATGGGGCTGAATGAAACGGAAGGAGCAGCTATCTACGGAATTTATACGGCTTCTGTTTACCTGCTTTCGTTGCCCGGTGGCTGGATTGCCGACAATATACTTGGCCAGCGAAAATCCATCTGGTACGGCGGGCTGGTTATCATGGTGGGGCATATTGTTCTTGCCGTTCCAGCGGGTACAGGGTTGTTTTATACCGGTCTTTGCGTGGTAGCGCTTGGAACGGGCCTGCTAAAACCAAATATCAGTACGATTGTCGGTGAATTATACCCGGAAGGAGGAGCCCGTCGGGATGCAGCTTTTTCCATCTTCTACATGGGAATTAATCTGGGTTCCTTCCTGGGCATCACCATTGTTGGGTATCTGGGGCAGAAAGTAGGCTGGCACTACGGATTTGGGGCCGCTGCCATTGGTATGGGTTTGGGCATGATTACGTTTCGGGCACTCGGACAGCGCTACCTGGGTCAGTACGGAAATGTGCCCGTGAAAGCAGAAACGACCCAGGCTGATGGGAGGGTATCTGGCGGTAACAAGCCCATGATTGCTTTTCTAATCGGGATAACCGCCATTTTAACGGGACTGCAATTAACCGGCGTAATTGATATGACCACGGCACAGGGACTGGCCAAGGCCATGGGAACCATTATTTCGCTGGTGGCCATCAGTTACTTTGCTTATATTCTGCTCGGCGGTGGGCTGACAACCGTCGAAAAGAAACGGGTCGTTGTCCTGTTTGTCTTTTTTCTGGCGGCCGCTTTGTTCTGGGCAGGCAACGAACAGCAGGGGTCATCCCTGCAAATTTTTGCCGACCGCTACACGGACCTCAACTTCTTTGGCTGGGAAATGCCATCGAGTTGGTTTCAAAACTTCAATCCAGCCTTTATTCTTATTTTTTCGCCCGTTCTGGCTTCGTTGTGGATTTTTCTGGCGAACCGAAAACTCAACTTCTCCGTGCCTGCTAAATTGGCCACCGGACTAATTTTGCTTGGGTTAGCCTACGTCATCATGGTCTTTGCCGCCAAACTGGCCCTGACGGGTGTGCGCACATCGGCCCTCTACCTGTCGTTCACGTATTTATTCTTTACGCTGGGCGAGTTATTCCTAAGCCCCGTAGGGTTGAGTTCTTTCACCAAACTAGCGCCCAAGCGCTTCGCAAGCCAGCTGATGGGTATCTGGTTTGTAGGTACCTCACTCGGCAATTTGATTGCCGGCTTGTTTGCCGGTGGATTTGATGAAGAAAACGTACAGCAAATGCCTGCTCTGTTCCAAAGTGTAGCATACTTTGGCCTGGGTGCCGGCATTATCATGTTACTCTTCGCCAAGCCCCTCAAAAAATGGATGGGTGGCGTTGAGTAAAAGAGACTAATACGCAGACTTGATGACTAGCTCTGGATTAGCCCGTTCGTACTCCCGGATGCTGATTGCCCCTTCGTCCGTTAGTTGGTAGTAGGTAGAGTCAGTACCTTCCTTGTCGCTCGCGCTGATCAGGCCAATGTTTAGTAACCCCATCGTGTAGTAATTAACCATCAAATGGTCAAAACTAGTCCTCTTCTTCAGCTGACTGTACGTAACCCGGTGCTGTGAAGCCATCAGAATGCTGTACTGGGCAAATGTGATAAACATGTTCGTTCGTTGCTTAAATAATAGGAATAATGCAAATAGTAGCGAAATCCATGCCTTTTTTTGACAAAAACGAAGGCAACGCATAACCAAAGAACAGCAACACGATTTTATTGTTTAACATTTTGTTACTATATACTCTATTGTTTTACATATTTTTCCCGCCACTCCTCTGTAGGCTTATAATCAACTTGTTAGACGCACGACGAACAAGTGGTCACATAAAGGTGAACAAGATTTAGTTTGTGAAAAAGGAAGGATATATAATTACTAGTATACGAAAGAGAAAAAAAGAAAACTAATTATACTTATAAATTTAATTATATACACTATAGGCGAGTATGCTACAGAACCTTCGGGGTAGAAATTCAATCGGAAAGCTAGGATTTTGACCGGTTAACCTTGCTGAGAATGAACGTTTTATCATCTAATTCTTTCAGCAAATGTTACTATATAACTCAAATAGATAACAAAAAAAATATTTGTGCGATACGGTAAAAAAACTTAAAAAATAATTTTATTGATTTAACGGTATTTTCTGTCAGCGTAATACGTGAATTAATAGTATTGATAAGCCCTGAAAAGTAACTAAAGGTGATGGTTCCAAAAAGTATGCCTAATTGTAGCGCACCATTGGCTAGGCAATATAACTTGTAATTTCTTTCTGGTTCAACCGGGTGTATACCAACACCCCGCTAGTTACGAACTATGCGTGCTAATATAGGGACAGACCTGAGCGTTACGCAGCAGCCGCACCAGTCTTTGGTATGATTGTAGTCAGCAACCATAATCTGGAAACCGAACAGACTAGGGATAGAAAGATGGCACCATCCTCACCACTACAACAGCACCAGCAAACTACCGGGAAGTATCTGAACATCGGCCCGGCCGGAGGGCAACAGGAGGGGTTCCCCATCGGCGTGGATAAGCAACGGCTCACCGGTTTGCACGGTTGCTTTGGTAATGGAATGCCCCCGCCAGTAAGAGGATTCATTCAGGGTTTTATTGAACAACCGCCAGGTAATCATCCCGGCTGCTTGGGCTGGAAATGGCCTGATTTCGCACTGTTCCAGTTTGCCATCGGCAATGTTGGCCTGGGGAGCCATCCAGGCGTTGTTGCCAAACTGTCCGGCGTTGGCAAAAGTGAGCGAAAAGAGCTCTCTCTGCTCGCCGTTCAGGGCAAACAGGGGTGGTTTATAAGCCCAGAAGGCCCGAAAAGCGGATTGGATATAGGTTGGTAAACCACGAACGGGCTCCTTCGCAAACGCATGGGCCACAAACGCTTCGAAACCCAGTCCGGCGGTACAGAAAAAAGGATGTCCGCTGATTTCACCACTGTCGATAACAACGGGCCGCCCCAGCAAGGCGCGTTCGATGGCTTTCATGGGGTTAAGCGGAATGCCCAAATGACGGGCCAGCCCATTACCCGAGCCGATGGGTACGATACCCAAAGCCGTGGCCGACCGCCGGAGTGCCTGGGCCGTTTCATTGATGGTGCCATCGCCCCCAATGGCCAGCACGCGGCTCACGCCCTGCGCAACGGCCTGTGCTGCCAATTCGGTTGCGTGGCCGGGGTGGGTAGTTATAACCACATCGGGCGCGAAGTCAAGCGCATCGGCCCGGCGCATGAACGCATCCTGAAGCAATTTTTTTTGCTCGACAGACGTAGTGCCGGAAAGCGGATTGATAATGGCCAGAACAGCCGAACGGGTAGCCACTTAGGAAAAGAAAATAAATAACAGCAGAATGAAAACAACAATAAAGACATAATACCAGCCATCCGAAAAGATGTATGGTTTGTACTCATTGTAAAATTCTCGAATCCTATTCATAGGTACTGCCGACGGTGATTGCTACTGTAAAGGTAATCATGGTATATGGTATACCGTTACAATGCCTGACCACCGTTTACCGACAGAACATGGCCATTGACAAACGATGCTTCGTCGGAAGCCAGAAAAAGATAGGCATGAGCAATGTCTTCCGGCTGGCCAATGCGCCGGGCTGGTATGGTGGCAATGGCGTGATTGCGAACTTCCTCGGGCATCGCGTCTGTCATAGCTGTTTGAATAAAGCCGGGAGCTACGGCGTTGGCCGTTATGCCTTTTGGTCCCAGTTCCTTAGCCCACGAACGAACCATGCCGATAATGCCGGCTTTGGCCGCAGCGTAGTTGGTTTGCCCGAACGCTCCATGCACTCCATTGATGGATGAGGTGCAGATGATGCGCCCCTGTTTCTGCGCCACCATGTAGGGGGCAATAATTTTTGTGCAGTTGAACACACCAGTCAAATTGACATCAATGACCTGCTGCCACTCATCGAACGACATCTTCAACAGGCTTTTATCGCGGGTGATGCCTGCGTTATTGATTAAAATATCAATGCGTCCGTAGCGGTCGTGTACAGCTTTTGCGGTGGTTTCTATGGCGGCCACATCCGTTGTACTGACGTGATTGAACTCGCACCGGAATCCCTGCTCCCGCAACTGTTGGGCGGTGGTTTCGCCTTCGGCCAGTACATCCCAGATAAGAACGGTAGCGCCTTCCCGGCAAAATACTTCGGCAGCTTTCTGGCCAATTCCCCGGGCGGCTCCGGTAATAATGGCCACTTTATTAGTTAATCGCATAGTTGTTCAGAGTAGTAGGTTTTCGTGGGCGTATGCCGATGAAATAGAAACGCATATCATCCGTTCAACTACCGCACGATTCACTTAGTTTAGCAAAAAAGTTGGCTATGAACTATTTCCTTACGGGTTTATTCCTCATTGCAAGTTACCTGCCAGGGGTGGGGCAGCGGACTATCGAAGCAGAAAAAGCACAGATGGCCAAAGAACGACGCGCTATCCTGCAAATTCTGGAACGCCAGACAAACGACTGGAACGCCGGGCGAGTAGACCGGTTCATGAATGGGTATTGGCCCTCCGATTCGTTGACCTTCGTAGGAAAAGTAGGCATCACCTACGGCTATCAGGCTACCCTGGCTAACTACAAAAAACGCTATCCCGACCGGGCTTCGATGGGAACATTGAAATTCGATATCCTGGAGCTGAATTTACTCCGGCCCAATACCGCCTACGTCATTGGCCGGTACCACCTCACCCGACCCCAAATTGGGGATGCTGAGGGGTATTTTACCCTGCTTTGGCGAAAAATCAAGAACCGTTGGGTTATTGTCAGCGACCACTCAAGTTAAAAAATGGTGTTCTAAACAGGCTTGATGACTGGATGCCTGGACAACCGCCCTCTGGCGAAAGTTGTACCTGCTACGTCCAGTAGTCGAATTTTTTACTGGTGAAAATTGACTTTGGAATCATGGCATGAACGCCCAGCGTCTGGTCAACCACCTGGCTAACCTCAAAATCGACACCGGTGCTGGCAATGGATAGGGCTTCGTTGAACGTAAAACCCAGTTCATCCTTAATAAAGGCCACTGCTTCTGATAGGGCATTTTTCATGGCTTTATTCAGGTCCTTATCCAGACCGATGGCAATAAAGTGAGTAGGCGTTTCGGCCCGGCACTGTTTGAGGTTTTTTCCTTTGTGGACAATAAACTTTGCCGTGAGAGTCAGGGCTGTTTCGATGGCCACGCCACTTACTTCGCCATTTCCCTGTGCTCCGTGGCCATCCCCAGCCGTGAACAACCCACCCGGAACCGACACCGGTAAGTACAGTGTAGACCCTTTGGTCAGGTGTTTAATGTCCAGATTACCACCAAAAAAATTGGGTGGAATAGAACTTTGATGGCCCATATCGGCCGGTGGCGACAGGGCCATAACGCCCATAAAGGGCTTCAGGGGAATGTCGACACCCGCTACGCAGGAGGCTGTCATATGTTTGGTATCGTACCGGTAAACGAAGGTTTCACGAGTGGTGACCGCATCGGGAATACCACCCCCGCCGGGCCATACACTGTTCACCCCGAAGCTGGCCGGGAAAGTCAGATCCAGAATACGAATCTCAAGTGTATCGCCGGGTTGTGCGCCGTCAATGAATACCGGCCCCGTCAACATGTGGCCGCGAATTCCCGATGGTTCGGGCTTTACGTTTTTCAGGATGGTTATCACCTCCTGCGCGTGCTGATCAATGGGTAGGTTGTTTTTGGTGTAAAACTCGTTGGGGTTGGTTCGACTGACGCCCGATGGGTTTACGGTTTGAATTTCGATTATGTCCCCATCTTTCGCTTTATACACGGGCGGTACATCGGCCCCAAAGTAACCCCAAACCATGTTTTCGGGGAGTGAACGCACCACGTAATCCGGTTTAACCCGTACCGGCGCGTTATCGGGGAGGGTGGTTGCCGCAGGGAGAAGCTCCGCCGACGCAGTGGTCATCAGGCTACTGGCCGAGAGCAGCGCCAGACCTTTTTGGGTCGACTGGCGGAGGAATTTTCGTCGGGAATTTTTCATCAGGTTGTTTGCTTGGATATCAGGAATAAGAACTTTTTAGTGAGATTGTGCGAATGCAGTACGTCCACGTCCGGGTAGAGCTATCATTCCCGCCCATCCGGACAGCATACGCCCACCCGCCAATGCACAAACGAAGTTGTATACCCCACCGGAGTCTGGGAAATAAACGCGTCGGTCCCCGACTTTGCCCGGAGAAATGCCCTTTACCGGCTTCCTGAATACTTGGCCGGTTCGCTGGTTTTAGGCGTACTTTTTTTGATAAACGTACGCAGGCGTTCATTGCTGGTAGCCAGGTCTTCTTTGCGGAGGTACATCATGTGTCCGCTTCGGTAGCCTTCCCATTCCATGCGGTCCTTGAGTTTACCACTGGCATCCATCTGCCACATGTTGTATTTGGCGTTGAAATAATCGCAGGCTCCATCGTAATAGCCTGATTGCACCAGCAGATGCAGATACGGATTCTGCGCCATAGCCTGACGCAGGTTATCGCCCGTTTGGTTGTTGGTATTATCCCAGGGACGTACCGGCCCGAACATGTAATACTTCAGGTCCGTTTTGTAGTTGAGTTCTTCCCGCATAAACATGTTGATAGCGGGCGTAAAGGAGTGCAGCCAGGAGGTTAGTTCCGAGTTATAATCCGGGGCAATACCAGCGTCTTTGCTGTCCATGCCCAGGTAGCGTGAGTCCAGCCGACCCACCGTCTGGCTTTTATCGCGCAGCAGTTCCTTCCAGAAGAAATTGGTGGGTACGTCCAGGTTCTGCTGCATCACGGCCGTTTCGGAAAGTCCCGAATACCGGGCTACTTTTTTAGCCATTTCGGCGCGTTTCTGATCGCTTAATGAACCACCAAGGGCCAGCGCTGGCAGGTACTCCTGAATAGTGAAATTTTCTACTTCGGGCAGTATATCGGTCAGGTCTTTTTTCTGTAAATCGGCCGGTAGTGCTTTGTGAAACCAGGCCGTGGCCGCAAAATAAGGCAGCTTCAGTGCTCCCTGAGCCGGTCCGGCGCGGTCGATACCGAGGTCGGTGGGAGAAACCAGAATCACCCCGTTCAGGTACATCCAATGGCTGTTCTGCAGTTCCAGCGCCAGGCCCGAAACCCGCGTGGTGCCGTAACTTTCGCCAATAAGGTACTTTGGTGAAGCCCATCGGTTGTAGCGGCTCACAAACGTGTTGATCCAGTCGGCCAGGTATTTGATATCGGCGTTGACACCGAAGAACAGTTTGGCAGCGGGCACATCCTTATTAACGGGCCGCGAGAAGCCAGTATTGACCGGGTCTACGTAAACGATGTCGGCTACGTCGAGAATGGAGTTTGGGTTGTCTTTTACGCCATATGGCTGAACGGGGTAGCCTTCGTCATCTACTTTCAGAATGCGTGGCCCCGTATAACCTATCATCATCCAGACGGAAGCCGTACCGGGGCCGCCGTTGAAGGAAATGACCAGCGGCCGGGTGGTGCGGTCGGTAACATCGGACCGTTCGAAATAGGTAAAAAATACGCCGGCCACGGCTTTGCCCTCCTCGTCCCAAACCGGGATGGTACCGGCAGTGGCTTTATAGGGAACCCGCTGCCCTTTGATGGTTACCTGCCCGTTGGTGACCACCTGCGAATCGATGTCCAGACTCCGGGAATCTGGCGTCGACTTATCGTCTTTGGGTGATTTGCCTTCTTTAGCCGGTTGTTTTTCGGCACTGGCTGGCTTCTGCGCCAGGGCACTGGTGAATGTGTAACAACTGATAAGCAACAGAAGAAAAACTTGTTTCATACCTGTAATCCTGAATTGATGAGTGAACTAAAAACGAAGCCTGACCGGTATACCCGCTTTCGACCGACTAAAGATAAGAAGAATAATAGCAGCGTATTTGGCCCTGGGGTCAAAAAGGAACCGGGGCTCGGTCATCACTTCCGGTTACAGGGAAACTCAGCTAACGGCTATTAGGCAAAAACAAATGCCAGAACGTACCGTGTTGCCACGCAAAGCAGCCAGTAGCAACAAGTCCTGTTTGTTGTCAAAAACGAATAAGCTGTTAACAGGCAGATATAGGTTTAAAAGGCGGTAAAGCTTTCAGGTCTTCTTACTTTTGCACCATGCAACAACAATTGGATAGTTGGATACGGGCCCTTATTCGCTGGTTCGGCTACATACCCAACCGCGATTTGTCGGGGTGGATATTGCTGCTTATGGCGGTGATAGCAGGGATTGTGGTTGATGTGGTTATCACGCAGGTAATCCGGTTCGTGGTGCGCCAGCGTCCTTTTCAAACACTGACGTTGTTGAGACGGTACGCCCGATGGCCGTTCTGGCTGTTCATGCCTTCCCTACTTTTTTTACTGGCTACCAACGTGCAGTCGGAGCGTTTTTTACGCCGTCATCCGGTGGCGGACAAAATGGCCGAAGTCCTGTTTATTATCACTACCACCTGGTTGGTTGTGCAGTTGTTGAAAATAGGGGAGCTGCGTCTGATTCGTCAGTATGATACCGATAACGACGAAAAACTAGCCCAGCGGAAGTTCGTTACGCAGGTTCGGTTTTCTCGGCGGCTGGTTGCCATTATTGTCCTTGTTATCGGGACTTCACTGGTGCTTATCTCCTTTCAGGGTAGCCGGAAAGTTGGGCTAAGCGTGCTAACCTCAGCCGGTGTTGTATCAGTCGTGATTGGCTTTGCCGCGCAAAAAACACTGGCCAATTTGCTGGCCGGTGTTCAGATCGCGTTCAATCAGCAAATTCGGCTTAATGATGCGGTAGTTGTGGAAAAGGAGTGGGGCCGCGTAGAGGAAATCAACCTGACCAGCGTTATTGTGCGCCTGTGGGACCGGCGTCGGCTTATTTTGCCCATTACCTATTTCGTTGAAAATCCGTTCGAGAACTGGACCCGTTCTGATGCTTCCATCATCGGGTCCATTATTCTCTACCTGGATTATAACGTACCCGTCGATAAACTTCGGGAAAAAGCGCGTAAACTGGCCGAGGAGGATCCTCTCTGGACGGGTGAAAGCTTTGCCGTTCAGGTGGTCGATACGCTGCCTACCTGTATTCAGGTTCGTATTCTGGTATCGGCTCCCGATTCGCCTTCGGCCTTTGATCTGCGGTGCCATATACGGGAGCAACTCATCGCTTTCGTCCGCGACGAATACCCGCAAAGCCTGCCCCAAACCCGGCTTATGCTGGCTGAAGAACTGGTACCGAAGGCGCCCGAAGTGTAGCCTACTCTTCCCAACCGAATGACCGCTCGATGGCTTTCTGCCAGCCCCGCATGAGTTTTTCCCGCTTTGCGTCGTCCATAGTTGATTCATAGGTGTGGGCGATGCCCCAGTTCTGGCGCAAATCATCCAGGTTTTTCCAGTAGCCAACGGCCAGCCCGGCGGCATAAGCGGCACCGAGAGCAGTGGTTTCGGTCATGCGGGGGCAGATAACGGGGCCATCCAGTACGTCGGCCTGGAATTGCATCAGCAGCGAATTGACCACCATGCCACCGTCTACACGCAGTGATTTAAGCGACACCCCCGCGTCCTCTTCCATGGCCCGTACTACATCAACGGTCTGGTAGGCAGTGGCTTCCAGCACGGCTCTGGCCAGGTGGCCTTTAGTCACAAAGCGGGTAAGACCCGCAATAACGCCCCGCGCATCGGCTTTCCAGTGGGGGGCGTACAAGCCCGAAAAAGCCGGGACAAAATAGGCTCCGCCGTTATCATCCACCGAGCGGGCCAGGCTTTCTATGTCTTTACTGTCTTTGATGAGGCCGAGGTTATCGCGCACCCACTGCACCAGTGCACCGGTAATGGCAATGCTGCCTTCCAGCGCGTAATGGACCGGCTCATTCTGAAACTGATAGGCAACCGTTGTCAACAACCCACAGGTAGACGGGCGAAGTTCGGTGCCGGTATTCATGAGCAGAAAACAACCCGTACCGTAGGTGTTTTTGGCCTGCCCCGGTTCAAAACAGGTTTGGCCCACCAAGGCCGCCTGCTGGTCGCCGAGAATACCCGCAATGGGTACACCGGGCAGTACTTCTGATGATACGTGGCCATAAATCTCGCTGCTGGGCCGGATTTGGGGCAGCATAGCGCGTGGTACCGTAAAATCACTGAGCAATGAATCGTCCCAGTTGAGGGTGTGCAGGTTCATCAACTGGGTCCGGCTGGCATTGGTCACGTCGGTCAGATGCAACCCTCCCTCCACACCGCCCGTCAGGTTCCAGACCAGGAATGTATCCATATTGCCAAAGAGTGCGTCGCCCTGTTCAGCATCGGCCCGAAGACCGTCTACGTTATCCAGCAGCCATTTTAATTTTAGACCGCTGAAATAGGTGGCCAGCGGCAGACCTGTCTGCTCACGGAAACGGTCCTGACCCAATGACCCCACCTTCGAAAATTCCGTTACCAGGTCGGCCGTTCGCATATCCTGCCAGACGATGGCGTTATAATAGGGTTTGCCGGTTTTACGGTTCCAGACAACGGCGGTTTCGCGCTGATTGGTGATGCCGACCGCTACAATATCCTGAACCGGTATTTTTTTCTTGATACGGGCTAATGCAATCACTTCGAGTGTGTTGCGCCAGATTTCTTCGGGGTCATGCTCTACCCAGCCGGGTTGTGGGTAAATTTGCTTATGTTCTTTCTGGGCAACGGAAACAATCTGTCCCTGGCGGTCAAACATAATACATCGGGTACTGGTGGTACCCTGGTCAATGGCGGCTACGTACGTGGGCATATCCTGTCTGCAAGAATCGGTTAAAAGGCTTTTTCGTGTGTAATATTGTTAAATTATCCAATTAGTTTAGCGAAAAAGCCTATCGTCATGAAAAAAAGAACGTTCCTTAAACTGTCATCTTCCTTGTTAACTGCTCCTCTTATGACACCACTGGTTAGCTGGGTAACGGCTGAAAAACTCAAAAACTGGGCGGGTAATATTACATACAGTACCGATAAATTGTACCAGGCCGACTCGACTGCAACACGCGCAGGAGTTTATCCGGAAACAGCAAAAACTGAAAGTGCTCGGTACCCGCCACTGCTTTAATGGCATTGCCGACAGCAAGGATACCTTCATCTCGCTGGAGGGGATGGACGAAGTTGTTTCACTGGATGAAAAAGCACACACCGTAACCGTCGATGGGCGAATGAAATACGGTCAGTTGGCCCCCTACCTCGATAAAAAAGGCTTTGCACTGCACAACCTGGCTTCGCTACCGCACATTTCGGTAGCTGGGGCCTGTGCTACGGGAACCCACGGGTCGGGGGTGAAGAATGGTAACCTTGCAACGGCCGTGTCGGGCATGGAACTCATTACGGCTAAGGGGGAAACGCGTACGCTGTCCCGCACCCATGATGGGGATGCGTTCAATGCGGCTGTGGTGCACCTGGGTGCGCTGGGTGTTGTAACAAAGGTTACGCTGGACGTACAGCCCACGTTTATGATGCGCCAGTACGTGTACGAGAATTTGCCGATGGCGCAGCTCAAAGATCACTTCGAAGCCATCATGTCGGCCGGTTATAGCGTCAGCCTGTTTACCGACTGGCAAAAACACCGCATCAACGAAGTCTGGATAAAGGAGAAGGTGGGAAACGGGAAAGCAGCAACGGCACAACCCGAACGCAGAACCGCCGATTTCTTCGGGGCTAAACTGGCCACTAAGAATCTGCATCCCATTGCGGAGCTATCGGCCGTGAACTGCACCGAGCAAATGGGCGTACCCGGCCCCTGGTACGAACGGATGCCCCACTTCCGCATGGGTTTTACGCCGAGTAGCGGCAAAGAGTTACAGTCTGAATATTTTGTCCCCCGCAAAAATGCGGTGGAAGCCATTCTGGCCGTTGAGCGGCTCCACAACCAGATCAGCCCCCACCTGATGATTACCGAACTCCGCACCATTGATGCGGATAACCTATGGATGAGCATGGCTTACAAACAGCCGAGTCTGGCCATTCACTTTACCTGGAAACAGGATTGGGCATCGGTTCGGAACGTACTGCCAATGATTGAAAAAGAACTGGAACCGTTTAGACCCCGGCCTCACTGGGGTAAGTTATTTACGCTGGCCCCCGCGCAGTTACAGTCTCGTTATGAAAAGATGGCAGACTTTAAGCAACTGGCGAAGGTGTATGACCCACAGGGTAAATTTCGTAATGATTTTCTGGCGACGAATCTGTTTGGAAGTTAAGCACACTGATTCCCTACGATTCCAGGGCAAACGGGTTGCCGTAACCCGGCAGGGTGTCATCTTTGTAGAAATTACCAGCTTGTATCCAGGAACTGCTTTCCCTACAGCGCAAACCACTGAATCAGCAAGCCACCCACAACGGCTCCCAGAATTGGCCCTGCAATGGGTACCCAGGCATACGCCCAGTCTGACGAACCCTTGCCCGGAATGGGTAACAGCGCATGAGCCAGCCGGGGGCTAAAATCACGGGCGGGACTCATGGCGTAGCCGGTGGTTCCGCCCAGCGAAAGACCAATGCTCCAGATCAGGACGCCAACCAGATAGGGCCCAACACCAATGGCCAGTTCGCCCATGTGTTTAGACGAAATACCCGCCAACCCCAGAATCAGTACCAGCGTGGCCATGAACTCACTCAGCAAGTTGGATAATGGCTTTCGAATAGCCGGACCGGTAGCAAAACAGGCTAGCTTATCGAATGGGTCGGGGGTGGCGTCCCAATGAGGGAAGTAGTGCAACCAGACGAGTACCGCTCCCAAAAACGCCCCCGTTAGCTGCGCCACGATGTACGGAACCAGGTGGGTGTAATCATTTGTGGCCACTGCAAACGCGATCGTAACGGCTGGGTTGAGGTGCGCATCGGTACTGCCAAAGGCCTTTGCCACGAATATCCCCATCGTAACGGCAAAAGCCCAGCCCGTCGTGATAACGATCCAGCCTCCGGATTCGCCTTTGGTTTTCTTTAAGACAACATTGGCGACAACGCCATTGCCCAGTAAAATCAGCACCATCGTGCCAATCAGTTCACCCAGAAAAGGAGAGGTTTGCATTAGGTAAGAGTTAGAGAGTTGGTGACTCAGCGGGTTGGTTGGTCGGTGATTCGCCTACTGGGGCACTCTCCAACTAACCAACCCGCTGACTTACTTTAGAAATAGTTTCTGCGAATTAAGTCATATTTTTGGGCCTAATTCAACGGGAAGCAGGGGAATTTTTAGAACCCGTATTTAATTGTTCTTCCGTTATTTCATTCTTTCGCTCGTCAATCACTATGAAAAGCATACTTTTCGAAAAGCCTGGCAAACCGGCCGATATACTTAAAAATACCGACCTGCCTACGCCCGAACCCGGACCCAATGAGGTCAGGGTAAAGGTTGTTGCATCGCCCATCAACCCCTCCGATATCATGTTTGTGCAGAATCTGTACGGCATCCGGCCTCAGCTGCCGTCGGGGGCGGGTTTCGAAGGGATGGGGGTTGTTGATGCGGTAGGGGAGGGAGTGCAAATGGAGGTAGGCGCACGGGTCAGTTTTACCGGCGTAGGTACGTGGGGCGAGTATGCCATTGCGCACCAACGCAGCCTGATTCCGGTTCCCGATGCCATGTCGGACGATATTGCGGCTCAGTTATTCGTGAATCCCTTCACGGCCTACGCCATGGTGCAGGATGCGAACGTACCAAAAGGGGGCTGGCTGCTGCTCACCGCTGCCGGGTCGGCGTTCGGGAAAATGGTGATTCAGTTGTGTACCATGCGGGGCATCAATACCATCGGTACCGTTCGGCGGGATGATCATATAGACGAGCTGAAGGCACTTGGCCTGACCGAAGTGGTGAATGTAGAAACGGAAAACCTGGCGGGCCACGCTTGGTCGGCCCGCGTCAGGCAGATTACGGACGGCACTGGCGTGGCCTGCGTGCTGGATGCCGTGGGTGGCCAAACTGCAACCGAAGCTCTGACGTGTCTGGCAAAGGGAGGCACCATGCTTATTTACGGCTTACTGAGTTTGCAGGACCCCCAGATTAATGCGGGCTTGCTGATATTTCGGGAGCTGACCGTCAAAGGGTTCTGGCTAACCGACTGGATGCGCCGGGTGGACAACGATACCCGGCAGGACGTGGCCAAAAACGTGATCGGTTTGCTGGCATCGGGTACGTTCCAGCTGCCTGTGGAAGCCTCGTATTCGCTCGACCAGATTGCCGAAGCCGTCGAACACGCCGACCGGGCCGGTCGTTGGGGTAAAATCCTGATCAAACCCTAGAATGGTTAACTTGTCGGCCAGTTTTAGACCCTAATCAATGACAAAAAGATCGGTTATACTGGTTGGCTTTATTGCCTTGAAATTCCTGCTGCAATACGTTCTGCTTATCCCGGAGTATGATTTACACCGGGATGAATACCTGCACCTGGATCAGGCAAACCACCCCGCGTGGGGCTACCTGTCGGTGCCGCCCGTCACTGCCTGGTTCGCCCTGATCATCCGCTGGCTTGGTAACTCGGCTTTGGTAGTTCGATTCTTTCCGGCCTTGTTCGGGGCACTGACTATGCTGATCGTCTGGAAAACGGTGGAGGAGCTGAAGGGAAACCTGTTTGCCTGTGTTCTGGCCGCCGTAAGCTTGATTTTCTCCGTTTTGTTGCGGCTGAATCAGCTTTTTCAGCCCAACTCCCTGGATGTACTGTGCTGGACCAGCCTGTATTTTGTTTTGATTAAATACATCAACTCCAAAAACAATCGATGGCTCTATGTTTTCGCTGCGGTCTTCGCGGTGGGTTTTCTGAATAAGTACAACATTGGATTTCTGTTGATTGGTCTATTTCCGGCCGTACTGCTGACCCCGCAGCGCCGTTTGTTGCTCAACCGGCACGTTTATCTGGCGTTGGGAGTAGGCCTTTTGCTGGTGATGCCCAACCTGATCTGGCAATATCAGCATGGGTTTCCGGTCATTCACCACATGACACTGTTGGCCCAAACTCAGTTGGCTAACGTGAATCGGGTAGACTTCCTGAAGGAGCAGATTCTGTTTTTTGTTGGCTCCCTGTTCGTCATCGCTGCTGGCTTATATGGACTATACGTTTACAAGCCCTTTGTGCCCTTCCGACTTTTCTTTTTCGCGCTATTTTTCACCCTGGCTGCTTTCGTGTATTTCAGAGCGAAGGGCTACTACGCGATTGGGATTTATCCTATTTATCTGGCTTTTGGCTCGGTCATCTTATCCGTAAAAATCCAGTCGGTATGGCTGAGGATCGCGTTGATAGCCATACCTATTCTACTTTTCATCCCACTTTATCAGGTGGCTTTTCCCAATAAAAGACCCGAGGAGATTGTCCGGCACCCGGAGCGGTATGAACAATTGGGCTTATTGCGCTGGGAAGACGGGAAAAACCATCCCTTACCTCAGGATTTTGCGGATATGCTGGGCTGGCGTGAACTGGCGGCCAAGGTAGATGCCGCCTATGCCCGTTCTCCCGATCCAGAAAAAACGCTGGTTTTATGTGACAATTATGGACAGGCTGGGGCCATCAATTATTACACGCGTCAACCGATCCGTGCCGTTACCTTTAATGCGGACTATATCAACTGGTTTGATTTCGATAAACAATACAGCCACCTCATCCGGGTCAAAACGGGTGGAGAAACGGCCGATGAACTGAACGAGACTGGACCCCTATTCGCCAAAGGCTACGCAACAGACTCCGTCAGGAATTCATTTGCCCGGGAGCAGGGGACAATCATTTTCGTCTTTGAGTTTGCCAACGTGAATATTAATCAACGACTAGCCGACGAGATTGATCAAAAACGCTGGTAGTCTGGACCGGAAACGGTTCGGACGTTGCCCGGTACCGGCAAACTGTTGCGTTCGATAGGAAAAATACGCTCTGCTCATCAGGATAAAATGCGCTTGCGTATCTTTGAAACAATATCCACCGAAATCAGCACGTTTGTTCCTTTAACAGTCATTGGTCTACCCTTATCCATTTACCCGACTCGTTTGTATGCTCTTGCTCCAGGTTCCGGCTATTGATACCACGGCCACATCGATGACCGCTAATGCGGCTGCTCAACCCCAAACGTTACAATTGTTTGATCTGGTCGCCAAAGGGGGCTGGGTAATGGTTCCCATCGCCTTTTTGTTCTTTGCTGCGCTCTACCTGATGTTCGAACGGTACTTCGTTATCCGTTCCCAAACAAAGATGGAGACCAATTTCATTGACAACATTCGGGACATGGTGGCGCAGGGCAACGTCAAATCGGCCGAATCATTCGCCAAAAACCAGCGTACCGCCATGGGACGTGTATTCGAAAAGGCCATTGGCCGGATTGGGTCGCCCATTCGGGAAATTGAAAGCACCATCGAAACCGTTGGGCAAATTGAACTATCCCGGCTGGAGCGAAACATGGGCTACCTGGGTATCATTGCCGGTATTGCGCCGATGCTGGGCTTTATCGGTACCATTTCGGGGATCATCCGGATCTTCTACGACATCTCGCTGACCGACAACATCAGCGTTGGTATCATTGCCGGTGGCTTGTACGAGAAAATGATTACGTCGGGCGCCGGTCTCATTGTGGGGGTTATTGCCTATACCTGCTATCACCTGCTGAACATGATGATCGAGCGGTTTACCCTGGCGCTCGAAGTAAATGCCTTCGAATTTATCGAAGTACTCCAAAAACCAACCACCGAACCCGCCCGGATGCGGTAAATTTCTGGTCGTTCATTGGCATTAGTAGTCATTGAAAAGTCATTTGTTCGTAAAAGGAGCAGTGACAAATAATGACCGGGAATGACAAACAATGACCATTAATGACTTTTCTATGAAACTTCGCCGAAAAACCAAGTTTGCTGCCGAAGTGGCGACGTCCTCGCTGAATGACATCATGTTCTTTCTGCTGTTGTTCTTTCTGATTATCTCCACGGTAGCTAACCCCAATGTTATCAAGCTGTTACTGCCCAAAGCCGCTGCTACCCAGCAGTTGAGCAAAAAGCAGGTAACGCTTTCCGTCGACGAAAAGAAGCAGTACTTTATTGACAAAAGACCGGTAGATCCGGTTAACCTCGAAACTGAATTGAAAACCATGATGGCCGGTATCGCCGAGCCTACCGTTGTGGTACGCTTCGACAAAACGCTGACCGTTCAGGACCTGGTCGATGTGTTGCAGACCGGTGCCAAACTGAATATCAAAATGGTAATGGCCACCTCCAAGTAGGTGCCGGGTCATAAAACTTTTCCCTGCCTGATGATAGGATGATATGTAGTCGGTGCCGAAAGCACCGACTTTTTTTGTGGCTCAAATCAAACGGATTGATTTCGCAGTTATACCTCAAATCAGATTGCGTTATGATAGCCGATTATACCGAAGCCCCCGTTTGCCATGTCGATGACCTGGCCGATGGAGAGATGAAAGAAGTTCGCGTGGGCGATACCGATGTGTTGCTGACCCGCGCCGATGGCCAGTTTTACGCCCTTCATCCTCAATGTTCTCACTACCACGCCCCCCTGGCAAAAGGAGTGCTGCACGGGTATCGGCTTGTCTGCCCCTGGCATAATGCCTGTTTCGATATTCGGAACGGCCAGCGGCTCGAAGCGCCCGCGCTGACCGGCCTGCCCACGCATGAGGTACGCGTCGAGAATGAGCAGGTCTTCGTACGACTCACCACGACTCAGGAAACGCAGGATAACCCCATGTCTGCGCCGGACGAAGCCAACCCGGAAACGTACGTCATCATCGGCAGTGGCGGGGCGGGGGGCTTCGCGGCTGAAGCCATGCGGCAGGGGGGATTTACGGGGAAAATTCTGATGCTGACATCCAGCAGCCAGGTGCCCTACGACCGGCCCAACTGCTCCAAAGACTACCTGCAGGATGAAGCCCCGGACGAGTGGATGCCACTCCGGCCGGAGGAATTTTATAAAGATTATGGAATCGAGATACGCACCGGTCAGCAGGTAACGAAACTGGACCCGGCCGGAAAGCGGATCGAACTGGCATCCGGCGAAACGATTGCGTACGATAAGGTATTGCTGTGCTCCGGGGGAAAACCCAATAGGCTGCCCGGCATGGCTACGGACCTGGAAGGCGTTTATCCACTCCGAAGTTTGCACGATAGCAAGACTCTGCGTGAGTTGGGCAAACAGGGAAAGCGGGTAGTGATTGTTGGTAGTTCATTTATTGGGCTGGAAGGCGGTATGAGCCTCCGGAAATTAGGTGCCAGTGTAACCGTAGTGGGTACGGAAGCGGTCCCGTTTGAGAAAATACTGGGCGAAAAAATTGGTCATGTGGTGCAGAAATGGCACGAAGCAGAAGGTATTCAGTTCCAACTCGGTCGCAAGGTCGACCGGCTGGAAGGCAATGGAGCCGTTAGCGCCGTTGTCCTCGATAATGGGGAGCAGCTCCCCGCCGATTTTGTGCTGCTGGGCCTGGGTGTTACACCCCGAACCGACTTCCTGAAGGATGTTCCGCTGGAAAAAGACGGGGGCGTTAAAACGGACGAGCACCTGCGCGTGGCTGATGATTTTTACGCGGCCGGCGATATTGTTCACTACCCCATAGCGGACGGATACCAGCGGATTGAACACTGGAAAGTGGCCGGACAACAGGGCTACGTGGCCGGGTATGAACATGGCGGCATCGGAAGAAATGCCGTACCAGGAAGTACCCTTCTTCTGGACGAACCAGCAGGGCAACCGGATTAACTACATTGGCCATGCTACGCAGGTTGATGAAATCATCTATGATGGCGACCCCGAAAGCGATGATTCATTCCTGGCCTTCTACGTGCAGGAAAACCAGATAAAGGCCGTAGCGGGTATGAAGCGCGACCAGGACATTATCGCTATTCGCGAGTTGATGCAGGCGAACCGTATGCCTTCGGTAGAAACGGTTCGGAAAGGAGTAGAGTGGGTAAGTGCGCTGGAAAAGGGCTGATTCCTGCAAAACGTTTCTACCTTTGCAACCTGACCGTATAAAACCCGGTTTGGCTATGACGCATCAACTTATACTCAAGAAGCCGCTTGCTTTTTTCGACCTCGAAACCACGGGCATCAACGTTGCCAAAGACCGTATTATCGACATTTGCGTTATAAAAGCCCTGCCCGGTGGCGAAGTTATCAGTAAAACACAGCGAGTAAATCCGGGTATGCCCATTCCGCTGGAGTCGAGTTTGATTCACGGCATATACGATGATGACGTCGCAGATGCTCCGCCGTTCAAATCGGTGGCCCGGACACTGGCTCAGTTCATGGACGGCTGCGATCTGGCCGGTTTCAACTGCAACCGGTTCGATGTGCCGTTGCTGGTGGAGGAATTTTTGCGGGCCAACGTGGATTTCGACATGAAAAATCGTCGGCTGGTGGATGCCCAGCGCATTTTTCACCTGATGGAACCGCGAAATCTGTCGGCTGCCTACCGGTTTTACTGTAGCAAGGAGCTGATTGGTGCGCACGGTGCCGAAGCTGATACGATTGCCAGTCTGGAGGTCCTGAATGCCCAGGTACAACGCTATATGGGCATGGTAGCGAAAGCCGACAACGGGCAGGAAGTTATCATTGACAATGATGTGGATATACTCCATAGCCTGACGGCCAATTCAAACGTCGACCTCGCCGGTCGCATTATCCTGAATGATAAAGGGGAGGAGGTCTTTAACTTCGGTAAGCACAAGGGGTTTTCTGTACTGGAGGTATTAAAAAAGGAACCCTCGTTTTACGACTGGATACTGAAAGGCGACTTTCCCCTGGACACCAAACGCCGACTGACCGAAATAAAACTACGGACGTTTATCCATAGTAACGGGAAACGGTAAAAAGGTAGCCCCATCCGTATCAACATTGGTCAACACCACCTGTATAGTGGCTACCCTCGTGTTTGAGGTGGCGCTTCGCACATGACAAATAATTAGCTATACCGGATCGGTTATAGTAAGTGCCTCAACTGCTTTTCAGAGCAGGGCCGCATACAGCGGCTGCGTAACGACCAAACGTTGTTTACCGTATGAAGGGGATACTGGCTGTTTTTGTCATTACTACCACGCTTTTCGGCCTGTTAGCTGGGTACGTCCAAAAGGCGGGAATTTCTGCTCCACAAAAGCCGGGTACGGTGGAAAACCGCCCAAGCGCACCGGCGCGCCGACAGCCCGGTCTTGCTCAGCCTAACATCATTCTGATCCTGGCCGATGACATGGGTTATTCCGATATTGGCTGTTTCGGCTCCGAAATTCAAACACCTAATTTAGATCGGCTGGCTCGTAACGGGCTCCGCATGACGCAGTTTTATAACGCGTCGCGCTGCTGCCCTACCCGGGCCAGTTTGCTGACGGGGCTATATCCCCATCAGGCGGGGGTAGGCGACATGGTAGGCGACCGGGGGCAGGCAGCTTACCAGGGCTACCTCAATCAGCAGTGCGTAACTATTGCCGAAGCGCTCCGGCCCGCTGGCTACCGGACCTACATGGCCGGAAAATGGCACGTTGGTACCACACCCGACCATTGGCCCGTCAAACGGGGGTTTGACCGCTATTTTGGGTTGATTGACGGAGCCAGCAGTTATTTCAATAATCACCCTTACCGACCAAACCAGACCCTGACAACGGTACTGGATGATCGTCCCGTAACGCCCGGGCCTGACTACTACGCCACGAATGCCTACGCCGATTATGCGCTACAGTTCATCGACGGGACTCCCAAAAGCAGTCCGTTTTTCCTGTACCTTGCTTTTACGGCTCCGCACTGGCCCCTGCACGCCCTACCCCAGGATGTGGCCAGGTACCGGGGAAAATACGCAGGGGGCTGGGATCAAATTCGGGAAGCCCGGTTTAGCCGGATGAAAAAACTAGGTATCCTGGACCCCAATACCGCACTCTCCCCCCGCGATAGTACCATACCCGCCTGGACCACGCTAAGCGAAATGGAGAAAGCCCGGTGGACTGACGATATGGCTACTTATGCTGCTATGATTGACCGGATGGACCAGAATATCGGCCGTGTTCTCGCCAGACTCAGGGAGCGGGGTGAGGATAAGAATACCATTATCCTGTTCTTGTCTGACAACGGAGCCAGCCATGAAACAATTAGCGGCAATGGCTTTCTGCCACGCATTGTTGAACGAAGCAAGCTACCCGCCAGCGATACCGCTTCTTTCGCGGCTTACGGTCGCCGGGGGGCCAATGTCAGCAACACTCCGTTTCGGCTGTATAAACACTGGGAGTACGAAGGCGGTACGGCCACGTCGTTTGTTGCCTACGGCCCCTCGGTGGTGAAGCCGGGGCAGATTAGCCACCAGCCCGGCCACGTTACCGATCTCATGGCCACCTGCCTGGACCTGGCCGGTGCTACGTATCCACATACCTACAAAGGCCACGCCATTACCCCAACCGAGGGCATTAGTTTAGTACCGTTACTAAAGGGCCAATCCAGGCCGGACCAATCCAGGCCGGACCCTGATGCGTTGTATTTTGAACACGAAGGAAATCGAGCCATTCGGCAGGGTAACTGGAAACTCGTTTCAACCTACCCCGCCGATAGATGGGCGTTGTACAATCTGAAGACCGACCGCACGGAACTGCGTGACCTGAGCCAGCAACAACCGCAGCGCGTACGACAGATGGCCGCTTTGTACGATGCCTGGGCCAAACGGGCCGGGGTCATTCCGTACGCAAGACTCACAAAGCTCCCGGAAAATTGATGCCATTCAGGCCATTTAACGCTGTACCGACCAACGCCAGCCTGGTTGGCTGCAAAGACTTTTTCCGGACTTGGCCACCCGTTGTTTTGCCATTACTGCGTAGCGGGATGAAAAACACCTTTCGGCCAATTCCGAATAATCTTTACCTTTGCGACACTTTCTATTAACCGGCAAGCCATGCAACCTACGCAGGACGTCCTCATTCCGGAAGTCATTCAACAAATACCGCTTACGTACTACCTGATTCTCAGCACCGCACTGTTCGTTATCGGCATTATTGGTGTACTGACCCGGCGCAACGCCATCATCATCTTTATGTCCATTGAGTTAATGCTTAATGCGGTCAATCTGTTACTTATCGCTTTCTCATCTTACCGGTCTGATTCGGCTGGGCAGGTATTTGTCTTTTTTATCATGGCTGTTGCTGCCGCCGAAGTATCGGTCGGGTTGGCTATTATTGTGATGATTTACCGCAATACCCGCTCCATCGATGTAGGCTTGCTTAATAAGTTGAAATGGTAGAAAAAAGTCATAAATCCGTAAGCCGTGAGCCTCAAGTGGCTGACGCAGGGGTTTACTTACGACTTTTGACTTAAAGACTTACGACTTCTTTTCCATGAAATTAGAATTACTCTGCGCGTTAATTCCGCTTCTCCCGCTGGTTGGCTTTCTGATTAACGGACTTGGTTTCCGCCGAATACCAAACGGTCTGGCTGGCGTGGTGGCTACCGGCGCTGTACTGGCTTCCTTCATACTGTCCATCTATTTGTTCAGTGCGTTCAGCACGGGGGGCAGTCAACCGCTTATTGCCACGCTCTTCAACTGGATAAGCGTGGGTGACCTGCAAATCAACTTCTCATTTCAAATTGACCAGCTATCCCTGCTGATGTTGCTGGTGGTAACGGGCGTTGGCTCACTCATTCACCTGTACAGTATCGGCTACATGAGCCACGATGCAGGTTTCGGTAAGTTTATGGCTTTCCTGAACCTGTTTATCTTCTTCATGCTCTTATTGGTGATGGGGTCCAACTACGTCATCATGTTTATTGGCTGGGAAGGAGTGGGGCTTTGCTCTTACCTGCTCATTGGCTTCTGGAACACAAACACCAACTACAATAATGCCGCCCGTAAAGCCTTTGTCATGAACCGCATTGGCGACCTGGGCTTTCTGCTGGGGATATTCATGCTCATCAATACCTTTGGTACGGTTGAGTACCTGGATATTTTCAAACAGGCTACCAGCCTGGAAATGGGCGACTCTACCATACTGGCTATCACGCTCCTGTTATTTGTGGGAGCCATGGGTAAATCGGCCCAAATTCCGCTCTTCACCTGGCTGCCCGATGCCATGGCCGGCCCAACGCCCGTATCCGCGCTGATTCACGCGGCCACCATGGTGACGGCGGGCATTTACATGGTTGTTCGCTCCAATGTGCTGTACACGCTGTCTCCGCTGACGCTAGAAATCATCGGCGGCATTGCCATTGCGACGGCATTACTGGCGGCATCCATTGGCCTGTTGCAGAACGACATCAAGAAAGTGCTGGCTTACTCTACGGTGTCGCAACTGGGGTATATGTTCCTGGGGTTGAGTGCCACGGCCTACACAGCGGGTATGTTCCACGTTATTACCCACGCGTTTTTCAAGGCACTGCTGTTCCTGGGGGCTGGTAGCGTTATTCACGCCATGTCTGATGAGCAGGACATTCGCAAAATGGGCGGTTTGCGGAAAGCGTTACCCGTCACGTTCATTACCTTTCTGATTGGTACCATCGCCATCTCGGGGTTACCGCCTTTTGCCGGTTTCTTCTCGAAAGATGAAATTCTGGCTCACGTATTTGAGCACAACAAATTACTCTGGGCATTAGGCGTTTTTGGTTCCGGCTTAACCTCATTCTACATGTTCCGGCTGTTGTTCCTGACCTTCTTCGGCGAGTTCCGGGGAACGGAGGAGCAAAAGCATCACCTGCACGAGTCGCCGGTGAGCATGACAGCCCCGCTGGTTATACTGGCCATACTGTCGGCGGTTGGCGGAATGCTCAATCTGCCCGGAGGTGGCTGGCTGAGCGATTTCATGGCACCCCTGTTTGAAGGCTCCCGGCAGGTGAACCCCGAAGCATTCGCTGAATCGACCATGGAGCATAGCACAGAATATGTACTGATGGCTGTTTCGGCCGGGGTTGCTTTGCTGGCCCTCATCATCGCCTACGTCATGTACATCAGTCGTCAGGCAGTTCCTGCGCCCGAAACGGCTGAACGCTCATTGCCCGAACAGCTTATCTACAACAAATACTACGTGGATGAATTGTACGAAACCATCATCGTTCGCCCGGTTCGCGGCATGGGCGATGCGCTGTACAGCTTCGGCGAAGGGCTGATTGATGGGGTTGTCAATGGGGTAGCCTGGCTGGTGCAGAAAAGTTCGTTGCAGCTGCGGCTGGTACAGAACGGCTCCATTGGTTTCTACGTCCTGGCCATGGTGGTTAGTATTGTCGTTATTTTTGCCCTTCGTTTTTTCATTCGATTATAAAACGGTTTATGGTATTCGGTCTATGGCTTACGGTGGACCATTTGGACAAACTCCCCTGGGGAGATAAGACTGGATCGCAACCCATAAACTACCATTCATACACACACGCTACATGCTTACACTACTTCTGATTCTTTACCCTGTTGTAGCCGCTACGCTGATTCTGATGATTCGGGGAGAGCGGGTAAAACAGGTTGCTCTGGTAGCTGCGCTGATCGAGTTTGGTTTTGCGGGCTACGCCTTCGTCGGTTTCAAGCCGGATGCCAGTTCGCAGTTTGGTTTCGATTACGCCTGGATTGGTTCGCTGGGTATTCGGTTTAGTGCCGGTATTGACGGAATCAGCATTCTGCTGGTGCTGCTCACTGGCCTGCTGGTACCATTAATCGTGCTTTCTACGTTTAAGCGCAGCTACAAACAATCGTCCCTTTTCTATGCGCTGATGCTGTACATGCAGGCCGCGCTGATGGGCGTTTTCACGGCGCGGGATGGATTCCTGTTCTACTTTTTCTTCGAAGCTGCTCTGATTCCAATATATTTCCTGGCAGCTATGTGGGGTGGAAGCAACCGGGTGGCGGTTACGTTCAAGTTTTTTGTATACACTATATTTGGCAGCCTGTTTATGTTGCTGGCACTTGTTTATCTGTATTATCAGACACCCCCAACGGATCTGTCGGCACACACGGCGGCAATCGCTGATTTTTATAAGCTCAACCTGACGCCCGCTGCTGAAAACTGGCTTTTCTGGGCATTTTTTGTTGCTTTCGCCATCAAAATGCCCGTGTTTCCTTTTCATACCTGGCAACCCGACACGTACGTTGAATCACCTACCCCGGCTACCATGTTATTGGCCGGTATTATGCTTAAAATGGGTGTTTACGGGCTTATTCGCTTTATTCTGCCCATTGTGCCACTGGGGGTAGAGACCTGGGGGAAAACGGCCATAATCCTGTCGGTTATCGGTATCGTGTACGGGTCAATCATTGCCATCCGGCAGCGGGACATGAAGCGGCTTATTGCTTATTCGTCTTTTTCGCACGTTGGCCTGATGGCCGCCGGGGTGTTTTCGCAAACAGAAACGGGTATGCAGGGGGCGTTGATCCAAATGCTGGCCCACGGCATTAACGTGGTTGGTATGTTCTTCGTGGCCGACATAATCTTCTCGCGAACCAACACGAACCAACTCGACCAGTTGGGCGGCATCACTAAATCTACGCCTAAACTAACGGTCTTTTTCATGATCATGTTGCTGGGCAGCGTTGCCCTGCCGCTGACAAACGGTTTTATTGGTGAGTTTCTGCTACTGCATGGCGTATTTACCTACAACCATTATCTGGGGTTGGCCGCGGGTTTCACGATTATCTTCGGGGCTGTTTATATGCTGCGTATGTTCCAGAAAAGTATGTTTGGAACGCCCTCCTCACGAACGGAGGTTTTTGCTGATGTAAGCAGTACAGAGAGTCTGGTGTTTATTCCGCTGGTGGTGTTAATCTTCTGGATAGGTATCTATCCGCAAACGTTCCTGAAAGTAACTGAGCCGTCCGTTGTCAGTATCATGAAGTACATCGGTACAACAGCGGTATCACTAAAATGAGTTATCCAGTTTGACGTTTGTCGTTGGCTTACGCCTTTTAATGATAAACAACGAACAACAAACTACCTGTTATGCTTCCCATCGTTCTATTGTCGGTATTAGGTATCGTGCTCCTCTTCCTGGGCTTTCTCAAATCGAGAGCTGTACTCTTACCGGCTACACTCTTGTTCCTAGCCGTTACGCTGGCCGTCAACTTCCTCGATTGGAACAAGACATATCTGTTTTTCAATGATATGCTCCGAACCAACAACCTGTCTATGGTTTTTACAGCCATCATGCTGGGGTCGACCTTTATGGTGGTGGCTCTATCGGGTAGTTTTATGGATACCGACGAAGCGCAACCTGCCGAATACTACGCATTGATGCTTTTCTCGCTGGTAGGTGCCCTTATGATGGTCGGTTTCGAGAATCTGATCATGCTCTTCGTAGGGGTCGAGATTTTGTCGGTAGCGATGTACGTACTGACTGGTAGTGATAAGCGTAATCTGCGATCCAATGAAGCGGCCCTCAAATATTTTCTTATGGGTGCCTTTGCTACGGGTATCATGCTGTTTGGCATGGCCCTACTCTACGGCGCAACGGGTTCTTTCACCATTGCCGGCATCGGTGCTTACGCGGCTAATCAGCAGGGGCTTTCGTTGCTATTGTACGTTGGTTTGTTGATGCTGCTGATTGGTTTGCTGTTCAAAGTGTCAGCGGCTCCATTCCATTTCTGGACACCCGACGTGTACGATGGGGCTCCCACCATTTTCACCGCTTTTATGTCTACGGTGGTAAAAACGGCGGGCTTTGCCGCGCTGTTCCGGTTGCTGTCGGTTTCTTTTGAAGGGGTGTATGGTTTCTGGTGGACCATACTGGCTATCATAGCTGCCCTTACGCTGGTGGTTGGCAACATTACGGCCGTGTATCAGAATAGCTTCAAGCGCATGATGGCTTATTCCAGTATCTCGCACGCGGGTTATCTGCTTATCGGGCTGGCTGCGCTGGGGGCACAAACAAAGCAGGCAATCGTATTCTATTCGCTGGCTTACTCCGTTGCTACTATCTCCGCCTTTGGTGTTTTACTACTGGTGGCCAGGCAGCGAAGTACCCAAACGATTACCCGTGAAGGCGTGACTTACTGAAAACTTTGATTCGTTTAATGGGCTGGCCCGTAAAAATCCCCTTCTCGGCTTCACAATGGCCGTCTCTATGCTCTCGCTGGCGGGTATTCCGTTGACGGCCGGGTTCTGGGGTAAGTTTTATATGTTCTCAACGGCAGTTGAGCGGGGTCAAATCTGGCTACTGGTAGTAGCTGTACTGATGTCGGCGGTGGGTATATATTATTACTTCCGGGTCATTATCGCCATGTACTTTCGGGATGGTGCAACGGAGACGATTCAGGTTGCCCCTTTCTACCAATACGTTTTGCTGGGAGCGGCTATCATTACCATAGGTCTGGGTATTGCGCCGGGTTTGTTGCAGGGTCTTTTCTGATTGACGAATAAGAAATGACCTGTTCCATACCCTAAGTTATGGTGGCTGAGAACAAACAGGTTTGCCGTTAAGTTTGTACTTTTGGGTTTACCAGGAAGTTAACCACTGTAAAATAGTCTATTCTTTGTCCGGTAAATCAGTCAACGTGAACGCCATCGAACAGCCAAAATCAGCTAGTTATAAGAGTTTTTTCTCGTTTTTCTTAACGGCTTTATTTGGCGCTTCCGTTAATTTTTTCAGCCAGATTTTATATCGTAATTACTTCGACTACTCTACCAGTGTTCTTCTGGGATATCTGACGGCTACGGTCGTTAGCTTTTTACCAACCAAAATATTTGCGTTTTCGGCACAGCAAACGGGTAACATGGGCCGCGAAATGGTCAAATTTGTTATCATTGCGCTGGTAGCCTGGGGCATTCAGGTAGGTGTAGCGGTGGCTACCCTCGAATGGATTGCCAACCCCTATTTTCCTGAGGTATCCGAGTTCTGGCGAGAGAAAGGGTCACACGTGGTCGGGATGGGGTTCAGTTTTCTGGCCAACTATTTCGGGCATAAACTCCTAACGTTTCGCACAACCGGATTTTACGATAAAATTCGCTCCCGCTCCTCCCGGGAACAGCAAGAACAATCTGTAACGGGAATTCTCAGATTAATCTTATTTTAAATAGTACTTTTCCAGTATGATTGCCATTTAAATGGGTAATTTGGCTATTTATATTGTATTCGTCAGGAAAATGTTATATTTGGCATCAAAACTTAAAGAATAATTAACAGTATGAAAAAAGTATTATCGATCCTGTTCGTTGGTAGCATGCTAACCTTCGCAGCCTGCGAAAGCAAGAAAACAGAAGAAACGACTACCACAGAAACGACCATGTCGACAGACACGACCACGATGATGGGTGATACCGCAACCATGATGGCTGATTCATCAACCATGATGTCTACAGACAGCGTGAAGTAATCAGTAATCTTCCCGCAGCATGTAAGAAAAAGCCTTATTTTTATGAGGCTTTTTTTGCTTTCAGGCCCTTGACAAACGCATTATCCTCCCGGCTTCCCCTAAAGGCAATTGATTATTGCCAGCACCTTTGGCAGCACTATGGTTTTCATCTGCACCTGACGAAACCACGCCGAACCCGCCTTGGCGACTTCCGGGTACTGCCCGGTGGGCAAACCAAAATTACCGTTAATACCAACCTGAATCCGTACGCTTTTCTGATAACATATGTACACGAAGTGGCACATGCCGATGTGTATGCCCACTACGGGATGCAACGGAAAAACAGCCCCCTCAAACCCCACGGTAAAGCCTGGCAACTGGCTTTTCAACGGCTCATGCAGCCCTTGCTTACGGATACGGTGTTTCCCACTGTTATTCTGACCCCGCTTCGGCAGTACCTGATCCAACCTGCGGCCACAACATACGCTTGTCCGTCTCTTATGTTGGCAATAAGGCAATTTGACGGGGATGAGCCGGAAGAGCAACCGGCCAACAAACAACTGCTGCGCGATTTACCGGAAGGTAGCCTATTCAAATTTTCTCAAAAGATGTACGTGCGGGGTACGTTACGTCGAACCCGTATCGTTTGTAAGGAGTCCGTAACGGGCAGGTCATACGCTATTCTGGCGCATGCATTGGTGGAAATCAATGAAGAGTGAAGAATGTAGCATGATGAATTACCACTATAAAATACATGAGCGGGTAAGCGCAGGGCGGTTTGGAAAGACGCTGCTCTGCCTGGTATTTTTATTCATCACTCATCACTCATCATTCATCATAATCCCGGCAAAAGCTCAGTCGGTGCTGGCGCAGGGAACCTGGGTGAAAATTGGCGTTACGGAGTCAGGGGTGTACCGGCTCACTCAGACTCAGTTGGCGCAACTGAATCCCGGTTTCGCCACCGCTGACCCAAAACGATTACGACTTTACGGCAATGGGGGTGCGTTACTGCCCCAACCGAACGATACCCGCCGACCGGATGATTTAACCGAGAATGCGATTCAGGTAGTGGGAGAAGCGGACGGCCGATTTGATGCCAGCGATGCAATCCTGTTCTTTGGTCAAAGCCCCCGTGTCGTTCGGTACGACTCAACAGCTCAGCGTTTTACGCACCAGATCAACCCGTATTCAGATACCACTTTCTATTTTCTGACCATCGGGGGGTCGGCCGGCTTACGCCTGTCCGACAGTCCGGCTGGTTCCCTGGTCAACAGCCCGGCCATTACCACATTCGATGATTATCAGTTTCACGAGCAGGAACTGACGAAGATTCCATCGGTTCATTCCGGACGCGAGTGGTTGGGGGAGTATTTAACGGCCGATACGACGAAGGTTATCCTGTTTGATGTGCCAGGTGCCTTGTCAAACAGCGCCGTACGGTTAACCGCTTCGGTAATGGCAGGTGCCACTGTATCAACCCAGTTTCGGGTGCAAGTGAATGAGCAGCCCGTTGGCGTGATACCGATTTACCCTATTTCCGGGTACGAATACGACTATCAGGGCGTAGCCCGAACGGACACTTTTCTGGCCAAACCAGCTACCGGTAATAATTCCCTTCGGGTAGCTGTCACGTTCCGAAAAAATGGATTGTATTCGGCCCAGGGCTACCTGAATTTCCTGGCCGTACAAACGCAGCGTGAACTTCGCCAGTATGATAAGCCTGTCTGGATGCGTAGACTGAAGAAAGGGCAATACGCGGTGAAGCAGGCCACTGCCAGTTTACGCGTCTGGAATGTTACTGACCCGCTCAAACCAGTGGCGCAGGCCTACACCCTATCTTCGGCACAGGAAGCGGTCTGGGCTTCTGCCCAATCCGGCGATTATTTTTTATTCACGGATGCGCAGACGTTATCGCCCGTGTCGCTGGCAGGCATTTCGAATCAGGATTTACATAGCCAGCCAACGCCCAACCTGCTGCTCATTACGCCCGCTGCCTGGCGGGGCCAGGCCGAACGACTGGCTAAATTCCGGCGAGAAAATGACCAGCTTAGCGTATTGGTCGTTACAACCCAGCAGGTGTACAACGAGTTTGGATCGGGCCAGCCGGACCCGACTGCCATTCGGGACATGGCCCGGTATTTTTACCAGAAACAGCCCGACAAACTGCGCTACCTGCTCTTGTTCGGCGACGCTACCTACGACTATAAAAACATATCAGGACAAGTCAACGCCACTCAGTTGGCCAGCATGGTTCCGGTATACGAAAGTCGCGAATCACTGCACCCGGTGCTGAGTTACTCATCCGACGACTATTATGGATTTATGGATGCCGATGAGGGCGAGTGGCCGGAGAATAACCGGGGCGATTACCAACTGGATATTGGCATTGGGCGCTTACCGGTAAAATCAATGGACGAAGCCCGCACGGTGGTCGATAAGCTCATTCGGTATAGTTCGGATCCGTCAATCACCGGCGACTGGCAAACGCGGGTGATGCTGGTGGCTGATGATGGCGACTACACGATTCACCAGCAGGATACTGACCAGATGGCCAAACTCGTGGAGAAAATGGCACCTGCCTACCGACCAGAACGTATTTTTCTGGATGATTATCCGCAGGAGACTACAACCACCGGGCAAAAAGCGCCAGTTGTCAACCGGCTTATCAATCAGGCGGTGGCCGATGGGCGATTGATCATTAATTATAGCGGTCACGGAGGGATAGTAGGACTGGCCGATGAGCAGGTAGTGACACTCCAGGATATACTTTCCTGGAAAAACGCGCGCTTACCATTATTCGTAACGGCCACCTGCCAGTTTGGCCGATACGATGACCCGAGCGTTATTTCCGGGGCCGAACTAACCCTACTGAGCCGAACGGGGGGCGGTATTGGTCTGCTCACCACAACGCGCCCCGTGTACGCCAACACAAACCTGCTTCTGAATCAGGCATTCTATAACGCTGTTTTTACCCCGGTAAATGGTCAGATGCCGCGCCTGGGTGAGGTAATGCAAGCCACAAAAAATAACAGTTTGAGCGGGCCCGTCAACCGAAATTTTGCCCTGTTGGGCGACCCTTCCCTGCGACTGGCCTACCCAAAGGCACAAGCCATCCTGACGCAGGTAAACGGCAAAGCAATAACGCCCAGTCGCTTCGATACGTTGCGCGCCCTGCAAACTGTTGAACTAAAAGGGGAGATTCGGCAGCAAGGCCAGCGCGTCGCTGATTTTACGGGAACAGCGCAACTCTCACTATACGACAAGGCAACAACCTACACCACCCTGGGACTGGATGCCGGAAGCCCTAAAATGACCTACCAGGCGTTTCGGAATCCGATTTTTACGGGTCAGGTAGCGGTGCAGCAAGGTCGGTTTACGGCCCGATTCACCCTGCCTAAGGATATTGATTATACGGTAGGCAAAGGGAAACTGTACCTGTATGCCGTGCGGGCAGACAGCGCACAGGATGCAACCGGGAGCAACGATAGCTTATGGATAGGAGGCAGTGTTTTTGCTGATAGTATTGACACTGAGCCACCCACAGTAGCCCTGTCCGTTGTTGGTGGTACTATCGACCAGGACGTTGTACGGATTGATGGGCCGGATGTAACCCTGCGCATTGATTTATCTGATAATCAGGGGATCAACATTGCCCGGTCTGGTATCGGCCACGAACTAACCGCCCGGTTTGGGAATCAGCCGGTAATTGTACTTAACGAAAACTACGTGGCGAGTGGCTCCGGCGGCCGACAGGGGGTGGTACAATACCGGTTTAGACAAGTGCCTGCCGGTAGATATATGCTTCGGGTCAAAGCCTGGGATATCAACAATAATTCAACTGAGGGCACGTTGACCATAGTAGTTTCTGAGCGACCGGGGTTGGCATTACGGGCGCTCAGGGCCAGTCCGAACCCAGTCGTTGACCAAACATCGCTAACGGTTGAGCTTAACCGATCGGGCGAACCACTCGACTGGACAGTAGGCGTTTACGATCTGAATAGCCGGTTGCTCAACCAGCAAACGGGCCAGTGTAGTACGTGTGAATCGATTATAACCGTTGGCGAATGGAACGGGCAGATGGACGGGGGACAGCCACTGGCTAATGGTTTGTACATCATTCGGATCGACATTCGGTCGGCGGTGGATGGGTCAGCAGCTACCGGCACCGGACGAATTGTATTGACAAAGTGAATTAAAGCGACTTAAAATGGTCGCGTTTTTTCTAATCCAACGTTTACGTGTAATTTTGGCCGCACAGCACGGCCATACTCACCATAATTAACTGCTGTTGTTGACCAACACTTATTGTATGAAGCACAATTTTCTTCGTGTTCTTCTGGGCGTCTGTACCTTCCTTCCCCTTGCGGTATCGGCTCAAACCACACTTAACGGCACACCGCTTAACATTCCCACATCATCGGTGCCCTTCCTTAATTTCACGCCCGATGCCCGCTCGGGTGCGCTAGGGGATGCGGGGGTAGCATTGGGTGATCCCGATGCGAACGCTGTTTATTGGAACCCCTCAAAGCTGGTCTTTGCAAAACAGGATAAAGGTGCCTCCCTTTCGTACACACCCTGGCTGCGCAATCTGATTGGCGACATGTATTACACGTACCTGAGTGGCTACTCTAAAGTGGGTAAAAATTCGGCTATTGCGGGTTCCCTGCTTTATTTCGACCTTGGAACAGTTGACTTTACAACGGCAACGGGTGTAGCCGCCGGTACGTTCAATTCCCGCGAGTATGCCATCACGGCTTCATTTGCTCAGAAGCTCTCGCAAAACTTCTCATTAGCCGTCAATCTTAAGTACCTGAACTCCAACCTGGCTGCTGGTAGCGGCAATCCGGGTCTGAAGCCGGGAGCCACGGCAGCCGCTGAAATCAGTACCTATTATCAAAACGAATTTCGTGATAATGCTACGGGGAAGGGAGTAGGCTGGGCTTTCGGTGGTATGATCTCCAACCTTGGGGGGCGTATCAATTACGGCGGTATCCAGAGTTACTTCATTCCTACTAATCTGCGGCTTGGCACCCGACTAACCATCTTTGCAGACCAGTACAACAAATTCAACTTTGTTGTGGATGCTAATAAACTGATGGTGCCGACTCCCAATATTGTTAATGGCGTTAACCTGAATGCCAACAAAGATTACTTTAGTTCGGTCTTCGGTTCATTTGCCGATGCACCAGGTGGCTTCAGTGAAGAGCTGAAAGAAATCACGATCTCGTCGGGTGTAGAATACTGGTACAACGATCAATTTGCCGTTCGTGCGGGTTACTTCAACGAATCGAACGATAAAGGTGGTCGTAAGTACGCAACCGCTGGTATAGGACTACGGCTTCAGCAGCGGTTTGGGGTTGACTTTTCATACCTGATTCCCATAAAACAAGGTAGTCCCCTTGCCGATACTTTCCGGATTTCATTGCTGCTGAACCTGACCGGAGCAAACCGGGTTGGTGGCGACGAACTGACAAACGACGATTTCAACTAACAGTAAGGAGTAGTAGCGTGAAAGGGCGAAAGAGTGAATGAACCTTAGTGGTCTTTCGGTCTTTCGCCCTTTCACGCTACTACTCTATCGCCTTTATGACCCTCAACAGAACTCAGCCGCCTACGTTTCAGGCGATCCACGAAATACAGCTACCCGCCGTAGAATCTAACCGCCTGGATAATGGTATTCCACTGCACATGATCAGGGTAGCGCAGCAGCCGGTGCTGCGTCTGGAGTGTGTTTTCGACGCCGGAACCTGGCACGAATACGTACCGGGAAGTGCTTTCTTCGCCATGAAAATGCTGGTGGAGGGAACGGTGTCTCGTTCGTCGGCCCAGATAAGTGAATACATTGATCGGTACGGGGCATTTATCGAATTAAACAGTGGGCCAGACCGCGCCAGCCTGGTTATTTACTGCCTGACCCGGTTTCTGCCGGATGTGCTGCCCCTGATACAGGAACTGCTGAACGAACCCACTTTCCCGGAAAAAGAACTGGACGACCTGCGGAATATTACCCTGCAAAATCTGCGCGTTAATTACGAAAAAAGCGCCTACCTCGCGGGTGTCCTGTTTCGTGAAAAGCTATTCGGTCCTGAACACCCGTATGGGCGTAGCCAGAAACCCGAAACCATCGAGCAGCTCACACGGGCCAATGTTGTTGAGTTTTACGAACGGGCCATTAAAAACCGGCCTTTTCAACTCGTTCTGGCCGGTCATGCAACAGAAGAAGATGTCTTGTTGATCAACCGTGTGCTGGGTCAGTTACCCGTCAGAACGGATACCTTACCCGGCTATTCTGCCCCCATAGTGACCGAAAAGGATGCCATTACGCTTACCGAGAAGCCGGATAGCAGTCAGTCATCCATACGCCTGGGCCGTCGGCTTTTTACCCGTTCCCACCCTGATTACTTTAAGATGCTGGTCATGAATGAAGTATTTGGCGGGTACTTTGGGTCGCGGTTGATGAAGAACATCCGTGAGGAAAAAGGCTTTACCTACGGAATTTCGTCAAACATGCCTTCTTTTCGGCAGGATGGCTATTTTCTGATTGGAACGGACGTAAACAAAGAGAACACCCAGCAAACGCTGGATGAGATTCAGAAGGAGATTCACATCCTGCAAACAGTTCCCGTAGCGGAGGATGAACTGGAAACCGTGAAAAACTACATGGCAGGGGAGTTTGTCGGCGCTCTTAACACGCCTTTTGAAATCGCTGACCGGTATAAAGTGATTTTGCTGGATCAATTACCCGCCGATTTTCTGACTACATACATTCAGAAAGTCCGGGCTATTTCGCCTGCCGACATCATGGAAATGGCGAACCACTATTTGAAAACGGATAGCCTAAGCGAAGTTGTTGTTGGTGGTAAATAGTGAACTGGCATCAGGCTGAAAACGAGGGTAGTAACGTACAAGACAAAAAAAATTGGCTGTTTAGTAACAAACACTTAATTTTGGGGTTACATTCTTCTCATATACGTAACGATTCACCCTGGATCATACGATTTTTGTCATGTCACTCTTTGCTTAAACCCAATTGATGAACGTTCTATTAATTAGCATCACCCTTGTAGCCGCTTACCTGTTGGGGTCAATCCCAACTGCCGTCTGGTATGGTCAGGGATTCTTTGATCTCGATATTCGCAAGTACGGAAGTGGTAATGCGGGGGCTACCAACACCTTCCGGGTATTGGGAAAACGAGCTGGTACCATTGTTATGCTGGTCGACGTTCTGAAAGGCTATACGGCTGCTATTTTAGCCTCCCTACTCTGGTATTTCGGTATTGTTCCTGAAACAGATGTGCTGACGTTCAAGATTGTTTTTGGTCTGGTTGCCGTATTTGGGCATCTGTACCCCGTTTTTGCCAACTTCAAAGGGGGTAAGGGTGTGGCAACCCTGTTAGGCATGATGCTGGCTACTCACCCCGAAATGGCGGCTGTCTGTATCGGCGTTTTTCTGCTGGTGGTTATTGCCTCGCAGTATGTTTCGCTGGGATCAATTATTGCCGCCCTCGCTTTTCCAGTGCTGTTGTTGCTCCGGATTTTTGGACAGCAGGAAAGCCCGCTGCTAATCGTTTTTGGCTTCGTTGTCTTTTTGCTGGTTGTGCTCACGCACCAGAAGAACATTGCCCGGTTGCTGCGTGGTGAAGAAAGCCGTACGGTACTTTTCCGCTTTCGTAAAAAAGAAGGGGAGTAAATTCCCTGTTTTCATAGAAACCAACGCCCCGTCGTTGCGCGAAAAAGGCGTAACTTCGGGGCGAACTTTTTATTGGATGACCAGCCTGAGGCCGACGAGGCCGGTTTTATGACGGAAACAGTGAGGAGAACGGGTAAACACAAACGGCACTACCTGACATCTTTGTTATTGCTTCTTCGCAAACCCGACCTACTGCAAGAATTCAGCCCAGCCCGGCCAGCCCACGAGTGTAAGCCCAGATATGACTAACTACCTTGAAACGAACAAGCAGCGATTCCTGGACGAATTGCTGGACCTACTCCGAATTCCGTCGGTTTCCGCTGATTCCAAATTTAAAGGCGATGTACGCCGGGCAGCCGAGTTTGTAAGAGATAAACTAACGGAGGCTGGCCTGGACGGAGCAACGCTCTACGAGACACCGGGACACCCCATCGTATACGCTGAAAAAATAGTGGACGCCAGTAAGCCAACAGTGCTGGTATACGGGCATTATGATGTGCAGCCCGCCGATCCGTATGAGCTTTGGAAAACGCCCCCTTTTGAGCCCACCATTCGCAACGAACGGATTTATGCACGGGGCGCGTGCGACGACAAAGGGCAATTTTACATGCATATCAAAGCCATTGAAGCCATGGTGGCTACGGATGGCTTACCCTGTAATGTGAAAGTGATGATTGAGGGGGAGGAGGAAGTCGGCTCCGATAATTTGGGCGAATTTGTGAAGGAGCACAAGGAAATGCTCCGGGGCGATGTGATTCTGATTTCAGATACGAGCATTATTTCCAACGAAACCCCGTCGCTCGAAACCGGGCTGCGCGGTTTGTCTTACGTAGAGGTGAAGGTAACCGGTCCCAATCGGGATTTACACTCTGGCGTGTACGGTGGGGGAGTAGCGAACCCAATCAACGTGCTGTGCGAAATGATTGCCTCCCTACACGATGAAAATGGCCGAATTAACTTGCCGGGTTTCTACGACAACGTGGCTGATTTGAGTGACGATGAGCGAGCCGAATTGGCCAAAGCCCCTTTTGACCTCGATGAATACAAACGTGATCTGGCCATTGACGATGTGATGGGAGAAACCGGTTATTCGACCAACGAGCGGACGTCCATCCGGCCAACGCTTGATGTGAATGGCATTTGGGGCGGTTACACGGGCGAAGGGGCTAAAACCGTGTTGCCTTCTACGGCATCGGCCAAAATCAGTATGCGTTTAGTACCCAACCAGACACCCGATGAAATAACGGCACTGTTCACAAAGCATTTTGTGTCAATTGCGCCCGCTGGGGTCAGCGTAACGGTAACGCCCCACCACGGGGGCATGCCGTACGTAACGCCCGTTGATTCGATTGAATTTGAAGCGGCCAGTAAAGCCTTTGAAGATGCCTGGGGTAAAAAGCCCATTCCGACACGGGGCGGGGGGAGTATTCCCATTACGTCGTTGTTTGAAAAAGAGCTGGGCATCAAATCCATCCTGATGGGTTTTGGCCTGGATAGTGATGCGCTGCACTCGCCGAACGAAAGTTACGGCCTGTTCAATTTTTATAAAGGCATTGAAACGATCCCCTATTTCTACAAACATTACGCAGCGCTGAAACAGTAATTTTGCGAAGATTGCACAAAAAACTGGCGTAAAACCCCTGTTTTATCCATGAAAAAAGCTGTATTTGTTCTTTTCCTTAGTTTTTTTGCCGTAAGCTGGGCTTCGGCGCAGCAGACTTTAACCCCCGCTCAGCAACGACAAAAAGAAAAAGTTGCGGAAGAAATTCAGCGACAACAGAAAATAAAGGCCGAGATGGCCCAAAAACAGCGGGAATACGAAGCTAAGCAGGCCGAGAAGGAACGCCAGCGGCAGGCTAAGAAAGCAGCTAAAGAAGAGGCACCGCAACCCGTTCCCACACCCGTTGTTGGTACCGTTGGCCAGCCAGATGCCGTGGTAAATAAACCGGCAGAGCCAGTAAAAAAGGAGAAAAAAGTAAAAGTAAAAAAAGAGAAAGCGCCCGAAAAAACCCCGGCAGCCACCCCCGCCGAAGCTACTACGACCCCCGCTCCGGTCGAAACGCCTGTTATCACGACGGAGACGCCTGCAGAAACGGAAGCGGTACGCCGGGTTCGGCGGGAGAAGAAGGCCGTCCGCAAGTCGGTTGACCCCCGGAGTATGGAGCCCGGAACGGCCGTTACGGTGGCACCGGCCGTTGTGCGGACGCAGGGGGAGTTTCTGCCGACGGGACACTTGTTCGAGCCCATTATACTGGACCCGCTGGAAGCCCAGACGTATGGTAGTTTTCTGCCGGGTTACTGGACTGAAGGCCAGAAGTACAAAGGCAGTTTTGTGCCGTTCGCCTTTGGCTTTGCCAAACCTTTCTACCGCCGTACTACCCAGCCCGGCCACTCGGAAGAATGGGTACTGGATTTAGCTTCCTTCACGCAGTTTGAAGCCTTTCGCGATGATGCAACCAACAAAGCCGCCCGGCGTATTGTCAATACCGATTACAAAGTCAGCATCATCTACAACATCCGGCGAAACGAAAACAACTACCGAATCCGGGTATACCACCTGTCGTCGCACCTGGGAGACGATTACATCTTTCGAAATAAAATAACGGCTCCCTCACCCAACGCGGTTAACTACGAATTGCTGGACGTTACCTACAGCCGCACGGTGAACAACTGGCGGCTATACGGTGGAGCCGGTGTCGTGCTCCGGAAATCGGAGGAGCGAAAGCCGCTTAGTGCACAAATCGGCACGTTCTACAAAAGACCGTCCACAAAAGCAACCCGCCTGGTGGGGGGTGTTGATGTGAAATTCTGGCAGCAGACCGATTTCAGACCGGGTATTCACGGAGGAATTGGATTTGAGTTGGGCCGGACGCAGAATAACCTGACTTTCATGCTCGAAGGCTACTCCGGATTTCGACCCTATAGCCAGTTTGAACAACAGCAAACCTCCTGGATGGGAATTGGGCTGTACCTGAATCCTTTTTGACACCTGTCATTCCTGGTTGTTACTGGTCACGTATTGTCATCGTACCCCTCCCGACACCCAATGACCAAGAATGGCCCTCACATGACGAGAACAATAAACATGAATCTCTCTCCATTAACGGCCATCTCGCCGATAGACGGCCGTTATCGGTCGCAGGTTGACGCACTGGCCCCCTATTTTTCGGAATTGGGGTTAATCCACTACCGCGTACGCATTGAAATTGAATACTTTATTGCGCTGCGGGAGTGGCCCGTTCCGCAATTAGCGGGTGTTGACCCGGCGGAGTTTCCGGCTCTGCGGGCCCTGTATGAAAACTTTACGGAAGCGGACGCGCTGCGGATTAAGGAAATTGAGAAAACGACCAACCACGACGTTAAGGCAGTCGAGTATTTTATCAAGGAAAAGCTGAAGGGGTCACCGGTAGAGCCATTTCTGGAGTTTGTTCACTTTGGGCTCACTTCGCAGGATATCAATAACACGGCCATTCCACTACTGTTACGCGATGCACTCGATACCGAAATTGAACCCCTCTACCGGGATGTTTACAAGCGGTTGCAAACGTTGGCTGAACAGTGGGAAAGCATCCCTATGCTGGCCCGTACGCATGGTCAGCCCGCTTCGCCAACGCGGCTGGGTAAGGAGATTTCGGTGTTTGTGGAGCGGATTGAGAAACAGTTGCATTTACTGGCAGCCATTCCGACGGCGGCCAAGTTTGGTGGAGCAACCGGAAATTTCAATGCGCATCATGTGGCGTACCCCAATGAGGACTGGAAACAGTTTGGGGATACGTTCGTAGAAAGCCTGGGCATGGTTCGCAGTCAGTTTACGACTCAAATTGAGCATTACGATATGCTGGCCGCTGCCCTCGACGCGTTTAAGCGGCTGAACACCATCTTGATTGACCTCGACCGCGATATGTGGACCTACGTGTCCATGAATTACTTCAAGCAGAAACTGAAGGAAGGGGAGGTTGGCTCCTCGGCTATGCCCCACAAAGTGAACCCAATCGACTTCGAAAATTCGGAGGGGAATCTGGGTATTGCCAATGCGCTGTTTGAACACCTGTCGGCCAAACTGCCCATCTCCCGGCTTCAGCGCGACCTGACCGACTCAACCGTTTTGCGTAACATCGGCATCCCTTTCGCGCATTCGGTTATTGCGCTGAAGTCGCTCCTGAAAGGCCTGAATAAGCTGGAATTGAACGTTGCGGCCCTGAATGCGGACCTCGACGATAACTGGGCGGTGGTGGCGGAAGGCATTCAGACCGTGCTTCGGCGAGAAGGCTACCCGCAACCCTACGAAGCCCTGAAAGCGTTGACCCGCACCAATCAGAAAATTACGGCTGATACTATCCGGCAGTTTATTGATGAACTAAGGGTATCGGATACCGTCAAAACCGAACTTAGAACCATTACGCCTTTCAGCTATACGGGTCTGTGATACCTGGCTCTTCTTCCAGTGGTACCTGGCCCGTTTCTTTTCAACCCGTGCCGTAAAACAAATTGATTTATCGGGGTGTATTGATTTTTGCACGCTATGGCGTGAGACAAGCGGACTCGTTCATTGCCTAAAGTCATTAATGATTATCAGTATGCTTCCCGTTGCGCAACGGGAAGCATACTTTTTCCGTATGTACTGTATATAATTGATCGGCGGCCGTCAGGTGCTTTTTTTGCTATGTATAAACTTTTACCGTTGTCAAAGCTCCGGACCTGGTTACAGAGTACACTCTTCCTGCTGTTCAGCGGTACTTGTTTGGTGGCTCAGCCCCAGCCATTGCCCCAGTATAGTGACCGGCAACAAGCTATTCAAAAGGGGCTGCAACAAGCCATTACGCAATTCCAGACCGAAAATTACCAAAAGGCACTAACGGAAGCACGACGGTTAAACCGCCCACTCGAACAGCGTTCGCCAACGGGTAGAGTGATGCTGTTACGGGGTATTACCAGTACCGGCGAATTACTGTACGATGCTACATACAGTGCCACACAGGCGGCCATAAGTACCCGTACCACTTCGCTTTACGCCGGTGGTAGCCTGGGTGTTTCACTATCCGGTAGTACGTTGAAAGACAGACTCGGTATCTGGGATGGGGGTAAGGTGCGCTTAACGCACGCTGAGTTCAGTAACAGTACCACAACCAGCCGCGTGGCCCAGCTCGATAACGCTACTACTTTATCCAGCCACGCCACGCACGTTTCGGGTATCATGGTGGCGGCCGGTGTGAACCCCCTGGCAAAGGGAATGGCATTTGGAGCCAACCTCAGGGCCTATGATTTCGGTAATGACGCCAGCGAAATGAGTGCGGCTGCGGCCAGCCTCCTGGTCTCTAACCATTCCTACGGGTCAAACGCCGGTTGGACGTTCAGTGATAACCGTACGGGGGCTATACGGTGGGAGTGGTGGGGGGATACCTTGATCAGTAAAACGGAGGATTACAAATTTGGCTTGTACGAAAAAGTAGCCGTTACCTGGGATCAGATTGCTCAAAATGCTCCGTACTACCTTATCGTAAAATCGTCGGGTAACGATCACGGCTCCAACGGACCCGCAGCCGGACAGCCGTATTACCTCGGCAACAGCAATGTAACCAGTACTGATGCCCGCGCCAGTCAAAACGGGTACGATCAGATTCCCACCTACGGCAATGCGAAAAACATCCTGACCGTGTCGGCCATTAGTAATCTGAACTACGGGTATAACCAGCCCGCCGACGTTGTTCTGAGTGGGTTTACCAGTTGGGGGCCTTCTGATGATGGACGAATCAAGCCTGATTTGGCAGGAATAGGCGTCAGCGTTTTATCATCCGGTTCCGAGGGCGACAGCGCTTACGTAGTGCTCAGTGGAACATCTATGTCATCACCCAACGTAGCGGGCTCGTTGCTTCTATTGCAGGAATTGTTTTCGCAACGCAACAACGGCCAGCTCCTGCGGTCTTCTACCCTGAAAGGGTTGGCACTCCACACCGCCGACGAAGCCGGCACGGCACCTGGACCCGACTACCAGAACGGCTGGGGTCTGCTAAACACGGAGCGGGCCGGGCGGGTCATCCTCAACACGGATAATAATTACCTACTCAACGAGCGAACGCTCGCGCAGGGACAAACTTACTCATTTACCGTTGTGGCTTCGGGACGAGGCCCGCTTGTATCAACCATTTGCTGGACTGATCCGCCCGGTACGGCCAGTACAACGCTCAACGACAGGACGCCCAAACTCGTTAATGACCTCGATATCCGCATCAGCGACGGTACAACAACTACGTTACCCTGGATACTGGACCCGGCTAATCCGGCTAATGCCGCCACAAGGGGCGATAACTTCCGCGACAACGTAGAGCAGGTGCTCCTGACCACACCCGTTCCGGGGAAAACCTATACGGTGACGATAGCGCACAAGGGTACTCTGAACGGGGCCAAACAGGATTATGCTTTGTTGATGAGTGGTATCGGTGGTGCCGCCTACTGCGCTTCGGCACCAACCTCAACGGCCGATACGAAAATAAATCGCTTGCAGTTTGGTAGCATCGACCAGGCTGGAGCGGCTGGTTGCACCGCATACACCAGTTCTACCCAAACGACAACGGTTCAATCCAGTCAGCAGGTTCCGCTAACGGTAACGCTGGGTACTTGTGGAACAGCCAAAAACGTTGTCGTCAAAGCATTTGCCGACTGGAACCTGAATGGCAGCTTTGAGGATGCCGGTGAAACCGTAGCTACATCAGGGGTTTTGACCAATGCGGGGGTTTTCTCTACGACGGTTACGATTCCGGCCAACGTTCGAAACGGACAGGTCGTTCGGTTCAGGATTGTAGCAGTGGAGACTACTGATGCGGCTGCCGTGGCAGCCTGCGGCAATTACGGTACCGGCGAAACGCAGGATTATTCGATCAATGTAGTACAAACAAGTAATGATGTAGGAGCCACAGCACTCATCTTGCCCGAAGCCAGTTTTTGTGGGCAAACGAACAGCGATGTGGCCATCTCGGTACGAATCCGTAATTACGGGGCTGCCAGTCAAACCAACGTGCCGGTTAGTCTGACCATTACCGATGCCAACAATACCCCACTAACGACGTTGACGGGTGTTGTGCCCAACGTGCTGGCTTTTCGGGACGCACTGTTGACATTGATTCTACCGGCAACGGTAGCTTTAGCACCCGACCAAACGTACAAATTCAGTGTGGCAACGGGTCTGTTAACTGATCAAAACGGTGCTAATAATACCATTGCTGAAGTTCGAACCAGTGCGCCCGTGGCAAACAACGGGCTGTTCTCCGTCACCCGCTGTGGTACAGATTCCGTTTTCTCGTTGTTGAATGCGGGCGGTGGAACTGCTTTCTGGTACGATACACCAACGGGGGGGAATCTACTGGCAGCGGGCAACCGGGTGTCGGTGAAAACGTCACCCATCACTGGTCTGTTTTATGCTGTCCTGAATGATTTCTCGGGCGTTATTGGTCCGGTTGACAAAACAGTGTTCACAGGGGGGACCTACAGCGGAAACTTTGGCCCGGCACCCCTCATCTCAACTACCGTACCCATCCTTATTCAGAGTGCCCGTTTATACATTGGCACGCCGGGGCAACTGACGTTTACGGTGCGGAGATACGATAACACAGCTATCTCCAGCGTTACGCTGGACGTGAATCCCACCCGGAATCTCAGCCTCACGGCCACTACGAACAGTCAACTGGTCGATGATCCCAATGATCAGGGGGCGGTGTACGCGCTAAACCTGAAAATTCCTGCCGCCGGCGACTATAAAATAACAATTGATTACGCGGGAGGAGCGTCCATTTTTCGAAGCAACGCGGGTGTTGGTGGTTTTCCGTATCAGTTGAAAACGCAAACGGGTCAGCCTGTTGTCACGATAAAGGGCTCGTTATTTAACACCGGTACAGCAACAGATACCTTGAAGACGGCCTGGTATTACTTCTACAACATGAAAATCAGGTCGCTCGACTGCGCCAATCCACAACGCACCCCCGTTGTGTCAACGACCACTACGGCGGTCACCGCAACGATTACACCCGGTGGGTCGGCCAGCATTTGTCAGGGATCAAGTCTGACCTTGCAGGCCAACACAGGTGCCGGGTTAACGTACCAGTGGCTCCTTGATGGACAAGCCATTGCCGGAGCCACCGGAGCTAGTTTATCGGCTGTTACGGCGGGTAGTTACGCCGTACAGGTAGCCAGTACCTGTGCACCCGTACGCTCATCTGCGCTGGTTGTATCAGTCAATACGCCCCAAATTCCGGTTGTTACGGTGAGCAGTTTTACGCTGAGTACCAATGCGGTTTCCGGTATTCAATGGCTTTTGAATGGTGTGCCTATTCCGGGTGCTACGGGCACCACATACGCCGTTGGGCAATCAGGCCGGTATTCGGTGCAGGGGAACGTGAACGGCTGCGGAGTCGCTGTTTCCAACGAAGTAGTTCTAACGATTCTGGCAGCGGAACCCTCCGCGAATGACGAGGATATAAGCGTTTATCCTAACCCCGCTACCAAACTGCTGACCATTTCTGTGCCTGTTGTCACATCGTTGCTGCAACGGCCTGCGTTCCGGATAACCGATTTGAACGGCAGTACACTCTATCAGGCCACGCTGGAGCGGGCCGGGAAAATTTACTCGGCAGTAATCGATATAAGCAATCTGCCGGGCGGTACGTTTTTTGTAGTTGTAGCAGATGACCGGACGCAACGTATCCGGGTCAAACGAATTTACAAACACTAATTCTCACTGCTTCTGACGCATAGCTACCTGCCTGGCTCAACTAGTCGGAACAAGGCATTGTATAGGGATAGATGGCTTTTTGGGCTGTTATCTGGCCTGATTCTGGCGTTTTTTAACGGTGTCGATAACCGCGTTCGGGCCCAGGCTATGCTGGCCGGTGAGCCTTTCCCGTGGCAAAGGGAGGTTGTTGATCGACACAGCCAGCTGTGGAAACAGACCCTTCGTCTGGCGCAGCAGCATCAGTGGCAGCTCCGCAAAAACTATTCCAATCAGCGTATTCTACAACTTCAGGGAGTTGATCCGCTGGGCCAGCCAATTTATTATACCCTCCATAATACGGAAGCGGCTCGTGGAACGCGCACCCTGGCACTGCAGGGTGGGGGAGCGCTACCTGTTACCGTTTCGGGGAGTTTGTCCGGTATGGCAGGCCGATTGGGGTTGTGGGACGGGGGGCGTGTACTGGAGGCTCACCAAGAGTTTGGTGATGTGGCTGGCAAGTCAAGAATACGCCCGAAAGACAACGGAGCCGTTGTGAATGATCATGCTACTCACCTGGCAGGCACGCTCATTGGGCGGGGTGTTGATCCGCTGGCGAGGGGCATGGCGAATGAAGCCCAATTGTCGGTTTGGGATTATACGAACGACCTGGCTGAACTGGCTGTTGCAGCCCCCACCTTGTTGGTGTCGAACCACGCTTATGGCCCCGTAGCGGGCTGGGTGTACAACGCGTCACGGCCCGGTACCAACCCGGACCTGAAATGGGAGTGGTGGGGTAGCCCCGCCATTAGCACCACCGATGATTACGTGTTCGGCTTTTACAATACTACGGCTCAGGACCTGGATCGACTGGGGCATAATAATCCGTTTTTCCTGATGGTTCGGTCGGCGGATAACAAACGGGCGGAAACCGGACCACCTGCCGGTAAGCCTTATTTTCTGAGGGATTCAAACAGCAAGAGTACTGTTGCCCGGAACAGAAATGCCGGTTACGACGTAATTCCGGCCGATGCTACTGCAAAAAATGTACTGACAGTCGGCGCGGCCGAGGTGAGTTATACCAGCCAGAATCAACCCGTTCTGGTCGGATCAACGGATTATAGTGGCTGGGGACCTACGGATGATGGCCGAATAAAGCCTGATTTACTGGGTATTGGCTCGGAGGTGGTGTCGTCCATCGCGACAGACAATACCGCGTACGGTACCTACAGTGGCACCTCAATGGCAGCGGCCAATGTATCGGGTTCCCTGTTCCTGCTCCAGGAAGTATACGCCCGCCAACGGGCGGCCGGGCTGCCGCAAACGGGACAGTTTATGCGGGCTGCCACGCTGAAGGGGTTGGTGCTTCACACGGCCGACCGGCCCAATCCGGCCGCTGGCCCGGACTACCGGCAGGGTTGGGGCTTACTCAATACCGAAGCAGCGGCTCGGTTGTTGTTGAATGAAAATCAGGCTCACCTGGTGCTGGAACAAAGCTTAACGGCTGGTAAAACGATTACCCGGAGTGTTGTTGCTCAGGGGAATGAACCACTCGTTATCACGTTAAGCTGGACTGATCCCGAAGGCGTACCTACACCCGTTGGCGCGGGTGCGCTGAATAACCGTACGCCTAAACTGGTCAATGACCTCGATGTTCGGGTGAGTGACGGGGTGCGTACAACCTTCCCTTTCGCACTCGATCCTGCTAATCCCGATAGGGCTGCCGTTCAGAAAGATAATTTCCGCGATAACGTCGAGCAGATCTATCTGGCTAGCCCGGTGCCGGGAAAAATGTATACCATCACCATCTCGCACAAGGGAAGTATGCGGTACGCGAGTCAGCCCTACTCACTCATTATTAGTGGTCAGAAACGCGTAAACTGCCAGTTGGCCATTTCCATTCAACCGGCAAAAGACACCGTTATCTGCAACGGAACCGTGTTGCCGTTGCGTTCATCCGCAGAGTCCGCCACGTTTAGTTACCAATGGCTGCGTGATGGCACTGTTGATGCAGCAACGACGGCCGCTGTCTATCCCGCAACAAAAGCGGGTACCTATACGCTTCGGATAACGAACAAGAATGGTTGCTCAGCTACCTCTCAGCCGGTGAGGGTGAAGACCGTAGCCGTGGATCTTAACCCGGTTGGCAATCAGTGGATTTGTCATCCAGACGAGCCTGTCCGGATGAAAGCCATTGCCGTAGGGGGGGTAGCCATGCCGGGTGCAGCGTTTAGCTGGCTGCTGGACAATACGGTGATTCCTCAAGCCAATGACAGTACATTCAGTGCCGTCCAACCGGGCCGGTACCGGGTGAGGGTTGTTCACAAGGCATGTCAGGTACTATCTGACGAGAAAACGATTGCGGCCAGTTCGGTCAATACCCTCGACCTGATGCCGACAGGCACAGAATTAAAGCTTCCTCAAGGTGCCACGCTGACGCTGAAAGCCCCCGAAGATACATCGTACCGGTACCAGTGGTTTCGGAATAATGACTCACTGTCCAACGCTCGTACCCATACGCTGTCGATAGCAAAAGCAGGCGCGTACAAGGTGCGGGTGATGCAGTACGGCTGTGTAGGTTATTCGACTGAGCGAATGGTAGTCACCTCCATTATAACCGCTGCTTTCTCCGACCCAACCGGGTATGTAGGGATTTACCCAAATCCGGCAGAAACGACGCTCTATGTGCGTTACGCGAATCCGTTGGCAAAACAGATCCACCTTCAGGTAATTGATTTACTGGGTCGGGTATGGAACACGCCTTTCTGGCTGAAAAATCAACAGGGTGAAACGCAGGCAACTATCACCATTCAGCACTTACCCCCCGGAATTTACATGCTTCACCTGTCAGATGGAGACAGAACGCAAATGGAGCGGTTTCTGAAAAAATAAGCCGGAAGTCGACGGTCACTTTTACGCGATGATCAACTTCCGGCTTCTGTATCCCGGCAGGCAGGGTATTTTTCTCCTTGTCTACTGGCAAGCTAATTACTTTACCTTGGTCGCACCCGTGCCTGCTTCCTGAGCGATAGCCATTTTTACGGCATCGTACAGACTGACGATACCTCCTGATTTCGACAAGGTGTTGAACGGTACTTCGTCGGTGGACTCAGGCCGGGTCACTTTCGTTGCGTAAGGCACTGCCGATTGCATGATAATTCGTTTGATATCGGCATAGGTTAACTTAGGAAAGTAAGATTTCAGTACGGCCGCTACCCCCGCCACTACAGGTGAGGCCATGCTGGTACCGCTGTTATTTTCGTATTTACTGCCCGGAACGGTCGAGTATATATCCTTACCCGGTGCAAATACATCCACATTTTGCTTGCCGTAATTGGAGAAACTGGCAATCAGATCGGCAGTGTTCGGCTCGGCACTGGCTCCCACTGTAATTACATTGGGAATGGCTGAGCCATCAATAAACCGGGGCGATGGATAGTTGGCTGCTGTATCGATATCCTTACCGTCATTGCCAGCGGCATGAATCATCAATACGCCCTTGGTGAGTGCATATCGCTCGGCATCCTCAACGGTTTTACGCTGGGGCGAGTAATCCTTCCCGAAACTCATATTGATGATCTGGGCGCCATTGTCAACGGCGTACCGGATGGCATTTGCCACATCTTTATCCCGTTCGTCTCCATCAGGCACAGCACGTATCCCCATAATCTGAACGGCATCGGCAATACCCATAATCCCCAGATTATTTGTCCGGTCGGCCCCAATGATGCCCGAAACGTGCGTGCCATGATCGGGATTTGCACCGGCGATATCGGCGTTGCCATAGTCGCGCTGATTCATATCCTCCGGATTATCGCCCACTACCGAGCGCCCGTCGAAATCCGGATTGTAGTTGTATTCGGCGCGGGATTTAAGCTGTTCGTTTGCTTTCTCAAGCTCAGCCATCACCACATCGGTATCGGCAGCTCCCTGCTGGCGCAGCAGGCGCAGTATACCCTGTATGGGCCGTTTCATGGCGGCATCCGACAGGGTATCGGCAGCTTTGCTCAAGGTCAGCGTATCGAGTTTGGTTACATTCAGTGCTTGTTTCAGGCTATTGACCGCTGTTGAAAACTGCGTGTAAAATTGGCCGATTCCCTGGTACTGTGCTTTGTACTGCGCCTGGTTTTTTTCGACCTCAGCCTTTACTTTCGTGTACAGATCATAGTCCTTCTGCTGCTCTGGCTTCAGCGATTTCCGGTCCTTTCCTTCGTAGGTTGGCTTGAGTTGTACGTACAGTCGGGTTACCTCGGCTGTTTCATGGTCGACGTTACGACCGTCTTTGCCACCAATGAAATTCCAGCCGTGTATGTCATCGACGTAACCGTTTTTATCGTCATCTTTCCCGTTTCCGGCAATCTCTTTCGGGTTTACCCACAGCACCCGGCGGAGGTCTTCGTGGGTCGTGTCAATTCCGCCGTCGATAACCGCAACCACAACGGGCGTTGGTTTCCGGTCTTTGAGCAGTTCGCGATACGTCCGGTCTACGCTGATACCAGCCGTTTTGTCGGTTTTATCCTGTAGGTACCACTGAGTTTGCTGCGCGGATGCGGCCATTGAAAGCAGGCAGATCGACGCGCTGATAAGGTGTTTCTTCATGAATTTGGAACAAAAAATCTGGACAAATTAAGGAGAAACAACCGAATTTTTTGGTTAAAAGTTGTTAAACGGCTCAGGGTTTACCGTGCGTTACATTCTTGTAGTGCTCCTGCAACAGGTCTTCCCCAAAATCATTGGTCAAATCGCGCACAACGGTATGGATATGATTGGCGTTCGTTTGGGTATTATCGTACTCGATCAAAATTGTAGGGCCATGAATGCGGTAGTACCAGCCTTTGCCTTCGCCCAGTTCCGGAGTCAGGTCGCCAGCCCAGGCGAAACGAAGTTCATCCAGACCCGTTTTTTTGAGTTTGTCCAGCTGTTGCTTGGCCAGCGTAATGTGGTAGTTTTTCAGGTAAATCTGGAGCAGATCCATGAATAGGGCGCGTTGTCCCGATTTCATGTCAGCCATTTTTACACCATCCATGCGTTCCATTGATGCTTTTCGCTTGTTACTAGTCATAATTTCAGGGTAAGCAACGGCGTTCACTACGGCTTGCTTAAGCTGATCCTGACTGAGCGATTTCAGCAGGGCAAAGGCTTTGTCAGTTTCCAACCGCATAATTTGCCGACCTTTCTGCGGTAAATCAGCGATGCGCGGGTTTTGCATGCGTTTGTCGGCCATGCTGGAATCGAAGGCCAGAACAGCTGGATTGGTACCAAAGAACGTGGGCGTCTGAGCAATCACTTTACCCGTTTGGGACAAGAAGTGCAAGGAAAGATGATGGCCTTCTATTCGCCAGCTCCAGGGGTTTTTATCGTCCGGGTTTCCGAATATGGTGAACGAGTAGTTCTCGGGGTCCCGGTAGGTGTCGTTAGGCGGGCGGTTGTCAACGACCCGGAGCACGTTTTCGTTATCCATGATGGAAGTGACTTTGTCGTACCCCTGCTGACTCAGCCCCGTTTTGAGCATTGCCATTGCTGCATCCCGTTGTTCCGGCGTCATCTGTTTTAAGGGCAGTCCTTTCCGCTCGCGGGGAACGAAGTGCCAGTTAAACCGCTCCTCATCGTCCAGTGGATAGGTAGCCTGTTTTATTTGCTCAGGTGTGAGCTTAGCCATGAATGCCGTTACTGCATCCAGCATTTCATCTTTCACCCGTTTCTGGGCAGGGGCTACCTGCCCGAGGGCTGGCAGGGTAAAGTAACTGGCCAGCAGGCAGCTACAAATCAAAAAAACGTACTTCATGAGCGAACAAGTTTATGCACTACTCTGTAAAGAACCCCCCGTGCTGCATTTACCTATTTGTTCGCAAGGCAAAAGCGCTTCGTTATACACGTCCTGATTTATTATATCAGGCTGTTTGCCAACAACATCAGGGCTTTAGTAGTTTAACCAGGTAAGACACCACCTCGAATAACAACTATGTCTACCCGGCCACCTGACAATAATACCGGTCCATTCGACCATCTGTCAATGCGCTATCTGCGGCAGGCACTTGAGATGCCTCATCCGACTGATGAGCCGTATGTGCTGAATGAGTTCGAAAGCCGGGTTGTTCGTCGCACGAAAAATTTTGTTCTGACCCTGTCTGTTTTGATGGGTGCGCTGGGGGTTCTGGCTTTTTTGCTGCCGCAGCACAAATGGCCCGATACGTTTAGCTCAACCTCTGTTGCTATCCTCGGCCAGTTCTACGATTTACCCCTTGTCCATGCGCTCTATGCCTTACTGCTGATCTACCTGGAAGTAAACGTTTTGTTGTCGCTGGGTAGCTGGGGCGTGAAAATGATTATGGAGGTATGTCAGTTTCCCGGTGCGCACGACGCTCAGTACGAACGCCATATTAAAGCACTGGCCGATGAGTCACCTCGTAAGTCGTGGATTGGATTTTTTCGTTTGGGGCTTGATCCCTACTTAACGATGCCCCGCTGGGGATTACCTATCTTCTTTCTGATCAATATTTTGAAAGCAGCTTTTATCATGGCTTTCATACAGCTTATACTGGGGCAGTATCTGGATGAGTATACCCTGCGTCAAACCGTCGAATTAGTATCGGTGTTTGTCTACGCCTTCTGGAACGGCTGGGCTGCCTGGCAGGTGTTGCACGAAGCCCAGGTGAGGGTAATGGCTCCTACTACCATTCGTGAGTTTGTCCATGAACTACATGAAGAATGGGGCAAGAACGAGCAGTTTTTCCCCATAATCATGGAAGCATTACAGTATATCTCTATCCTGAAGGGCCCAGTTAGTTACGCTCACTTCCTGCTAACTGAAACGATTGTAGACCGGTTTCGTCTTTCGACCGATGTTTCATCGGGGAGGCACTTCGCCGAACATTTAACTGCATTACCTCTCCCCGTACGCCATAGTCTGGAACGGCTTGTTGTTTTTGCCTCCCTGGTCGATGGTCGCTTGTCGTGGGTTGAAAAAAGACGTTTGCAGACGTTGCGGAAGAAGGGTTTTCTGACTTACTCTGCCGGAGAAATACGGCGCATCAGCACCGACTATAATCAGGGGAGAGGATTGTGGGTTTGAATGGTAAGATCCAGTCGGTTAGGTTTGCTCAACCAGGTCGTTCTTTCTGACCCGCACTTCGTTGATCCGCTTATCATCTGCCGATAGCACTTCAAAAATAAAGCCTTCGTAATTAGTTTCTTCGCCAGCCTGAGGAAGTTTTTTGAACAGCTCAAGCAACAGCCCCCCAAGCGATTCACTATCTCCCTGGGCTGCTTCAAAGGTAGTAGCGTCAACATTGAGTACACGGCACACATCCGATATTGACATTTTGCCTTCAAATACTACCGTACGTGCATCCTCACGTCGGTAACCTACGACCGTATCGTCGTCAAACTCGTCGTTGATGTCGCCAAAAATCTCTTCAATAATGTCTTCCAGCGTCACCAGACCACGCGTACCACCATATTCGTCGACCACAATGGCCATGTGAACCCGGCGTTTTTGAAAGTCCTGAAGTAAATCGTCAACTTTTTTGTTCTCGGGGATAAAAAAAGCGGGGCGCAGTAGCGATTTCCATTGGAATGAGTCATCCTGATAAATATGAGGCAACAAATCTTTTATGTAAAGAACGCCTTCAATCTGATCCAGCGATTCGCCATAAACCGGTACGCGGGAATAGCCCGATGCATTGATTTGAGCCAATAAATCACTAAATACCAGACTATCGGCCACCGCCGATATGTCCAATCGTGCCCGCATCACCTGCCGGGCCGTCAGATTACTGAAGTTAACGATACCTTTTAAAATTTCTCTTTCTTCGTCCGTAGCACTGGCCCCTGTCAGCTCGACTGCCTGACTTAATTCTTCCACGGATAGCTTGTAACCACGTCGCTGAATTCGTTTGTCAATCTGGTTGCTCAGATTGACTAAAAGTATGGCTAGTGGACGAAAGACAGCCAGGCCAATCTGGGCCAGCTGGGCTGTTCGACGGGCCACAAACAAGTTATTCTGACTGGCGTACACCTTTGGTATGATTTCGCCGAACAGCACGATTGCCACTGTTATGGCCACCGTCATGGCAGTAAGTATCCAGCCCGACCCCCGCGATACCTGCGAGAACTCCCAGGTGAGGTACGTGACAATGACGACAATTGCAATGTTCAGTAAGTTATTGAAAATGACCAGCGAAGCCAGCAGGCGCTTGGGGCGTTCCAGAAGTGTGGCAATACGCTGGTCGTCGGCCTGGGTACTATCCCGGCATGTAGCCCGGTCGTCGGGCGAGAGCGAAAAAAAAGCGGCTTCTGAGGCTGATATCAACCCGGCTACGGTTACCAGCAGGAGGACTAACGCCGTATAGGGGGCGTATAAATCAAAATAGGTGCCCAAGCCATCAGCGGCTTGGAGCACCTGTCGAGGAAGGGGGTCACCAGGGTCCATGTATAATAAATCTCGTTCAACAATAGGAAGCGTCGGATGGCTTAGAAGGGTAAATCATCATCGCCACTGTTGCTCTCAAACTGTACCGGTTCCGGTTCCCGTCTGGCCGGCTGTTGTTTAGGGGCAGCAGCAGGTTGCTGGCGGGTTTGTTGCGGGGCCGGAGCAGACTGCACGGGGGCCGCCTGCTGACGGGGAGCTTCGTAAGAAGAAGCATCATCCGAACCTGGACGATCATTGGGGCTTCCCAGCAGTTGCATGGTACTAGCCCGAACGCGCAGCGATGTTCTTTCTTTCCCTTCTTTATCCGTCCACAACTCCGTCCGAAGCCGACCTTCGACGTAAACGGAATTGCCTTTCTTCAAAAATTTCTCAGCTACTTTAGCCTGTTCATTCCACAGTTCTACCCGAAACCATTCTGTCTGCTCAACTTTCTCCCCACTTCGGCTGGTATACTTTTCGGTGGTAGCTACATTAAAGGTAGCTACTACAGCTCCTCCATCCAGATACCGTACTTCAGGATCGGCACCCAGATTGCCGATTATTGTCATTTTATTCAGACTGGCCATATACTTTGTTTTAAATAAGTACGGAGAAAATCGTAGTGTTTAAGAAGATTAAAGATACTGAAATATACCGACTTATCCAAGTAGCGTTTCCAAATAGTTTTTAATGATTACCGGCTTGGGTAGCTGATTGATCTCATCCTCACTATACCATTGCAGATCAGCCGGTAAGCGTTCGTTTGGCACGTCGATAAGGTGAAAGCGGGCATGGATTCGCTGGTGCGATAACAACTGAACCGCTTCTGTCGGCAAAGCAGCCAAATGCCCCTGTTGCACCAGCACGTAAGCGGGATCAGATGAAGATAGATCGCTCAGGAGGTCATCAATGCCGGCGGCCTTGGGCGTGTCTAACTCGTGTTCAATCAGACAAAAATCATACAGGTTTTGCCACACATCGCGGAGCGTCCGTTCCCGAAGTGCTAGTTTCCCGTTGTGCCTGAAAACCAGATAGGTGAAGAACCGCTGACGCACGGGTGCTTTCTTCGCTTTAACGGGCAAACGATGCTGACTGCCAGTCAGATAAGCAACGCATGCCTGCTGCAATGGACAAAGCAAGCAATCGGGACCAGTTGGGGTACACTGGATGGCACCAAATTCCATGATAGCCTGGTTATACGTAGCCGGATCCGTAGCGGATTGAATCAGGCGCGTGGCCAAAGCAGCAAACGTCTTTTTGGCAGTGGTAGTGGTAATATCTTCTTCAATACCATATACCCGTGCCAGCACCCTGTAAACGTTACCGTCAACAACCGGCACCCGTTCACCAAAAGCGAAAGAAGCAATGGCTGCGGCCGTATACGTACCTATTCCCTTCATTTTCAGTAAGTCATGGTAATTCGAGGGAAACTTTCCTTCTAAATTTGTCGTTACAAAGCGAGCGGTCTGGTGCAGATTTCGGGCGCGGGAGTAGTAACCAAGTCCCTGCCATAAACGGAGTAAGTCGCGTTCATCCGCCTGAGCCATATGGGCAATCGTGGGATACGCATCCACAAAGCGTTCGTAGTACGGTTTCCCCTGGGCTACGCGCGTTTGTTGTAAGATTACTTCCGATAGCCAAATGCGGTAAGGGTCGGTTGTATGGCGCCAGGGAAGATTCCGTTTATGAATAGTATACCACTGTTCAAGCGTGGGGGCAAACGTGGTTTCTATGTCGTTAAGGTCTGATTGCCAATTCAAAATAAAAGAAAAAAAAGCCCGATAGCCGGAAAAACGTAAGTCATAATTTTTAAAGTTAGGGGAAAGCCCTACCTTTGTGCTCCCATTTTGAGACCCAAATTTTCAACAACACAGAAAACGTTAAAGTTTAAGAAGTCGTGACGAAAGCAGATGTAATTGCCGAGATCGCCGATAAGACCGGTATTGATAAGGCAGAAGTAACAAACACCCTAGAGACTTTCTTTTCAGTAGTTAAGGACTCATTGGCCGAGGGAGAGAATATTTACGTGAGGGGGTTCGGCAGTTTCATCAATAAGAAACGCGCTCAGAAAGTTGCCAGGAATATTTCCAAGAACACCGCTATGGTAATCGAAGAACATTTTATTCCCAGCTTTAAACCAGCGAAAGTTTTTGTAGAGCAGGTTAAAACCAGTGACAAAGCTAAAGTAGCTGTTGAATAACCAATTCTGTCAGGACTGTAAAGCCAGACGTTTGCCGTTAGTTATTGCCCACTATGAATAAATTCGTGTTGCTTGTTGTGCTTTTGGCTGCGTCTCTGACGGTGGGATTGTATACCCTGCCAACGGTGGTCGTGCAAAACGAAGATAAACAGATTAGAGCGGGGAATACAGCACAAACGTCTGGCTCAAACCAATCTGGTGCTGACACTTCCCGAGTGGCTGGTAGTGCTTCAGACGCCCATGAAGAACCGCTGTCATCAGAACAACAGAAGCAACTGGCAATGTTGCGGGCTGAGTTTGCCAGCGCCGGTTCAGATCAAAAAGAGCGTGTTGGTGAGAAACTGATTACGCTCCTGCGGGATGTGACGCGGTACGACAGTGCTGCCTACTACGCCGGTGTACTGGCGCAGGCACAACCAACGGAGCAAAATTTGCAGCGAGCGGGGGATAGCTATTTTGAAGCCTATACCTTTGCCGTTGATGCAAAGAAAACAGCTGCTTTGGGCGAGAAGACGCGGGACTTTTATGGGCAGGCGCTGGCTAAGAATCCAGGCTTGTTGTCGGCAAAGGCTAACATGGCAATGACATACGTGAACACGGATAACCCAATGCAGGGAATCATGATGTTGCGTGAGGTGATTAAGCAGGACCCAACCAATGAGTTGGCCCTCTTCAATTTAGGACTGCTGGCCATGCGTTCCAATCAACATGTAAAAGCAGTTGAGCGCTTCCGGCAAATTCTGGTGAATAACCCGTCGAGCCGAAAAGCGCAGTTTTATCTGGGCATTAGCCTGGCAGAAGCTGGCCAGAAGGAAGAAGCAAGGCAGGTACTTGCTCAGGTAAAAAAACAGGAAAAAGATCCGCAAATTCTTGCCGCAGTGCGCGAGTACGAAGAGCGGCTAAAGTGAGTTCAACCGCGTTCGTTGCGTAGTGTAGTGCTGCCAACGAGCGAAAGAGTAGAAGGGGTCTCGCCGGGTGGCGGGGCCGACATGTATTTCAACCATTAACTATCAGTATACTATGCCTTGCGGTAAAAAACGGAAACGGCACAAGATTGCCACGCACAAGCGGAAAAAACGGCTCAGAAAAAATCGGCATAAGAAGAAATAGTTCTCCGTTTGTCGTGTATGGTTTGTAGTCTCCGCGTAAGCCAGCTATAAGCCATACATTGCAAACAGTAAACTTGCTCGCGGAAGCTTCGGCCGGTCTGTAAAGCCCGAACGTGGCTTCTTTCTTTTTATATAGCCATTCTTAACCGTACATTCATCTTGTGAGTAATGAATTAGTTATCAGTTCGACTCAGAAAGGTGATCGGATTGCGCTCTTGCAAAACAAGAGATTGCTGGAGTATCACGAAGAAGAGTTAGACAGCAGCTTTACCGTTGGCGATCTATACTTAGGAACAGTCAAAAAATTATCATCGGGACTCAACGCTGCTTTCGTAGATGTGGGCCACGAGAAAGACGGTTTCCTACATTATCAGGACTTGGGGCCGAATATCAATTCGCTCAACAAGCTTGTTAAAGATGTAATTGCCAAGCGAGTCAGCACCGGGAGGATTACTGGTATGAACCTGGAACCACCCATCGAGAAAATAGGCAAAATCGATAAAGTGCTGACTAAAAACACGCCTATTCTGGTTCAGGTGGTCAAAGAACCCATCTCAACCAAAGGTCCACGCCTTTCCTGCGACATTTCAATAGCGGGCCGCTACTTAGTTTTGGTCCCTTTTTCTGACGGTGTAAACCTTTCCAAGAAAATTACTGATCGCGCTGAGCGCTCGCGTCTCATACGCCTGATGTCGTCGTTAAAGCCGCAGAATTTCGGCGTTATTGTTCGAACTGTGGCGCAGGACAAAGACGTAGAAGAACTTGACCGCGACCTGCAGAACTCACTCGCCAAATGGGACCAGGCTATCCAGTCACTGGCCGACGCTAAACCCCGGGATCGGGTGTTGGGTGAAATGAACCGGGCATCGTCTATCCTGCGCGACATGCTCAATGAATCGTTCGAAAGTATTACGGTCGATACGCGGGAATCTTTTGACGAAATCAGAGATTTCATTCACACCATTGCCCCGGACAAAGAGAAAATTGTCAAACTTTATAACGGTAAATCGAAGATCTTTGAAGCACTGGGGCTCGAGAAGCAACTGAAGTCACTCTTTGGCCGATCTGTGAGTTTACCCGGTGGTGGGTACCTGATCATCGAACATACAGAAGCCCTGCATGTTATTGATGTCAATAGCGGCAATAAATCGAATTCTGAGGAAGACCAGGAAGCAACAGCCATCAGCGTAAATCGTGAGGCTGCCAAAGAAATTGCCCGTCAACTTCGGTTGCGGGATATGGGAGGGATTATAGTGGTTGATTTCATCGACATGAAGAAAGCAGAGAACAAAAAGCTACTGCAGGATATCATGCGGGATGAGATGAAACCGGAACGCTCGAAGTTCACGATTTTACCCCTCACGAAATTTGGCTTGATGCAGATTACCCGTCAGCGCGTCCGGCCCGAAATGAACATCGTTACCCGTGAAGTGTGCCCAACCTGTGGTGGTACGGGGACTATCCAGGCCAGTGTTCTTGTTACGGATATTATTGAAAGTAATCTCGACTATATTCTGACCAAGCAGAATGAGCGGGGTATCTCTATTTCAATGAACCCGTTTCTTTACGCGTATTACACCAAGGGTATTTACTCCAGGCAGGCGCAGTGGTACGTTAAGTATAAGACCTGGATTAAGCTGGTCAGCGATAGTTCTTTAGGTATGGTCAATTTCAGGTTTTTTAATAAATCAGGTGACGATATTGAAGTAAGTAGCAATACCTGATTACGTAGTAAAAAGTTACTACTTCATTTTAACAAAGCGCGGCCCTGATTTACTAGTAAATCAGGGCCGCGCTTTTGGCTGTATACTATAGAGTAATCAATGAATTATCTCCATACTTACCAGTTCGTTGAACACTTGTTTTCCTACAACGTCTTCTACTGAATCTACCGTGTGCATGTTCTGGAGCAAGTCCTTCAGGGCCTCTGTAATCTCAAACGTCTGGTAGAGCTGCCGGTCGAACAAAACGGGGGCCTTTTCAAAATCACACAGTGTATAACGCTTTTCGTTGAAACTAAGACGCTCGCTATGGTAGCCAAAAAAGGTGTTTTTGGGGGCCTCAGGCTGCAAGAACAAATGAATGTAGTTCCAGCCCTCCCATTGGCCGGGATACCGTTTGAGGTACGGACCAAAAAGCATCATAGAGTTGCTGCATAATCTCCTGGCAGTACATTTCCCGATCACTTTTAGCAATGGGACGAATCGGCTTGAGGCAATGTAACACATTGATCATAGTAGCCTCCCGATAATTCACCACCGGCACGATGGGTACATTTGTTGCGTGCGACAGATAACCAACCCCTTTTCGGGTAAGTAGTCTCCTGGAACCAAAGCGAACCGATAAAAACTGGGATTCTTCTCCCTCCTGCGGCCCGGTTTCAGGGCTACCGTCAACATAAACAATTAATGATCTGCCTGCCTTCAGTTCCCGCATCACAGTAAGCCCGGCTGCCGGGCTACCCGCTTCTACTACCCGGAAGGTATTGGTCAGCCCATATTTCTGGCGTAGACCTTCTATATGCTCGACCATACCGTCGCCTTGCTGGCGATTCATGTTACTCCCCACAAGAAGTACACAGTCAACCCCGTTTCTAAACAGTACACTGGTCAACAAACGGTAAGAACCGAGGTGGTAAGTACAGTATATTTTGGGCCCAGACTCTTTTTTTAGTAGATCCTGATCGCCCCGTACCTTTATCAGTTCAGCCGCGGTGAGGCACTGCTGATCGAATGTTGTATATATCTGCTGTAGTAGCAACTCCCTAAAGAGCTCCTCATGGTCCTCACGGTGTATTGAGGGCAGTATATTTTCAACATTGGCGGAGAAAGTAGTGAACTTCATCAGGTAGCCCCGCTCTTTGTGCAGATCCACCTTTTCGAAGTGTTCACGACAACGCGCTAACTCCTGGTCATACAGTTGCCGTGTGGTTAGCATGATTTTTGCTGATTACAGGGAGAAAACAGGGGTAGAGAAATGACCACGGTCAAGGTCTGGCCCCATTGCACAGCATTCTTTGAGAAGCGAAAATTTCAGTATGCTGTTAGACTCTCTTTTACCGACCGAAGGAAGAGCTTTTTTCAATGACTGGGCTGGCTTGATGCTGAATTGATTTTTCATGATATGATTCTTATTTTAAATGAACAGGATTGTTTCGTATCTCAAGAAAGCGTTGCCGCCTTTTTGTTTATACAAAGCTACTGGCCAGTCAAAAGGGCATCAATCACAAAAAAGTCACATTAAACAATTGCAATTAGTTAAATTTTACCACTATATTAGTCTTACTATTTAGTAAGGTACATGATGAAAGAGATTCGTCTGACCAAAAGCTTCCTACGCAATCCGATGAACAGTGTGTATATACTGCTGAGCATCTATTTGCTGATAGAAGCTATATCCTGGACTATAGGCCCTGGCATAAAAGTGGTCAGGTGCAAGAAGCCGGTGGGTTCTTGCAGTATATTGAGCGTGTTAGTCGGGAAATGCTTCTTCCTGAATTATGTACTTTATCCATCGTTATATTCCTGCTTAACAAGACTCATACGTGGTTGAAACTCAAATCCGTTGAGTACAATGGGAAGCTATTGGACAATACGAATTGAAATTTTTGCCCGTTCTGGCTTATTTCGTTTTTAGTGTTCAATCCCATCACTCAAAGCATACGGTATCTATTGGAGCAATATTCAGCTTACTCATTTGAAGATTACTGGAGTAACTACATATTGAATACATTCACGTGGCACTTCTATTTTCTATACCTGTTTCCTGTACTTTTCATTGGTTATGTTGCTCTCAACATCTCACTGTTTCAGGATTACCTGAAACAACGTCGGGAAGCGCAGGAAAAAGCCGAGGCTGAGGCCGCCGAAGCCTCTCAAAAAGTATTGGCCTTGTCTGCAACATTCTCGCCACAACCTGTAGTAGCCTCTTCTACTTATTTGAGCTACCTTAAAGGTAAGAGCGCCCTTGGTGAAATAGACTTCCCGGTAAATGAAGCATATTACTTTACTGTCGAAGATCGATTTTACTATGCTGAGTCCCTAAAAGGCCGGTATCTGGTCGGTAAAACGTTAAACGAACTAGAAACTGAACTCGATCCAACCCAATTCTTTCGGATCAAACGCGATTATATTGTTAATCGGCAGGCCGTATTGCACTACTCGTACTGGGAAAATGGCAAATATATCGTTAGCCTGAACACACCCGATCAACACGAAATAATTGTTCCTCGTGTTCGGATGCACGAGTTCAGAGACTGGCTGCAGGGACGTGATGCCGGTAAGCCCGAGCCTGCCAATTTAATCTAAAGCCTCCCTGCTGCCGTTAAGTGCATTCGTTTCTCTATTAGCTGGCCTTTTTTTCGCTATGGTATAACAGCAAATGAACTACCGCTTATTTGCTGAACGAATATCGTGTAGTGTTTCACCCCATAAAAGTGCTGTTGTTTGAAACCACTCATTTTGTGTGTGATTTCACCCATTTTGATGGGAGTTTATCAACAACATGACCAAACCCAGTAGATGTTGCAAACGGGAAATGTTAATTTCTGCGTTAAAACTCTACTATTTCTGCCCCGTTAAATAGCTACATTGCCCCATCTCAAGCTAATTCCAACTGTATATGTTTCTGTTACAAACCTTATCCATAGGTTAGAAAAAGCCGTAGCCCCTTCCATTTTAATAGATGGGGCTACGGCCTATAACAATACTTCTTTCTTGCTACTTAGACACGGTGCGAAAGAGGGAGATGAAAAGAATAGAGTTTTGTCTATAAATGAAGGGTAAACAGTATGACAGCATTCGTACCAGGAAAACAAAAGAGGAGGCTAGCCAACCATACCTCATAGTCAAGCCCAAACGCTAATATGACATTTCAGCAAAGGCATTAGTTGTAAACCACTTATCACTCACAGCACCTTATAGATAGTTCTTAACCGATATACTATAACGAGGCAACTGTCGACAGCTCTCTAAACTTAACTTTTGGGCTATGTTAGCTTTGTGGTTCACGGCTGTTCGGTAACTTATGTTCAACTGATTGGCAATTTCACCGGAAGTAAATCCACTAGCAATCATCCGTAAAACTTCCCGTTCCCGTTCCGACAAGCGATTAAGTTCTTCGCGGGTAGACTCCGAAATCACGTCGACTCCGAAATTTCGGAGCAGGTTCATGAATCCATTGCTATAGTAGCAACCTCCATTACTAACCGTTTGAAAGCATTGGTACAATTCGTCCAGGCCGTCTGTAGCGTACAAAAAACCGAAGAAACCTTTCCTCATCGCATTCGCTACCATTCTAAAGTCAGGTTTGCGCGTGTAAAGGATAAACTTTGTCGCCTGCATCTGCTCAACAATGTCAAAGCTATGTTCATCTGATATATCTGATTCCAGGATGACACAGTTAGGGCGCTTCACTCTTATCTGTTGAAGGGTATCTTCCAACTCGACAGCTCTGCCAACTACGTTGTAGCCTTGCTCTTTCAGGAGTTGACTCAACACCTCGCAGTTAAAGATTTCAGATTGGGCGACAAGGATCGAAAAGTCCCTACGGCGAATAGCAAATTGTCTAGCGCCCTCCTGGACGCTGATAGATGGATTCATGATGTTTTACATATTATGGGTGCATGAATGTAATACCAAAATGGCAATTTTGGTAACACTAGATAAATAAAACTCCTGTTTTCTTTATGAGTACAAGGAATCTCTTCATGTATCGACATCTTCAGTTCGGTTATAAAAAGGCTATTCGGACATTCAACTCGCGGTTATTTCAGGTTATTTAGGTGATTTCACACCCAAAATGAGTGATTTCACGCAAAGTGATTTGCTTTAACCTCTATAAGGATGATATTTTTGATTGACTCAAACGAAAGTAGTTTATCTAATAAATAAGGGTGATGAATCAACAAGAATCAGCAATAGTCTCTGGCTACGAAGCCTCAGTTGAGGAAATTCAGAAGGTAGTTATGGAGTGGGCAACTGTAACAGAAGCATTCCATCGTCGTTATGCCAAACTGAATCAAGTTATTAATTCATTACATGCTGCAACTCGCCAGCAACCTAATGCTACAGCTAACCGGGTTAGGTTACGCAAACTTATGGAGTTACGTGACCACATGAGTGATATTCTGATGACGTTGTTACTGGATATGTCGGGTAAGAAATCTGGTCGCTCGTTGCAGCCTTCCAAGTCTGGTCAGCTTCATTCTCATGTTAGTCTACTTGATGAGATGAACCAGAAGATCGACGCTGAGTTGATTAGTTTTACAACGGTGGCTCAGGCATAGTGTTATCATTTCTGCTCAATAGAGATAAGTTCCAGCCGGTGAGACTGGGACTTTGCTTTGTATGAGTGCTTCATCCTGAGATGACAGTCCCCAATAGGCTCGAGATTTCGATGTCGATGCGTTTGAAGTGCATAAACTCTGTCAGGAGCTGATCTGCCTCCTCCGGTTTTTTATTGCCTGATTCCCGGATCAACTGCTGTAAAACAGTCATCCGTTGCTCAGCCAGCATCTTCTTAATCCGCAAAATATTTCGGTAAGCCGCATCAGCCAGAATGCCAATCTCCGCTTCTGAGGGTACAAAGATTTCGTGCTTTTGCCAGCCATCACTGATTTCGTAGCGAGGAGTAGTCAGGTGGATAGCCTGATGCTGAAGCTCATTCGCATTAAGCTGTTTAGTATTGTGCGATGAGTAATTTAAAAAATCACCGGCTGTCAGAATAGTCCCCTTATTATACGCTTCCCTGTACAGCGTAAGGATGACGGAGTAAGGTGAAGTCTGAAACTCAATATCGTGCAGTTCACTCAACACATATTGACACAGGGTAATGCCCTGCTCCAGTTCGCGGCTGCCATAATTCATCAATAACCTCACGCATTCTTCTTCCTGATACGATAGCGGTGTTCTGACCAATTTATCAGATGGTCGGTGTGTCTGAGTGACAAATTCAGCCGACGGGCCAGGATCATCATTGACGGGTGTATCAATGCTTAACCCTTCAAGGAGCGCATTTATATCGTCGAGGGATGGGTCAATTGAGCTTAAAGTATTACTTGAAGCAGATGATTGCTTACCTGATCCCGCAGTTCGCTGCTGCCGCTCGGCATCTTTTTTAGTTTGGTCCTGTTGTTTACGCAGTAGCCGGTTAATTTCGGAAATAACGGATTGTTCGCTGACATGGAATAGCTGAGCGACACGCTGCGATAAGGTCTGACGCTTTAGCGGATCTGGTATTTTGGTGATACTGCTACAGACATCGGAGATTCCCTCAGCCCGCTTCAGGGGATTGTCACCCGCTTCTGTCAGCCAACGGCCCGCTTTGAAGTCAATAAAATCCTGGGAGTGTTCATTGATATAGGATTTGAAGGCATCGGCTCCAATTTTATGAACATAACTGTCCGGGTCTTCGCCATCCGGTAATAACAGTAATCTCAGGTTAAGGCCCTCCTCCAGTACCATATCGAGTCCGCGCAGGGCCGCTTTAATCCCGGCAGCATCGCCATCGTAGAGAATGGTGACGTTTGGTGTGAAGCGGGAAATAAGCCTGATTTGCTCGGTTGTGAGTGAAGTGCCGGAAGAGGCAACTACGTTTTTTATGCCCGCCTGATGCAGCGAGATAACATCCGTATACCCTTCTGTGAGGTAGCAAACGTCTTCCTGACGAATGGCCTGTTTTGCCTGGAAGATACCATACAAAACCTGACTCTTATGGTATACGGGTGTTTCTGGTGAGTTTAGGTACTTCGGCTGGTTTTTGTCTACTTTCAGAATCCGCGCACCAAAGGCTATTACCCGACCCGATACATTATGAATAGGGAACATGACGCGCCCCCGAAACCGGTCAAACTGTTTACGGTCGTTACCCGATGTCCCCTCTTTGGTTAGAATAAGGCCGGCTTTTTCGAGTAAATCACGGCTGTGCCCTCTGCGTAAGCCCTCCTGTAGCAAAGCATCCCACTGGTCGAGGGTGTAGCCCAGTTCAAATGCGTCAATAGTAGGGTTAGTGAATCCCCGTTCCCGAAAATAGGTAAAGCCAATACTTTTCCCCTCATCAGTAGTACGCAGCGTTTCCTGGAAAAAGGTTTTGGCAAAGTTTAGCACGATCAGTAAACTTTCCCGTTCGTTCTGCCGAAGCAGATCCTCCGGTGTCTGTTCCTGCTCCTCAATTTCTATACCGTACTTTTTTGCCAGGTACCGGAGCGCTTCGCCATACCCTATATTTTCGATGTCCATCACGAAGCGAGTGGCATCGCCCGCCTTGCCACAACCGAAGCACTTGTAAATTTGCCGGGTTGGGTTGACGTTGAAAGATGGTGACTTTTCGTTGTGAAACGGACAGCAGGCTATATAATTACTGCCTCGCTTCTTGAGGGAAACAAAATCATTTATCACCTCCAGAATGTCGACAGACTGACGAATTCGTTCAACTGTTTCTTCGGGAATACGCATCGGTAAACTACAGTTTTTTAAGTACCAAATGTACAGCGAAAGTTAGCCCTATAATAATTCGGCTGCAGGCAGGGAAAAGTCTAACCATCAATATGGCAACGTTTTTGCTATTTTAGCATTGGTTTTGAGCCATATAGAAAACTCTTTGCTCTTTTTCGCTACACATACTATGAAAAAAAGTTTCCTCCTTTTTTTTACTACTTCACTAAATCAATTCTTGTTCTGCCGAAGCAGCCACAAGCATTGGCAAAGGTTAGTTGTCCTCCTGTTTACGAGCTTATTGCAGGCCTGTCAGGTACAACCTGCCGATGATGTCAAGCCGGTGCTGACAGCTGGCAAAACTACCGATCAATACCCGAATGATGTAGCCGTTAAATGGGCTGTGTTGCAATTGAAGATTACCAAAATAACAGAAGGTTTTACTCCCCCGGTGGCTGCCCGGGCTTTTGGCTATGCCGGATTAACGATGTACGAATCGGTGGTGCCTGGCATCCCTGCCCGAAAGTCGCTGGTGGGGCAATTACAAACACTGACGGCACTACCCAAACCCGAAGGAGGTAAAGAGTATAACTGGGCATTGAGTGCCAATGCCGCGCAGGCCGACATTTTGCGCAGTTTATATTTAAACATGAGCACCAGCTCCAGAGCTACGGTTGATTCTCTCGAAACGGCCGTTCACCTTGCCCTCAAAGATGCTGACGACGCTGTGAACGACCGGTCGGTAGCTTTTGGCAAACGTATTGCCCGCGCACTGTATGAATGGTCGAAAACAGATGGTGGTGATGCCGGGTACAATCGTAATTTTCCCACAAGCTACGTAGTGCCAACAGGGGCGGGTATGTGGCAACCTACCGAGAATGGCGTCAAGATTCCTATACAACCGTACTGGGGTACGGTCAGGACATTTGTGAGGGCAAATGATCAGTTACCAATGCCTAAGCCATTATCATACTCAACCGATACCAAGTCAAAAATTTTCAATCAATACCTGGATGTGTATACAAAATCGAAAAATCTGACTCAGACCGAAAAAGAGATTGCCCTCTGGTGGTCTGACAATCCCGGCGATTCGTTTACTCCTCCCGGTCATTCCTACAACCTGGGTCGGATCGCCATTCTAACGTCTAAAGCGAATCTGGCTAAAGCTGCCGAAACCTTTGCGCGTACCGGCATTTCTGTTGCTGATGCGTTCGTCCTGTGCTGGCGGTGTAAGTTTACCTATAATAATTTACGGCCTTACACCTATGTTCGGTTAGCTATTGATCCCAACTGGACTCCGTTCTGGCCTGCCCCTCCCTTTCCTGGTTATCCATCGGGTCATGCTACCCAGTCTGCATCGGCCGCTACCGTGTTGACCGCTCTGTACGGCGAAAATTTTACTTTTCTGGACGATTCGCACGTTGGCCGTATCAACGACCCTAAGCGTAATGTGTCATTCAAAGCACGGTCTTTTACGTCATTTGCCCAGTCGGCTCAGGAATCTGCCGATTCACGTTTCTACGGAAATATTCACACCCGGCAGGATAACGAGACTGGGTTAACGGAAGGGAAGAAAATTGGGGCTAATGTAAATGCACTGCAGTGGGATAGGTAGCAACGAAAGAGGAGTGAGTAAAGAGCGAACAGATGGGCTGTGCTCATCTGTTCGCTCTTTACTCACTCCTCACAGGTCACTCCACAAAAAATTTAGTAAGCTCGTACCAGCTTGCCTTCCATAAAGTTCACGAACGCTTTATTGACGACGTTGTTCCCTCCCGGGGTCGGATAATCACCGGTGAAATACCAGTCTCCGGTATGATTAGGGCACGCAACGTGCAGATTTTCAACAGTTTGATAGATCACCGCTACATCGGCCTTCAAATCGGTAGGGGTAACGATCTGAGCTACTTTTTTGGATAACTCATCGTGCGTGAAAGGATCGAACAGGGCTTTCACGTAATTCTCCTGACTGGCATTGCCCGACTCAATTGCGGCTACGCATAGTGCGTACACTTCATCGAGTAAGCTATCCATACCGCGCTCACGAATCAATTCCAGCGCAGCCCGAAAACCAATAAACTCCTTGAACTTAGACATGTCGATGCCGTAACAGTCAGGGAAGCGAATTTGGGGAGCAGAAGAAACGATAATGATTTTCTTAGGCCCCAGCCGGTCCAGCATTCGTAGAATACTCTTTTCCAACGTAGTACCCCGCACAATTGAATCATCGACCACCACAATGGTGTCTTTCCCCTTTTTTATAACCTCGAACGTGGTATCGTACACGTGGGCTACCATATCATCGCGCTGGGCATCATCGGCGATGAAGGTCCGTAGTTTTACGTCTTTGGCAACCAGTTTTTCGATACGTGGTCGGAATGAAAGTACCCTGTCCAGCTCCTCCTCAAATAGAATGCCTTCCATAATGGCTTTCTTGCGCTGTTTATAAAGGTATTCTTCCAGGCCTTCAACCATGCCAAAGAAAGCCGTTTCGGCCGTGTTCGGGATATAGGAGAAAACGGTATTTTCGAGGTCGTAGTCGATTTCTTTGAGAATCTGTGGAATCAACAGTTTGCCCAGTGTCTTTCGCTCATTGTAAATATCTGGGTCGGTAGCCCTTGAAAAATATATACGTTCAAAGCTACACGACTTTTTCTCGATAGGTCGTACGAATTCCTGCTCCCGGTACTCACCATATTTATCAACGATGAGTGCATGACCGGGCTTTACTTCCTGAATGGCGCTGTATTCGGCATCGAAAGCGGCTTTGATAGCCGGTTTCTCCGAAGCCACCACCACCACTTCATCGTCGGCATAGTAGTAAGCCGGGCGAATACCAGCTGGGTCGCGGGCTACGAAGGCGGCTCCGTAGCCAGTCATGCCTACCATGGCGTACCCCCCGTCGAAATCGCGGCAGGAGCGGTGCAGAACGCGCTGAAGGTTTACGTTGTCTTCAATGATATCCGATAATTCAGGGTTTTCGTAGATTCCCTTGAATCGCTCGAACACGCGCTGATTTTCTTCGTCCAGAAAGTGGCCTATTTTCTCCATCACCGTTACGGTGTCAACCTTATCCTTCGGATGCTGACCCAGTGAAACGAGTTTGCCAAACAGTTCGTCAACATTGGTCATGTTGAAGTTTCCGGCTACTACTAAATTCCGACTGCGCCAGTTACTCTGCCGAAGCATAGGGTGGCAGTTCTCGATCTCGTTGGAGCCGTGCGTGCCGTAGCGTAAGTGACCCATCCAGACCTCGCCCGTGAAGGCAATGTTTTCCTGGAGCCATTGGGCATCTTTTGCCATTTCTCCTTATTGCCTTTGAGGGCCTTCCGGAATTTTTTGTTAACCTTCTCGAAGATGTCCGCTACGGGCCGCTGGTCAACGGAGCGGTAGCGGCTGATGTAGCGACGGCCAGCCGGAACGTCCAGTTTGATGTTGGCGATGCCCGCACCATCCTGCCCCCGGTTCACCTGCTTTTCCATGAGCAGGTAGAGCTTGTTGGCACCGTAAAGCGCCGTGCCGTACTTATCGATGTAATACTGGTAGGGTTTGCGGAGCCGGATCAGGGCTATGCCGCACTCATGTTTGATAGCGTCACTCATGAGAGAGGGTTTGTCGAAGCGCGTTATTTGTAATTAATACCGAAGTAACGGCTCAGCTTTGGCAATGGTTCGGCGAAGCCTCAGGCAAATATAGGCAAATGAGCTGCTAGCCATTGTCTGATTGTCCTTTCGCCAGGGTCCATGCACGAAGCGATGCGTAGATAATAGTGGAAGAAATAGTACCTAATAACGCCCCTGCGTAGGCATCTTCAACGAAATGCTGAAACAGGTAGACCCGCGAATAGCCTGTCAGAAAAGCCAGCAGGAGAAAAAAAAGACTCCTGCTTTTTCGCTCGTCCAGAAAAGCAATCAGGCTGAACAGAGCAAAAGCCGTTGTGGTATGACCGGACGGAAAACTGTTGTAACTGTAAATTTCCAATCCTTTTATGATGTGGTATTGATACGCTGAATGCTCAAAGTAGAGGAGTGGGCGGGGGGAATTAGGAAATGCAACTGTTTTCAACAATAACGAAGCCAGGGAGGATAAAGCAAAACTTGCCAAAGCCATCAAACCGGTACGACGATCGTAAATTAGTATGATCAGGCACACGAACACGAAGAATGCACCGTCGCCCAGATAGGTGATATAAGGGAAGAGCAGGTCGGCGGCCGGGGTGTTGCGACTATTAATCCACTGCATCAACTGCTCCTGCGTGTAAATCCATTGGAGGATGCCTACAATGAGCAGCATCAGGCCATAGCCGAAAAAAAATAAACGATTCTGGCGGAACAAGTTGAAAAGCCGGGGCAATGTATTAGTCAGATTAATTGGCTGTACCAGCTTTTTCTACGGTAATCCCCACACTAATTACATTGAGCAATGGGTCCTGCCGCATGTATTGACGAATTTGCATGGTGTACTGACCGGGCTTCGGAAACCGGTAGTTGCGTTTCATTAGAAACTTATGGTCGAAAATGTCACCCACACCATCCCCGTTTGGCTTCCCCGTTTTTGGGTCCATCAAAATCAGCTCATCCAGCCGGGACTCCAGTTCTCTGCCCGTTGAATCACGCAGGTAGCGAGTCAAATAAAGATTATAGTATCCGTACGAGAGGCTGTTGCGGAGGTTATAATAAATATTGTAGGGGATTGACGCGTCTTTAATCTCAAATGTGAATGATGGTGCATTTTTGATAGACCATTTCCCATCCTCTATGTCCGTATACTCTTTATAAACCGCATTTGTGTCGCAACCAGCGAGTACCAATGCCATTACCACTACGAGTGCCAGTTGTTTCATGAACTTCCCCAAAAATTTAGCCACAAAGCTACGACGGGGCGGTTGGCTTTTCAAATGCCAAAAAACTACTCAAATAGTTTGCAAACGAAAAAAATAGTTTTAGATTTGTTTCATGGAAAAGTTAACCGCCAAAGAAGAAGAAGTGATGCAGGTACTCTGGAAGATGGAGCAGGGCTACGTAAAGGATATGGTGCCACAGTTCACCAATCCTCCGCTGCATTACAATACCGTTTCCACCATTGTCCGTAACCTCGAAGAGAAGGGGTACATTGGCCATAAGGCGTACGGAAACACACACGAATATTACCCGATCATCAGCAAGGAAGCCTACCAGAACAAATTTGTACTTAAAAAGGTGGTTGACGAATATTTCGATAATTCGTACAAGAATCTAGTTAGTTACTTTGCTCAGAACGAGAAAATTTCGGCCGAAGAGCTTCGGGAAATCCTGGCAATGATTGAGAAAAAGTAGGCATTACGTTAGTCATTGATGGTCATTGGTTGTCATTCAATGGTCATGACGATTGATGGACCATCAATGAATAACTGATGACCACTAAAAACCTTCTTATACAATGGAAATGCTTCGTTATGTTGTTCTGGTCAATGCACTGTTGGTGGTTGTTAGTGTGCGTACTACGTATTACTCCGGCGCGAAACGTTTTTCAGAACCAACCGACTGGTATTGTGGATGGGCGTAGTGGCTACCCTGCTGCTACCCCTGCTCGAACTACCCGACTGGCGACCGCAACCCATGCGAACCGTTATGCATCGCACGGCTCAGGTAATCGTACCGAAAATCCTCCTTGGTACTGATACGCATAAACCCGACGTGATGATTACGTTTCCTGATCAGCGTTCCTACCCGGCTTTTCAACATCAATCCGCTTACGCCGGATGGTCGTGGCCGATGCTATTGCTACTACTATATATAGGGGGTGTTTTGGTGCTACTCACTCGATTGGGTGTGCAACTGAGTTCACTCAGACGGTTGATTCGTCAGTCGGAGCATGAGTTGTACGATGGTTTTACGCTGGTACGGAACGAGCGCGTAATGGGCCCCTTCTCGTTTTTCAACTGGGTAGTACTCAATCCCACTCGCCACGCATCCGACGAACTGGAACAGATTCTTCGGCACGAACGGGTACATGTCCGGGAGCGGCACAGTCTGGATATGCTGGGGGCTGAGGTATTCTGTATTGTTTTCTGGTTTAATCCGGCGGCCTATCTGTTTCAGCACCTGCTACACCAAACCCTGGAGTTCAGTGCCGACCAGACCGTACTGGCTGAAGGAATTGATGCCAGAGCGTACCAGTACAATCTGGTGAGAGTAAGTTTAGTAAGTTTATCGGCGGGGAAATCGACTTTTACCAATCAATTCAGCGGTACCAGTCTATGTCAGCGCATAGGCATGATGAACGGGCAGCGTTCCGGATCCTCGGCCTGCTGGCGGTACGGAATATGGGTAGGTCTAATGGGGATACTAGCACTAGCCTGCCAAACTAAAACGGGTAAGTTATCGCATAGATACATAGTACAATCAGAGAAGGCTTTTTATGGCGTGATAACGCCCAGGACCCGAAGCGAAGATTTGGACACGCTGAAACAGGTTCTGGCCAGTCGTCATGTGATTCTGTCAGTTGACACGCTGGTCCGGCGGATGGATGGAGGTATAAATCGGTTATCCCTGACATTGAATGTCCCCGCTCCCGGCCACCCGATAAGCACTACCATTGGTTCGTTATCCAAACAGTCAGTTATTCAGGCTATCGGGCTTCGTTGTGACGAAAACGGTTGTCAGATAGGGCCTGTCGACGATAAATACCCCAAACGACTTGTAAACCTGGTTGCACGGGAGGGGACTGATTCGGTACATGACGTTCAACCGGCAGACAACGCATATACGGATGCAAACTCACTATTTGGCCTGTACCGGGTGTTTTACCGAAACGACTTTCTGGAAAGTAACTACTTCGGGTATCGCCACACGGCTATTCGAATGACCCCCGATTATCACCTCGATCTGTATCCAGCGTATAAGAACGCTATTGTGTTCATTGACGGGCAGGAAGTCAATCATACAGCGTTGAAGGAGTTCGAAGCACTGGATTTGAAAAAAGTTGTCATTTTCGATGGCAAAGCCGCTGCAATAAGATTAGGTGACAGCCGGGCGGAAAATGGCCTTGTTTTGCTTTATAAACTGAAACCGGACATTCGCGACCAATACGCAGCTACTTACATGCTACGAAATGCCTACCCGCAACTTTTCTCCGAATTATGATATGTACACCTTCACCAACCAGATTCAGCGGACCCAGCCTGCGTCAGCGCGTGGGTATGATGAATGGGCAGCGTTCCGGCTTCTTTGCCTGTTGGCGGTACGGAATATGGGTGTTGCTGATGGGGGCTATGGCCCTGGCGTGCCGGCACAATCAGTCGGAAGATGATAATGAGTTCGTTAAGCGTGGCGCTCCTCCCTTCTCGCTCACCAATGCCACCCGGGTGTTGGCGGCAGAACTTGAGAAGCCGAATGTGCCCTGGTGGCGGATGACTTCGTTACCCACCTTCGATAAGACCCAGCTAATCAACGAGCGTCGGGTAACGGTTATGCCAGTAAGTCGCTATCCTGAAATTCTATGTATCCGCAACAACCATCTGGCAATCAAAGCTACCGAAGTCGGTCAGACGAAACTATTCATCAATGGTAGTCCTGTGTCAGCTGAATCATTGTCATTGCTGACGTTTGAGCAGGTAGCCGATTTGTTCGTTTACCAGAAATGGGCAGATATGCCCGGTGCTGAGGCCTATCCGGAAACGTACCGGGTATTCATCAGCACGACGCATAAAACGCCACAGCAGGATGCCGTGCGGGAACGGTGGAAGCAGTTCATGCAGGCCAATGCCCTGTCTGAATTTCCACTAGGACACTCCAGCACCTTTTCGATGAACAAACTGCTTGAGGCTACTTTTTTTCATAACAAATTAGCCTTCGTCGAGCGAACTAATGATGAACACTTACGACTCTACGACGAGTACCGGAAGGACATTGACTTATTCATAAACGGCTTGCCAGCCGATGAAAGGCAGATAACGGATATGCACATTCGGGAAGTGGATAAACTTTACACCCGGGAACGCCCCTTCGAAGAGTGGGCTGATGGGCCTGATCGTAAATCACGTTACGTGCTCTATATCCAGACGGCACCAAAACGCGCCCAACGGGATAGCACGTATTACGTATTCAGTCCTTTCTATTCCGGCGATTTTTGAGGTGGGTCAGCTAAAACAAACAACCCCAGCCAAGTAAGGCTGGGGTTGTTTGTTTTATCAGGATGGTTTGTTGGTAGGAGCGGGGCGGGATGAGCCACCTTCCGGACCCCGTGGCTTCTTCTTTTTCTTGCCTGATCGGGATGTGTATTTGGCATCCAATTTTTGTAAGTCACTGTTGAGCGTTGCCGCTGTAAGGTGCTCTTTTTCACCAATAGGCGTCAAAACATCGAACGACTCGGGGATGATGCCCCTTTTATTCAAGTCGACAATTTCAAGCACGCGGGCAATCGGCAGGGGATGCCAGGTGCTTTCGGACCCGTAACCAAACCACATCTGCTTACGGAAGATATCGGTTTTTTGTAGGTAAGCGCGTCCTTTTTGCGTTTCCAGTGGCTTCTCTATGGTTGGGATGTCGCGAAGCGCATCCATGTACGTGTCAAGCTCGTAATTCAGGCAGCACTTCAACCGGCCGCACTGACCGGATAGCTTGGCCGGATTCAGCGACAGGTTTTGGTAGCGCGCTGCTGAGGTGGCGATGTTCTTGAAATCCGTTAACCAGGTAGAGCAGCACAGCTCACGTCCGCAGGAGCCAATGCCCCCCAGTCGCCCGGCTTCCTGACGTAGACTAATCTGCCGCATTTCAATCCGGGCCTTAAATTCACCGGCCAGCATCTTGATCAGCTCCCGGAAGTCGACCCGCTCTTCGGACGAATAATAAAACGTAGCTTTAGTATTGTCGGACTGAAACTCAACGTCGGAGAGTTTCATGTTCAGTTTCAGCTCACGGCTGATTTCGCGGGAGCGGTACAGGGCCGGAAGGTCGCGCAAAACGGCTTGTTCATGGCGATCCATGTCTTTCTGGGTCGCAACCCGATGGATGACTTTTGTATCGTCATTGATTTTTACCGCCCGTTTTTTCACTTGCAGGCGTACCAGTTCTCCCTGTAGCGATACGGCCCCGATGTGGAAACCAGAGGGCATTTCTACCACCACATAATCGCCCGTAGTGAGGTCGAGTTGATGAACGTTCCGGTAGTACTCTTTCCGACCACCCTTGAACTTTACTTCAACGACATCGTACCGGTTCATGCCGGGCATAGCCACATCGCTCAACCAGTCGAATGAATTCAATTTATTACAGCCCCCGGTACTACAACCCCCGCTTCCGCAGCCGGTTGTCGCCGTTTTCTCCCCGTCGGCTGCCCCTTTCTGGGTTCCACATCCGCCGGTGGCACATGATTTACAACTCATAAGTTCTATCGTTATGGATTATGAGTGATGAGTTATGAAGTAGTGTACGCTGGTTTTGTGCCGCATGGGCGGCCCGTTATCCTTCATTACCCGTTGCCCATAATCTAGTCTGCGTACCGAATCAGGTCGACCCCAATATCTTTACGGTACTGTTTTCCTTCAAACTGCACCATCCGGGCCGCTTCCTGCGACTTCCTGACGGCATTTTCGAGCGAGTTTGCCTGCGCCGTTATGGCCAGAACCCGACCCCCATTAGTTAACACCTGCCCGTTCTGGCTGAGCGTTCCGCCGTGGAACACCATAATATCTTCTAAACGCTCCAGGTCGGAAATGATTTTACCCGTAGCGTATTCACCAGGATAGCCACCTGATACCAGTACTGTTGTAACGGCCGTTTGGGGGGATATCCGAATGGGAATTTTGTCGAGTTCACCATCGGCCGTAGCCATCATCAATTCAACAAAATCATTTTGAATCCGGGGCAGAACTACTTCTGTTTCGGGGTCGCCCATGCGGGTGTTGTACTCGATAACGTAAGGCTCTCCGTTTACCTTCATCAAACCCACAAAAATAAAGCCCTGGTAGAGAATGCCATCCTGTTGCAAGCCCGTTAAGGTGGGCTTCACCACTTTCTCTTCTACTTTTTGCAGGAACGAAAGGCTGGCGAACACAACCGGCGACACGGCCCCCATACCACCGGTGTTGGGGCCGGTATCTTCTTCACCGATGCGTTTGTAATCTTTCGCTTCGGGAAGAATTTTATAGTTTACGCCATCCGTCAGTACGAAAACGGATAGCTCGACACCCCGTAAAAACTGTTCGATCACGACTTTGCTACCTGCATCGCCAAACCGCTGCCCGGCCAGCATGTCGGTGAGGGTTGCCTGAGCGTCTGCTACCGTTTCGGCAATGATAACGCCCTTACCAGCTGCCAGTCCATCGGCTTTCAGCACAACCGGCAGCGCATGGGTTTGCAGATAGTCCAGCCCTTCCGGCAGCGTATCGATGGTGAACGTACGAGAGGCAGCCGTTGGTATGCCGTAGCGCTGCATAAACTGCTTGGAGAAATCCTTACTGCCCTCCAGTTGTGCGCCCTGTGCGTTTGGTCCAACAATGCGGAGGTCGGCTAAATCGGGTTGTTGCCGCAGAAAATCAATGATCCCATTCACCAATGGCTCTTCCGGACCAACAATCAGCAGCGTTATCTTATTGTCCCGAACGGCTTTCGCCACTGCCGGAAAGTCATTGTAGGAAATGGGCAAATTAGTTGCTGTCTGTGCTGTTCCGGCATTGCCCGGCGCTACAAACAGCGTGTCACATAGGGGGCTTTGTGCTAGTTTCCACGCGAAGGCGTGTTCTCGTCCACCCGAACCCAGTATAAGTATATTCATAAGGAATTATGAATTATGAATTATGAATGATGAGTTTCTCAACGTATCCGGCCTAACACCACTACCCTGCATTCATCATTTATCATTCATAATGCATCATTAATTAGCTACTTCCGACAGGAATTTAATGCGCATTAGTCGTAAGTCCTGTTCTGTAAAATCATCGCCCCCAAACTCACGCAGAGCAATGGCAATATTATCACTCTCTGCCCGCATGAAATAGTCGAAAATCTCGTCCTGCCGGTCTTCATCCATCACCTGATTAATGTAATAATCCAGGTTAAGCCGCGTACCCGAGTAACAGATGTGTTCGATTTCTTCCATCAGGTCTTCCATCGACAATGCTTTCGCTTCGGCGATTTCGTCCAGGTCAACTTTCCGGTCGATCTGCTGAATGATGAAAATCTTGACTTTCGATTTATTGACGGTCGATTTAATGACAACTTCCTGCGCCGTTTCAATCTCGTTATCCTCGACATACTTGGCAATCAGGTCGACAAAAGGTCGACCAAATTTCTGGACTTTACCCATACCTACGCCGTTGATCTGCGCCATTTCTTCGCGCGTGGTGGGGTAGGTGGTGGCCATCTCTTCCATGGATGTTTCCTGGAAGATGACGTAGGGAGGAAGGTTCTTTTCTTTGGCAATCTTTTTACGAAGGGCTTTCAGCAAACCAAGCAGCTCTTCGTCATAGGCTACGCCACCGCCATTGGGTGTCGAATCTTTATCGTCATCTTCCTTCGTATCGGCGCTAAGCTGGGCGTAGTCATGATCTTTTGCCAGCGTAACCGGGTAAGGGTCTTCGATGTAATTCATCCCCTTTTGCGATACTTTCAGGATACCATAGTTGTCAACATCTTTTTCGAGGTATCCGTAGATGGCAATCTGCTTGATGAGTGAGCACCAGTAGTTGCAGTCTTCGCTGAATTCGCGCCCCTTGCCATACACGGCCAGCCGGTCGTGCTCATAGCTGGTAACGTACTGATTGTGCGTAGCGGTCAGTACATCGGCCAGGTGAGTTACGTCAAAACGCTGATCCGTCTGCAAAACCGTTTGCAACGCCAGCACTACTTCATGCTGCACTTTCAGTTTCTCCGTCGGCTTTACGCAGTTATCGCAGAAACCGCAGTCTTTATCCATGAACTCGCCGAAGTACCCCAGCAACTGCCGACGGCGGCAAACGCCCAGGTTCGAGTAGGAAACCATTTCGGCCAGCAGATGCCGGGCATTGTCACGCTCGGTAACGGGCTTGTCTTTGTTGAACTTCTCCAGTTTAACGATGTCGTCGTAACTATAGAACATCAGGCAGTTACCCTCCAGGCCGTCGCGGCCGGCACGACCCGTTTCCTGATAATAGCCTTCGAGTGATTTGGGTGCGTCGTAGTGAATGACAAACCGCACATCGGGCTTGTCGATGCCCATCCCGAAAGCAATCGTTGCGCAGATGACGTCGGCATCTTCGTTCAGGAAGGCGTCTTGATTGTGCATCCGGGTCTGGGGGTCCAGACCAGCGTGGTAGGGGAGAGCCTTCACATCATTCACACTCAGCAGTTCGGCAATTTCCTCCACCGTTTTCCGGCTCAGGCAATAAATAATGCCCGACTTTCCTTTATTCTGCTTAACGTACTTGATAAGCTGCTTTTTGGCGTCGACTTTTGGTTTTATTTCGTAGTACAGATTCTTCCGGTTGAACGACGTTTTATACAGGTTGGCATCCTCCATCTGGAGGTTCTTCTGGATATCCTGCTGTACTTTAGGGGTAGCTGTTGCGGTCAGGGCAATAACGGGCAGGTTGCCAATATTGTCGACGATACCTCGTATTTTCCGGTACTCCGGCCGGAAGTCGTGCCCCCACTCCGAAATACAATGTGCTTCGTCAATAGCGACAAAAGAGATGTTGGCTTTCTTTAAAAAATCCAAATTCTCTTCTTTCGTCAACGATTCAGGGGCAATGTACAGTAACTTGAGTGATCCATTGAGCGTATCTCGCTTAACCTTATTCATCTCCGCTTTGGATAGCGTTGAATTCAGGAACTGCGCGTTGATGCCGAAAGCGTTCAATTGATCGACCTGGTTTTTCATCAGCGCAATCAGGGGCGAAATAACCACAGCTGTGCCATCACTGACAATAGCAGGCAGTTGATAGCACAGCGATTTGCCGGCTCCCGTGGGCATAATAACGAACGTGTTACGCCCGGCCAGGATACTATATATAATAGCTTCCTGTTCGCCCCGGAACTGGCCATAGCCAAAAATTTCTTTCAGTCGATCTCTCAACGTTGTATGGACCGACTCATCAACCTGCATCATTCTACAAATCGTACAAAAGTTACTTTACTCTATCTGCTTCCCGTATCTTTGCCTAATAAAGGTAGCGAATATACATCGCAAACCATTCCTGATTATCAAAACTGGCATTGAAAGTAATAAAAAATCCTACGAGTATTGCGCGTTCGGTGCTGCTGGCCGAAGCAAATGCTATCCGTAACGCGGTCGATTTGCTCGATGGTCAATTTGATGCTGCGGTGGAAACATTGCTGCACATGACGGGCCGTCTGGTTGTAACGGGCGTAGGGAAAAGTGCCCTGATCGGGCAGAAAATTGTGGCTACCATGAACTCTACCGGCACGCTAGCCTTATTTATGCATGCCGCCGATGCTATTCATGGTGATCTGGGTATGATTCAGACGAATGACGTTATTCTGATCATCTCCAAAAGTGGCAGTACGGCCGAAATCAAGGTATTGCTACCCCTGCTGAAGCGGGTGGGCGTTACATTGATTGCCCTGGTCAGCGCGCGGGATTCCTACCTGGCCCACCATGCCGATCACGTACTGCATGCCTACGCGGAATTTGAAGCCGACCCACTTAATCTGGCTCCTACCACCAGCACTACCGTAGCCCTCGCCCTGGGCGATGCCCTGGCCGTTAGTCTGCTGGAGCTGCGCGGGTTTACCCGGCAGGATTTTGCCCGTTATCACCCCGGGGGAGCACTGGGTAAAAAGCTATACCTGAAAGTTGCCGATATGTTTCCTCACAATCAGTGCCCAAAGGTGTTGCCCGATACATCGATAAAAGATGTAATCTTCACCATTTCGGCCAACCGACTGGGTGCAACGGCCGTGGTGAATGAAAACTGGTTTGTTGGCCGGTATCGTTACCGACGGCGACATCCGGCGAACAGCCTACGAACACGAGTCTTTCTGGCTACTTTGTGCCCGCGATGTGATGACCGTCGAACCCGTTTGTATTGGGCCTGACGAATACGCAGTAGCTGCATTACAGGTAATGCAGGAGCGGGATATTACCCAACTGGTAGTAGCGGAAGCAGGGTATGTACACGGGTTTATTCATCTGCACGACCTGTTGAGAGAAGGACTGGTTTGAAACCATGCCTTAGGTTACCCGGACGAAAAGATTCGACAAACTCTATTCCCCTCCCCTTCGGTTCAAAAGAGCATGTTTAGGGGTATTTTGGATTTTTGTTGAACAAATGTGTGGAATTGTTAAACAAAGTCCCCACTGTAGATTCCCCATTATGGGGGAAATATTCCACACTCCACCTAACCACGCAAAACCACAGGAAAAACTGGCACGTGAAATTATAGTTGTTAAAATTCTGTGAGTCAGATAATTAGCGGAGCTGGTTTCCACTTTTAAAAGACTGTTGAAAATCGTGGTTGTTTTTTTGTTTTAGGGTATGCAAAAGAGCCTAACTGAAAAACAACGGAGCCATGACAGCCATCGAATTTACAAACCATATCGGCAAAGTATCTAAATCACTACGCCCATTCGCCCTGCGCCTGACGAAAGATGTTGAAGATGCCAACGATTTGCTGCAGGACACGCTACTCAAAGCGTTCACCAACCGCGACAAATACACGGATGGTACGAACCTGAAGGCTTGGTTGTATACCATTATGAAGAATACCTTCATTACCAATTATCAGCGTATGGTGCGTAAAAATACGTTCATCGACACGACTGATAATTTACACTACATCAACTCAATCGAGAGCAGCACGGACAACATGGCTTATTCGTCTTTCGCGCAAAACGACATCAACCGCGCGGTAAATGGTCTCGACGATACGTATAAAACACCATTCATGATGCACTTCCGTGGCTTTAAATACCATGAAATAGCAGCAAAACTGAATATCCCCATCGGGACGGTGAAAAACAGAATTCACATAGCCCGCAAGGAGTTAAAGGATCAATTGAAAGTTTATGCCTATTTTAATGCGTAACACGATACTTTTTAGGTACTGCTACGTCTAACCTATATTAATTGAGTAGTTTTTGGTTAAAAAAGAGGAAGGTTCAAAAAAGTTAAGTGGAATCCACTTAACTTTTTTTTGTGCCAATATTTTCCTAATCAGCGTTTTACCGTAACTCACGGCCCTCTCCGAACCTGTGAAGAAGGCCGTTTCATTCACTCCCCGTCGTTGTTCTATGCTCTCGGGATGCCTATCTTGCCACCCACTTTACCGGACATTCCCGTGAACAAAGTGCTTCATCAGGTAATTATCTGTTGACTACCTCAATACGTATAGACTGATGCCGCAGCGTATCTTAGTTATTGGAGCCGGATTTGCCGGACTGGCGGCTGCTACAAGTCTTGCCGATAAAGGGTACGACGTTACGCTTCTCGAGAAGAACGACACGGCCGGAGGCCGGGCACGCGTTTTCCAGGCCGAGGGTTTTACGTTCGATATGGGACCGAGCTGGTACTGGATGCCCGATGTATTCGAAACGTACTTCGCCCGCTTCGGGAAGAAACCATCCGACTATTATAACCTTGTTCGACTTGATCCGTCGTATTCCGTTATTTTCGGCCCCGACGAAGCCGTCGACCTGCCCGCCGGTGTCGATAATCTGGAAGTGCTTTTTGACCAGATAGAACCGGGTAGTGGGCTCAAATTACGCTCCTTTCTCAAACAGGCTTCCTATAAGTACGAGGTGGGTATGAACAAGTTCGTCTGGAAACCGAGCCGTTCAGTTACTGAATTCATAAGCCTCAAACTCCTGTTCGACGTTACCCGGCTGGATGTGTTTCAGTCTTTTGCCACACACGCCCGCAAGTTCTTTACCCACCCGCGTCTGCTCGAAATTGTTGAGTTTCCGGTGTTGTTTCTGGGCGCAACGCCCGAGAACACCCCCGCCATGTACAGCCTGATGAACTACGCCGAAATGGCCCTGGGGACCTGGTACCCGATGGGGGGAATGCACGAAATTGTGAAGGCAATGGTGAGCCTGGCCGCAGGAAAAAGGCGTTAAGGTTCTGCTGAATCAGGCCGTTCAGAACATCGAGGTGGTCGGTAAAAAGGCGCAGCGGGTCGTTACCGACTCCGGTATCTTCGAAACGGACGTGGTCGTTGCGGGGGCCGATTACAACCACGTAGAAACCAGTCTGGTTGACCCCGCCTACCGAAATTATGACGATGCCTACTGGCAAAGCCGGGTAATGGCTCCTTCATCGTTGTTATTCTATCTGGGAATTAACAAGCGGGTGCCCCGTTTGCAGCATCATAACCTGTTTTTCGACGAGGATTTTAAAGTCCACGCGCAGGAAATCTACGAAACGCCACGCTGGCCATCCAAGCCGTTGTTCTACGCGTCGGCTCCGTCAAAAACCGACCCTGGCGTAGCACCACCCGGCTATGAAAATCTGTTTTTACTCATTCCGGTAGCACCCGGACTCACGGATGATGACGCTACCCGCGAACATTATTTCGATCTGATCATGACCCGGCTGGAAACGTACGTTGGGGAAAACATACGCGAGCATATCGTGTTCAGGCGAAGTTACGCCCACAACGATTTTAAGCAGGATTACAATGCTTTCCGGGGGAATGCCTATGGACTTGCCAATACGCTTCGGCAAACGGCCCTGCTGAAGCCAACGCTGAAAAATAAAGCAGTTAGCAACTTGTTCTACACTGGTCAGCTCACTGTGCCCGGCCCCGGTGTACCCCCTTCGCTGATATCAGGCCTGGTCGTGGCCGATGAAGTTGCCAAAGAATTTAGTTAGTTTTCACATTGAATGGGTAGGGAAGACGGGGGGTAGATTTGTTGCTGTGTTATGCTTATCTGGTTTCCTGCCGTATTTTTCCTGTGTTTCGTAAAAAAACTGTTGCTTAAACCCTATGATGGCGTTATTCAATAAAACCGCACTGGAATGCAGTAAATTAGTTACTGAACGGTACAGTACGTCCTTTACCCTGGGCATTAAAACACTGGACCGTAAATTCCACCTGCCTATATACGCCATTTACGGATTTGTTCGCTACGCCGACGAAATTGTGGATACTTTCCATGAATACGACAAAGAAACCCTGCTCAAACGCTTCAAATACGATACGTACCAGGCAATCGAAGAAGGAATCAGTTTAAATCCTATTCTGCAATCGTTCCAGTTGATTGTTAACGAGTACCGGATTGAGCACACGTTGATTAAAGCCTTCCTGAAGAGTATGGAAATGGACCTCTACAATCAGGATTACGACAAGGAAGGGTACCAGGAGTACATCTATGGCTCGGCCGAAGTGGTGGGTCTGATGTGCCTGCGGGTATTCTGTGAAGGCGATTGTGATCAGTTCGACCGGCTGAAGGGAGCAGCCTCCAAACTGGGTGCCGCCTTCCAGAAGGTGAACTTCCTGCGCGATATGAAAAGTGATTTCGTGGACCGTGGACGCACTTACTTCCCCGGTGTCGATTTCAGTGACTTTTGTGGCGATACCAAGAAACTGATCGAAACGGATATTCAGCAGGACTTCGATGCGGCCTATATTGGTATCCTGAAACTGCCCCAGGGGGCCAGAATGGGTGTTTATCTGGCCTACGTATACTATCAGGCCCTGTTCAATAAAATAAAGCGGCTTCCGGCATCCCGCGTTCAGAGCGAGCGGGTTCGCGTACCGAACCCGCAAAAATTTGCCCTCCTGGCCCAAACCTACGTGAAATACCGTCTGAACGTACTGTAACGTTCGGGTGTTTCGCTACACACTCACGCCTGCTTTTTCCAGTGTTCCCAGTACGCCACCCAGAACCGACAGATAGGCCTGAACGGCTTTGGCTAGTTTGGGTTTGCGTTCCTGCATGTTCATGTCTACTTCGTGCATAAAATTCTTCCAGTTGGAGGCATTCAGGCAGTCCAGCGCGACGGATATGGTTGGGGTAAGGGAACGGGCCGTATGCCACCAGCCACAGGGAATAAACAGCGTTTCGCCGGGACCAACCACAAAGGTGACGGGGGTTGTTTTGGCGAACAACGGGTACTTCTCCAGGTCTGGATTGCGAATATCATTCACCTCCGAAACCCACAAATTATCTGGTCTGGGGTATACGTAGGGTGTCTGATCCGGCGGAATGACGGTGAACTCTTTCTGGCCGTACAACTGGGTGATGTACGCATGCAAACTCATGTAATCATAATGCACGTACGGAAACTGGGCACCCGGACTGCCGAAGAAAATCTCCAGCGTGTTGGCCCCGGACAATAACCGGTTGGGCAGAAATTTGCTCTTAATCCGATCGGGGAGGGCGTATTTGAGCCGGGGTAGCACATCGGGCATCAACTCCGGGTAATCACTTTCCATTTGCAGAGTGCAGGGGTAGGGAGCGGGATTGGCTTCGGTGCCCGTCATCATCCAGTCGATGTAGTCGCCCAGCGTGTACGTATTACCGGCAATACTCACCTCCCGGTCGCTGTAGTGTTCCTTGAAAAATTCGGGGGTAAATTTATTTTTTGCCGACCAGGCGGCACAGGCATCGCCAATGACGACGGGGTAATTACCAAAAAGATGCTCTTTCTTAAACTCGTCATAACTCATGTGGTACTTTTTTTCGACCACAACACCCTTATCACGGGCTAGTTCAACAGTTTGGGTAGTCATTTTCACAGGATGGTTTAGTATTCGCACAGCAACACGAACTGGCATTTAGACGATGAATTGCCAAAAAGTAGACACCTGACCGGCCATGTATTTACTATTTGGTTAGTTTATGCCGGTCCGGAAAGTCGTTAGCACCCGGCCTGTTTTATTTCTGCCTATCTTTGCTTAAAATTAGTGTACTCTGCCCATGGTCGTTGAAGCAACCCTTTCGTCAGCTGTTCTCTCCCAATATGAAGTCGTTGTCGGGCTGGAAATACACTGTCAGTTGCTTACGGAAAGCAAGATTTTTGCGGCTGATGCCAATGCATTTGGTGCTGAACCGAATACCCACATCAGCGTAATTACCCTGGGGCACCCGGGTACGTTACCCAAGCTCAACCGGAAAGCGGTTGAGTATGCCATCCGGATGGGGCTGGCCTGTGGTAGTCGAGATTACCCGCCACAACGTGTTTGCCCGAAAAAACTATTTTTATCCCGACCTGCCTAAAGGCTACCAATTATCGCAGGATAAGGGACCTATTTGTGTTGGGGGTGGGGTGTCGATAACCGCCCGGGATCCGCAAACCAGCATTCCTTACCAGACTACCATCCCGCTCCATCATATTCACCTGGAAGAAGATGCCGGCAAATCGATTCACGAGGGTAGCGAGTGGGTTACCCGCCTGGACTACAACCGGGCTGGAACTCCCCTTATCGAGATGGTAACGGAACCCTGCATCCGCACCGCCGACGAAGCCGGGCAGTACCTGACCGAAGTAAGGCGGCTGGTGCGTTACCTGGACATCTGCGACGGGAATATGGAAGAAGGGTCGCTGCGCTGCGACGTAAACGTTTCTATCCGGCCTAAAGGCGCAACGCATCTCGGCACGAAGGTTGAGGTAAAGAACCTGAACTCGATCCGGAACGTGATGCGGGCCGTCGACGGTGAATTTCTCCGGCAGGTGCAGCTAACGGAGTCGGGCGGACGTATCGTGCAGGAAACCCGCACCTTCGATGCCGCTACGGGCCTTAGCTATGCCATGCGCGAAAAAGAGACCATGAACGATTACCGTTACTTTCCCGACCCCGACCTCACCCCCGTGGTTATATCGGACGAGTGGCTGGCCAGCGTTCGGGCCGCTATGCCCCTGCTTCCGGCAGCGCGGTACCAGCAGTTTACCCGTACTCTATGATTTGCCTGATTACGATGCTTCCATGCTGACCGATTCCCGGGAACTGGCCGATTACTTTGAGGCCGTCTGCGCGCACACGACCAGTTACAAAGCCGTGTCGAACTGGATAATGGGGCCGGTGAAAGGACAGTTGACCGAAAAAATGCTGCGCGACCGTCAATTTCCGGTTTCAGCCGAACGACTGGCCGCGCTGATTACGTTGATAGAGGAAGGAACGGTGAGTCAGACGGCTGCTCAGCAGGTGTTTACCCGGATGGTTGATGAGCCGGATGCGTCACCCGTTGAGTTGGCCCGGCAGAGCGGCCTGATTCAGAATCGCAATACCGACGCATTGCAAACGTTGGTAGATGAAGTACTGGCATCCTGGCCCGACAAAGTGGCCCAGTACCGAAAGGGAAAGAAAAACCTGCTCGGGTCTGTTTGTGGGGGAGGTAATGAAAAAATCGAAAGGCTCTGCCGACCCTAAACTGGTTAACGAGATACTAACAAAGACATTATAGACACGATGAGAAACGTTATGTTTACCCTGGCCGGTTTGCTGGTCATCAGCTTTACTGCCTGTGCCCAGGCCCCCAAATCGTTTACCGTTACGGGAAAAGTAGCGAAGGCTGCACCGGGCAGTTACGTATACCTGGAAACCAACGCCCAGCCTACCCGCAAACTCGACTCCGCCAAAGTAAATACGGATAATACGTTTACCCTGGTCAGTAACGTGGCCGAAGGCGGGGAGGTCTTCATCCTCAACGTGGGTGGCGATCAGAAAATGGCTTTACTCGTAGAAGGGGGCGAAACGCTGAACGTACAGGCCGACGGGTACCGGATGGACGGAAAGACCGGGCAACTGGGAAAATCCATTATAACCGGCTCCAAAAATATGGAGTATTACGAGAAGCTTAATGGCCCTGAGAACCGAGATGGAAGCGAAAGTGACCAACTGGAACAAGCAGATTGCGGTTGCTACCGAGAAGAAAGACAACAAAAAAATTGCGCAGATAGAACAGGAATACCAGACCGCCGAACAGCAGGTTGTCGATAAAGTGAAGGCCATGCTGCCTGCCATGGGTACCTCGCTGGCATCCCTCTTTGCGCTCAATTTCATCAATATCGACACCGACTTTGCCGTCTACGATGAGATGGCGCAACGCTTCGAGAAAGAGAACCCAACCAGCCCCCACGCCAAATCGCTGATGGGGCGGGTGGCCCGCATTAAAGGGGTATCGGTTGGCGCAGCGGCTCCCGAAATCGCCCTCAGCGATACCACCGGCACGCCTGTTCCGCTGTCGTCTTTGCGGGGAAAATACGTACTGGTCGACTTCTGGGCCTCGTGGTGCGGACCCTGCCGGGCCGAAAACCCGAACGTCGTCCGGATGTATAATAAGTTCAAGGATAAAGGTTTTGCCATTTACAGCGTTTCGCTCGATAAGGCTAAAGACAACTGGACAAGAGCCATCCGCAACGATAACCTGACCTGGACGCACGTATCGGACCTGAAATTCTGGCAGTCGGCGGCTGCCCAGCAATACGGTGTTCAGGCTATTCCGGCTACGTTCCTGCTGGACAGAAACGGTAAAATAATCGCCAAGAACCTACGGGGCGATGCGCTGGAGCAAAAATTGGAAGAAGTTCTGAAAGGAGGTCAGTGAGTTGACCGTAAGTCATTAGTTTTGCAGGGTCGGGCGAAAGCCTGACCTTTTTTGTTTTGCCTCTTTTGTTTTGCTTCTGTCATGGCCGACGCCATGAAACAACTATGAAAATTGCCATTGTGGGTTGCGGTAATATGGGCATGGCCTTCGCCAAATCATTTTTGCAGTATGATCTGGTGAAAAAAGAAGACTTGCTCCTCATCGAAAAAAGCAGTGACCGTTCTGAGTTGCTGAAAGCCGAAAAAGCGGGCGTAGTAGTCGAAACCATCGGGCCGCACGTTGGTGACGTCGACCTGATCATTTTATCGGTGAAGCCCCAGGATTTCAACAGCGTTCACGCGTCGTTGCGGGCGGTGATTCAACCGCATCAGGTGATCCTGTCCATCATGGCGGGCATTCCCATGGCACAGATTCAGGCGAAGCTGGCTCACCCGCTGGTGGTACGGGCCATGCCCAACACCCCGGCCATGCTCGGCATGGGGATCACGGGTTTTACGGCGGCCAAAGAAGTTGATTTTACCAGTCTGCGCCGGGTGGAGAACCTGATCAATGCTACGGGGCGGTCAATATTTCTGGAGGACGAAGCCATGCTCGATGCCGTTACGGCCCTGAGCGGCAGCGGCCCTGCTTACTTCTACTACGTGGTGAAGGCCATGGTGGAAGCGGGGAAGCAGATGGGCTTCAGCGATGCCGTGGCTTCGCTGCTGGTTAAGCAAACGATGCTTGGCTCATATCATCTGATCAACAACGCCGATAAATCGCTGGATGAACTGATCAACGCTGTGGCCTCCAAAGGGGGCACCACGGAGGCCGCCCTGCGTACATTCGAAACCGGAACCCTGTCCGATACCCTGATGGCCGGTATCAAAGCCGCCCAGGTCCGGGCCACCGAATTATCGGAAGGGTAAGGGAATGGATAATGAGTAAGGATGTTGTTGTTCGCAATTATCGGGCGTTTTCCATCAGCGGGCGAATTAATTCGCCCGCTGATGGAAAACCCATTGCCGAACCGATGAAAGAAACGGTTCAGGAAAAGAGTGCTTTCACTGAAACCCATAGCTAAATTAGCTACCTAGACTTCGGCCCGCAGCACCTCCAGGGGTGGTTTCACTAATACATCGCGGCTGTTGAAAACCCCGATCAGGATGGTCAAACCCGTTACTACCCCGGTAATGATCAGCAACGGCAGCGCATCGGGTCGGTACGGCACCTCGAACACGAAACGGGCGAGTCCCCACGTACCGGCTATCGACAGTAAAATGCCGGATAGGGCCGCTACGAATCCCAACAGGCTGTATTCCAGAAAGGTGATACCCAGAATCTGGTTGCGGCTGGCCCCCAGCGTACGCAGCAGCACGCTTTCGCGGAGTCGCTGAAACTTGCTGATGACAACTGAACTGGCCAGCACCAGCAGACCGGTCAATATGCTGAACAGGGCCATGAACTGAATAACGAATGAAATCTGAGCCAGAATTTCGTCAATCGTCTTCAGGATCAGGCCGAGGTCGATGGCCGACACATTCGGGAAACCGTTCACCAGCCCACGCTGTAACACCGCCGACGTTCGATTGTCGGGCACCCGTGTCATCAGTACGTGAAACTGGGGCGCCTGCTCCAGGATACCCGCCGGGAAGACTACCACAAAATTGGTTTGGACCCGGTTCCACTCTACCTCGCGCGTACCGCCAACGATGGTCTGAACAGGGGCACCCTGCACATTGAAGTTCAGCGTGTCGCCCAGTTTCAGGTGCATCCGTTCAAAAAAGCCTTGCTCGATAGAAATGTAACTGGCTCCATCCGACTGGTAGGGAGCCTTGCCCGAAGCCAGCTTCTCCGACGAAATCAGCGAGTCGCGATAGGTAACCCGGTATTCGCGGGTGAAGGCCCACTTCGGCGGTTTTTGGGTCGTGTCTTTTCGGACCGTTTCACCGGTTTTTCCGTTGATGTCTACCAGCCGCATTGTTACTACCGGCACCTCCTGCAAAATGGGTAACTGCTGCGCGCTCACCAGCGATTTGACGCCTGCCAGCTGCTCATTCTGAATGTCGAACAGTACCATGTTCGGTTGCTTGCCGCTGCCCGACAGTTCTACCCGGCCCAGCAGTAACCCCTGCGTCAGGTAAAGGGTCGCGATCAGAAATGCCCCCAGGCCAATGGAGGTGACCAGGATAAGGGTCTGGTTATTAGGTCGGTATAGGTTGGCCAGGCTTTGCCGCCAGGTGTAACTCCACGAAGCCGGAAAAAAACGCCGGACCAGCCAGATCAGGCCCAGGCCAATGGCCGTTAGCAGGCCGAAGGCCACAACCAGGCCAGCCGTGAAGCCAACAGCTAACCGCAGGTCACTGGTCTGCCAGTAGGCAAAGCCCACAATGAAACACACAACGAGTCCATAAACCAGCCAGCGTAGGGGATCGCGGTTCCGCAGATCATCTTCGTAGGAGGTGCGCAGCGTACGCAGGGGCGAAACGGTACGAATCGCGAGAAGCGGCAGTAAGGAGAACAGGACGGAAATCAATAACCCCGTGCCGATGCCCCCTAAAATGGCGGGGCCGGAAAGGGTTGTGTCGACAGTGACGGGCAGGAAATTACCAAAGATGCGGGGAAGCAGCAACTGCACCACCGACCCCAGAATCGCTCCAACCGTTGCCCCGATCAATCCCATGAGGGTCGTCTGGTAGAGGTAGATCAGGAACGCCTGCCGACCACTGGCACCCAGCGTCCGCAGAATAGCCACCGAGGCTACCTTCTCTTTTACGTACAACTGCACGGCACTGGCCACGCCGACGCACCCCAGCAAGAGGGCCACGAAAGCCACCAGGCTCAGGTATTTCGTCAGGTCGGCGAAGGAGCGACCGGTCTGGTTTTTACGTTCGGTAACGGTGTCGTAATCAATGCCTTCCTTATCCAGCCGGGCCGCCAGGGGTTTAATGAACTTATCGGCATCGACCGTACTGGTCGATTTGTCCGGCGCCAGCTGGTAATAATATTTGTAGGTAATGCGGCTACCCCGCTGCAGCAGGCCCGTATTGACCAGAAACTGATTAGGAATAAAAACGGTGGGCGCTACCGTAGCGGCAATGGCTGCCTGCCCCGGCGTTTTGGTCACCCGCCCCACAATGAGGAATGACAGGTTGCCAACCCGTACCGAGTCGCCGGGTTGAACTCCCAGTTGAATCAGCAGCGCATCATCTACCAGGGCTACCCGGCTGGCGGCCTGCCGGAACGTCTGAACGGCGGACACCGGCTGCACCTCCCATGTTCCGTAAAACGGGAAATTGCCCTGTAACCCTTTCACCTGCGCCAGCCGAACCCCGCCGTTTTTGGGCGTTGAAACCAGCGATGCAAAGGCTATTTCGTACGCCCGGTCGCGGCCGAGGGTTTTGAGCAGCTGCTGCGTTTTGGCCGAAGGCGCACGCGTCCAGGAGAGCGTCAGGTCAGCGCCTAACAGTTCGCGGGCCTGCCCGTCGATGCTGCGGGCCAGGTTATCGCCAAAGGAGTTGATGGCCACCAACGCAGCAATGCCCAGCACAATGGCCGACATAAAAAGCAGGAGTCGTTGTCGGCTTCGGCGGCTATCGCGCCACGCCATTCGGAAGAGCCACATTATTTAATGAGTGAATGAGTGAGTGATAGAATGAGAGAATGCCTGAATGAGAGAGTGAGCGAATGAAAAAAGGAGTTTTTGTCATGCTGAGGCACGAAGCATCTTCGGTAAGGGCAAGAAACGTCAGGCATCACCCGAAGCTGCTTCGTGCCTCAGCCTGACAGGATACCTTTCACTTCGCTTCGGCGTTCCGATTCACTCCGGTTCGGCGTTCCGATTCAGTGATTCGCTCGTTGGTATCGGCGATGACGGTGCCGCCTTTTACCCGGATGACGCGCTGGGTACGGGCGGCCAGTTCCAGATCGTGCGTTACCAGCACCAGCGTGGTACCGGCTTCGCGGTTGAGTTCAAAGAGCAGGTCCACCACGGTAGCACTGGTGTCGGCATCGAGGTTGCCGGTAGGTTCGTCGGCGAAGAGCAGTTTGGGCCGGTTAATGAACGCCCGAGCCAGTGAAACCCGCTGCTGCTCACCCCCCGACAACTGGGCCGGGTAATGATGCCCCCGGTTGCCCAGGCCCACCCGCTCCAATAGCGCCTGTGCCGTTTTGGCCACATTCTTCTCGCCCCCCCGCAACTCCAGCGGCACCATCACATTTTCCAGGGCTGTAAGGGTGGGCAGCAACTGAAAATTCTGGAAAATAAACCCTACGTACTGATTCCGGACGGCTGCCCGCTGATCTTCCGTCAGGGTATCCAGCCGGATGTCGTTCAGGTAAACGCTTCCCGAAGAGGCCCGGTCCAGCCCGGCACACAAACCCAGCAGGGTTGTTTTGCCGCTGCCCGACGGCCCCACAATGGCAAACGTATCGCCCGGTTCCAGGGTGAAGTTGACGCCCTGTAATACGGTTAGGTCCCGACCCCCACTCGTGTATGTTTTGGTAAGATTTTCGACGTGAAGAATTGACATAAACAAAAACCGGTTGACTTCTCTTTACTTTTGGTCGTGCTTACTCCTACTAACTACGGTCCTGTTTATGAAGTTCTGTTTTAATCGTCAAACCCCCGGTTCTGTGATAAGCGGACTGCTGCTCATCCTGACGGTTGGGGGCTGTGGTTCTTCTGATTCAAAAACCGACACTGAGCGAGTACGAACAACGCCCACCGCAACCCCCGCCAAACCAGCGGATACGAATCCGAAAAAGGTGGTACTATTTTACGGGAACAGCCTGACGGCTGGCTACGGCGTTGAGCCATCACAGGCTTTCCCGGCCCTGATTGGTCAGAAGATCGACTCCGCGGGGTTGAATTATACCGTGGTAAACGCCGGACTAAGCGGGGAGACGACAGCTGGCGGCAAAAGCCGGATTGGCTGGGTCATGCGTCGGCCCGTTGGGGTATTTGTACTGGAACTGGGAGGAAATGACGGGCTGCGCGGCCTGCCGCTGTCGGCCACGCGGCAAAATCTGCAGGCCATCATCGATACCGTCCGGCAGAAAAGCCCGCAGGCCACCATCGTGCTGGCGGGTATGCAGATTCCGCCCAACATGGGCACGACCTACACGCGGGACTTTCGGTTACTCTTTACCGAACTGGCGGATAAAAACGACCTGCTGCTAATTCCGTTCCTGCTGGAAGGCGTAGGAGGGGTTGCTTCGTTGAATCAGGCCGACGGTATCCACCCCACGCCCGCCGGACACAAACTGGTGGCTAATAACGTGTGGAAAATACTGAAGCCGGTGCTTGCACCCTGAGCCAACGGGCGTTTTTGTCGTTTCTTTCTTCCCACAATCGGACAACTTTCAGCCTTGTTTATCTAAGAGTTGAAGCCAATTGTTTGGGAGATAAGGGTAATTGAGATTAAAAATAGATTAAAATTTTAATACTCATTTAACGTTTAGTTAAGCTACTCTGTAGACATATTCGATTAAACAAGCGTCGTTTTATAACTTTATTGACAAATGATATTTTTGAATAAAGAAATTTAGACTGCTACTAGACTATGTGTATACATTATGTTATCGGTAGTCAACTTGTATAGTTAAGGTAAGATGTGGTAACAGGAATCGAATAAAAAATTTCTCATTATGTTTGCTGCGGAAAGCAAGCAGGCGATTGCGCTGCCCTCCGCACTAACTAACTATACACATCATGCTACTATCCAATACCCCCTTTGTTCCCCTCGGTATGCCTCTGTCAACCAGAAAGTACTGCAAATTCCCTGCCATAAATACAAGAGAAACGAAATAGGTCAATACCTACATACGTAGTATCTCTTTGCCTGAATTTAATTGTCTTACTTTTTTTGTTATTCAAAAAAAGTAACATTAAGTTTACTGCCAATCCGTCTGCCTGACCCATACAAATACATACTATATGCCTGTTGTGCTACAACATGTACAGAGTACATTATGTATTGTCAATCACGTCGTACGACCCGTAAGGATGAAATAACAAGTAGTGTGTAACCCATTCATCGACAGGCCAAACGCCTTTTAGTGAACACGCTCCCTCGCATTGATACGCCCATATATAGATAGCGAGCTTATATAATTTCGGAATTTTTTTAAGTCAATTTTTCATAGCACAACCTTAGTCACGCTTTTACATGAAAACAATGAAGTCTACAATCAAAACGCTCGTGTGCGGGCTCGGCCTGGTGGCTGTACTGTACAACTGTAAAACAAAGGACGTTGATTCGCTCACGCCCTTCACCTACACCTTCAAAGGTTTTGACGACGTAAAGCTGCCTCGCTGCTCCCACTACAGCGCCTACCGCCGTATCCGTAACGCAGGCCACAGTAGCCCCTTCCGTGGCAACTGCCGCTGTTGCCAGCGGGTTAGCCAATATCAAAGCCTCGGGCCAGGTCCCGGCAGCCGTTCAACAGGCTACGACTGATGTAAGTAAAGTCGTTTCCGACGTAAAGGCCGATCAGCTGATTGCCGCCTTTACCCCCACGGTGCTTGACAACCTGGCAAAAGGTGGTACGCTTCCCGTCGCTCTACAGGCCGAAGTAACGGCTATGACCAGTGACCCGGCACTTAAGGCCTACTTTCCAACATTTACTCTGCCAGTTGTCGATGGAAAAGCCGTTGGCGGACGGGTAGGGGCAATTGTTGATGCTATTGCCGTTGCGCACGCTGCGCTGGATCAGGATGCCTGCAAAGCGGCTGCCAGTCAAGGGTTCAATACCGCTCTGGATGCGCTGACTAAAGCAAAGGATGCACAGGCGGCCCAAATCAACAGTATTTTTGCCCAGCGCGCCAGTGCTACCAAAGCTGATGTGGCCCCCTGTAAAACTACAGCCACCGCCAACTACGATAATCAGGTATCAGCCCTTAACGCAGCGAGAGACAAAATGCTGACCGATCTGGACGGTGCGAAGTCCGTCCTGACTGATAAGCAGTACAAACTGCTGAAAGTACTGGTTCTTAGCTCCTATATTGATACCATGTCCGTGCTGGATAAAGTGAAAAAAGCGTCTGAAAAGGCCTGCGATAGCGTCAGTGATGCCAAAGATCAGAAGGCGGCTAACGCGCGTGATCAAGATCTGAGTCAGATTAACAGGGAGTACAATAAAGCGGTCGATGCACTGACCAAAGCCCGGGATCAAGCGGTTGCCAGTTGCCACAACCAGGGTAGCGGGAAGTAATCGGTAAACGCTCATCGCATTTCAATTAAACGCATCATAGCCTCTACTCATGAATAAAAAAACTACTGCTATTGCCTGCATGGCGCTGGTGGCTGGCCTGGTGGCCGGAACCGCTCAGGCACAGGTTAACCTGAAAAGTATCAGTATCGGTGCCAGTTACTGGAAGCCTTCCCTGGATTACTGGAATGATAAGTCTACCCTGCTGGATTACAACAATGGTACGGGGGCCACGCTGTCGGGTAAAATTATGCCGACAGCCGCCCTGGAAATCGGGCTGGTAAAAGGTCTCTCGCTGGGTGGCCGGGTAGGTATCTGGCAAAGCTCGGCATCCAGTCCGCTGAGTATCGCCGGTATCGACCGGACCGAAAAGCTGACGGTATCGATCATACCCGTTTCCCTCGACCTGAAATACACCTTCGAACCGGCGGCCGTAGCCAAAACGGGCGATACCGACGAGAAGCCCAAAAGCTCCTTCCTGACACCCTACGTTGGCGTGAGCGTGGCGCGGTATTTCATCACTAACAAGTTCGACCGGCAGGTGACCGGTGCGGCTGGCTCGGTGAACGAAACCCAGTCGGGGAACAACTACGGGGTGCAGGTGTTTGTGGGTGCTGAGAAAAAGCTGGTGAAAATGCTTTACGCAGCCCTCGACGTTCGGTATCATCTGGGCAGCTACAATCAGGTAGTGAATACGGAAACGACCAGCGCGACCGAAAAGGTGAGCCTGAATGGGGTAGAAGCCGGACTTTCCCTCCGATTGAAGTTTAACTAGAAAAAGAGACCAACCGGGGATACACTTCCCGGTTGGTCTTACAGAATCTGATAATCAGTCAACTTTTGTGGCAAACGTATATCTATATCCGTTCAATAAAGGCAGCGTCGTAAGGACCGTTTACAAGGTTTTTACGGTGGTGCTTTTGTTGCTCTGTGTAGGATATACTGGTACAGGTTAGGGGGCAGGTGAATATATCGGGAAAAGCAGGTTTATTATATGTGCCGTCCGCCGAATTAAGCCCGGACGGTACGTTTTCAATTGGGTATGCGTACAATCCATCAAACTACGCCTTCCGCTTTAATCAGAAAAATTCGGAAAGTATTAGTTTCGTGAATCTGGTGTTACTGCCCCGGCTGGAAGTAAACATAAACTTACTGAACCCAAACGGTCCTGTCCGATTTGGCGACAGAGGTATCGGTGACCGTCAGATTGACCTGCGGTATGTGGCATTACTGGAAAAGGGAAATCGGCCTTCTGTAGCGGTCATTTTGTCCGCTCCGTTTGGTATCGACAATTCGCTCATTACCAATGCACTGGTTGCTACCAAGCACGTTGCGGTTACTAAATCAATAACTGCGGCCGTTACCATAGGCGTTGGAAGTCCCTATTCTATTTTTCGGGCCGATGTAAGGAATGACCAGAATGCGGATATATTCTCGAGCTATACGCTGAAAGATAAACGGGATAAACCCTACTATTATCTGGCCGGTCCCATTGGCGGCATGAAGCTCGATTTTGCTAAAAAAGGGGGGCTGCTGGTAGAATGGGATTCGCAGCATCTTAACGTGGGCGCCTACGCACTGCTGTTCAAACACTGGACCGTTCAGGCCGGATTGCTCAACGGCGATCAGCTTACCATTGGTACATCCTACGCGGTACAGGTACTTCGGTTGCCTAAACGACTCAGAAAACATGCGGGAGTTTAGCAATCAGCCTCATAGCGTACCTAACCCGGTAACGAGGGGCCACTCCACTCGCGTGGGGAAGGTACGCCAGCTGATGCCCGAAGCCTGGAAGCTGATTGCACTGAGCTGTATGCTGTGGCCAGCACGAGTGACGCTGGCACAACCGCGGAACCCTGTGCTGAACGTCGAAAACGTAACGGTCGATAGTGCCGACAACCGGATTTATTACGAGCAGCGCCTGTATCGGAATCCACTGATTGGTATGCTGGAACTAAGCAACGCGTTGCCGACTGCGGACATCAGCGAGTTTGTTCCCCTATTTCAGGGGGTACCCGTTGCCCGATACCGATTGGGCGAGATGGTGATATACCACGACGATAACGAAATCGGAACGGCAGGCGTGGACAGGACGAACCCATTCAACAGCCGGAACTATAAATTCGATTTTCGGCTACAGCCGGAGTTCATTGCTCAGTTCGGTTTTCGGGAGCAGACGGTGGAAAGCAAAACGAATTTGTTGCTGCAAAGCCAGTTGTTCCTGAGCCGGGGGCTGGTGTTGAACTGGGGAATTCTGTTTCCCCTAGTAAATCAGCTGGATAATCAGGCCCTGAACGTACGGCCCGCCCCGATTTTTCTGAATCAGTTTCTGGCGCTGGACGGGGTGAATTTCCTGAGCCTGTCGGCCGGGCTGTTCTACAATGATCAATACGGCATCAATGCGCAGTATCGCCACGCGGATCTGACAAAGAACTGGTCGTTCGGTGCCGAAGTGGGGTATACCGGTTTTTACTTCTTTCCAAAGAATGGGTTTTACTACCAGGCACCCGAGAATCTGCTGCTGCTGGCGGATGTCGCCTACCGGTTCCCTACGCGGGATGTTACCCTGAAACTGTCCGGCGGGCAGTACCTATACCAGGACCGGGGCGTTCGTTTTGACTTTATCCGGCAGATGGGTAGCGTGGAAGTCGGATTTTATGTGACAAAAACAGCCAACGGTGGAACAGGTGGCTTCAATTTTGCTATACCTATTCCACCCGGCCGTATTGTACAAACCCAGCGCGTAAGGCTACGGACAACGGAGGAGTTTCGCTGGGAATATGCGTACACAAGAGGCTATAATATTGCTACCCGGTATCGGGTAGGGTATCAGCTGGATGCGTTGCTCCGGCAGTACCACAACAGTTACCTACAGAATCAATACCGACAGTATCAGTAAAAATAAGTAGTAGTATAGCAAGAGTATGACGTTACGTGAAGTGCGCGCTAAAGCAGGGTATTTATTCATCGGAATTTGTGTATGCCTGACCGGCTGCATATCCAGCAAAGAACTTTCTCTCTATCAGGCGGATAGCCCAGGAAAGGATGTAATGTCCCTGGCACCCCGGTTTATACCGACCATTAAAGTAGGGGATGTGCTGTCGGTACAGGTCAGTAGTTTAAGTCCGGAGGCAACGACCTTTTTCAACCCGTATGCGCCGATGACAGCCATGTCGGGAACGACAACCATGCAGAATTCACCAACTACCCCCATGCCGTACATACCCGGTTATATGGTGAGCGAAGAGGGGCAGATTGAATTGCCGCTGATTGGAGCGCAGCTGGTGCAGGGGTTGACCAACACGCAGGCGGCCGCCCTGATCCGGACGAAGCTGCTCGATTTTTTGAAAGAGCCAACGGTAAACGTGCGAAACCTGAATTTCCAGATCTCGGTATCGGGTGAAGTGGCCCGACCGTCCCTGTTTTCGATACCGAACGGCCAGATTTCCTTACCGGCGGCCCTGGGCCTGGCCGGTGATATCACCATCTACGGTCGGCGGAACAACGTGCTGGTTATCCGGGAAGAAAACGGACAGCGTACCTTCAACCGAATCGATCTGACGAAGCGGGCTGTGTTCAATTCCCCGTATTATTACCTGCACCCGAACGATATCGTGTACGTAGAACCCGGCAATTCCCGCGTGGCGGCTGCCGACCGGACGTATCAGATATTACCGATCATCATTAGTGCCCTATCCTTTGTTGCCATTATCGTTAGCCGTTTTTAACTCACACGACCATGAACAATACAAACAATACCTATACGCCATACCAGGCTTACGAAGTAGAAGCCCAGCCAAATGTGCGGGCTATGCTGATGCGCTACGTGCGCAACTGGCCCTGGTTTGTCTTATCACTAATTCTGGCCGGGGCAGCGGGTTACGTGTACCTGCTGTATCAGCCACCGGTCTACAACGTGAAGGCCAGTATGCTCATCAAGGATGAGAAGAAAGGAATCTCCGGCGAAAGCCTGATGAAGGAGATGGACCTGTTTACCCCCAGCAAGGTGGTGGAGAACGAACAGGAAATTCTCAAATCCTACACGCTCATGGATCGGGTGGTGGACAAACTGGGTCTGAATGTCCGGTATTATTATCCAACCACACGTTCGACAAAGAGATTTACACGGAATCGCCCATTCGGCTGCTGGTAGAAAAGCCAGGGAGTGTGCTCTACGGTGAGAAGCTGGAAATCGCGTTTCAGGATGAGAAAACCATCCAGTTGAACGGGAAAGCCTACCCCGTCAATCAATCCATCAAAACGCCCTACGGCCAGCTGCGGGTATTTCCCCGGCAGCCCCTGAGCAAGGACCTGGAACCCGTAGTTGCCGTGGTATCGGCACAGGCTGATGCGGTAGAAGGCTACCTGACCGACCTGAAAGTAGAACCGACCGCCAAGCAATCGACGGTGCTGGTGCTGAGCATGAACGAAACCGTACCCGATAAGGGGGAAGCCATCCTGAACCAGCTCATCACGGAGTACAACAAAGAAGCCATCGTCGATAAAAACAAGGAAGCCAGCAATACGCTGAGCTTTATCGAGAACCGCCTGGCCCTGATATCGGGTGAGCTGTCGACGGTAGAGAAAGAAGTGGAACTGTACAAGTCTACCCAGGGCATTACGGACCTGAGCGTGCAGGCGCAAACCTTTCTGACCAGCGTAAAAGAAAACGATACCCAGCTGAACGAGGTCGATATGCGCCTGGGGTCGCTGTCGGATATTGAGCGGTACATCAAAAACCAGTCGGGTAGCCAGGGTATTACCCCCGCTACGCTGGGCCTGAGCGATCCGATCCTGACGGGTCTGCTCACGAAACTGGCCGACCTGGAATTGAAGCGGGATGAAGCTTCCCGGATCATATCGCCCAACAACCCGGTGCTGCAATCGCTCAACAGTCAGCTGAGTTCCATGAAGGCCAGCATCAACGAGAATGTGCAGACCATGCGGCAGCAGCTGACCAGCAACCGTGCCCAGCTCGTGGCCAATAACCGACGGATGGAAGGCATGATCCGCACCGTACCCGGCAAAGAGCGGGCGTTGCTGAACATTACCCGGCAGCAGGCCATCAAGAATGGCCTGTACACCTACCTGCTCCAGAAACGGGAAGAAACAGCCCTCTCGGCCGCTTCGACCGTGTCGGACAGCCGGACCGTGGATGCAGCCCGCACCAGCAGCAAACCGGTAAAGCCCGTCAAAATGACCATTTTCGCCTTGTTTGCCGCTTTCGGTCTGTTGATCCCGATTGGGTTTATCTCGGCGAAAGATGCCCTGAACAACCGGGTACTGCGCCGGTCGGATGTGGAAGATGCCACGCAGGTGCCCATTCTGGGCGAGATCGTGAAAGGACGGCAGGCCAGCGGGGATGACTTCGTCTTTAAACCCCGGATGCAATCCGTTATTGGCGAGCAGATCCGGGCGTTGCGGACAAACCTCCAGTTTTTGCGGTCCGATCCGCACCGCAGTCAGGTATTGTTGTTTACCTCCAGCATCAGTGGCGAAGGAAAATCTTTTGTCTCGCTCAACCTGGGAGCCAGTTTAGCCCTGGTCGGGCGCACCACGGTGATTCTGGAAATGGACATGCGCAAGCCCAAACTGCACAAGAGCCTGCACATGGAAAACCGGGCCGGTCTGAGTAATTACCTGATTGGCGATGCCACCATCGACGAGTTGCTGCAACCCATCATGGGCTACGAGAACTACTTTATCATCACCTCCGGCCCCATACCGCCCAATCCGGCCGAGTTGCTGAGTTCTCCCCGGCTGGCGCAGTTGTTCGATGAACTGAAAGCCCGGTTCGACTACGTGCTGGTTGACTCGCCACCGGTTGGTCTGGTTACCGACTCGCAGTTGATCGCGCCCTTTGCCGATGCCACCATGTTCATGGTCCGGCACGACCATACCCCCAAGAACTACCTCAAAATGGTGGATACGCTCTACCGGGAGCAGCGTTTCCAGAAACTGAGCATCATTCTGAACGGCGTGGGCGAAGGTGAATCCTACTACTACAATTACAGCTACGGTGATTACTACGGTGGTGGCACCGATACAAAACAACGGTTACCCAAAGGCGCCTGAGGCCCATGTAAGTCTGATTATTACTACTATCCAAGTAATGAATTTAGACACCATAACTCCCACCTAAACGACCATGTTAAGTCTTGACTCCCACTACAAACCGCTGTATGTGTATGCGGAGACTCGATCCCGACACATTGATGTTCCTTACCAGCAAACCGGTAAACGCGTATTTGATGTATGCTTGTCCCTATTTGTCTGCCTGCTCGTTCTGTCCTGGATGATTCCGTTGGTTGGGTTACTGATCAAACTGGGTTCTAAGGGGCCGGTACTGTATGTGCAGAAGCGGACGGGCTACCGGGGGAGCTGGTTCTACTGCTTCAAGTTCCGGACCATGCGGAGCGAGCCGACAACCGAATTCAAACAGACAACAAAAAATGATAGCCGGGTAACCCCCATCGGCCGTTTTTTACGCCGAACCAACCTGGACGAGATGCCGCAATTTATCAATGTGCTGCTGGGTGATATGAGCGTTGTTGGCCCACGCCCCCATGCCCTGGAGCACAGTGCGCAATTCTGGAATACCATGCCCGAATACCGGAAACGATACCGGGTAAAACCAGGTATAACAGGACTGGCACAAATAAGGGGATGCCGGGGAGAAACAGATAAGCTAATAAAGATGAAGCATCGGGTACGATATGATCGCTTTTACAATCGAAAAAAATCACTAGCTCTGGATATATGGATTTGCTGGATGACTATT
>CAWAJC010000007.1:0-183153 GCA_963782245.1 uncultured Cytophagales bacterium
GCTCGGACAGGTGCCCGCTGTCCGGCGGGAAGCAGCGGTCCTGGTGCACCGACAGCGTCAGCACGTCGGGGTCGTCGGCGAAGACGGCCTGCGTGCCGTTGCCGTGGTGCACGTCCCAGTCGACGACGGCGACCCGGCCGACGCCGAGCGCGGCCTGCGCGTGCTTGACGGCCACGCTGACGTTGTTGAACAGGCAGAAGCCCATGCCGGTGTCCGGCAGCGCGTGGTGGCCGGGCGGGTTGACCAGCGCGTAGCCGGAGCCGACCTCGCCGCGCACGACCGCCTCGGTCATCGCGACGGCGCCGCCGGCCGCGAGCGCCGCGATCCGGAACGCCCCCTTCCCGAACGGTGAGGTCCGGTCGCCCGCGTCGCCCCCCTTGGGCAGCGCGCTGTCGCGGCGCACCCGCTCGACGTACGCCGACGTGTGCACCCGCAGCAGCTCCTCGTCGGTCGCCGGCCGCGGCGCGATGCGGGTCAGGTGGTCGACCAGGCCGCTGACGCACACCAGCTCGTGCAGCCGGCGCTTGGTGTCCGGGTGCGCGACGTGGTGCGCGATCGGTTGCGACCCGCGGTCGGGGTCGGGCGGGAACAGCGTGCCGCTGCCGGTGTCGTGCCAGCCGTACAGCTCGTGCCAGAGGTAGCCGGTGCTCATGGGCGCAGCCTGCCAGTCCTGAGGGGAGGGCAGCGCCCGTGCCAGCGCCGTGTGCGGGCGGTGCCAGCGGCACCCCGGCACGGTGCGTCCAGGACACCCCCTGGAGGCACCGTGAACGACACCGACCTGGCCATCCGCGCCACCGGCCTGACCAAGACGTTCGGCCCGACGACCGCCCTGGCCGGCCTCGACCTGGCCGGCCCGCCGCGGCACCGTCCTCGGCGTGCTCGGGCCCAACGGCGCCGGCAAGACGACGGCCGTCCGCATCCTCGCGACCCTCGCCCGGCCGGACGCCGGGCAGGCGTGGGTCGACGGCGTCGACGTGCTGAAGGACCCCGAGCGGGTACGCCGGCGGATCGGCCTCACCGGGCAGTACGCGTCGGTCGACGAGGACCTGACCGGCCGGCAGAACCTGCAGCTGATCGGCCGGCTGCTGGACCTGTCGCGGCCGCGCGGCGCGGGCCCGGGCCGACGAGCTGCTGGAGCTGGTTCGACCTGACCGGCGCCGCCGGCCGGCCGGCGAAGACCTACAGCGGCGGGATGCGCCGACGGCTCGACCTGGCGGCGAGCCTGGTCGGGAGGCCGTCGGTGGTCTTCCTCGACGAGCCGACGACCGGCCTCGACCCGGCCAAGCGCGAGGAGGTCTGGGACGTCGTGCGCGCGCTGGTGCGGGACGGGTCGACGGTGCTGCTGACGACGCAGTACCTCGAGGAGGCCGACGCGCTCGCCGACGAGATCACCGTCATCGACCACGGCCGGGTGATCGCCCACGACACCCCGGCCGGTCTCAAGCGGGTCGCCGGCGGCCAGACGCTGCAGGTCCAGCCGGCCGACCCGGGCCGGCTCGGCGAGGTCGCCCGGCTGCTCGAGGCTGCCGCCGGTGCCACGGCCCAGCGCGAGCGGCACGGCACCGTCTCGGTGCCGGTCGCCGACGACGGCGTCCTCGCCCTCGTCGTCCCCCGGCTCGCCGCCGCCGGCATCGCGGTCACCGAGCTGTCCCTGCACCTGCCGAGCCTGGACGAGGTGTTCTTCACCCTGACCGGGCGCCCCACGCCCCAAGGAGCCGCCGCATGACCGCCGTCGACACCCGTGCCCCCGTCGACGACCGAGCCCGAGCCCGCCGCACCGCGGGGCCGGCTGCTCGCGCACAGCCGGGCGCTGGCCGTACGCAGCCTGATCAAGACCGCCCGCACGCCCGAGGCGCTGATCGACGTCACCCTGCAGCCGATCATCTTCCTGCTGCTGTTCGTGTACGTCTTCGGCGGCGCCATCGCCGGTGGCGACCGGCACGCCTACCTGCAGCTGCTGCTGCCCGGGCATCCTCGGCCAGACCGTCGCGTTCGGCGGGATCGCGCTCGGCCAGAACCTCAACGCCGACATCGAGAAGGGGGTGTTCGACCGGTTCCGCTCGCTGCCGATCGCGCGCTCCGCGCCGCTGGTCGGCGCGGTCCTCGCCGACGTCGTCGCGCTACCTCATCCTGTGCACGATCATGCTCGGCTTCGGCACGTGCTCGGCTTCCGGGTGCAGACCGGGCCGCTCGAGCTGGTCGCCGCCGTCCTGCTCGCGATCGGGTTCGGGCTGTGCCTGAGCTGGGTCTCGGTCTGGGTCGGCATGACGGTCCGCAGCAGCGGCGCCGTGCAGGGCGTGATGTTCCTGCTCGTGCTGCCGCTCAGCTTCGGCAGCAACGTGTTCGTCCCGACCGAGACGATGCCGGGCTGGTTGCAGGCGTTCGTCCGGGCCAACCCGATCACCCACCTGGTCGACACGGTCCGCGGCCTGCTGCTCGGCGGCCCGGTCGCCGCGCCGCTGGTGCACACGCTGCTCTGGATGGCCGGGCTGCTGGCGGTCTTCATGCCGCTGGCGCTGCGGGCGTACAACCGCCGGGCGTGAGCAGGCACGGTGGCAGAGGAAGGCGTGCAGCGCCACGGCCGGTGCGCTCGGTCGTCGCCGGTCGCGTCGAGGTCCATGAGCAGGCCGCGGAGCACGGCGAGCACCAGGGTGGCGAGGTCGGGGCGACCGAGGCTGCGCAGACCCTCCTCGAGGGGCCCGAGCCAGTCGGTCGTCGCGTCCCGGCGGAAGCCGGGCCACAGCTGCTGCACCGCGCTCTCGCGCAGGCGCTGAACAACCGGAGGTACGGCTGCCCGTCCGCCCCGGCATCGCGCGCCAGGCCCGCTCGAGGGTCACGGTGTACGGCTCGCGGGGCGACCGCGCAGCAGCTCGCCGAACATGTCGAGCTGGCGCTGCCGGGCCTGCCCGAGGACGGCGCGCAGCAGCGCGTCGCGGGTGCCGAAGTGGTAGATCAGCATCCGGGCCGACATCCCGGCCGCCTCCGGAGCGGCCCGAGCCGGTCGGGCAGGCCGTGCACGAGCGCGTAGTCGGTGCAGGCGTCCAGGAGCTGCTCGCGGATGTCCGGCTGCGGGCGGCGTCCCATGCGCCACCTTTTCGCGTAACGACGGCTACGTCTACCGTCGGCAGTATCACGGTCGTTGAGGCAGACGGGAGGCGCGATGAGGGTCGTGTTCGTGCACGGGGCGTGCGTGCGGGACGGGTCGTGGTGGTGGCACCGCACGGCCGAGCTGCTGGCGGAGCGCGGGGTGCGAGCGTGGCCCCGGCGCTGCCCAGCTGCGGCGAGACCGGCTGCCCGGGGGCGCCGGCGGGCCGGGGCTGGCCGAGGACGTCGCCGCGGTGCGGCAGGTGCTGCTGGACGGCGACGAGCCGACCGTCGTGGTGGCGCACAGCTACGGCGGGATCGTCACCGCCGAGGCGGCGGCGGGGATCGCGTCGGTCCGCCACCTGGTGCTGGTCTCCAGCTACCTGCCCGAGGTCGGGCAGAGCCTGTCGGACTTCGGCGGCGACGGCGGCCCGGCGCCGTTCCTCGACGTCGACCCCGTCGCCGGGACTTTCGGGGTCCGCCCGGAGCTGCTCGTGGACACGTTCCTGCAGGACTGCGACGCCGAGGTCCGGGCGCAGGCGGCGCCGAGCACCTCGCCGCGCAGAGCGTGCGGGTCACCGGTCAGCCGGTGGGCGCGGCGGCCTGGCAGCAGTGCCCACGACGTACTGGTCTGCACCGAGGACCGCGGCACGCCGGCGGCGCGGCAGCGCGAGTACGCCCGCCGGGCCGACACCGTCGTCGAGCTCGACGCCGGCACCACTGTTCCTGTCGCAGCCCGACGCGGTGCGGGACCTGCTGCTGGCGCTCTGAGCCCGCGACCGTCAGTCCAGCCGGGCCGGGTCGACCAGCGCCAGCGCTGCGGTCAGGTCCAGCGCCTTCCCACGGGCGTACGCCGCCTCGTACGCGCTCGCGCCGAGCACCTCGAGCGCCGCACCGCGGACCTCCAGGACGTCCAGCGCGGTGGGGTCGTCGGCGCCGCGCAGCCCGGCGGCGGCGCCCAGCAGCTCCGCGCCGCCACGGGCCGGTCCAGCGCGAGGGCGAGCCGCGCGACGGCCACGGCGACCAGGGAGGTGATCGGGAGGTCGCGGCTCTCGACGGCGGCCGGGTGGGCGATCGCCAGCCGGCGGCGCGCGTCGGCCAGGTCGCCGGTGGCGAGGGACAGCCAGGCGCCGGACAGGTGCACGATCGCGGCGCCGTGCGGGACCTTGCTGAGCCCGCCGCCCGGGCCGTCCAGCCGCACGTCGGCCGACCGCTGTAGGCGCCGGGCCCCGTCGAGGTCGCCGAGCAGCCGTCGTACCCCGCCGTGCATCGCCTCGAAGAACACGGTCGACTCGAGGTCGCCGTCCTCCCTGAGCCAGGCGGTCGCGCCGTCGAGCACCGCGGCGGCGAGGTCGTCCTCCCCGAGCCGGAGGTGCAGGTCGGCCAGGCGCAGGCTGATGAACACCTGGTCGTCCCGGTCCTGCGAGCCGAGCTGCTCGGACAGGCGGGCCGCCTCCTCCAGCTGGGCGAGGGCGCCGCGCAGGTCACCGTCGTACTGCAGCAGCTGCGCCGACAGCGGCAGCGTCGAGGCGGTGCCCCACCGGTCGCCGAGCGCGCGGAATCCGTCGAGGGCGAGACCGGCGTCCGCGCGGACGGCCGCGACGTCGCCGGCGTTCTCGCGGAACCGCGCCCGGAACAGGCGGCCGGCCGCAGCCAGCCACGGGTCGCCGCGCCCGATCGCGGCGGTCAGGCCGGCGTCCGCCGCCTCGCCGTCGCGGGCCAGCCAGAGCAGGACCGGGACGAGCAGGGCGAGCAGCGGCCGGGCGGTCACGTCGGTCGCCTGCAGCCGGGCCGCCAGCGCCTGCGGTCCGGCCAGCTCGTCCGCGGTCGAGGGGAACCCGCTCGCGGCCTGCTCGTGCAGCAGGCAGACCACCTCGGCCGACAGCCGCGCGACGTCGTCGGTGCCCGGCGGGAGCGCGAGCACCGGCCGCAGGTGGCCGGCGGCCTCGGCGTTGCGGCCGAGCAGCAGCCAGTACCAGCTCAGGTCCAGCCCGAGCCGCAGCGCCTCGTCGGTCGCGTCGAGGTCGGTCAGGCAGCGCAGCGCCGCCAGCACGTTGTCCGCTCGGCCCCGAGCACGGCCAGCCAGCTTGGGGACGAACGCCGGACGCAGATCAATCCGGTAGGGGATGGCAACATCAGCGACCTGTCCCTGATTGCCGATGAGGACATGGTGATTACCATCTCGCACGAAGGGTACATCAAGCGCACACCCACTACCGAGTACCGGTCACAGAGTCGGGGAGGAGTGGGGTCCAAAGCGGTGGTGACCAAGGAGGAAGACTTTACGGAGCATCTTTTTACGGCTACCATGCACAACACCCTGCTGGCGTTTACCCAGAAAGGACGTCTGTACTGGCTGCCGGTTTATGAACTTCCCGAAGGGTCACGGACGTCCAAAGGTCGGCCATTGGCTAACTTTATCAATATCGAATCGGATGATAAAGTCCGGGCGGTCATCAACGTGACCGACCTCAAGAACGAGGACTACATCAACAATAATTACATTGTGATGTGTACCCGGCAGGGGACCATCAAGAAGACCATGCTGGAGCAATTCTCCCGGCCCCGTCAGAATGGTATCATTGCCATTACGGTTGATGAGGACGACCAGCTGATTGGCGTGTGCATGACCAACGGCGACAACGAGATTGTAATTGCTTCCAGTGCGGGTAAGGCCGTCCGTTTCCACGAAAGCCGCGTTCGTCCCATGGGCCGCACGGCAGCCGGGGTGCGGGGCATATCGCTGGATGAATCGGACAAGACCGACCACGTAATCGGTATGGTCTGTATTCTTTCCGCACAGGCCCAATTGCTGGTTGTTTCCCAAAACGGTTACGGCAAACGATCCGACATTGACGGCTACCGAATCACCAACCGGGGAGCTAAAGGTGTTGGTACGTTGAAAGTCACGGAGAAAGTAGGCCGACTGGTGGCGGTGCTCGACGTGGCGGATAACGATGACCTGATGATTATTAATAAATCGGGCATTGCCATCCGGACACCCGTCAATGCCATTAGCATTATTGGCCGAAATACACAGGGGGTACGGCTCATCAGCCTCCGGGATGGGGATGAAATATCGTCCGTAACCAAAATAAAACAGGAAGAAGGGGAGGAGGTAATGTCCCTGGATTCAGAGCCGCTACCTGTTGAGTAGCAAGCGAATAAACAATTTTGTTTTGAGCCGTTCGCATTGACCTGAAGTCAGTAGGGCGGCTCAAACAATTTGTGGATGGTCATGCTTATACAGACAGATTCCCTAATTTCGTTACTGAATTAAAAAAACAACCCCGATTACACATGAAACAAATTTTTGTAATTCTCGTCGCGTGTTGCCTCTCGGTAGGGGCGTACGCACAGCAAACTGGTTCCGCAGCGGTGGATCAGGCTGCCCTTGACGCTTTTAAAAAAGGAGAAAGATAAAAGCGATAAAGATATTACCGACGCGAAAGCAGGGGGTAAGGCCAGCACCTGGATGGACCGGGCCAAAACGTACCAGAACATTGCGACTACCGGCAACATCAAGCTGGACTCCGCAGCCGCTACCACGGCTTACGACGCGTACAAGAAAGTTATCGAACTGGATAAAGACAAAAAAGGCGGACCGGGCAAACTAGCTAAGGAAGCCGAAGAAGCCCTGACCAGTCAGAACCTGTACAATGCGTTCATGCAGCAGGGGGTTGCCAAGTTCCAGTCGAAAAACTACGCAGAGGCCATCAAGTCGCTAACGATAGCGGGCAATATTAACCCGAAGGATACCTTGGCCCCCCTGTACTCGGCCATTGCGGCCCAACAGGTAAAAGATAATGCAACGGCCAAAACGCAGCTGGAGAAATATATTACTGGCGGTGGTAAGGACGCGGCTATCTATGGGTCGCTGGCGATGCTGTACCGGGCCGATAATGACATGGACAAGGCTTTGGCAACGCTGGATAAAGGTATTGCCCTGGATCCCTCGAACAAAGACCTGGCCAATGAGAAGATCAACATTATGTTGACCTCCAACCGGATGGATGACGCCATCTCCAGCATGAAGCAGATGGTCGAGAAGGACCCAAACAACGTTCAGAATCTGGTGAACCTGTCGATTGTTTACAATAACATCGCTCATAAGGAAGACGAAGAAATCCGGAAACTGGAGAATTCCACGAAGAAAGGGGACAATACGGCAAAACAACTGGCTGATTCAAAGAGCATCATTGATGCTTATAACAGTGAGATCGCCCGGCTCAACAAGCAGAGTAAAACCGCCGAAGTGAAACGTCAGTTAGCTGATGTGCAGAAGCGGTTGACCGAGCAGAAGGCCGAATACGCCAAACTGGACGCAGCTGCCAAAGAAGCGGCTGCTAATGCATCCTCCGTGGCAGCGGGTGAAAAGAAACTGGTCGATCTGAGAAAGCAACAGGACGACAATCTAGCCCTTGAAAAGCAGTATCTGCAAAAAGCACTGGCTGTTGATCCCAATAACTTCGATGCTAATTACAACATGGGTGTGTACGTGTTCAACGAAGCAGTTAAAATGAAGCAGGGTGTCGATAAGATGTCGATGGCCGAGTACACAAAGAGTGGTAAAGAAGCCGACGGCAAAGTGTGCGGTAAGTTCAAACAGGCTCTGCCTTACTTCTTGAAAGCCAAAGCGGTGAAGGAAGAGCCAGAATTAACCAACAACCTTGAAACGACCCAGCGTGTGTTGAAAGAGTTTGAAGAGAAGAAAGTGGCTTGTATCGAGTCATAGTAAATGGGCAGGTAGGGGCTGGTAATACAATCAGCCCTTACTTTTCATTAATCTACTTAACATAATATAAATTATACAACAAATCGTATGCTACTGTATAACCCTGAAATAGCCTGACTGTATAGTCGTAATAGTTGTGTTGATTACACTATTCCCTGTATAGATAGATAAAATAGACCTGATAGTAAGCAGAGCGATCTACAGAGTGAAGAGGAGCTATAGGGTCAGGAAGAAACCAATAGATAAGGCCTGACTGTACTGGATCTTGTTATCCTGATCCTGATCGTACAGAATGACTCCGCTGAGGTTGGCATTCACTACTTTGTTGATTTTACCCGTGAGCGTCAGGTCAAGTCGGTGGTCAGTGGCAGCCAGATCCCGGTAATCAGCAAAAAGCTGGTAGCGAAAATTAAGGTTAATGTTACTGGCTATATCTCGATCGTAGTTAGCCACCAACTGAAACGCTACTTCTGTTCGGCTGGTTTGATCAATGGGTACGCCGTAGTTCTGGGGTACGTACAGCTTCACCGTTGGATCGGTCACAAACGTTTGCCGAACGGTTAACAGACCCAGTTGAAGGTTGAAATCATCAGTTGGTTCGTACCCCAGGCCTAACGATTCCGTCAGAAAACCAGGGGCCATAAAGTTAGAAATCTGATTGGCCTGCTCCTGTCCAGACGGAAGGGTTATGTAATCGTAACCAGGAGCAAACTGCGACAATAGGTTGAGAGAGCCGAACCATTGCCAGCGGGTAGAAATAAGGTACCCGGCTTTGGCATCAAAAAATAATCGATCGGAACTTTTACGCGACTCCTGCTGGGCATTTTTCACCAGCCCGTACTGGAGCTGGGTCTTAACGGTCCAGTTGAACCGGTTCCTTCGGTAAGAAAGGCGACCATTAAACAAAAGGCCAAACGCAATGGAATTAACCCCACCCCCTTTCCAGTTGTCGCTGAACGAACCCTGATTCAGGTTTATTCCCGCTTCCAGTTTATTACGCCAGTACGTAGAATCGGGTTTGATCGCTACGCTGTCGACTGTATTCCCCCGGTTAAGGAGTTTACGCAGTTCAGGACGGGCAGTTGTATCCGATTGGGCAGATACAACCGAATGGTGAAACCAGAGGCAACCGATAACAAGCAGAAAACGTACGGTAGCCAGCATGGAGAGATTGGTACAGTCTATTAAAGCAAGAGGTTTTTTTCGGGCTAGTCGGAGCGGAATACAACTGATGCGTAATGAACCATTTGTTTATGTACCGCAGACAAAACTACGTCATTACATACATTTTTTCGGTATTAATTTAATGTTATCCACGTGGAACACTAAAGTATTGCTTTACAGTAAGTTAGCCTGTATTACGGACAAAAACGCATTTTTGACGCAATAAACAGTCTTTTTACTAACCGCTTGATTAACAGAATGGCTATAAATGCGCACTCATTTAATGTATCCAAACACCTGTATTTTTCCTTTACTTATACTGCCGGGGTAAATTCCCGGAAAGAGCCATCCGTGTAAAAAACCAGAATTCTTTCTACCTTCTTCTCGCCTGCTGCATTGGTCACAACGAGCTCAGCCGATTCATTAGTATCGGCATGTATCATGCTTTGGGGCGGAATCTCGTTGCGCTGACTACGAATGCCAGTTGCCTGAGGACCATTTGAGTAAGTGGTACCTGCCTGTCCGGTATTGAAGGAGTCGGGTCGATTTGGTGCCGGGCGTCCCACTCCCCTGGTCCCGTACGTTGACCCGGAGGATGACATTTGTCGGTCGTTATTGCCCGATTGCTCTTCTTCCATAATCCATTCGTACCCTAGTTCGGGGAAGCGACGGATTATTTTCTGAATGATATCAAAACTAGGACGGTTTCGTCCCGAGAGAATATGCGAGATACTGGACCGCTGAACGCCAATCTCATCGGCGAAGTAGGATGGCGTCAGATTTTTCTCAATGAGTATCTGTTTAATTTTATCATTTATCGTCATGATCACTAAACGAATGAGGTATTTAACAGGACTGTTATCAATGTAAATACGTACGTGTTTAATACGTATACATCTATCCTTACAAATATATAAGTAAAAAGTTGAAAAGTATATTTGTTAATAATTCAGTTTACAGTATCAGTTGTAAACCATAGAATATAGAAGTTAAACACATTAAAAATGGCAATTGAACTTAATCAATTGCCATTTTTAATAAACGTAACCGTATACTGATGTTTATAGAGAGAATACGGTAGATAATTCTAGCTTGACTAGACAGAAATATTATTTTCGCGGAGTGCTTCGTTCAACGATGTTTTAAGATCTGTCGACGCTTTACGCTGTCCGATAATGATTGCGCAGGGAACATGGAATTCTCCCGCCGGAAACTTTTTAGCATAACTGCCCGGGATAACAACTGAATTAGCAGGAACGTGGCCTTTATACTCGATTGGTTTTTCTCCCGTAACATCAATAATTTTTGAGGAGCCCGTAATGGTAACCCCTGCTCCCAATACTGCCCGTTTGCCAATGTAGGCTCCCTCCACGACGATACAGCGCGAACCAATAAAAGCACCATCCTCAATAATTACGGGTGCTGCCTGGGGTGGTTCGAGAACTCCCCCTATACCTACTCCCCCACTCAGGTGAACGTCTTTCCCAATCTGAGCGCAACTGCCTACCGTTGCCCAGGTGTCGACCATAGTGCGCTCGTCTACATAAGCACCGATATTCACGTACGATGGCATGAGTATAACACCGGGTGCCTGGAAAGATCCGTACCGCGCAACGGCCGGCGGAACGGCCCGAACTCGGGCATCAACAAAATTTGTTTTGAGCGGAATCTTGTCATTGAACGTAAAAATTCCTACTTCTTCAGCCTGCATTTTCTGGCTGGAGAAATATAAAAGGATGGCCTTCTTCACCCATTCATTTACGGTCCAGGAACCACTGTCATCCGCTGGTGGCGTAGCTACCCGAAGCTCCCCCCTATCTAATAGCTCAATTACGTTCCGTATTATACTGAGCGAATCCTCGTTGGTCAATAAGGAGCGATCTGCCCATATTGATTCAATTTCCTGTACCATTTAAATATAGTAAAAGTTTAATTAACAGTACATAACATCCTGACTATGAGTAATATAAAATTTAAGACAAAATTTTATATTGTTATACATCAATAGCATAAATACGGAGGGCTATGTTTTACCAAAGGTACAAAGAAGGCGATTATAGTTGTCGTACAACCAATGGAAAATTTGACGCCAGCGGGAATAGGTACGGAAATATTGGTTGGTACTGAGCCTTCGCCCAGCTAGATAGATTAACCAGGAGTAGCCATATTATGTAACTTAAACATCAAAATCCTTGCCATTCAATCGATCCCATTATTATGCATCGAAAAGATTGGGGTTCGTCTTCGCTGCTGCTGCGACAACGAATCACCCACCCTTTTGTACTTTCCAATTGCGTGCTAGGTAGCTGGTACAAGTGTTGACAGACGACCACATCTAGAATATCCATTCTAAGTTGTCTGGTCTAATCCACGCCCGTTATCGCAGCTATAAATCGTAGCTTGTGAAACGGCTTGTATGGAAGTGGATAATCAATCAAGACGAGTGGATCGCAGGGTTCCCAGTTCCCTGGTAGCTGGGCTAGCATAAATGGAATGAATAACGAAAGAAATTTGCGCTCCTGGTTTAATCAGCCTGACTGGTGAGTAATCAACGCAGCGAACAAGATGAGATAATACTCATTCCCATTTTTCTTTCTCCTTCTACTTACCAACCAAGTCAGCGTTCGAGGCTAGATCCATTCTGCTCTCTTTTATAAGCGGCCACAATTGGTTATTAATCCATTTGTCGGCAAATCCCGCCCAATTAACCGCTTAGTACGCCGTGCTTTGTTTAGTAATACCAGCTCGCTAACAATGAAGGCAGATGATAGATAAAATTGGGCTACCATATACTAAGCAGACATAGCACGGTCAGGTATTTGGCGTTTTGTTGGTAGCATATATGATCCAACTTAGAACTACCTGCCTAAACGCTTATAATAAGGATTCGTTAAGAATACGATTGCGAAGTAGTAAGGTAGGTTGAACTAAGTATAAGGGTTCTAATAATTGCTCCTCCTACCCTTACCAAAATAACTGACAGGTAATCGTAATGTACTACAGTATGTACTACTGTTGCTTACAAAGAATACAGTCCTTTCTATGCTAAGGATAGTAAATATAGTATATATAGAGCAACGGGTTATACTTAGTAAATAAAGGATTTAGCATTTTACTGTAATAGCACGAAATTTAGTAATATTACTAGTAAAAACTAATTTCATTAGTATTAATTACTAAAATTACTATTAATAATTAGTAAAAAGCTAGTTTTATGCTAAAATGTCAACGCTTTTACTACTAATTGCTAATTTTGTATTGATGCTTTACTAATACCTCCCCTAGTCCTTATTATGTATCCGCTCATTTAATACGTATATTTGGACCCGAAAACAAACCAATTATCTCTGTTCATGGATAAAATACGTGTTGCTATTAATGGCTTTGGCCGCATCGGACGGTTATCGTTCAGACGGCTTCTTGAGAAGGAAAATATTGAAGTTGTTGCAATTAATGACCTTACGGACAATGCGACACTCGCTCACCTACTGAAATACGACTCTGTACACGGTAAGTTTCCGGGTACCGTTACCGCTGATGGCGATAGTCTGACCGTAAATGGCATGCGCATCAATGCTTACGCTGAGCGTGATCCGAAGAAGCTCCCCTGGAAAGACTTAACTATTGATGTTGTACTGGAATCAACCGGTCGTTTCGTTGATGAGGCTGGTGCGGGTATGCACCTGGAAGCCGGTGCCAAAAAGGTGGTTATCTCTGCTCCTGCTAAAGGAAATATACCGACGGTTGTTCTGGGGGTTAACGACGATACGCTGACGGGTGATGAAACCATCATCTCGAACGCATCCTGCACAACCAACTGCCTGGCGCCAATGGCGAAAGTACTGGATGACGTATTCGGTATCGAAAAAGGATACATGACTACAATCCACGCCTACACCGCCGACCAGAATCTACAGGATGCTCCCCACTCCGATTTGCGTCGGGCAAGAGCGGCTGCTTTATCCATCGTTCCGACTTCAACTGGTGCTGCTAAAGCCGTTGGCCTGGTGCTACCCCAACTGAAGGGTAAACTGGATGGTAACGCGTTGCGGGTACCAACCCCGGATGGTTCGCTGACGGACTTAACGGTTATCCTGAAACGGGAAGTTACCGTGGAAGAAGTTAACAATGCCATCAGGCAGGCATCTGAGACTACCCTGAAGGGTTATCTGGAGTATACTACGGATGAGCTAGTTTCAATTGATATTGTTGGCAATCCTCACTCCTGTATTTTCGATTCCAAACTGACGGCCGCCAATGGTACACTCGTTAAGGTAGTTGGCTGGTACGACAATGAGTTTGGTTATTCCAGCCGGGTAGCTGACTTAATTGTTAAACTGTTCAATTAATCTATAATATAATAATGTAAACTACTCCTACCAATAGAAGAGTATTACATTTGTTAAGTTATCAATTTACAAATGGGTGTAGTTTGTTAAACTGCACCCATTTTGCATTGTAAATAGTTTATTTTAAACCCCTTATCGAAAAACAATTGTTCATACTTTGTCTTTATACCGAGGTGAATTTGATTCAGAGGGGAGTTATACAAGTCAGTTGTATATTGTAAACTACTGCCCACCAGTTTAACTTGCTCCAGGCTATAGGTGAACAATTCGGGGTTATCCGTTTTCAAATGCAGCGTCCCTCCTGCTACGAGCAAGTGCGTATAGATCGTTAAAAATCGGGGGTGCGTTAACCGATGCTTCTCCTGCCGGGGACGCGGTTGTGGATCGGGAAACGTAATCCATATTTCGTTCACTTCGTTCTCCCGGAAGAACTCCGGCAAAAAATTTATATCCGTCCGCAGGAAGGCTACGTTCGTTAACCCGAGCGTCTGGGCGGCTCGGGAACCCCGGGCAATGCGGTCGCCTTTTATATCGACACCGATAAAATTAAGGTGTGGAAACGCCTGAGCCAGGCCAATCGTATACTCCCCCTTTCCGCAGGCTAGCTCCAGAACAATTGGATTTTCATTGCCAAAATACGCCGACCGCCACTGGCCGCGAATCGTTTTGTACAGGGGTTTACCATTTTCAATAACATTCTGGCTTTCGGCATTGTGCAGAAAGCGGTGGGTTTTTCTTCGTGTCACGGTTGTTTATAGCGTAGTTAATTCGGCAATGGTATAGTTACTGCCTGTGATGAGAATCAGGTCGTCGGGTGACGCATCAGCAAGGGCCGCAGTCAGGGCAAGGTTTACATCAGCGTAAGCCGCTCCCGTCCGGTTGGTAAGAGCTGCTTCCTGCTGCAACACCTCAGCGGGCAATGAACGGGGTGTCTGCGCCTGGCAAAAATAATAAACCGCCCGTTGAGGCAGTGTGTCCAGAATTCGGGAACGGTCTTTATCGGCAACCAATCCCAGTATAATACGAACCGTACGGTGGGGAATCGTACCGATGGTTTCCAGTAATGCCGCTAAACCAGCCTCGTTATGGGCTGTGTCGGCGATGACCATCGGACTGGTTTGCAGAGTCTGGAAACGCCCTTTTAATCCTGTCAGCTGGCTCACCGCGGCTAAACCGTTCTGCCGGGCTTGGGCGGTAACGGGGAACTGTGCCTGCAGCACGTCGACAATGGCCAGTACGGCAGGCAGGTTTTTCAACTGGTATAGCCCGGCCAGATCGAGCTGGTACACCTGCTCTTCCCCTACTTCCGGTTGTTTTACCAGCACCTCCCGTTTACCGGCCCGGAGTCCTTTATCCTGCACCGTGTACCGTGAATCGGCGAAGGAAAGCGGGGCGCGCAAAGCCTCCGCCGTTTTGCTAAATACTAACGCGGTGTCCGGGTTTGATTCCCCCACAACGACCGGTACGCCGGCTTTGATAATCCCCGCTTTTTCGGCCGCTATCTGCGGCAGGGTATCCCCCAGTATATCCGTATGGTCGTAGGCAATATTGGTGATGAGGGAGGCTTCCGGTATGATGACGTTGGTCGAATCAAGCCGTCCGCCCAGGCCGGTTTCAATAATAGCCAGGTCAACCTGCTGCCGGGAAAAGTAATCGAAGGCCATGGCAACGGTCACCTCAAAGAACGAGGGCTCAATGGATTCGATCAGGGTCTGGTAGGTCGTAACAAAATGCGCGACGGCCTCCTCCGCGATGGGTTGTCCGTTGAGCCGGATGCGCTCGGTAAAGGATTTCAGATGGGGAGATGTGTAGAGTCCGACCCGATACCCCGCCGACTGATAAATAGCCGCCAGCATATGCGATGTACTGCCCTTCCCGTTCGTACCCGCCACGTGGATGCTGCGAAACCGGTGCTGCGGATTTCCCATTGCGGCACACAAAGCCAGAGTGTTGCCCAATCCGGGTTTGAGTGCCTTGGGACCGATCCGGTGAAAAACCGGGAGCCGACTATAGAGATAGTCGAGTGCTTCCGCATACTGCATTTACTTCGCCTTGATAATAAAGGTAATGGTACCGGTAGCCGTCGGGGGTGTAGCCCCGCCTTTGGGCCGCAACCGCAGCTGCCGCACGGCTTTTCGGTACAGATCACTGACGGCGGGACTCACCGTACTTTGCACCTGACGAACGTTAATGATGTCTCCGCTCCCGTCTACGGTAAGCTGGAAGACAATCTTACCCGTTTCATCCGAACTGTCATTCACCTTGGGGCTGCCGGCCATCGACCAGCCGGAGACATCGAAGGCCACACCCGTAGCGGCTCCTCCGGGCGTACCGTAAAATTCTTTCGCGTTTATCTTCCCGTTGGGATTGCCTTTGTCACCCACCCCACTGGCATCATCGCCGTTGTTGTTCCCCCCCGTACCGGAAGCTTTGCCTACCGTTCCGTTCGAACCGCCCCCACCCGATGGGGAGCCCCCGCCAGACTTTTTAAACAGGGCATCGTTATTGACCGTTTCTACTTTTTTAGCAGGCGTTGGGGGAGCAGGCCGTTCGACCGGAGCCGTGGCTTTGGGGGACTCCACCCGTTTGGGTTCGGGGCGAACGGGTGCCGTAACCGGGCTTTCGTCCGCTTTACTGGTTATAATGGGTTTCTCCGTCGGCGTTTTGGCTGGTTTGGCGTCAACCACTTTGGGCGAAGGGCGTGACCCGCGCTTTTTCCACCCGGGCGGTTGTTTTCTCGTTGGGCGGTTCAAGGGTTCGGTTCGGTCGCTTTTCTGCGGCTTTCACGTCCTCGGCGTTGGGCGAGTCAGATGCCTTATTATAGGTCTGTATACGGCCGCTCCCCCGCGCATCCGTGCCGAAGTTTACCTCGATGAATTCAATCGGGGGTGGGTCAGGTACCGTCTGGGTCAGGTTTACCAGAAGCAGTAAGGCAATCAGGATACCGTTGATAATAACGGCCCCCGCCAGGGATTTAACCCGGATTTCTTCCTCGTTCTCAAACGTTATACGGTTCATACGGACTGGGTTGACTGAATGATTAAGTGGTGCCGGGCCTGTGTGCGGTGACTGGATGTGTATTAGTCAGTATAACGCTTGTACGCCCGGCTTCGTTTATGACCGGGCCTGATTATACCCTCCACGGGAGCAAAGTAACTAAAAATCTTTGCCGATACGAAAACAGAGGATCCCCTTTCAGGCTTATGTTTGCAGAACAAAGTCACCACGGCCCCTTCATTCCGTACTACCCGCGTCGTCGCCTTTACCCAGTCAGCCTCGTTCATGCCCGTTCTCCAGCCCATCATTAACATTGCCGAATTAGTACACCAGCGGGGTATTTCCGATGTGGTTGTTTCACCCGGTTCCCGCTCCGCTCCGCTTACCCTGGCCGTTGCCCGGCATCCGCATCTACGAGTGCGGGTCATGGCCGACGAACGGTCGGCGGGGTTTGTGGCCCTGGGTATGGCCCAGCAGAGCCGGAAACCCGTTGCCATTATCTGTACATCGGGTAGTGCCGTTTATAATTTATCCCCGGCGGTGGCCGAAGCTTTTTTTCAGCAGGTTCCCCTCCTGCTGCTGACGGCCGACCGGCCCCACGAATGGCTGCACCAGCAGGATGGGCAAACGATTGACCAGCGGGGTTTGTTTGGCCCGCACGTCAAACGCTGGTACGATCTGCCCGCCGATTACGCCCACGCCGATGCGCACTGGTTTATCAACCGGTCCGTAAACGAAGCCATCTCGCTGACCATGCTGGCTCCGGCTGGCCCCGTTCACATCAACGTACCCCTGCGGGAACCCTTCTACCCGGCTCCCGATGAATCCTTTACCTACGAGCCGGTTCGGGTAATCGATACCCTGACCCCAACCCTCACAGTCCCCGCCCGTACCTGGAACGGTTTACTGGCCGAATGGGATGAAAGTATCCGGACGGTCATTGCGGTTGGACAACTCCCGCGCGACCCCGACCTGCTGGAGATACTCCGTAAACTAAGTGACGAGTTTGGCGTCCCGGTTGTCGGGGAGATTATCAGTAACCTGCCGACAAACGACCGGTTCATTACCCGAACCGATACCTTTCTGTCCGGTATCTCCCCCGAGGAGGCCGAAGCAATACGGCCTGACCTGCTGATTACCATCGGGAATTCCTTCCTGACGCGGAACCTCAAAACATTCTTCCGTAGTACAGTAGCGGATGATACTGCCGGGATGCCATACCACGCCCGTCGGCACTGGCACATTCAGCCCGCTGTAGACCGTCTTCCGGACTCGTTTCAAAGCCTGACCACGCTCATTCCCGCCGATCCGCTGACGTTCCTGACTCAATTATTTACCGACCTCGATTACCAGCGTTTTTTACAGGGCGATGATGACGATGGATCGGCCGACTTTTTACACCAGTGGCAAAAACTGGACTGGAAAGCCGCCCGGCAGGTAGAAACCCTGCTGTTTGAGCCGGATGCACCACTAACCGACTGGCTGGGTACCCGGGTCGTACTGGACCACCTGCCTCCGGGATCGATACTGCACCTGGCCAACAGCATGCCGGTCCGCTATGCCAATCTCTGTGGTATACCGGAGGAGCAGCAAATCAGTGTGGCAGCAAACCGCGGGGTGAGTGGCATTGATGGCTGTCTGAGTACGGCCGTGGGAGCCGCCCTGATGACCGACCAGCTCGTGACGCTCCTAATTGGGGATGTCGCTTTTTTCTACGACCGCAACGCCCTCTGGTCCGCTTCCATCCCCCCCAACCTGCGGATTGTGCTGCTCAATAATGACGGGGGGCATATCTTCCGGCTCATCGACGGACCTTCCCGGCAACCCGAACTGGAAACGTATTTTGAAACGCCCCACGGATATACCGCTGAAAAAACTGCGGCTGATGCGCAGATCGAGTACCAGGTATGTAACTCCCTGGACGGCCTCCTCTCCCTCCTACCCGATTTTTTCACCCCCGGCCCTACGGCCAAACTCCTCGAACTGACCACCGACAAACGAATCAATCAGGCCCAGTTCCAGGCGTATAAGAAGATCCTACGGACAGAAAACGAAACAAACTAAAACTACAGTTATAGTTTATCTATAGTTACTTTACGCTGTTTTCTTTACGGCGGTAGCGTATCGGCTAAAGTCGGTTGTTTCTTTCGGCAGGGTTGTGTGTTCGGCATCGGCTACCTGATTCAGTCATACCACCATGCCTTTGTCGGTATTGATGTTACGGGTATATAGGTAAACTCACTGTCGGCAGCACTTCTACCGGCTTACCCCATTCCTGATAGTAGCCTCTGCTCCCACCCTGGCAGTAGCCTATAAATAAGTCTCCCGGAAACGACAGGTTGGGCGGGTTTGACCGTAGTTTAGGGTTATACTTTTCCAATGGAGCGCCACATAGCCAGCTCTTCGCTGAACCGGTCATTAACTACTTCGCATTTCGTATCAATCCGCATGGTGGGCCGGGTTTTGAGATTGTAGGCCGGCCAGACGGGAGCATTCTTAGCGGCTGGTTTTCCGGTTTTGGCAAACGTGGTCCATAGCTCGGCGAAGTTATGCTTTGCCAACCGACAAAAAAGCATACCGGGGTAAGGAGAGCCCTGCGGTAGTCAGGGATAGTTGCGCTAAAAAATCTCTTCGGCTAATCGGGTTCATGGTTTTGGGAATCAGTTTATATTAATTATTTCTTGCCATTCAGTGTAAACGAGTCATTATCCCGCCACCTGGCAAAGCCACCTACTTACAGCGACTTAACCACCTTTGCCGGAACACCGGCTACTACGGTATTGGGCGGCACATCCCGGCTCACGACCGCACCAGCGGCCACAACGGCATTTTCCCCAACCGTAAGCCGGGCAAAATGGTTGCCCCCGCCCCAATCCAGGCATTCCGTTTGATCACAATCGGCCGGGGAATCAATGTTGTTCGGTTGGCAGGGTCCAACGGATGATTTTCGGACGTAAGGTTAACGCTGGGGCCAATCTGAACATCGTCCTCGATGGTGATACCGCCAATGTCCAGGAACGAACAGTTGTGGTTGATAAAGACGTTTTTCCCCAGGCGAATGAACCGGCCAAAATTGGTATAAAACGGTGGGAACACCGTCGTGGACGCGTCTACCTGCGTTCCAATGATTTCGCTTAATCGTTTTCTTACCTGATCAATATCGGTTGCGGTGGCGTTCATGTGCGACGCATAGCCGGATAGTACGGGAAACAACTGCAGCAAATTTGCCGTACTCCGGATCATCCTTGCGCAGGAGTTCGCCAGCCTGCAATCGCTGGAAAATATCGGCAGCATGGGGTTGACTAGTCATTCTAAACTGTTTTTTATTGTAATTGATAAAAGCAGTAAGCACCGTTCATACGTTACCCAACAATCCAAAGCGGCTTCTACTCGGGTGTAATGCGCAACAGCGCATCCGGGGTATTGGTGAGCACATACAGGGCACCGTCCGGACCAATCTTTAAATCGCGTATACGGCCGTAGCCTTTTAGCAGCACTTCCTGTTCAGTTACCTTTTCGCCGTCAATCACCAGTCTTCGGATTTCTTCAAATTTGAGCGCGGCAACCAGCAAATTAGTTTGCCAGCGGGGAAATCGCTGACCGGTCACGAATTCAATCGCACTGACGGCAATGGAAGGCGTCCAGTACGTAATTGGCTGTTCCATCCCGTCTCGCTGTGTTTCCGTCGTGATGATGCTGCCATTATAATCGATGCCGTACGTGATGACCGGCCATCCATAGTTTGCACCCTTCTTTAAAATGTTTAGTTCGTCGCCACCCTGCGGCCCATGTTCAGCTCGCATAGAGTACGCCGGTCGCTGGATGCTGCGCCAGGCCCTGTACATTGCGATTGCCCCAACTGTATATAGCCTGTAAATCATTCGATTTGCCATAGAGGGGATTGTCTTTCGGGATAGACCCATCAGGATTGATTCGATAGATTTTGCCGGAAGGTCTCGATAGGATCTGGGAGTCATTGGCGCGGTTCATATCCCCAATGGTAAAATAGAGATGCCCTTGCTTATCGAATAGAAAACGACATCCCCAGCGGGTTCCGCCGGTCACCAGCAGCGAGTCGTGTACCTGAAATAAGGTCTGCTCCTCCACCCATTGCTGCCCCCGAACCTTGCCACGGACAATTTTGGTCATTCCCGGAACGGTTTTATCGGGGCTATTCTGCGGGTTGTGGCTGAATCCGATGTATATCCACCCATTGGTTTTGTAATCCGGGTCAAGCGCCAGATCCATCATACCGCCAACCAGGTCAGTGCCGTAGATTTTCGGCAGGCCGGTAATCGTCTGCTGGTTTAGCCTGCCATTTACCAGCGAGTATAGCGCACCATTCTTGCCGGTAACAAACGCATGGTTCGCGTCGACAAACTCAATGCCCCAGGGGCTGGTCAATCCCTCGGTGATTAGTTTCTCGATTTTGAGTTTGTATAGCTTTGTATCGACCTGGAGGGGCAATTCAGCCTTTTTTACCAGTTCTGGCGCGGTTTGTACATTAAGAATAAAATCGGTGACGGCCTCAATCTCTTTTGCCGAAAGAACGCCCTCGAATTTCATCATTTCGGTCGATGGGATTCCGTGCCGAATCGTCCGTAACAGGGAGTTACGGTCGCCACCATGTTTCCACTCCTTTTTGATTAGGGCTGGTCCTGCGCTACCCTTCAATTGGGCACCGTGGCAGCCAGCACAGTAATTTTTATAGACCACCTGACCGTTTTGGGCGCTGCAATGAAAGGCAGCAGCCAGCAATAAAACGACGCTAAACAGTAATTTTCCGCACGCGGGCCTGGCTACTAACGACTTTCTCATATGTATTGGATTAAGGGCTGTTCTCGATTTTTCTAAGTGGCAATTTACTCGCCACGCGTCAGTTCTTTCAGCCCTACAAGCCTATCAGTATCCGGAACGGGATAAAAACAGGAAATAACAAAGACCAGCAGGGCTTATTCATATAACCAACCGGAGTAAAACAGGTTATAAGTTACCGGTCCCATACTTGATAAAACCCGTTATTCCCCGTGCCTTTAATTTTCTGGTTTTTCTAAACAGCACGCAGCAGTTTGTCGGAGATAAGCGGATGCAGGCCACCGCCGACATGATAATCAAAAGTCAGCCTATTTACCAGAGCAAACGTATCCCATCTAATTTGTAGCAGGGACTTTACTAATAAGCTTAAGGACTTTTGTCAGCCCAAACCACTATAGGGCTGCAGCGTAGCCATGTCAATGACAAAGCGATACTTAACGTCGCCTTTCAGCAAACGTTCGTAGGCTTCATTAATTTGCCCGATGTTGATCAGCTCAATATCGGAAGGAATATTGTGCTCGGCGCAGAAATCCAGCATCTCCTGGGTTTCCACAATGCCGCCAATCATGGAACCGGCATAGCTCTTGCGGCCCGGGATCAGGCTGAACGCAGCCACCGGAAGTCGACATCACTCTCTCTGCTGGAATAGCAAAAGCAGTGACTCAGTCAGGCAGATTTCACAAAAGTCCTTCCGGACGTACATGCGGGTTGCCGCACCGTTGCCTTAGTTCATTGGTAAACTCCGGGATGGGGCGTCCACAGCCTACCCTGGTTTCAGTAGGGTAAACTGAATGACTTTTTTTAGGCTAAAAAAGGGTATAATCGGGGGCGTACCCGGTTTTAGGATGGATGGTTCGAATCAACGGACGGTACGTGGTCAACGTCGGTCAATAGTCGAATGACGGGCTTTTTCGTAGCCAGTAGACGATCTGTCTTTATTCCTTACTACTTCTTTTATGTACGTTATGCGCTTTATCTGTTTAATCCTGACCTGCCTGATTGGTTCCGCCCTCCCCTCCGCTGCCCAGACTCCAGCGGCCGTTAAGCAGACCGCAGCATCGGTCGAGAACGAAAAGTTTGTTTTCCTCAACAACGGGGCCACCGTCGGGATGATCATAAAATCGGTGCTAAAAGCCGACCGGCAGCGGCTTAAACTGACCGATGAGCAAATGCCTAAGGCCAAAACGATCATCACAACGGCCGTTGTCAACTACAACGAGGGGGTTAAAAAGCTGAAAGCTGCGGGCATGAACCAGAAAAAGCTGCGAACGCTGGCCGTGGGCGTTGAAACCGATAAGGTCCGTCAGTATAAAGCCATTCTGACGCCAGCGCAATACACCATCCTGTCGACCCAGCATCTGAAAGTGTACCCGGAAAGTAAGTTATGACGGGGGGAATGGTCCGGGCGTAGAGACGGCTGCGGGAAACGGCAGAAACGCTTCCGGGCATTTTCCCGCCTACCGGCACTGCAACGTCCGTTCCTTTTTTGCCTGTTCGTCCCCGGCGGATTCGCCCCGCTGCCAGGCCTCGCAGGCGCGGGCTTTATTGCCCGTAGCCAGTTCGGCCAGACCGATGTAGTAGTAAAGCTGATCCACGGAGGCATCCAGGGATTCGGCCTGTCGGAAGGCGGAAAGTGCTTTTTGGGGTTGCTGCTGGCTCAGCCAGTATAACCCCATGGTCTGGTGTGCCCAGGCATTCTGATCATCGAGCCGGAGGGATTCCTGCACCAGGGGAAGAGCCTCCGCCGGGCGGTTTACTTTGAGCAACAAATAAGCGTTGTTATTCAGGTAATACGGCTCCCGGGGTTTTAACCGCACGGCCTCCTTGATGGATTGCAGCGCTTCTTCGTATTTTCCGGACTTAGCCAGCAGCAGGCTCTGGTTATTCAGGGCAGCGTCCTGCTTCGGGTTTATCTGCAGGGCCCGGGCTACATCCTGTCCGGCAGCATCATAGGCTTTCTGACTAAAGTAAAAGGCCCCCCGGTTGGTCAGGGCGTCCACATTGTTGGGGTCAAGTTGTAGCGCCCGGTCGTAAGCAGCCTGCGCCTGAGATGGTTTGTTCAGCCTGACGTAGGCATCCGCCAGGCGGGTTTGATAAAAGGTAGAGTCGCGGTACTGTTTCTCAATCCGTTCCAGATCGGCCACGCTGCCTGCCGCATCGCCGGTTTCCAGCCGTGCTTCAGCCCGATTGAAATAGGCCGTTCCAAAATCAGGGTCGGCATCGATGGCGCGGGTATAATCCACTAACGCGCCCTCCCGGTCATCATTCCTGAACTTGGCCAATCCCCGGTTGTTATAGGCATCGGCAAAATCGGGCTTTTTGGCAATCGCTTCCGAGTAGTACCGGATAGCTTCGGGGTATTCCCGCTTCTGCAACTGCACATTTCCCTTCAGAAAAAACTGTGCCGCTTCCTCATCACCGGAGCCGGAACAACTTGCCATAAAGAGTGCCGTACTGCCAACCATGAATGATGAATGATGAATGATGAATGCCCAGACAAACAGCCGACGGAGCAAGTTGCTTACCTTTACAAACCAATTAGTACTAATCAGAAATTTTTCATCATTCATCATTTATAATTCCCCAACGTGCGTTTCGTTCAGGACATATCCCATCCGCAGTACCCCCAGTTCCGCATCGGCCTGTACGCCTGGAACGGCAAATATATCGTCAAAATCGAAGCGGGGCCTTATGAGCAGACCTATAAAATCAGCGAAATGGACCTGCTGGCCCCGGAGGCCGTACCCGCAATGCTGGATACCGAGTTTCTGGCGCGCGTAGCCGAACGGTTCCGGGCGATGGATACCGACTGGCAGGCAGCGGGCGAGCGACACGAGGTATTCTAATGATCGGAGTGTTCCATGTGCCGTGCGCTATTGGATGAGTTGTTCAAGGCGATCGGATGTCAGCTGCAGGTACTTACCGGATCGGTCGGGGTCCTGAACAAACCAGGCCGGGTTTCCGGCCGCATCGCGACCCAATTTAGCGTTAGGAACCGGCGGGTGGTTCAGGTCGATAAACGTCGGCTTCGGGGGCTCCTTCGTCAGCGTTTCCTTTTTTGCGGGACGGCCTGACGGCAGGATGCCGGCTTCGATCAGCTCATCGATACTGTCCATAAACCGGTCAGCAATAAGATCGACCTCTTGATCCGTGTGGGCTTCGGTCATAAAACACGGAAACCCATCCCAGATATGGATGCCCTTGTCCCGCATCAGCGTGAACAGCAACTCGCCGTAGGGCACCTCTTCGGTATATTTTACCTTCCAGAGGGAACCGAACTGCGCCACAAACAGGGGCAGTTGCTGCCGTTCCAACGACCGGTTGATACCATCGGCCAGCCGGGTGGCTTTGTCCGTGAGGCTTTTTTGCAGGGCTGGCCCCTGCTCTTTCATGTAGTGCAGAACGGTTTTAGCGGCTGCCAGTGCCAAAGGGTGTCGAACGAAGGTACCCGCAAAAAAAGTGATATCCGCCTGCGGGTAGGAGTCGTCGCCATACTGCCAGAAACCCCCATCCAGCGCATCCATGTACTTCGCTTTACCCGCCAGTACGCCAATGGGCAGTCCGCCCCCAATGACTTTCCCGTAGGTAGCCAGGTCCGCTTTGATGCCGAACAGGGCCTGCGCCCCACCGGGATGCATCCGGAAACCGGTAATCACCTCATCGAAAATAAGTAATGAGCCCCCGGCTTCGGTCAGGGCGCGTACCTGTTTCAAAAAATCCACGGGCCGAAATTCGGGCCGTCGGCTCTGTACGGGCTCTACCAGCACAGCGGCAATCTCCGCCGACCGCTCCCGGATGACCTGCAGGCTCTCCTCGGCACCGTATTCCAGCACCAGCACATTCTGCACGGATTCGGGCAGGATACCCAGGGCACCCGGATACGACTGGTGGGTGCTGGACCCGCGCACGATTACTTCATCGAAGATGCCGTGGTACGATCCGGAAAAAATAACGACCAGCGGCCGGCCGGTTACGGTGCGGGCAATTCGAAGGGTACCCATTACGGCTTCGGAACCGGTGTTGCAGAGGGCTGCCCGCTCAAAACCGGTGAACTCACAAATAAGCTTACACACCTCCCCCGCCAGTTTATGCTGGGGACCTAACTCATAGCCCTGTTCAATTTGCTCATACAGAGCCTCTTTTAGTCATGTCGGGCTGGTACCCAAGCATGGTCGAGCCAAACCCGTTCAGGACGTCGATGTATTCATTCCCGTCAATATCCCACAGTTTACTACCCCTGGATTTATCAATCACAATCGGGTACACCACTTCTTTGGTGAGGGGCTTGAATCCCGTTACCACGCGGGGATCGGCCATCCACGTCCGGTACGCCTGCGCGTAGTCCTTGCTGCCTTTTGTTTTCCGGGTGTACCGGTCGGTTAATTCGGCGATGAAGTGTTGCTGGCTGCCGGTCAGCGCCGTAACCTGCCGCTCAATCCGGGCACCGGCCCCGAACGGTTTGGTCTCCGTTGTTGCCGGCTGGTCGGCGCTGGCCGATTGCGCCGGAACTGGCCCTGCGCTGGGCGCAGCGGGCACCGGATGCGGCTGGTAGGCTGGCTGGGCCGGGGCTGCGGATACCCCCTGATCGACCGCGGGTGTCGTTCCCTGCAGGTAAGCCATCTGCTGGGCAATGATCTGTAGTTGCTGGGCAAATAGATTCGTCACCGCATCCCCCCCGACCGAAACGGGGGAAGGGAGTGGCCTGGTAACCAGCGGGGCGGTAGCCTGAACGGGCAGTGCCGGTGGAGCGGGCGTTGTCGGGTGAGAGACCGGCGGCTGGGAGACAACCGTCGCCACCGGAACCGGGGGGGGCAGGTAGGCATCGGCCGGCAGTTGATCAGCCAGGTAATCGACCAGCCGGTCCAGGGTATTGTACTCGCTGTTGAGCTGCCGGAAGGAAATGGGCAGATCGAATGTCTTTCTCAGGGTGTACGAAACCTGCGTCAGGGCCAGGGAGTCGAGGCCCAGTTCAATAAAACTCAGCGTCGGCGATACGCCCGCCGATTCGATACCCGCCGTTGCCGTCAGCACCGCCCGTACGGCGTCCGTTATCCCTTTTCTTCTCGTTGTCGTACTGGTAATAAGTGACATGGCAGTTTCCTCAGCTTGTTTGTATGGAGTTGTTGGTATTGAGGCCGCTATCGTTTCGGGCAGGGGCTCAATCCAGCAGCGTTTTCGATTGAATGCGTAGGTGGGCAGGTCTGCTTTGCGCAGCGACTGTCCGGCGTTAAAGGCAGCCCAGTCCGGTTCGACACCCGCCAGCCAGAGCTGCCCCAGTGCCTGCAGGATTGCGGGGTATTCGGCGTTGGTTCCCAACCGGGAATCCAGACTCGCCACCATGGGCACCGACCGTCCCTGTAGCTGCTGGCGGGCCAGCGAGGTCGTCACCGCACCGGGTCCGGCCTCCAGCAGCAGCGGTCGTTCGGACGCAAACAGGGTTTCCAGGGCATCGGCAAACTGGACGGTTTCCCGCATGTGCGTAGCCCAGTAGTCGGGACTGGTGGCCTGGGCATCGGTCAGCCAGGTGCCACTGACGGTTGATACGATTGGTTTTTGGGGCCGGTGCAGCGTAATCCGCTCCACCACCGCCCGGAACGTATCCAGGATGGGGTCCATCATGGCCGAATGAAAAGCGTGGCTCGTTTCCAGCACCCGGTTGGGCAATTCCAGTCGATCCAGCTGGCGCGAAAATTCGGCGACCTCCTCATCCGGTCCTGCTACCACGCACAGGGTGTGGCTGTTGACAGCGGCAAGGGACAGCGTTGCGGGCAGCCGTTCCAGCAGTGGCTCCCGACCCAGCCGTACCGAGAGCATACTCCCCCTCGGCAATTCGCTGATTAACTGACCGCGGGTAGCCACCAGCGTGAGTGCATCCCTCAGCGAAAATACGCCAGCCAGATGAGCAGCTACGTATTCGCCGATACTATGACCACAGTAAATAGTCGGCTGGATTCCCCAGCTTAGCCACAAACGGGCCAGAGCATACTCCGTTATAAACAGTGCGGGCTGGGTGTAGCGGGTATTTTTCAATCGTTCACCCGCGGCCGCAGCGTCGGCTGTCGTATCCGCCGGGACCGACTCGCCGGTATCCGGATACAGAATCTGCCGGATGTCCTGGCCCAGCAGTGGCAGCAGAAAATCTGCGCAGGTGTCTATTGCCTCCCGGTACACCGCTTCGTGCCGGTACAGGTCGCGGCCCATGTTCAGGTACTGTGATCCCTGACCGGGAAACATAAAGACCACTTCGCCGGGTTTTTCCAGCAGCGTACTGGTGCTGGCGGATGCACCCGCCGGGGTAGATAGCCCCTCACTAAGTTCATTCGTGGTTGCCGCAAGCAAAAAACGGCGGTGGCTAAAGGCCGGGCGCGTCGTTTGCAGGGTGAACGCCACATCGGCCGGCGTTAGTGCCGGTTGCTGACGCAGCCGTTCCTGCAGCCGGGCAGCGTACCCCTCAAGACTGGGACCGGATTTGGCCGACCAGGTTACCAACTGAATCGGGCGCGACGCGACCGCTGGTTCCGGCTGAGGGGCAACGGGTTGATCCGGGTATTCTTCCAGCACGACGTGGACGTTGGTCCCCCCCACCCCGAAGGAACTCACACCGGCCCGGCGCGGTCGGAGTTCCGATGGATACGCCCGGCGTGGATGTGACTGATCAGATAACCAGTCGGTTAACGCCGTGTTGACTTTAAACGGACTATTACTGAAGTCAATTACCGGATTAGGGGTTTGAAAGCCCAGCGAAGCCGGAATCTGTTTATGGTGCAGGGCCAGCGTGGTTTTAATAAGCCCCGCCACCCCGGCCGCAGCCGTCAGGTGTCCCATATTGCTTTTGATGGAACCGATGGCGCAGAATTGCGTTTCCGGCTGTTCGCCGAAGGCCATGGTCAGTCCTTCGATTTCGATCGGGTCGCCGAGGGGCGTGGCCGTCCCGTGTGCTTCGACGTAACTGATCGTTGCCGGGTCGACGCGGGCATCAGCGAGTGCCCGGCGGATGGCCCCCGCCTGCCCTTCGGCATTGGGGGCGGTGAAACTACCTTTCCCTCCACCGTCATTATTAACGCCTATTCCTTTGATGATAGCAAAAATCGGATCGCCATCGCGTTCGGCAGCTTCCCGTGTTTTGAGCAGCACCACGCCAGCCCCATCACTGAACACCGTACCGCCCGCGTTGGCATCGAAAGGCGTACAGTGTCCGTCGCGGCTCAGCATGGCCCCTTCTTCGTACAGGTGGCCGCTGTTGATGGGGGCCGTAACACTGGCTCCCCCGGCCACGGCCACCTCGCACTGACCCGTACGCAGGCTCTGAACGGCCTGGGTAATAGCCAGCAGGGAGGTAGAACAGGCCGAATAGACACTGACAGCCGGACCGGTCAGGTTGAGCTGGTAGGCCGTCCGGGACGCGATAAAATCCTTCTCGTTGACGGTCATGGCCTGGAACGAACCAATATCATGCACCGCCTGCCGGTTGGCCAGTACGTTATTCAGGTAGTACGTATTATTGCCGCAGCCCGCCCAGACCCCCACATTCCCGCGGTAGTGCTGGGGTAGATACCCCGTTTTTTCGAGTACCTCCCAGGTGATCTCCAGAAACACCCGTTGCTGGGGGTCCATTGCCGAAGCCAGTTTATCATTCAGCCCAAAAAAGGGAGCATCGAACTGATCGGCCTGGTCAATGATCCCCCTGGCTTTTACGTAAGCCGGATCGGCCGTTAGGGCGCGGGGCAACGAAGGATCCAGTTCCTCCTCCGTAAAGAACCGGGTGGTTTCCCGGCCTTCCGTCAGTACCGTCCACAACGCATCGATGGTGCTGGCCCCCGGAAAACGGCCGGCCATGCCAATCACCGCCACGTCGCCCGATCGTTGTCGGCAGCTTGTCGGACCCGTCTTGCCTGTCGGCCTTGGCGGGTCCTTTTGGGGCCCGTTCAGGAAACCCGCCAGCCCGTTTACCGTCGGGAACTGGTAGAGCTTGGTAATCGGGATGTCCAGTTGATGCGTTTGTTTCAGCGCGGCAACGGTTTTGACGGCCAGCAGCGAATTCCCGCCCAGTTCAAAAAAGTTGTCATCCGTGCCCACCCGTTTCACGTTCAGCACGGTTTTCCAGACAGCCGCCAGCTTTTCTTCGGTTTTTGTGCCCGGTGCCCGGTAGGTATCCGTCAGCAGTTCCGAGGCATCGGGGTTAGGCAGGGCTTTCCGGTCGACTTTCCCGTTGCTGGTCAGCGGTATCCGGTCGATGGGCATCAGCAGGGCCGGTACCATGTAGTCGGGCAGGGTGGTCTGCAAAAAGAGACGGATGGCTTTCCGGTCGAACCCGTCCGCCATCACGACATACCCAACCAGCCGTTTGGTGCCTTCCCCGTCTTCACTGGCGACCACCACGGCGTGTTTTACGCCCGGATACCGGAGCAAAGCGTTCTCTATTTCGCCCAGTTCAATCCGGTACCCCCTTAGTTTGACCTGCTCATCGATGCGGCCCAGGTAGTCGAGTCCGCCGTCGGGCAACCGGCGGGCCAGATCCCCGCTACGGTAAAGCCGGTCGCCGGGCATCCTGACTGAAAGGATTCGGGAATGAAGCGGCTGGCCGTCAGGGCCGGCTGATGCAGGTAACCCCGGGCCAGCCCGGCTCCCCCCACGTACAGTTCCCCCGGCTCACCCACCGGCACCAGCCGCTGGTTCGCTGTCCAGCACGTAGGCGGTCAGGGTAGGAATGGGTTTACCGATCAGGCTGGACGTACCGGTCAGGTGTTCGGGCTGCAGGGCCAGGTAGGTGACGTGTACGGTTGTTTCGGTGATGCCGTACATGTTGATCAGCTGACAGGTTGGGAATGCCCGGTGCCAGGGCTGCAGTTTGGCCGGGTTCAGGGCCTCCCCTCCGAAAATAATAAGGCGAACCGGCACGGCATCAACCGTGTTGACCAGGGCATCCTGAAGCGGGTAAAAGGCCGATGGCGTCTGATTCAGTACGGTAACCCCTTCCCGGATCAGGAGCGCGCCAAACTGAGCGGCATCCTGAGCGGTCTCTTTCGGTACGATGACCAGCCTCCCGCCGAACAACAAGGCGCCGTACATTTCCCAGACCGAAAAATCGAAGCAGAACGAATGGAACATCGTCCACACATCCCGGTCGGAGAAATCGAACAGGGGGGCATCGGTCATGAAGAGCCGCACTACGTTCCGGTGCTCGATGAGTACCCCCTTCGGTCGGCCGGTTGAGCCGGACGTGTAGATGACGTAGGCCAGGTTTTTGGGCGTCAGGTTGGTCGGCACCGCGTCTTTCGACTCCCCCTGAATGGTTGGCGCGTCCTCGTCCAGGCAAAGCGTGTGCATGGCCCCGACGGAGGCAGGCAGCGCCGGACGCGACAGCGCATCGGTTACCAGTACGCTGCTTTTCAGATCATCGAGCATGTACGCAATCCGGTCGGCCGGGTAATCAGGATCAATGGGAACGTAAGCACCTCCCGCTTTGAGAATACCCAGTATCCCGACAATCATGGCCGGGGAGCGGTGCAGACAAAGGGGGATGAGTGCCTCCTCGGCCACGCCCAGGCGCCGTAGCGCGTGGGCAAGCTGATTGGATTGCTCGTCCAGTTCCCGGTAGGTAAGCCGGGAATCCCCGAACACGACGGCCGTATGATCCGGGGTTTTTCGGGCCTGACCAACGAATAAATCAACGAGTGTTTTATCCTTCGGGTAGGCAACGGGTATCATTGTCGGCGGCTGGTTATCCATTACTAAGCAATTTTGGCACGTTACATCAACCTTTTATCCGGACACAAGCCGTCCATCCATCCTCGATCAGCCACGGGCTACCTGAGCGGCCAGCCAATCGTCGGAGGTATAGGCATACATCACTTTGTCCAGCACAACACCCTCTTTCACGGCACTCCAGCGCATCAGCCCCTCCCGCTGGTACCCTACTTTTTCGAGCACCCTGATGGATGCCGTGTTGCGGGCAAAGGGCAGGGCCTCAACCCGGAGCAGCGAGAATTCAGAAAAAGCCAGATCGGTCATAGCCGTCAGGGCGGCTGTAATAATACCCCGCCCCCAGTGCTGTTCGCCCAGCCAGTACCACACTTCGGCCGAATACCGGTCAATGTCCTCCCCTATCCGCAGCCCGATGTTTCCCACGGCCTCCCCCGCTACGTCGATGGCAAAATTGGTTTCCCGTTCCGGATCAACGACGTACTGAATCCAGCGCTGGGCATCTGCCTGGGTGTACGGATGCGGAAATGTATCGCGCAGGTTAAGCCAGATGGCGTGGTTACTGGCGTGCCGGTGTAACATTTCTTCATCGCCATACTGCCAGGAACGTACCGTACAGGGTCCACAATCAATCGTCATTATTCGTCACTGGTTTTCACTGGAGGGATTACAGCGGCCCTTTTCTTTATTTCTGACTTATTAATTGCGTTCAGGTAACCTAAAGCCGTAAAATAAGCTAAACACCGGTATGACATAATTCGGCCAACAATTGCCTTTACGACCGGTATGCGTAACTAAAGCGACTGACACAAACGGTTATTACGCTCAACGAACAACCTGTGTACGACACGCTATACCCGCCGGGCAGCCCCATTGAGGTGTACCGAGCGCGGTAGAAACAGACGGCGGAAGGCGGTGTTCATAACAATTCATTATAGTCCATAAGTATAAGTAGGGCAATCCGCGAACTTAATCCGGGGTGGCAGGTTTTATCTTTGTACGGGTAAGCAGGCGCCGGGGCTATCCGGCGTTTCGTTTTACCAAATTAGTTGATAAAATCTATAGACTATATAGCCAACCAATGACTGTTCAACTCACTGATACGATAAGTAAAGCTGCCCGGCGCGATATTCTGGACCTTGAGCAAAAGATCAGTTCATTTGGACAGGGCGACATCGCGGACGAAGCGTTCCGTAAGTTCCGGCTCACGCGGGGTGTCTACGGCCAGCGGCAGCCGGGCGTGCAAATGATTCGCATCAAACTTCCCCACGGACGCCTAACGGCCGACCAGTTGATTCGGATTGCCGATTTGTCCGATACCTATGCCACGGGTAACCTCCACGCCACCACCCGGCAGGATATTCAGCTCCACTACGTGAAGCTGGCTGACTCCCCCCAACTGTGGGCGGACCTGGAAGACGCCGGGATTACGCTGAAGGAAGCCTGTGGGAATACCGTTCGGAACGTGACGGGTTCGGCCCGGGCGGGTATTGACCCCGAAGAGCCGTTTGACATCACACCCTACGCCCACGCCATTTTCGATTATTTCCTGCGCAACCCCATCTGTCAGGATATGGGGCGCAAGTTCAAGATTTCCCTTTCGTCCAGCGAGAAAGATTCGGCGTACGGTTATATGCACGATGTAGGGCTGGTAGCCCGGATTCAGAACGGTCAGCGGGGGTTTAAAGTCATGCTGGGCGGTGGATTGGGTGCCCAGCCTTTTGCGGCCCAGACGGCGTTCGAGTTTCTGGAGGAGGACCGGGTCATTCCGTTCATTGAAGGCGTTATCCGGGTGTTCGACCGCTACGGCGAACGGCAAAAGCGGCATAAAGCCCGCATGAAATACCTGCTCAACGATATTGGGCTGGACGAACTGATGCACCGTATTGCTGCGGAAACCCCGGCCCTTCGGGTGAAATCGTACCGCGTTGATGACACCGCGGGCAACAGTCTCTTCGCTGCGCCCCCCGCCCCCCGCCCCGATGCCCCGTCGGCTGAGCCCGTGGCCGGTAACGACACTTACAACAACTGGCTGAAAACCAACGTATTTGAACAAAAACAGGCAGGCTGGTACGCCGTTCAGTTGCGCGTGCTGCTGGGCGACATGGATTCGGACACGGCCCGCGCCCTGGCGCAGCTGGTGAAACAGTACGCGGCCGACGATATCCGGGTAACGGTTAACCAGGGGTATCTGCTCCGGTTTGTCAAACCTGAGGAGTTACCGGCTCTGTACGACGGCTTGAACGCCCTGGGACTGGCGCAGCCTGGTTTCGATACCACCGCCGATATTACCACCTGCCCCGGCACTGATACCTGTAATCTGGGTATTACCAGTAGTTACGGCATCACCCGGGCCCTGGAACGGATGATGCAGGATGAATTCCCGGACCTGGTTTTCAACGACGACATAAAAATCAAGATTTCGGGCTGCATGAACGGGTGCGGTCAGCACTCGGTGGCCAATATTGGCTACCATGGTTCGTCGCTGAAGAACGGAGCCTACGTGCTACCGGCGCTGCAGGTGTTGCTGGGTGGCGGATTTAACGGCAAAGGCGAAGGCCTGATTGCCGACAAAGTGATCAAAGTACCCGCCAAACGGGGGCCCGACTCACTGCGCTTTCTCCTGCGCGATTTTGAAGCCCACGCCCTCGATGGCGAATACTACAGTGACTACTACGCCCGGCAGGGGAAAAACTACTTCTATCAGTTACTGAAACCCCTGGCCGACCTGAAAACCCTCGTCGACAGTGACTACATCGACTGGGACCATACCGAGCAGTACGTAACGGAGGTGGGCGTGGGCGAATGCGCCAGCGTACTCATCGATCTGGTGGCCACCACCCTGACCGAAGCGGGCGAAAAACTCGGCTGGGCGCGGGAATCGCTGCGTGAGAGTCGCTGGGCCGATGCGCTGTACCATACGTACAATGTGTACATCACCGGTGCCCGGGCGGGTCTGATGAGTCGCGATGTTCCGACCAATACGCAGCACGGCATCGTCAGCGACTTCGACAAAACCTTCCAGGGTGAACCTGATTTTCACCAGACTGAAGGCGAGTTCAAAGCCCTGGTGTTTAGTATCAACAAAGAAGAACCTTCCGAAGCCTTTGCCCGTCGGTTCTTAGCGCAGGCCGAAGTGTTCCTGGGGGCCATTCAGGCATACCGCGCGAACCAGATTGACCGGGAAGGCCTGCCCGAACTACAGGTAGTAACCCAGGCGCAGGATAGTTAATTTTCAGTGATAGAATGACTGAATGATAGAATAAGTAAGTGGAGGAAAGCATTCTATCATTCAGTCATTCTATCACTCAATCATTGAAAACATGAAGCTTACCCTCGTAGGTGCCGGTCCTGGTGACCCGGATTTGATAACGGTGAAAGGGATTCGGGCGTTGCAGCAGGCCGATGTGGTGATGTATGATGCCCTGGTCCACCCCGATTTGCTCAACTACTGCCGCCCCGACGCCCTGATGGTATACGTGGGTAAGCGCCGGGGTGCCTACTCCTGCGTGCAGGAAGACATAAACCCCCTCATTGTGCACTACGCGCAGCAGTACGGCCACGTGGTTCGGCTGAAAGGGGGCGATTCGTTCGTGTTTGGGCGGGGCTACGAAGAGATTGAGTTTGCCCGCCAGCATGGTATCGACACGGCCGTGGTACCGGGTCTGTCCAGCAGTTACGCCGTTCCGGCCCTCGCCGGGGTTCCCCTCACGACCCGGGGCCTGTCCGAAAGTTTCTGGGTGGTAACCGGCACCACTAAAGCCGGCAAACTCTCTGCCGATTTACACTTGGCAGCCCAGTCATCGGCAACGGTCGTTATCCTGATGGGCATGCACAAACTGGCCGACATTATGACTACGTTTGCCCGCTGTGGCAAAGCTGACACCCCCGTCGCCATTATCCAGAATGGTTCGTTACCCGAACAACGCACTGTTTTCGGCCGTGTTTCGACGATTAGTGATCGGGTGGCTGAATCCGGGATCGATAACCCGGCCATCCTGGTGATTGGTGAAGTAGCCGGGCTAGCAAATCCGGAACGGCAGGCAGAAATGCTGGCGTTGAGCGTTAGTCAATAAAGATAAAAAAACAAAAGAAAGGCCCTGCAATTCAGCAGGGCCTTTCTTTATTTAAGACGCTCCTGTAGTAGCGTTAATATTTCCTGTTGGGTCTGTTCGTTCCGGTCGAAACGCTCCCGTATTTCGTCCCGTAAATCGGCCGTTACCACCGTCAGTTTAGCTAACACGCTGGCTGTTATCTCGCCAGTAGTTCTAACGTGTTGCAATTCTCCAGCCGTTGCTTCACCCGTTGCTTTGACCTGCCCGAGTTCAGCAGCCGTTACCTCACCAATGGTTTTAACCTGACCGAGTTCAGCAACCGTTGCCTTGACTTGTTCTACTTCCGCTTTGATACCGACCACTAACTCGACTAACTGACCCTGCCCCTCGATTAAGCGGTCCACTTTCTGAAGTACGTCGGCCACGAGCGGCTCCAGCTGATTAAGGCGTTTATCTGGTGTCATATGAGCAAAGATAGCGAATAGCGGAGACATTGCCGCGCCAATATTCCCAGGGTTAATGTAGCTAAATTACCTATTTTCATGTCGGCAAACTGTCACAGCATAACAGGCAGGAAAATGACTCCTATCATAACGGTATGAATCATTTTAATAGCTGTACCCATAAAGAAAGCATGAAGCAGTCAGTTACTTCCGGTACGCCTTTACAATTCCGGGCTGTAAGTAAAGAAATTAACGTTCTTTTGAGGCATCTTTTGACTGCCCACAATATTAAGCTGAAACGTATACCAAAAAGTGTCTGCTTGTTCAAGGCAATTGGGCTTTAACTCAGGTAGCCAGGACGATTTTAAATCATTCACACGAGAGTAACCCATTCAAAGCGGGTATCAGGTTGTCCTAAAAACAGGGAGAGTTAAGGATTCTCCGTGGTATCAAACCGGAAGGCCCCACCGAGTTTCCTCAGCGGGGCCTTCCGACTTATCGACAACCGGTGCGGTGGCACCAATCTAACTACTTCACTTCTTCATAAGGCACGTCTGAGACGTTGTCGCCTTCGGGCTGGCCTTGTCCGGCATTACCGGGGTTGGCGTTACCCCCGTCGAAACCGGCGGCTCCGTCCATGGGGTTGGCTCCGTCACCACCCGTGGCGCTGTACATCTCGGTCGAGGCCGTGGCCCAGGCAGCATTCAGTCCTTCAAGTGCCGTGTCGATGGCCGCGGCATCGCGGGAAGCGTGGGCCGTGCGCAGATTCGCCAGAGCGCCTTCAATGGCAGTCTTGTTAGGTTCCGACAGTTTGTCGCCGTATTCTTTCAGCTGCTTCTCCGTCTGGAAAATCATCGAGTCGGCCGCGTTGACTTTCTCGATGGCTTCGCGCTCGGCTTTGTCGGCCGCTTCATTGGCTTTCGCTTCTTCGCGCATCCGGTTAATCTCCGCATCGGTCAGTCCGCTCGATGCTTCAATCCGGATTTTCTGCTCTTTACCCGTGCCTTTATCTTTAGCCGTTACGTGCAGGATACCGTTGGCATCCACGTCGAAGGTCACTTCGATTTGGGGAACGCCACGCGGTGCGGGCGGAATGTCGGACAGGATAAACCGGCCTAGCTGGCGGTTTTGTGCTGCCATGGGCCGCTCGCCCTGCAATACGTTGATTTCTACACTGGGCTGGTTGTCGGACGCGGTCGAGTAGGTTTCTACTTTCTTGCTCGGAATGGTGGTGTTGGCATCCACCATTTTGGTGAATACGCCCCCCATCGTTTCGATACCCAGCGACAGCGGGATAACGTCGAGCAGCAGGACGTCTTTTACCTCACCCGTCAATACACCACCCTGAATGGCCGCCCCAATGGCTACGGCTTCGTCGGGGTTAACGGCTTTGGATGGCTTGCGGCCAAACAGTTTCTCTACTTCTTCCTGTACCTTCGGAATCCGGGTCGAACCACCCACCAGAATGACTTCGTCGATCTGGCTGGCCGACAGGCCCGAGTTCTTCAACGCCTTGCGGCAGGGCTCCAGGCTCCGCTGAATCAGCGAATCGGCCAGTTGCTCAAACTTCGCCCGGCTCAGCGTCCGCACCAGGTGCTTGGGAATACCGTTTACCGGCATGATATACGGCAGGTTGATTTCCGTCGAGTTGGAACTCGACAGTTCAACTTTGGCTTTCTCGGCGGCTTCTTTCAGGCGTTGCAGGGCCATCGGGTCCTGACGCAGGTCAATGGCTTCGTCCTTCTTGAACTCGTCGGCCAGCCAGTCGATGATCACCTGGTCGAAGTCGTCGCCACCCAGGTGTGTATCACCGTCGGTTGCTTTCACTTCAAACACGCCATCGCCCAGCTCCAGAATCGAAATATCGAAGGTACCGCCACCAAGGTCAAATACGGCAATTTTCTGATCTTTGTTGGTTTTATCCAACCCGTAGGCCAGCGCGGCAGCGGTTGGCTCGTTGATGATTCGTTTCACATCGAGTCCAGCAATCTGTCCGGCTTCTTTGGTTGCCTGACGCTCAGCATCGTTAAAGTAAGCCGGTACCGTAATCACGGCTTCGGTTACCGTCTGACCCAGGTAATCTTCGGCAGTCTGTTTCATCTTCTGCAGAATCAGAGCCGACAGCTCCTGGGGGGTATATTGACGGTCGCCGATTTTAACGCGGGGCGTTCCGTTTGGTCCGTTTTCTACGTCGTAGGCGACGTTTTTAATTTCGTTGGTCACCTCACCAAAGCGCTTGCCCATAAAACGCTTGATGGAAGAAATTGTATGTTTCGGGTTCGTGATGGCCTGGCGTTTGGCGGGAGCGCCTACTTTGCGTTCGCCGTTGCCGTTATCCATAAAAGCCACTACCGAAGGGGTTGTGCGTGCGCCTTCGGAATTGGGGATTACAACCGGCTCGTTGCCTTCCATCACGGCTACGCACGAGTTCGTGGTGCCTAAGTCAATACCAATGATTTTTCCCATAACTGGATTTAGTTTCTTTTCCTGTTCTGTATAAACTGACAGATACAACCTGTCTATCAATACAAATGCCAGCCTGAAAAATTACGCGGATTGCTGTCAGATTGGCAGAATAATCCAAAAAAAAGGGTCATCCTGTCGGGGTGACCCAGCATCCGTCTTCCTGCGTGTCAGAGCCTCTCCTGAACACGCTCACTGAATTGGGGGCAGCCCTGACAGTACGCTAACCGGGCAGGTGTACTACCCTGAACGATGCACCGGTAACAGGCCCGCTAAAAAATACATTCTTTTTTACGCGACTGGTGATAACCTTCCCGATTTCGTGCGCTATCCAATAGCAAGGGCTACGGCCCGCTATGCCAGTCAACTGAATTCATAAATCTTAATCGACATGAGAACCTCTTTATTTATCCTAACTGCCCTCCCGTTTTTGGGAAGTGAAACGCAGGCACAAAGCAGCACTCAGGCTGTCATTCGTTCGGGGGATGTGTGGCAATACCTGGTCACAGACCGTGATCCGGCGACCAACTGGAAAACGGCCCCGGCTCCTGCCTTTAATGATACCAGCACGCCCTGGTTCGCGGGGAGGTCGCCTTTGGGCTACGGTGGACAGGGAGCTGGCGCCACCACCATTGCCGCTGAAGGCGGCACCTGTCTGGACCGTTGTATCAGCAGTCCGGCGGTAGCCTCCAGTTGCCGAGCCTGCCCATCCGGCACCGCACAAGCCACGACCACCTATTTCCGCAAAACGGTTACCCTGGCCAGCGTGTCGGGGTCAACCTTCGCCCTGCAATACCAGCGGGACGACGGTATTGTCATTTATGTCAACGGCACCGAGGTGACCCGGAAGAACATGCCCGGTGCAGCGGGTGACCCCGTTAGCTTCACCACATTGGCCACGGCCTATCCCTCAGACCCCGACGAACTAGCCTGGGTAACGCTCGACCCGGCCAAGTTCACTTCGCTGCTCCGGGATGGCCAGAATCTGATTGCCGTTGAAATCCATCAGTACTCGGCAACCAGTTCGGATGTACGCTTCAACCTCGAACTCAGGCAAACCACAACTTCGCCACCCTCGCCCCCAAGTGCCCAAACCGATCCTATCAGCGTAGGTGGCATTTGGAAGTACCTGGTGACCAATAAAGAAAACGCCCCCCCTCTCAACTGGAAAGCAGATCTGAAGGCTACTCCAGCATATAATGATGCGTCATGGTTCTCAGGTTCATCGCCACTTGGCTACGGTAATCAGGGAGGAGGAGGAACAAATTGTCCTGAGTCTACTACGGTAACAACAACGATTGCCCAGGAAGGGGGCACCTGTATCGACGAATGCTTTAGCGGTTCTGCGGTAGCCTCAGCTTGCAGAACATGCCCTACAGGTAACACAAGAGAAATTACGACCTACTTTCGAAAAACCTTTTCGCTGACTAGTGTAGCGGGCTCGGCCTTCATCCTGGAGTACCAGCGTGACGATGGCATTATCATAAATATCAACGGTCAGCAAGTGGTTAAAGAAGGCTTTGATGAGATAACAGGGCCAATCTCGCACACCACAACGGCCAAAAGTATTCCACAAGATTGCCTGGAAAAAGTCTGGATGCAAGTAAATGTACCCTTAAACCTGTTGCGCGCGGGCGACAACATCATTGCGGTCGAAATTCATCAAACTGCGGTAACCAGCTCGGATATGCGCTTCAACCTGAAGCTACGACAAACCCAAGCCCCGCCCATCGAGTTGGTACGGGGCCCTTATTTACAGCGCTTCTCCGATGACCCAAACCTGGTGATTGCTTCCAATACACGAAGCATGACAATCCGGTGGAGCACTAATGTTCCAGCCCAGGGACGAGTAATTTGCAGATCCATTACGAATGATTCGACTGTATCCCCCTATCAATCGCCAAAGGCCATTGCTCAGTATGAAACTCCTCCTGCGACCGGGCAGGTCTATGTGTATGATTACAGTGTAACATTTACGAATCTCGCGCCCGGCGTTACGTATAACTACACCATAGAGTGTGGAACCTTAGTGCATGGTGATGGAACGAATCGTTTTAGAACGGCGCCCGAAGTTTATTCCAAGAAGAAAACACGAATGTGGGTTTTGGGCGACTTTGGTAAAGCAGAACAACCCAGCACCGCGCAGAGAAATGTTCGGGATAAATTTAATGATTACGTTAATAACAAAGTAGTTTATTCCTATGACGAAATCAGATTAGGGGCCGATAAGTACATTGATCTATGGCTGTGGTTAGGCGACAATGCCTATGGCTGGGGACTGCCGGGTCAATATCAGGCGTCTGTATTCGACGTATACGACGGTCGCAAGGACGCTGCTCAACGAATCATGAGGCAGACGCCTATTTTCGCGGTTCCGGGCAACCACGATTACCATAGCTGGGCTCAGGATCACACTGTATACCGCAAGAACCACAGCCTGAATCACTATTTTGATGTAGTGAGCAACATGACCGCAGGGGTGACGGCAGGGGTGCATTCCAAGATGGAGGAGTATTACTCTTTCGACCACGGAAATATTCACTTCGTGAGCCTGGATACCTATGGGCTTGAGAAGGATCCAGCCAGTAGTACTGGCAGTAGTTTTACTATGGTTTTCCCCCCCCGGTCAAATACCTTGGCAAGTCCTCTGACAACACCCCAGTTACAGTGGTTAGATGCAGACTTGAAGGCTGCTCAAGGCAATATCAACATTGATTGGATTATCGTCTTGTTACATCATCCCCCGTATTCAATGGGAAAACATGAATCGGATAACGACAAAGAGCTAATAAACATTCGTGAAGTTCTGGTAAAAGAGGTACTGGAAAAATACAGGGTAGACCTGGTGTTAGCAGGCCATGACCACACCTATCAGCGCTCCCGACCAATGAATGGCCACTATGGTAAAGCATATAGTTTCACTGCAGCCGTTCATAACGCACCAGATGGTAACAATGGGCAATCAAGCGGGCTCTATAACGGTTCATCGGGGGTGAATCCAGTAGCTGGTCAGGTTGCATCGAAAGGGTCTTGTTTTTATTATAAAACCTCTGCAGACCCCAAAAACCACATCGTTTATGTGGTGAATGGATCAGGAGGAGGGGTAGAGCTTCCTGCACAAACTCCCTGTTCTTCACTCCCCGCTGGTAATACGGCACCCTGTTGGCCCCATAAGGCGATGCAGGCTTATGACAATACAAGTGGTGGATCAATGTATATTGAAGTAGAGGGCTCACGGCTCGATGCTAAATTTATCAATGAAGCCGGAGAGGAGAAAGATCAGTTCACGATTATAAAAGACACCAATGAGCCGTGGAACGGTTGGTCCCCAGCTTTTACCAAACCCCCAACGGATGGCAGTATGCGCAAGGCCGTCTGTGAATGTAGTAGCCCTAACCCTAACGGCTGGACGCATTATACGGGGTTAAAGGCGGACTTGCTGTTATCCATCAAAAAAAACGGGAACGACATTGGTACCGTCGGTGATGGCACGTTCGACCTTCAGCTAAATGGCCAGCCCGGGGCTTTCTTTTTAGATGCTCAGGCTTCCCCGACTGATTATGCAAAGTCATCCATGTGGATGATGAATCGGCACTGGACGCTGACACCGACCCGGGAACTTCCCCCAGGTGCCACTGTAACCGTTCGTAATTACTGGAACTATAACTACGATGACTATTTTGCACTTAAACCTTTCAGCGATCCTCAAACATTCAGTCAGAACGTTGAAATTATTAAGATCAATTACAGTGGCGTTTCCGTTCCCACTGCTGACCCGGCTTACCATAATTCTATTTCCAAAGCAGCCAGTTACACGGCTAACGGAGCCTGGATTTATAGTCGCGCACCCGGCTACTCTGAAACACCCACTACAACGAACTATGTCGGAGGTTTTACAGAATTTGCCGAAATTATTGTTGGTAAGCTTAACAAAGTAGCTGGGTTTGTAGGCGGACGATTACAACATACGACAAGCAATGCGAGTGCCCGGATGATGGCAACAGAAGCAGGTGCAGACAAAGCTATCGTAACCATGTATCCGAATCCCACTACAAACGGTACAGTGGTTTTTAGCCCCGCCCTATCATACCAGTCGTTTATATTAACCGATATGAATGGTAAGGTCGTGAGACAAGCCAACCAGGCCGGAAGTCTAGAGCAACTCGATGTCACTGATTTGCAACCAGGCTTATATGTCCTGCTCAGCCAGGGACTAAACGGAACTAGGCAGTTTAAGATTGTCAGGAACTAGAGTCAGCGGGTATGTTACTAACCCGCTGACCTCGTCATCGCTTATTTTTCATTTCCCCATCCAAACCAATAAGCTGCCCAGCCGCGATACCCAGGGGAGATAAAGGTATAATCAATTCACTTTAACCAGTTTTCAATCATGAAAAAGTTAATGCTATCTGCCCTGGTCGTAGCCGCTGCGTATGCCGCCCAGGCCCAGTCCAACACCTTATCGCTCAGCCAGCGGGGCAATAATAACCAGGCTCCGGTTACTCAAAAAGGCAACGATAACAGCTTATCACTAAGTCAAGTCGGTAATGGCAACAGCTCACTTTATGGCCCAGTTACCCAGATGGGCAACCAAAACACCGGATTCATTGCGGTTGAGGGTGATGAGAACCAAATATACGTTGCTCAGGGTGGGGATCGTACCAAAGCAACGCTAACGACTACGGGTAATGGAAACAAGGCCAGTCTAGGTTTATCGGGTAACGAAAGCCAGGTTAGCCTCACCCAGAATGGCAATTACAATGTAGGTTCTGCTTGGTCTCAGGGTATTAACAGTCAGGCTAGTGTTAGCCAAACCGGAGACAATAACATGGGCAGGGCGGAATCGAGTTACGGAGAAGCCTTTATTGCCCAAGTTGGCAACAATAACGATGGCCAGATTTTTGTAATTGAAGGTAATTATAATAAATACAGTATCGCCCAGACCGGCAACTCTAACACCAGCCTTATATGGAATCGATATAGTGAAGATAATAAGGCTGGTGTAGCACAAACGGGGGATAACAATACGGGCAATATTGCGCTTGGAGGTAGTTTTGGAAGTGTAGCTACCATTGTGCAAACCGGCGACGCTAACCTGGGCCGAATTAGCCAGTCTGGTTACGAAAGCCAGGCTACTCTGACTCAGCTTGGAAGTGACAATGAGGCCCAGCTATCCCAGTCTGGCTCATTGAATACAGCCACTATTATGCAGGAAGGCAATAGCAATATGCTGACGGGCCTAGAGTCTGCGTATGCTACCCAGCAGGGAAACGGCAATGCGCTAACCTTGACCCAGAGTGGAGTTGGCAATGTGTTTAGCTTTAGCCAGATGGGCAATAACAACACGGCTACGGTTACACAAGGCGCTCAAAATTAATCTCGAAAGCCAGCCTGAAACAGTGTTTGGGCTAGCTTTCATTATCATCATTTGAACAACCTGAATCACTATGATACGGCTTATTTTCTTTCTTTTATTAGCCCTACCGCTGGCCGCTTCAGCCCAGTCGGAGGTGTGCTTTGGGCAGTCGCATACCGATCAAAATAGGGTCGGTTTGACGACCGACGCGATTACCCTTGTTCAGTCCGTTCCACCCAACCAACTACGGGTACAGGGGAGCGGGGCCAGTGCTTCAGTACCCTCGTCCCGGCAGGGCATCAGCAATTTGCTGGACGTGGAGGTAACCGGCACGGGAAATCACTATGACTTTCCCCAGTCAAGCGATAATAACGTAGCGCAGGGGGCAACTTGGCAGAACACCAGTCCATTGAACGTGCTGCGACGGGGCCAGAACTTCCTGCTGATTCAGAAGGGTACCGACTCAACTACGGGTTTGCTCATGCGCATAGAGCAGATGGAACGTATGCGGATACTCCTTGGAACCTGTTTCTGATTATGAAAGCCTACGAATGTTAATCAAAATCTCCTTACTGCCCCGATGCCTTGGTAGATTTAAGCACAGGCACCCGGCAAAGTGCTTCAGGAGAAAGCACATCTGACGAAATGGGTAGCACCAATTTGGTTCTGTATAACTCCCCCTAAAGTAGGTATACAACTACGATTCGCCGGTTAGGAATAACAAGGGACATGAAAAGACCATAGGGCAGCAAACTTATTTGATTTTAATAATCCAGTAATCATTATCCCCTTTTCCATTCTCCGTTTTATCACCCGAAGCATTAGATAAGGTGTAGCCGCCCAGCAAATAACCTCCGTCCAGCGTGATAGTCGCGGACTTTACATGATCATCAATGTTTCCACCATAGGCTTTGTCCCATTGTTTTTCCCCATCGCGCCCATCTACTCGTATTACCCAATAATCGGAATAGCCCGTTTGTCCTTTAGGGCCTTCACTTTTGTCCCCAGAGATAGACGAATGGGATTCTCCAACCAGCAAAAACGCGCCATCAGTAGTGGCTATTATAGATGCCAAGTTCTCATAACTATTCCCGCCATATGTTCTATCCCACAGTTTTGTACCATTACTGTTAACTTTGACCACCCAATAATCTCCCCCTCCCTTTGAGTTTTCGCTTTTATCCCCGGAGATAGAGGAATAGGAGTCTCCGGCCAGTAAGAATCCACCATCAGACGTTTTAGCTACGTATCTAAGCAAATCATTTGAAGACCCCCCCAAAGTCTTATCCCACAACTTAGTGCCATTTGAATTGATCTTGATTATCCAGTAATCCCCGCCATTGCCCTTTAAGTTTTCACTCTTATCTCCTGAATTTGGGGAACTTGAGTGCCCGGCTAATAAGTAGTTGTCGTCTGATGTGTAAAGTAGCGAAGTTAGGATGTCATTGTCTGACCCTCCATAAGTCATATTCCATATTTGACTTCCAGATTGATCAAGTAGCAGTACCCAGTAATCAGACTTTCCCTTTGAGGTTTCGCTTTTATCCCCGGAAGCAAAAGAATTAGAATAGCCGCCTATCAGCTGGTTACCTGTTGTTGCATTAATGACCGATGTCGCATAATCATTTCCCTCTCCTCCATACGTTTTATCCCATCGTTTTATCCCATCTTCATTAATTTGTATTACCCAATAGTCAACCCCTCCTTTGGCGTTTGCGGTTTTATCCCCTGAAGCAGGAGAGTCAGAATAGCCAACCAACATAAAATCTTCTGTTATTCCTTCCCGAACCGCAACCGCTGACGTAAGGTAGTCATCCTTTGAACCACCAAAGGTTTTATCCCATTGTTTGACGCCATTGCCGTTAATCTTTATTACCCAATAATCATAACCACCTTTGCTATTTTGGGTTTTGTCACCAGAAGCGTTAGATAAGGAGGTACCAGCCAAAAGAAACCCTCCATCCTGACAATTAATCACTACGCTAATTAGATCCGTGCTGTTGCCGCCCAAAGTTTTATCCCAAACCTTATTTGGAACGGCAACCTTAATCACCACAGCCTGAGTTTTGATTACTGTTTTGCCGCTTCCCGTCGCGGTTAGCGATACAGGAAACGTACCACCTTTGGTGTACTGATGGCGGGGGCTGGCCTCCGTTGATTTACCCCCGTCCCCAAAATCCCACTGATACGTATCGGCATTGGTTGACTTGTTAGTAAAGACCACTTCGCAGGGAGCCAGGCACTCACCCCCGGTAAACGTAAAATCGGCTACGGGCGGAGGGGCCTGAACCGATACGTCTTTGGTAAGCATACTGCTGCCGCCCGCGCCCGTTGCGGTTAACTTGATGGTATAGGCTTTTCCCTGGGTGTAGGTATGCTGGGGATTTTGTTCGATGGAGGTCTGCCCGTCGCCAAAGTCCCACTGGTAACTGGTTGCGTTTTGGGATTGGTTGGTCAGGGTGACTGAGCAGGGGGCCGTACACCCTCCACCCGCAATGCTAAACTGGGCCACGGCTGCGGCAGGCGGAGCTTTAATGGTTATAACCTGGGTTACATCGTTACTGCCACCTGCGCCTTTAGCCGTCAGTTTTACCGTAAAACTACCAGCTATCGTATAGGTGTGCTTCGGATTAGACTCGCTCGACGATTGACCATCGGCAAAATCCCAGAAATAGGAAGTCGCATTTTTAGAGACATTCGTAAATGTCACGTCACATGGAGCCGTGCAGTTATTGTTCTGCACGGAAAAAGCCGGGAGAGGTGTGGGTTCCGGTTCATTCTCTTTACGGCACTGGCTTAAAATTAGCCCTAAAAACAGGTAGGTAGCGAATCGTTTCATAGCAGTGAACAGAAGTGAGATTCGTGTTGCTATAGGTTAATTAAAGCTACTAAGATTTTTGCAATATTTCAAGAAATAATTTAAAAATCACATTAGTAACCCACTCACATCTTAAAGCCTGCTTTTTGGTTAGTCTCTGCTGTTAGCCTTTGATATGTACGAAGGGTACACAGCCGAATCACGGCTTTATGATACATTGTTTACCAACGGATACCGGCACCTGGCCCCGCAGCAGTCTTCCTCGAACTTTCTCGCAAAACGGCTTAAAATCAACATCATCCATACGGTTATGACCGCTGATTTAGCCGGGAAGTTCGACCAACACCGCAACACGCTTATCAACGAGGCAAGGATGCCCTGTTGGCGCTGGTTACTGGCAAAAAGGATCGGTCAAAAAAAGCGCAGCCTACTGGCCGCGCTTTCTTCATCATGAGCGGGTAGTAAACCCATTGTTTTGCGTGCATTACGGATGGATGCTGCCTGGCAGTACCGGGCAGAGCCTGCTGGTTTCCTACCGACCGCCAAACAGGCCACCGAGCATACCGCCCAGGCCACCACCACTGCTCTGCCCGCTCTGATTACCCTGGTTACCCATTACGCGCATCAGGTCGTTCATGTCCAGCTTACCATCGGCCATGGCCGACGACGCAGCACCCATCCAGTCGATACCCTGTTTGCCGGTAGCAGCCCCCAGAATGGAGTTTCCATCCACTTCGGCATCGTTGGGGTCGGATGCTTTGCGCATCAGCTTGCTCAACACCATTGGCACGACCGCTGCCGCTATGGACATGGCAACCTGGGGCAAGATGCCCAGTTTCTGCATCAGGTTCTGCTCCACATCCTGCTGTACTCCCTGCGTGACGGGGTTATCCTGCACGTTCTGGCCACCGCCCGTTACCATACCCAGCAAGTTACCCAGTCCACCGCCCTGGGCCTGTTGTCCCAGACTACCCATAATCGTGCTGGTAATGGTTTGCATCACGTTATCGTTCTGCTCGTTCGGAATAGCCGGATTATTTACTACTGCATCGCCTGACTGCTGTTTAACCAGGTTCATTAAGGTCTCTAACATAGCTTTATTTTTAGAAAAATGGAGAATGGGAACAGGCGTACGAATACCCGGCATTAAAATTAACCAGATCCCGGTCGATTAGTCTACCCGAATCCGTTAATTTGTCCTGACTATAGTTTATTGCGTGTATGACGAACGAAGATCCCAAAAGCAGCAACTCAACGATAAATTCGTTGTCGGCACCCAGCACAACCGCAACGAACGAAGGCCCCGAAAGCAACAACCCAGCGCCTGATCTCAATCAATTCGCCGAAAAAGCCGGTCCCTTACTCCCTAATTTGCTGTACCCGAGTGAGTCGGATGAACCCCTCGAACTGACGACCTGCTACCTGAAACAGGCTGAACCACTAACCGTAAGCCAGATCAAGGACTGGCAGATGCTGCCGCCCTCGGTTTATGTGGAAGAAATTCCGGAAGCTGACTTCTGGGAACCCGTCACGACGCAGCAGGACTGGTATGAGGAGGAAGAGAGAAAACGTACGGCCACCTTTCAGGCAGTGAAAGCGGTTGTTGAGCAGACCTTAACCGCTCGGCAGGTGTTCCGGGTGGGCGAAACGGAAATGGATGTGTTCCTGCTCGGTCGGCAGGAGCAGGGCGACCGGGCGGGACTAAAAACGAAAGTGGTGCAGACGTAGAGCGGTTTACGGTCTTCGGTTGGCTGACGCGTGGGTTATTGACGCGTCAGCCAACCGAAGATCGCCGTAAATTACTTATCCTGATTCAGTTCCCGCTCTTCGTAGGCCAGGTCGTACTGCTTCAGTACATCGGCGGGTACGCCATCCCATTGGTTGGGCACATTACCCACGTAACCCAGGTCTTTAATGCCCATCTGACTGGTAAAAAAGCCCGTGGCGGTCATGTTGCGCATCAGGCTGAAAAACGAAGCCCCCTGCGACATGTTGGATTTAACCTTCGATGGATAGGCAATCTGGTCTACCAGTTCAAGCTGCTGCGCTTTGGTACACTGCACAAAGGGCTTACCGAACAGTTTGGTCGACGTGTTGTCCAGCCACCTGATACCGCCCCGCATGGGGGTCTGGTTATTAGGCTGGTCTTTCATCATGAATTCGATGAAAGCCGGAACCCCCGACTGGGAGGCACTGCCCGACTTGGCATCGGCCGGAATAATAATATCCGACAGGACTGTAACCGTTTGCAGTTCGTGGGGGGTGAAGAATTTCTCGGCCATGAGCCGGGCATCCCGCTCGGCTTCAAATTTCTGGCGGCCACCCGGAATTTTCAGGGGTTTGGGCTGTGGTTCCGGTACGGCGGCTTCAACCGGTGTAACGGCCAGGCCGAAACCAGTGAGTGACAGGGCTTTTAGGGTGTCTCTGCGTTTCATATCGCTTAAATATTTTTCTTCTTGACCTGATCAATTAAATACTCACTCGTACGCATGGAACTGGCCAGGATGGTCCAGGTAACGTTTTTATCCCCCTGCGACGGGAAGGGGGCGGCATCAACAATAAAGAGGTTCTTTACGTCGTGCGCCTGCTGGTATTTGTTCAGCACCGAGTTTTTGGGGTCGTTGCCCATCCGGGCGGTACCCACCTCGTGGATAATCAGTCCCGGCGCGGCCAGGCCGTAATTGTTGGCCGCATTCGGCTTGTCGCCCAGTGCCATCCCGCCCATCGAATGGATAATCTCCTCGAAGGTTTCCTGCATGTGTTTCGCCTGCTTGATCTCGTAGTCCGACCACTTGTAGTTGAACCGCAGCACCGGAATACCGTATTTATCCACCACGTTCGGATCGATTTCGCAGTAGTTACTTTCCAGGGGTACGGGTTCACCCCGGCCCGCCATGCCGACGTAGGCACCGTAGAAGCGCCGGTAGTCGTCTTTCAGGCTGGCTCCGTAGCCGCCACCGGGTTTCATCTTGCCATCCCGGCCAGGAATCATGCCGTTCATGGCTTCGATACCCCAGCCAAAGCCGTAGGCGGGCATGCCCATGCCCCCCCAGTATTCGATGTGGTACCCCCGCGGGAAATCCAGTTTCTTGTTGTCCAGCCACCAGGGGGTGAATACGTGCATGCCACCCACGCCATCTTCATTGTAGCGTTTGCGGTCCATCAGCGCCGGTATGAAGGCCGAACGGCTGGCCCCCGTGGAGTCATTGATGTACTTACCCACCACGCCACTGGTATTGGCCAGTCCGTTAGAGAAGCGGCTCGATTTGGAGTTGAGCAGCAACCGGGCGGTTTCGCCCGCACTGGCCGCCAGCACCACCGTTTTGGCTTTAACGGTCACCTCCTGCATCGTCTGAGTATTCACGTAACTAACGCCCGTAGCCAGCCCGGTCTGCGGGTCGGTCAGCACTTCGCGCACCATGGCTCCGTTAATGAGGGTTACGTTACCCGTTTTCATGGCGGGTTTTACCAGCACCGACGAGGACGAGAAATCGGCGTAGGCCTGGCAGGCACGGCCACACTGACTACAGTAAAAACAGGCACCGCGCTCATCGTTGATGGGCTTGGTGAGGATACTCAGCCGGGAAGGGATAACCGGAATCCCCAGCGAGCGGGCACCCTTCCGAATCATCAGCTCGTGCAGGCGGGGTTTGGGCGGGGGCAGGAAAATACCATCGGGTTCGGACGGCATGTTCTCCACCGAGCCAAATACGCCGATGAGCCGGTCGACCCGGTCGTAATAGGGTTTAATGTCGTCGTAGCCGATGGGCCAGTCTTCGCCCACCCCCGTCATGCTTTTCCGCCGAAAATCATCCGGGGCAAAACGGAGCGAGATACGGCCCCAGTGGTTGGTGCGGCCACCCAGCATCCGGGAGCGGAACCAGTGAAAATCGGATCCTTTCGCATTCGTGTACGGTTCGCCTTCAATGTCCCAGCCGCCCCAGGCCGCATCGAAATCGCCGAAGGCCCGCGTGGTACTGGCTCCGCGCCGGGGCGACTCCCAGGGCCACTTCAGCTGGGTGATGTATTTCGGATCAGCGGGATCGAAGTAACCGCCTGCTTCGAGCAGGACGACTTTAGCCCCCGCCTTGGCCAGCGTATAGGCGGCCATACCGCCCCCCGCCCCCGAGCCAACAATGGCGACATCGTACTCGACCGGTGCTTTTGGACTATGAAATAAACTCATGCAGTAGGTAAGTTTTTAATAAATTTTAAGAAATGCAATATACGCACAGGCCTTCTTATTAGTCAAGGTAATTCCCGCAAAACAATATTTTTATACGATGCTTCCGCCTTACCACCGCCGTGGATCTGCAGTCCGATCAGGCCCGAGCGGGGAATGGCGGGGTCTGCCTCCACGTACTCGACGGTTTGCTGCCCGTTGAGCCAGAGCCGGATGCGGGGGCCGTCGCACTGAATCCGATACTCATTCCAGTCGTTGGGCCGCAGGATGCGTTTTATCAGGCTGGAATCGGGCTGTACCAGTGTTTTGTTCCGGCGCGACTCGTCGTACAAACTCCCCCAGTAGCCGGTGCCCAAATCGGCCTGGTAGCCAACCATTTCGTAAGCCGGGTTCGTTAGCCGCTGGCTGCGTAGCTGCACACCGCCATTGACGAAGCCGGTTCCAGTGAGTTTCCAGTGGAGGGTCAGCTCAAAATTGCCGTAGCTGCGGGTAGTGCAGAGGAAGTCGTTGTGCGGCACCTGTTTTTCCAGCGATCCGCCCACCAGGGCCCCATCCTGAATGCGCCACGTGTGGGTCGTATCACCCGCCCAACCCCGGAACGTCCGGCCATCGAAGAGCCGGGCCGGCGGGGCCGATGAATCAATAAAACCAGAAAAGACAAACAGGCATACCGGTAACAGGCCCTTTAGCATAACAGTTGGGGTAGCGACAGTACTATAAGCACCCAATCCGTCTATTTTACCCAAAAAACAACCGGTATCTTAATCGAAGAGATACCAGTCGACCCCGAAGGCAAACCCCCGGCGCATCTGCAGAAAATCGGGCGCCACGAAGTAGCCGGGCTGAAAAACGCCCTGGTTGGCGTGGGTCAGCTTTAGGAACAGGCGGGTGCGGTTCACGCGCAGGTTGGCGTATACATCGGCCAGCACGGCCCCCTCCACCGCCTGCCGGTTCTGCAGGTAAAACTGCTGGGTAACGGGCATGTAGGCATCCGCGTAGTACGACGATTTGTAGTGCAGGTCGATACCGGCCTGGATGTACAGCACCTTGGCGTACAGAAACTCGTACTGCAGGCGGGCATTCACGAAAATCGGGGGCGTACGCAAGACATCCGTCCGGGACTGCACGGTATAATACCCCTGCCCCGCCAGCAGAAACTTACCCGCCTGGAGGTGATACCCTAACCCGGTCCGGAGCACACTAAAGGAGCCATCTACCTGCTGAGGAGCGGCTTTTTCGTCGAAGTAGATGTAATTGCTCAGCAGGTAATAATCCAGCATCGGCTCAAGCCGGACGTTTTTGTACTTCAGGTTGAGTTTCCCGAAGGCGTGGTTGTAGCCCCGCAGACTGAAGTTATTCCGCCAGAAAAACAGGGGGCTCTGAAAGCGTTCCTGCAGCAGGGTTGGGTTGACAAACATGGAACTGTACCCTGCCGTCAGCAATTTACTGTCGAGTTGCCCCTGCAACCGGTAGCCCCCGCCCACCTGGTATTCGAGTTCGGCCGTTACCTGCGACAGGCTGTCGGGGAAATAATAGCCCAGCCAGCCGCCCAGGAAGGTTTCGAGCCGGGGCGTGGCGTATTCGGTAAAGTTATTGCGCGTTTCGTTGTAGCGGGTGTACTGCCGGTAATTCCGGACGCGCAGGTAGGTCCGGTAATTGAACGATGACCCCTTGAACTGGGCGACCCCTTTGATGCCAAACTGGTTTTCGAGCAGCCGGAAACGCGCCAGCTGAAAAATGCGCGAGGTATCCCCCGTAATGGTCGGGTAAAACGGGAGGGGTGTGGTACTGGTAATCGGGGTAACCGACAGATTGAGCCGCAGGGTATCGTCCTGATAAAAATTCCGGTGAGATTTATAGTCGAAGCGGTGATAAAGCTGGAAGCCTTTGTCGAGTACGAACTGATGGTAGGCGTGGTAATCATTCCGAATCTCCCAGCCGTGGGGTCCCTGTGCAGATGCCACGCCAGAACGAAGCCGCGGATCGCCGGTATAATTATAAATGATAGGAATCCGATCACCCGTTAGTCCTGGCAACACCCCACCCTGCTCATCGAGGCTGTGGTTCATGTTGTTGAAATGCGCCAGCAGGGTGTATTTCTCGTTTTTTGAGGTGTAGTTGGTATGCAGCAGGAAGGCCCAGTTTTGCGCCAGCAGTTTGAAGGGGTCGTTGGTACCACTGGTGCCAAACTGTTTCTGGGACGTAAACCGCTGGACGTTGAAGCCAATATTCCAGCGGGGATTAATGTTCTGGGCCATATCGAACCGCAGTATATTCTGGTCGTTTCCCCCCAGCGCCACGTACATATCCGTAAACGGCGACTTGGTGTTGAAGTACTTCACGCCCATGGTCTGATACGCATACGGGTCGAAGACGGAATACCCCGACTGGGCACCCAATTGCGTGGGTTCCTGCACGAATACCGGCCGGATGGGGGTGCCAAGTGCCCCCAAATCCTGGTACATATTCTGGCTCCGCTGGACGTAGGTGTACCGATGTACATTATCCATGGTCGTATCCACGGTGTATAACTTTTTCCGGTTATTGAAAATATCGTCTTCCAGTACGTAACGGGTCGATTTGGGTCCGTAAATAACTTTAGTCGAGTCATCGATGATGCCATTACCGGTGCGGGCCGTAGTGGAGGTGGGCATCGTCTGCCGCCCGCCAAACCCACCGGGAAAACCGCCCGGCTGGGTAGAGCCCGGAAATTGCTGCGCCCGGCCCGCGCTGACCAGCCCGAGCAACAGAAAAAGTAAGCGTAAACCTCGATTCATTTCGTCAAAAGTACGGCAAAACGCCGGACAGCCGTACACTACCCGTTCTCGTTGTTTGGTATTTAACGATTTTTAAGCTGCTCACCGTCCACGACGGTCAGAAAACCCCGCTCCTGACCGGCTAAAAACTGCGTGGCCACCGGCAGGTAGTACAGGGGCCAGGCTGCCCGCTCGGCGGGCGTGAGCAGGGCATCGAGTTTTACCCAGTCTTTTTCGGTCGTCAGCAGGGCCGTATCCACCGGCAGGTCGTTAACCAGTTTCTCCAGCGTAGAACGGGTATAAGGGTAGTGGTCGGCGAAGCACTCGTGCCGGATGAGGTGATAGGTCTGCCGGACGTACTGCTCCAGGGGGGCAGCCTGCGCCAGACCCGATACCAGCACCACCGCCCGCAGGTACGTTGCCGGATGCCCCGTGGCGAAGGATACGGGGGCCTCGTAGGCCAGACCGGCGAAAAACAGGGGCGTTTCGGGACGGACATACGGGCGAATCCGGTTTGCGATGTGCGTCTGTTCGGCCAGAGAAAGCGTCAGGGGGCATTTGGTCACCACCAGCACATCGGCCCGGCGGGCCCCTTTCCGTCGCTCGCGAAGTCGACCGCCGGGAAAGGGCCGGTCGTCGTAAAAGGGGCGGTTATAGTCCATCAGCAGGATAGACACGTGGGGCGCGAGGGGGCGGTGCTGGAAGGCATCGTCGAGCAGGACCCGTTTCGTTTCCGGATGCCGTTCGAGTAACGCTTTAATGGCTTCGACCCTTCGTTCACCCACACACACCCGAACGGCGGGGGTAAACTTCCGGTAAAGCTGCAGGGGCTCATCGCCGATGGTGTCGGCGGTGTCGGCAGCGGTGGCCACCCGAAATCCGGTTGTCTTCCGGCCGTAGCCCCGGCTCAGCGTAGCCAGTGTCCCCACTCCGAATGCATCGGTGGCCAGAGACCGTTTAATCAAAAATTCAATCAGGGGCGTCTTTCCAGTTCCCCCAACCGTTAAGTTACCGACACTGACAGACTGTACATCTGGCCGTTCAGTCGTTAATAAGTCTTTATCATAGAGCCAATTACGAATATCGGTTATTATGCCATATACCCCGCTGAATGGACGGAGCAGCCATTCTCTGACCAAACGCTTCATTATTATTTTCGTATTATTGCCCGCCTGAGCCACCAAAAGTAGTACTTTTAGGACTGATATTTTTTTGCCCTGCCCACCTGACCAATGAGTTTAAAAGTCGACTTCATTCCATACACGTTGCACTTTCGCTTCGAAGCAGGTACGTCGCGCGGCACCCTCACGCAAAAAACGTCGTATATCATTCGCCTGTACGATGATGAGAATCTGTCGGTTATCGGGTACGGCGAATGTGGCCCGCTGGTCGGGCTGAGTTACGATGACCGGCCCGATTTTTCCGAGTGCCTGGCCCAATGCTGCCAGGACTTTAATGAACTGGACCTTCAGCTCTTTAGCTGGAACCTGCCCATTATTCTCAACCAGGTTATCAGCCCGCAGTTTCCGAGTATTCTGTTCGGTTTCGAAACGGCCATGCTCGATTTTCTGGCGGGTGGCCGTCGCCTGATCAAACCGTCCGACTTCACAACGGGTGAACGGGCGTTGCCCATCAACGGCCTGATCTGGATGGGCAGTCAGGCGTTTATGCGCCAGCAGATCGAGGAGAAGCTGGCGGCTGGTTATACAACCCTGAAGCTGAAGATCAGTGCGCTGCATTTTGAGGAGGAATGCGACCTTTTGGGCATGATCCGGTCCCGCTACTCTGCCGACCAGATTACCCTCCGGGTGGATGCCAACGGAGCGTTCACGCCCGACGAAGCCATGGCTAAACTGACCAGGCTGGCTTCGTACGATTTGCACTCGATTGAGCAGCCCATCCGGGCGGGCCAGCCGGATGCCATGGCCGACCTCTGCCGCCAGTCGCCCCTGCCCATTGCACTCGATGAGGAACTGATCGGGCAAATGGAATACGTGCATAAATACCGATTGTTAAAAAAGATTCAGCCCCAGTTTATCATCCTGAAGCCCACCCTGCTGGGCGGCCTGCGCCATTGCGATGAGTGGATCGAACTGGCTGGCCGGCTGCACATCGGCTGGTGGATCACTTCCGCCCTGGAGTCGAACATCGGCCTGAACGCCATTGCCCAGTATACCGGGCAGTTCCGAAACATACTGCCGCAGGGATTGGGAACGGGGCAGTTATACACCAACAACGTTTCCAGTCCGCTGTACACGGCCGGTGGCTACCTGCACTACGATACGGCCCTGGCCTGGAATGTCAATCCCCTGCAGGGCGGCCAGTCCGAGCCATTACATACTTAACCTCACGCGCAGCCCTTGAACCTCCCCGCCGATCATATCCGTCTGTTATTTGGCCTTAAACTTCGTCAGTTGCGGCTCGACAAAGGGCTTTCGGTCAGTGAGCTGGCCCATCAGTCGGGCCTGTCCATATCCTACGTAACCGAAATCGAGAAGGGGCGCAAATACCCGAAAACCGACAAGATATCGGCGCTGGCCAATGCCATGCAGGTGGACTACGACTCGCTGGTATCGCTGAAACTCAGCAAGAAACTGGAGCCCATTTCCGACCTGTTGCGCTCTAAGTTCCTGACGGAGATTCCGCTCGAACTCTTTGGCATCGACCCCTCCGACCTGCTCGAACTGCTGGCCGAAGCGCCCGCCAAAGTGAGTGCGATGGTCCGTACCTTCATGGATATTGCCCTCAGCTACAACATGAGCGTGGAGCGGCTGTACCTGACCATGCTGCGGTCGTATCAGGAACTGCACGACAATTACTTTCCGGATATCGAAGCCGACGCCGACCGGTTTCTGAACGAGTTTGCCCCCGCCGATCAGGCGGTTGGCGAAGCCCTGCTCGTCAACCTGCTCAAGACCCGGTATGCTATCCGGCTCGATCAGTTCGATGCCCGCACGCAGCCGGAACTGGTGGCCCTGCGGTCCATTTTCCGGCCCGAAAAGCACACCCTGTACCTGAATGCCGGGCTGTCGGCCGAGCAGCGGGTCTTTATTCTGGCCCGGGAAGTAGGTTTTCAGTTTATGCAGGTAAAAAGTCGGCCCTATACCTACTCCTGGGTTGAAGCCGAGTCGTTTGAACAGATCCTGAACAACTACAAGGCGTCGTATTTTGCGGGCGCCATCCTGATCCGGCGGGCGAAACTGGTGGAGAAGTTGCGCGACATGTTTGCCCGCGACACCTGGCATAACGACGATTTGCTGCAGCTGATTGATCACTTCCGGGCCACGCCCGAGCAGTTCTTCTACCGGCTCAGCACGGTACTACCCAGTCAGTTCGGCATCGACCAGCTATTTTTTTACCGCTTCAACCACACTCCCGGCCAGATTACGTTCCAGCTCACCAAGGAGATGCACCTGTCCCGCAAGCAGGGGCCACGCGGGATTGTGGATGAGCACTTCTGCCGCCGGTGGATTGCCTGGACCATCCTGCAGGAGTTGCAGTTCATGCAGCAGCATAAATCATTCGACGGAACTCTTTGCCGGGCGCAACTCTCCGAATACGCCGATTCCGGCCAGCAGTACCTGATTATCTCGGTGGCGCATCCGTTCCAGCCGGAGTCCGGACAAAACATGAGCGTGTCGATGTGCTTTGCGGTCAACGATACCCTCAAAAGCAAAATGAAGTTCCTCAACGACCCGGCTGGCGTGCAGGGCCTGCACGATATTCCGTTCCGGGTGGTGAACCAGACCTGCGAACGCTGCGCTATTTTCGATTGCCGGGAGCGGGTAGCCGCTCCGGCGGTACTGCAGAAGAAACGCCAGTTTGACGCGCTCAGAAAAGCGGTGAATGAACTTAACTAGTCTATGCACCTGGTCCGTCTCACCGGTGTCCATCCCTACTTAACCCCCATTCAGGACTGGTACGAAACCGCCTTCCCCCTGGAGGAACGGCGGGATTTTGACGCACTCATCCAACTCCTCCCCCAGCCTGGCATGCACCTCTGCGCCCTGGTGCAGGCCGGGCAGCCCGTTGGGTTTATCATGTACTGGCAGTGGTCCGATGCCGGTGTGCTATTCATCGAGCACTTCGCCATCGCCCCCAACCGGCGCGGCCAGCAGCTGGGTCAGCAGGCGCTGGCGCAGGTGCTCCGTATTCCCGCTGCCTGTTACCTGCTGGAAGCCGAATTTCCGACGGATGACCTGAGCAGACGCCGGATTCGATTTTACGAACGGCAGGGGTTTCAGGTCAATGATTTTCCGTATGCTCAGCCCCCCTACCGGCCCGGCAATCCAGCCATTCCGATGCGGTTGCTCTCGCAGCCGATCATTCAGGAGCAGACCGAATTTGACGAACTCTCCCGGCTGATTGCCGAACGGGTGTACCAGCGATTTTATCGCTAGCAGGGTAGCAAGCAACGCTACCCCGTCGCTGCCGTGCCTGTCCGCTTTCAACCAGTCGACCCCTGAAAGTACCCGTAATCCCTGTTTATTCATCCGTTTACGGTTGCGTTAATGCAACAAAAGCTCGTCTTTGATATAACTATAATTAACTATTACCTTTGAAATCGTATACCGAAGAACTCCGTCACGAAGCGGAGTGTCTATTCCCAATAGTGTACAACCGTAACCAATGAAAACGATTACCCTTAGTATCCTTATCGCTGTGGCCGGCTTCCCGTTTCTGCCTGCAAAGGCGCAGACATGGGAGCAAATCGGCAAAAAAGGCGATTGGGAAAACACCGTGGCCATGGTAGCCCAGAATGGTCATCTGTACAGCATCGAAAAAGATGGTACGCTGTTTGAAACCGATGAAGATGGAACGTATGAGCAACTGGGTAAAAAAGGGGAGTTCGACCACGCTGAAATTTTAGTGGCGATGGACGGGGCCATCTGGACCGTGGAAGACGGCTCTCTGTACCGCACTGATCCCGAAACCGCCGTATGGAAACAGGTTGGCCAGGCCCAAGACTGGAAAAATACGGAAGCGATGGTGAGCCTCAATGGTAAACTATACAGCGTCGAAACATCAGGTACCCTGTACGAAACCGCGAAGAACGGTACCTGGAAGCAAATTGGCGGTGATGGCGAGTTTACCGATGCAGCCATGCTGGAAGCAACCGGCGGATACCTGTGGACCGTTGAGAACGGCACCCTCTACCAAACCAGCATCCAGGCGATGCGCTGGAAACAGGTAGGCAAGAAAGGTGAATGGGCGAATACGATAGCCATGGTGGGCGAACAGGGTATTTTGTGGAGTGTGGAAAAAAATGGCACCCTCTACAAAACCGACATGGCGGGTACAAGCGAACAGGTTGGAAAGCGTGGCCTGCTCCGGGACGTGACCCTTATAACAGCCATGAACGGGGTGTTGTACGTTGTAGAGGACGGTACGCTTTACCGCATGAGTCACTGAAACGAGTCATTGAACAAAAACGCAGCGATTGGGTAACAATAAGGGGGAGTAGTCACTGACTACTCCCCCTTATTGTTACCCAATCGCTTTTTGCTTACGCGGTCTGCTTCATCCGGATGATGTTCAGCGCAGCGCCCGCCTTAAACCACTCAATCTGCCCTTCGTTATAGGTATGGTTGACGGGAAACTCGTCTTCCGTACCGTCGGCGTGGTGCAGCACAATTTCCAGCGGGCGGCCCGGTGCAAACTCGGTCAGGCCGTTGATGTCGATGGTATCGTCTTCCTGAACTTTGTCGTAATCGGCCGGGTTGGCAAATGTCAGTGCCAGCATGCCCTGCTTTTTAAGGTTCGTTTCGTGAATCCGGGCGAATGACCGCACCAGGATAGCCCGTACGCCGAGGAATCGGGGTTCCATGGCAGCGTGTTCGCGGGAGGACCCTTCGCCGTAGTTTTCATCGCCTACCACGATGGAGCCCACACCAGCGGCTTTGTACGCCCGCTGCACGGCGGGCACTTCGCCGTACGCACCGGTCAGTTGATTTTTAACGGTGTTGGTCTTCTCGTTGTAGAAGTTCACCGCGCCAATCAGCATGTTGTTGGAGATATTATCGAGGTGACCCCGGTATTTGAGCCAGGGGCCCGCCATCGAAATATGGTCGGTGGTACACTTGCCTTTGGCTTTGATGAGCAGTTTCAAACCGGTCAGGTCCGTACCTTCCCAGGCCTTAAAGGGCTCCAGCAACTGTAATCGGTCGGACGTGGGCGACACGATGACCTGCACACCCGACCCATCTTCGGCGGGTGCCTGATAGCCGGCGTCGTCAACGGCGTAGCCTTTCACCGGTTGCTCGATACCCTGCGGCTCGTCGAGTTTTACCTGCTCACCGGCTTCGTTGGTCAGCGTATCGGTCATGGGATTGAACGTCAGATCACCGGCAATAACCAGGGCCGTCACAATTTCGGGGGATGCCACGAAAGCGTGGGTGCTGGCATTTCCGTCGTTCCGCTTGGCGAAGTTCCGGTTGAACGAGGTGATAATCGAGTTTTTGCGGGTTGGATCGTCCATGTGCCGCGCCCACTGCCCAATGCAGGGACCACAGGCGTTGGCCAGCACCACCCCGCCAATCTGCTCGAACGTATCGAGCAGGCCGTCGCGCTCGGCGGTAAACCGAACCAGTTCCGAACCGGGCGTTACGGTAAACTCTGCTTTGGCTTTCAGGTTTTTAGCCGTAGCCTGAGCCGCTACCGAGGCCGAACGGGTCATGTCTTCGTAGCTGGAGTTGGTGCAGGAGCCAATCAGGCCCACTTCCAGTTTGGCGGGCCAGTTGTTTTCTTTTACGGCTTTGGCAAAATTGGACAGCGGCCAGGCCAGGTCAGGCGTGAAGGGTCCGTTTACGTGGGGTTCCAGTTCCGACAGGTTAATCTCAATCAGCTGGTCGTAGTACTGGGCGGGATCGGCGTATACTTCGTCATCGGCCCGCAGGTTTTCCCGTACTTCACCGGCAGCATCTGCAATCTCGGCCCGGCTGGTAGCCCGCAGGTAATCACCCATTTTTTCGTCGTACGCAAAAATGGACGTGGTGGCCCCGATTTCGGCGCCCATGTTGCAAATGGTGCCTTTGCCGGTGGCCGACAGGCTCTCGGCTCCTTCGCCAAAGTACTCGACGATGCAGCCCGTTCCTCCTTTTACGGTCAGGATACCGGCCACCCGCAGGATAACGTCTTTTGCCGAGGCCCAGCCGCTCAGTTTGCCGGTCAGTTTGATACCGATCAGTTTCGGCATCTTCAGTTCCCAGGCCAGCCCCGCCATTACGTCGCAGGCATCAGCCCCACCCACACCGATGGCAATCATACCCAGACCACCCGCGTTGGGCGTGTGGGAGTCGGTGCCAATCATCATGCCACCGGGAAACGCGTAATTTTCCAGTACCACCTGGTGAATGATACCGGCGCCGGGTTTCCAGAAACCGATACCGTATTTATCGGAGATGGACGCCAGAAAGTCATAAACTTCTTTGTTTTTGCTTTTGGCAATATCCAGGTCCTTATCCGCGCCTACTTCGGCCTGAATCAGGTGGTCGCAGTGCACGGTGGAGGGAACGGCCACCTGCGGCCGGCCGGCCTGCATGAATTGCAGCAGGGCCATCTGGGCCGTAGCGTCCTGCATGGCCACACGGTCGGGGGCGAAGTCCACGTAGGCTTTACCCCGCTCGAATGCCTGGGTAGTAGCACCGGAAAAAAGGTGACTGTATAAAATTTTCTCCGACAGGGTCAGCGGTTTACCAACTGCCTTTCGGGCTGCCTCTACGCGTCCGCCAAGGGTTGCGTACACGCGCCGAATCATGTCTACATCAAAAGCCATAACTAACAGGAATAACGGGTTACTGAATAAATACTCTACAGGTAAAACCACCCGCATCAGGAACTGGATTCGGGTGGCGGGTCAAAAATAGAAGATTCTGACTCGTTTTGGAAATATTCTGCCAAATGGATGGCAATCCTGGTCAACATAAGCATGAATGAGGTGATTTTAAGCGACCAACCCATTTTTATTATCAGGTCCGGAAAGAATCAGGCAGAATTACCAAACCATAAACGCTGTAGCCTGTTTACGGATGAGGGGCTAACTAACTTGTCTCTAGGTTATTACCTTATCCATCTAAACCCACAAATGCGCATGAAAAAAGTAAGCGTTTTATCCATTGCCGCCCTGTTAGGGCTGGGCCTAGTTGGTTTATCATTCAGAAACGCGCCAAAAGCCATGGTCTCATTGACCGCTACCCTGAACGGGGCCAGCGAAAAACCGGCTCCAACGCCTTCCACGGCTACCGGCACCTTCGCGGGTGAGTTGAACACAACCACGCGGGTACTGAGTTATACGGTTACCTACCAGGGATTTACCCCCACAATGGGTCACCTGCACAAGATAACCAAAGCCGACGGCACGGGCGGTGTTGATGTGGGATTCAAATCGGTCATCAGTCCCATTACGGGTACTACGGCCGCGTTGGCTCAGTCTAAAATAGACAGTATGCTGGCTGGATTTTATTACGTTAATCTCCATTCGGCAGCCTACCCGGCGGGCGAAATCCGGGGTGATATCAAAAAGAAATAAGTTCCTCCCGGTTGCGGGTAGTCCGCCCGTATCGGCCGACTGTTTTATCGTAGCCAGTGCGTTTGTTGCTGATTCATCGACACAAAATGCCGTTTCTTAAAAACCATATCAATCATTTTCCGTTTAGTAACTGACACCGGTACAAAAGCGGGTGTCCGCTCTATAAATTACCAACTGTTATGAAAAAAGGTAAATTTCTTTCTATTGCTGCGTTGCTGGCCCTGGGCCTGATTGGTACCTCCTGTAGCAAGGATGACAACCCGGGTACGTTATCAACATCAGATGTAGCCGTGTTAACGGCTACCATTAACGGGGCGAATGAGAAGCCAACGTCCACTACGTCAACCGCCGTGGGTTCTTTTATCGGGAATCTGAATACGACTACCCGGGTACTAAGCTACACGGTTAACTATTCCGGCCTGACACCCATTGGCGGGCACTTGCACCGGATCAATTCGGCCAATGGTACGGGGCCTATTGACATTCCTTTTCCATCGCTGACAAGCCCTGTTATTGCCTCAACTTCAGCACTAGCCCAATCGAAGGTGGATAGCATGCTGAATGGCTTTTATTACGTTAATCTCCATTCAACAGCTTATCCGGCTGGAGAAATCCGGGGCGATATTAAAAAGAGATAAGATCGGTGCCCCCTCTTCTGGGGACCGCATCGGAACAGCAATAAGGCCAGTCCGGTATACCGGACTGGCCTTATTGCTACTGCTGTTCATAGTCAGTTACCCTACCATGATTGTTTGCGCCGGAACGTTGGTTGCCGGATTTTTAGGCAGCGTGACCCGTAGAATACCATCGGTATAAGTAGCCGATATGCTTTCTACCAAGACTTTTTTATTGAGCTGGAACGACCTCTCAAAAGAACGGCTGCTGAACTCCTGATGGGTAACCCGACCCGTCATTGCGGTTTTACTGGCCGGCGAATCAGTACCGTCCGGCTCCGGGGCGGCCGCATACGAAATGGTCAGCACATCGTCTTTGACGGTCAGTTTCACCTTCTCCTTCACGAGTCCGGCCGCGTACAGGGATAGTACGTAGTCGGTACCGGTTTCTTCAATATTGACCGGGGGCCGATACGCTCCCCAGGTATGCTGACCTCTACCGCCGACTTTACCAAGGCCCCATGCTGGCCCGGCCCACGAGCTACAACCTCCTTTACGACCTGATTCGAATGCTTGTTTGGTATACATGATTGTTTGTGTTTCAGTGGAACGCTGATTTTTATGATTACTATGATTTACTCTGATTTTTTGTACGATTCCCCTGACAAAACAGGGCTGGAATTGAACACTAGCATGATCAATAAAATCAGCGTTCTGTTGGGTTTACGCGTGTACGATCTGTTGTTTTACTGCTGTTGATTTAATGAATGGCGATAACCCGGTCAAAACGCCCGACGTTTCTACCGGACTGGTAGCCAGGGTTATCAATGGCGATGATGTCTACTGCCTGCCAGCCCCCCCACTCCATCCGCCCGGATGCCCGGCCCAGTAACCGCGGCCCAACGATCCGGACGATCAGGAACAAACTCAGGCCAGCGAGTAAAAATTTTACGACGAGTGATAGAAGAAAAAAGGTTAGTGCGGCCACTACAGCGACACCGGCAATTCTCCCGATGATGTTCATGTTGTTTACTTGTTTATGATGGAAAATCAGGCCCGGCCTGACCAGAAGTGATGTAAGGCAGGCTAGCCCGGTAGACTGGCCATTTTTCCGCCGTTACACTGGCTTCTGTTTCGGGGCTTCAGGGAGGATGACGGATAAGGGTAGCTATTTACTTTAAAAAATATTTCACTTTTTTTTCTCCCCTCGACACAACCCTTCCGGTACATCCTGCGTACGTACGAAGTACGTGCTTACAGAATTCATTTTTGTTTGAACAAAACTGATTTACAGCACCTTTACCAGCTCGTTTACTACCTGGTAAGCCGGGTGGCTTACCAGATTTCATTTTCACTACCAAACATTTCAAACACATGAATAAAGCCTCTACGCTCCTGTCATTCGCCCTGTTAACCGCCTTGTCAGTTACCCTGCTCAGCTGTAACGACCACCGCTCTTTCCCGAATGATGCAAAAATTCAACTGGTGTCGACCCTGAGTGGGGCGGCCGAAAGACCAAACTCCGTAAGTACTGCAGCATCCGGCTCGTTTGTGGGAGTGGTTGACCGCGCCACCCGCGTGCTGAGCTATACCGTCACGTACTCGGGCCTGACACCGGCCATGGGCCACCTGCACCGCATCAATGCTGCTAACGGCAACGGTCCGGTCGAGATTCCGTTTGCCAGCCTGGCTTCCCCCATCATCGGCACGGCTACCCTGGCCACGTCGACCCGGGTCGATAGCCTGATCAATGGTTTTTACTATGCCAATCTGCACACACCGGCGTTTCCGGGTGGCGAAATCCGGGGGAACATCCGGGTAAACGGCCCCATTCGGCTGAGGGCTACGATGAGTGGAGCCGCAGAGAGACCCACCCCGAATGCCTCGACCGCTACGGGTGCATTTGCCGGCGTTATCGACCCGTCAACCCGCGTGCTGAGCTATACCGTCACGTACTCGGGCCTGACACCGGCGATGGGCCACCTGCACCGCATCAATGCCGCTAACGGCAACGGGCCGGTCGAGATTCCGTTTGCCAGCCTGGCTTCCCCCATCATTGGCACGGCTACCCTCACGACTGCCGGCCGGGTGGATAGTCTGCTCAATGGGTTCTACTACGCCAACCTGCATACGACCCTGTTTCCGGGTGGCGAAATCCGGGGCGACATCAAGTAAGCGGGTACGGTCCATTCTCATCTAAAAACAATCCCTGCCCGTAACGGGCAGGGATTGTTTTTTTGGGGGCTACCAGTATCGGTTCTTTTTTTGCCGGGCAGGTGCTGAGACGAATTTCGCTCACGCGTCAACAACTCGCCCGGCCGTTCGTTTATCCATTCAGACAAACAGCCCTGTAGCGGCTTTCGGCTACGCAAAACTCCCGGTTCATTATGTCGAAACGAAAGCGTTATCGCTCCGCCGAAAAAACCCTCGGTACGTCGCCCGGTACCCTGACGTATGTAGGCGCGGATATTGAACATGCCATCAAGATCAAGCGCATCGACTACAACGCCACCGATTACCGAATCGATGGCAACAGTAAGTTGAGTGCCTGTCGGCTCCCCGCCCCCCAAACGCCTTATATCCACTGGATTGACGTGGATGGTATTCACGAACCCAAAGTAGTAGCAGCCCTGGGTCAGCAGTACCACCTGCACGCCCTGTTGCTGGAAGATGTACTCAACACGGAGCAGAAACCCAAAATTGAGTTGTACGATGAAACACCCCAGGGCACCAAAGAGAACACCCAACCGGGCAGTCAGGTTGTGTTCGTCACCCTGAAAATGGTCCATCACAGCGTTCAGCATCAGGAAATCGATGTGGAGCACATTAGCTTTGTACTGGGGAACAACTTCCTGCTTTCGTTTCAGGAAGAGCGTACCAGCGATATTTTTGAGCCGGTTATTGAACGGATCAAAGCATCGTCGGGCAAAACCCGGCGCAACGGCCCCGACTACTTATTGTATGCGCTGATGGATGTGATCATCGACCACTATTTTCTGGTTACGGAGCGGATTGGCGACAGGATGGAGGAGATAGAAGAACAGCTGGTGCAGGAACGCGCCGACCGACAAACGCTGACCACCCTCTACACGCTGAAACGGGAACTGGCCTTTATCCGCCGAACCATCTATCCGGTCCGGGAAATACTCGGCACGCTGCTCCGCGAAGAGTCGGACCTGATTCAGCGTAATACCCTGCCCTACCTGCGCGACCTGGCCGACCACATCAGTCAGGTCATTGAAACCCAGGAGTCGTACCGGGAACTCATTGCGGGCCTGATGGATGTGTATTATTCGATTGTCAATAACCGGATGAACTCGGTCATGAAAACGCTCACCATCATATCGGCCATTTTTATTCCGCTCACCTTCATTGTGGGGGTGTACGGCATGAATTTCGAGTTTATGCCCGAACTCAAAAGCCCGCACGGTTATTTCTACACCTGGGGTGTCATGATAGCAATCGCCATCGGCGAAGTAATTTACTTTAAACGGCGGGGCTGGATGTAGATGAATGATGAATAATTTACAAAAAATAACGTATCATTCAGAAGCTGTTTACGTTGGCGATTGGTGATCGAGAGCTGTGGATTTTGGTCCCGGCAGGCTTAAAGCCGCGCTTTCGGGCCAAATCGATAAACGCAAACAACTTTTCAGTCACCCCTGCTTTTGACATGACGACGATAATCGACACCCTACTAAACCGGCGATGGCTGACCGACTCCCGCCAGCTAACCGGGCTACCCGGCGAGAAACAACTGGCTGACGTGGTTTTTTTTGCCATCCGGGGTGAGCACCACGACGGGCACGCTTTTATCGGCGAACTGTACCGAAAAGGTGTTCGGCGGTTCGTGGTGGAGCGGTCGGCCCTGACCGGAACGCTGGACCGCCCCGGTCGGCGGGCTGAACTCAGCCAGTATCCTGATGCCGAATTCCGGGAAGTGGACAACAGCTTACAAACCCTGCAAATGCTGGCCACCGAACACCGGCAGCAGGTTCAGATTCCGGTAATCGGTATTACGGGCTCTAACGGCAAGACCATCGTGAAGGAATGGCTGGCCCAGCTGCTGTCCGACGATTTTATCATTGCCAGGAGCCCCAAAAGCTACAACTCGCAACTGGGCGTTCCCCTGTCGGTGCATGAACTAACCCCCCGGCATACGCTGGGCATTTTTGAAGCCGGCATTTCGCAGGCCCAGGAGATGCCCGCGCTCGAACGTATCATACGGCCAACCATTGGCCTGTTTACCAATATCGGTACGGCCCACGATGAGGGATTTAGAACCCGTAAGCAGAAAATTGCGGAAAAACTCCGGCTGTTTACCCACGCGGACACCCTCATTTACTGCACGGATTACGCCGACATCGACGAGGAGGTGAACCTGCTCCTGAAAGCCGTCAACCCCCCGCTCCAGTGCGTCACCTGGTCCATGCGGGAGGAGAGTAAGGCAACGTACCGGGCGCAGCTGACCGGCAGCGAACTAACCCTGACGCCCCCGGAGGCCGGTTCCATTCGGGTAACCCTTCCCTTTACGGACCCGGCCTCGGTCGAGAACCTGACGCACTGCCTGGTAACGATGCTGACGTTACGCCCCGACACAGCCCCGCAACTCCAGTCCCGCCTGAACCGGCTTCGCCCGGTGTCCATGCGGCTGGAACAAAAAGCGGGAATCAATCAGTGCGTGCTGATTGATGACTCATACAACAACGATGTGGCCGGTCTGCAACTGGCCCTCCGTTTTTTGACTCAACAGACCACCCGGCCACGCCGGATCGTTTTTCTGTCCGATGTGCTCCAGTCGGGGCAACCCGAACAGGACCTGTATGCGCTTGTCAGTACTCTGATTAAGGAGGCAGACGTGGCCCAGTTCATTGGCATTGGTCCCGTGTTGAGCCGTAACGCCCATCGGTTTGCCGTCAACAGTCTGTTTTATCCCTCCACGGATGATTTGCTGGCTCATTTCCCGTTTCATACCCTGCAAAACAGTGCGGTGCTGGTGAAAGGAGCCCGGTTCTTCTCCTTTGAGCGGATCAGTAACCGACTGGCAGAAAAAGTACACGGCACGGTGCTCGACATCAACCTCGATGCGCTGACCCATAACCTGAATAACTACCGGGAAAAGGTTGGCTCCGGCACCAGGATTATGGTGATGGTAAAAGCATTTGCCTACGGCAGTGGCAGTACAGAGGTAGCCCAACTCCTTCAGCACCACCGGGTCGACTACCTGGCCGTGGCCTATGCCGACGAAGGGGTAGCGCTGCGAAAAAACGGCATCAATCTGCCCATCATGGTCATGAACCCCGCTCCCGAAACCTTTTCGGCCCTGCTGGCGTACCGCCTGGAGCCGGAAATTTACAGCAGGCGGGTGCTGACCGAGTGGGGTGATTTTTTGCGCAGTCAGACGCCCGACACGGACGCGGCCAGCTCCCATGCCATCCACCTGAAAATTGACACGGGCATGCACCGGCTTGGTTTTCTGGAATCGGAACTCCCCGACGTGGCGGCTTACCTGAATACCCACCCTGGGCTGCACGTTGCGTCGGCCTTCAGCCACCTGGTTGGGTCGGACGAAGACCGGTTCAACGCCTTTTCGCAGCAGCAGTACGAAACGTTCCTGCGCAGTACTGCCGTGCTGGAAACGGCTTTAGGGTATCGGCCCGTCCGGCATATCCTTAATTCGGCGGGTATCGTGCGGTTTCCGGCCTATAAACTGGATATGGTTCGGCTGGGTATTGGCCTCTACGGGGTTGAAGCCAGTGGGTTGATCCCTGCCGCATTGCATACGGTCGGCACCCTGCGAACGGTTATCAGCCAGATCAAAACTGTGAGGGCGGGCGAATCAGTCGGCTACAGTCGCCGGGGTGTACTCACGTACGATGCCCGCATTGCTACGCTGGCCATTGGCTACGCCGATGGGTACGACCGCCGGTTCGGGAATGGTATTGGCCAGGTGCTGGTTAACGGAACACGGTGCGCCACCGTGGGGAACGTTTGTATGGACATGACAATGGTTGATGTTACGTCGGCGGGGGCTTCGGAGGGGGATACCGTTGTTGTGTTTGGTCCTGACTTATCCATCAGCGAACTGGCCCGACAAATTGGCACAATTCCCTACGAACTGTTGACCGGTATCAGTGAGCGGGTAAAACGGGTATTTTTCAAAGAGGGTAATTAAAGTCCCTATCCCTCCCTGCTCAATGCTGTTTATACGACAAAAGCCCCAACCCGGAGCTTTTATCGTCTTTTGGCAGAAAAAGAGGCACCGGTTCACCGCGTTCGGCTACCGGTTATGTTGGTTGATCAATCGGCAAATCGCCGTATACAAAGCTGCTGCACTTTTGCCCGGCTTCGCTTGAGTCTCATCTTGACGGCGCTTATTTTGAGGTCGTATAATTGGGCAATCTCATCGATACTCAGTCCGTCTTCGTATTTCAGCCGCAGGATAGTGCGTTCCTGCGGGGATAAACTACTGATAACCTGTTGCATGACCTGGTAGGATTCTTCCCGCAACTGCGTTTCCGTGGAGTCATCGCAGGTGGTACTCTCGTGGCTTTCTTCCAGTTGCGTCGTGGAAAATCGCTTGGCTAATCGAAGCTGGTCGGCGCAGTAGTTGTACGAGATGGAGTAGAGCCAGGTGGAGAAACTGGATCGCTGCTGAAATCCCTCCAGTTTGCCGAATACTTTTATAAAGATATCCTGGGTAAAATCTTCCGCCTTGTCCGAATCCTTTGTCATCTGCAAACATCGGTGGTAGACTTTATTTACATAACGGTTGTAGAGTGTTTCAAAGCACTGCGTCGTATTATGGGGTAGATATTGACGAATCATCTCTTCGTCGGTCATTTCTGTATCCATATAGGCAGGGGGAAGTTACAAATGATGTATGGATTAGGGGTAACAAATTATTCTGTAATAATAGTATACTGTATAGTAATATCATCCATTTATGTCAAAAAAATTTATCATATGGCAGGTTTACGGATTATATTGCAAATTATATTTCTTTCAGGTTGGCAGGCCCAGTACCAATCAGCCATTATGGCGATGCATAGTAGCCAAAGTAGCCCTAATGGTTAATTATTGTTTTTCGCTCTTACTGCTTCCACGTTACCTTTTCGGTTTTCCAGCTCTAGAAGGGCTTTTTCCTGATCCATTTTATTGGATTCTGTATCCTTTTGTAATTGCAGCAGTTCTTTATCGTTCTCTTCTATTCGTTTCAGAAGCCGCTCTTTTTCTTTGGCATTCTGCTCAATGGCACGCTGCAGCCGCTCGCCGTTGCGCATCACTTTCTGGTGGTTTTTCTGAGCTTCCTCGAAACTATCCTGCGCTACCCGTACTGCCTGCCCGTACAGCGTACTGCTGCTGAAGTCGTTGAGCAGTGCTTCGGCAGCGGCATACCCGGCCCCCCCGTCGTTACGTAACGACCACTCCCGAGGTCGAACGCGGCAAAAATGGACGCGGATGTCCGCGATGATTTTACGGTACTGACCAGATTAATTGGCTCCGATGAGATAGCAGGTATACTGGCGTTGGGAACGCGGTAGGTTCCCCGCGAAGCCGATACCCGTCCGTACTTCTGAAGTTGGGTTTCCCAGTCTTTCTCCATTTGCTTCCCGTCTCCCTGTAAGGTCAGGTAAAGGCCAGCAATTTTACCTTTGTCAACCGTGCTTTCACCCGCGTAAACAGTTTGCGCCTGGGTACAAATGCAGGTTGTCAATAAAGTGCCCAGCACTATAAAACGAACAAATGTCATCATGGTTATGGCCAGTGGTTTGATTGATTACGTATGTATCCTGGTTTAGGCCGGAACCAGATCAGCTTTCCGGGTAATTAACAACCGCTTATCACCGTTTTGCAGGGTAGTTGCCAGCACGTACAGCGAACCTCCCTCCCGTAAAGATAATTTTTTCCGCAGTTCCGCTACCGTCTGCGGAAAGTTTCGGGTAGTCAGGTTGGCTTTCAGCTCGGGGATATACTTTTTCAGGGTGTTTTTGTCGGCTTTGATTAGTGCGTGAAGCCTGAAAATCCGACCGGGAAAATCGGGCTTCAGCGTATCGCTGGTGTACAGATGACTGTTGGGTGCCAGTTTAACTAAACCGAATCGGGCGGCTACCAGCCGAAAAGCCCCAGCCTTCAGTACGGCAGCATTAGGTTCGTAGAGGTACTGCCGGGGGTTACCGAAGTCAACAACTGCGTTAACTTCTTCCCCCCACGAAAAGTGTAAACCAACCACCCCATCCGGCAATAGGTTAACGGTGTTAAATTTAACGTTAATTTTGTCAATCTGCTGATTTCCAACAACAAACAATACCTCTTTTACCTCCCCCTGTACCGCCACAACATGCACCGCTTCGACGCGATTATCCAGTTGTTTCAGGGCAACGTCAATGTCCAGTAACGGCGAAACCTTCACCAGAATTTTACGGGTGTACTGCAGTAACCGATCCAGTACGCCCGGCCGGGCAATGTTGGGTTCGCAGTCGCTTAGTTTCACTACTTTACCACCCTGATCATTACGCCGGTGCGGATCGAGGTAGAGCCAGTCGGCTTTCTTTTCCTGACAATCCGCCGTAAGCTGATCGAGCAGCCCTATCCCATCCCCCACCAGCAACCCGGCATTCGTTACGCCCAGTAGTGGCAGGTTATGCCGGGCGTAGTCGACCAGTTCGGGCTGCTGTTCTACGTACACAACGCGTGCTGTTCGCTGGGAGAATGCCCAGGTGTCTACGCCCATTCCACCCGTCGCGTCCACCAGCAACGCGCCCTGCACCAGCGATGCCTTGTACCGGGCTGTTTGTTCCGAGGAAGCCTGCTCCACCGACAAGGCCGGGGGGAAAACCAGTGCTTCAATCGCGTACCAGGCCGGTAATTTATCGCGGGCTTTCTGGCGGGCCAGCACTTGAGCCACCAGTTTCCGGATATCCACACCCACCGGATAACTGCGTAGCAGCAGTAACCGGACATCGGTGGTCAGGTTTTCCCGTACGAATAATTTTTCAGCGTCGGTTAGGGGAATCAACACAAAGTTATTTTAATCTTACTTTAATCTATTTGTACCTTTGATTGGGAATAGTACTTAAACCCCGTCACCAATACACTAACGCGACCCTTGTAGTCTTATGCAACTGTTTACTCCTTTTCGTACCCTTAGCCAGTACAAGTCCGTTTACCTCCGCCAGGATTTTCCGGCCGGCCTATCCGTGTTTCTTATTGCGCTGCCCCTCTGCCTGGGTATAGCCCTAGCTTCGGGTGCTCCTTTATTTTCGGGCCTGGTAGCCGGTGTGATCGGCGGCATTGTGGTTGGGTTTTTTTCGGGTTCAGAAATTAGTGTGAGTGGTCCTGCCGCCGGACTGGCCGTTATTGTGGCCGATGCTATTACAAAGATAGGGTCTTACGAAGCATTTCTGGTAGCGGTTGTGCTGGCGGGCCTGATGCAGTTTACCCTGGGTGTGATTAAAGCCGGTAAATTTAGCGGCTTTTTCCCCGACAGTGTCATTAAAGGGATGCTGGTTGCCATTGGTATCGTTATCATCCTGAAGCAGATTCCGCACGCGCTGGGGCGCGATAACGACTACGAAGGTGACTATGAGTTTCAGCAACTGGCCGATGGGGAGAACACCCTGTCGGAATTATACCGGGCCGTCGAAACGGCTAGTCCCGGCGCAGTCTTGATCAGTGTTCTTTCGCTGGGTTTTCTGATAGGATGGGAGAAACTGGCCAGTCGGGATAAGCGCCCGTTCGTCAAAAACTTTCCGGCTGCTCTGGTGGTGGTTATCCTGGGAGTGGCGCTCAACGAATATTTCCGCGTTGCCGTACCCAGCTGGTATCTGGGCGACACGGCCCAACAGCACATGGTTCAGGTTCCCATTATTGCGCCGGGAAAAAGCCTGTTTTCCATTTTTGACTTTCCGGATTTCAGCGTGCTGGCAAACCCACGAATTTACGGAGTGGCGGCTACCATTGCCCTGGTGGCGAGCCTGGAAACGCTGCTCAACCTCGAAGCATCTGACCGGCTCGACTCCGCCAAACGGGTATCATCTACCAACCAGGAATTGCTCGCGCAGGGCATTGGCAACGTGCTGTCGGGGTTGATTGGCGGCCTGCCCGTCACGTCGGTGGTGGTTCGTACGTCGGCCAACGTATATGGGGGAGCGCGCACCCGGGTCTCTGCCATCCTGCACGGCATTTTCCTGCTGCTAGCCGTTTTTCTGGGCGGGGCCCTGCTCAATCAGATTCCGCTATCCTGCCTGGCAGCCGTATTGATTATGGTTGGCTACAAACTGGCTAAACCGTCTATTTTCAAAAAAACGTACAAGGATGGCTGGAATCAGTTTATTCCGTTTATCGTGACGGTACTCGGCATTATTTTCACCGACCTGCTGATTGGTATTGCGGTGGGCACGGTGATCGGTATCTTCTTCGTACTCTACACCAATTTTCAAACGACCTTCCACCTCACCCGTAAGGGGAAGCAGGTTAACATCGTATTCGAGAAAGACCTGTACTTCCTGAGCAAGCCGCAGCTGAAGGAAGCCCTGGGCTCACTCAAACCCGGCGATACGGTGCTGGTTGACGGCAGTAAAGCCCCGTTTATCGACCACGACATCTATAATATGCTGTACGATTACCAGGAAACAGCCAAAGTGCAGGGTATCACCTACGAACTTCAGGAGGTTAAGCTGAACCGCCGGAAACGAAAAACAGCGCAATGAACCAGCAGCCCCTATGAGCGTTCAAAGGCTACATTGCCCCTCTCCCATGAACAGGTTTATGCACACTCGATGGATTTGGCACCCCTTCGTTCTTGGGGCTTTGTGTATGCTGGTTACCCATCAGCTTGCTGCCCAGCCCCGGTCCGTACTGGCTAAACCGGATCGTATAGACTACTGGCTGACGGACCCGGCAAGATCGGTCCGGTTCGTACAGCAGCCGTCGCTGTCGTTTACTGATGAGGCTAAACCGGGGCCGGTTATTCATGTCGATGCGTCGCAGTCCTACCAGTCCATCGACGGGTTTGGCTACACCCTCACGGGGGGCAGTGCCCGGCTTATTAACCAGATGGCACCCCCAGACCGGGCCAGACTGCTCCGCGAACTCTTTTCAACCAGTGGCAAAGGCATTGGCGTAAGTTACCTGCGGGTGAGTATTGGTGCATCCGACCTCGATGAACGGGTGTTTTCCTACAACGATTTACCCGCCGGTGCCACCGACCCTACGCTCGCTAAGTTCAGCCTTGACCCCGACCGGGCGCACCTGATTCCGGTACTGAAAGAGATTCTGGCCATTTACCCTGGCCTGAAAATTATGGGTTCTCCCTGGTCGCCCCCGGTCTGGATGAAAACGAATGGCCGCTCAAAGGGCGGGAGTCTGAAACGGGAATACTACGATGCCTACGCCCGGTACTTCGTTAAGTATATACAGGGGATGGCCAAAGAAGGTATTCGGATGGACGCCATCACGATTCAGAACGAGCCACTGCACCCCGGCAATAACCCCAGCCTGCTCATGCTCCCCGCCGAGCAGGCACTCTTCATCAAACAAAGCCTGGGGCCAGCATTCAAAGCCGCCAACCTGAAAACGAAGATTATCCTGTACGACCATAACGCCGACCGCCCCGATTACCCGATTACAATCCTGAACGACCCCGAAGCCCGCAGGTACGTAGATGGATCGGCCTTTCACCTGTACGCCGGATCGATCAGTGCCCTGTCTGACGTGCACACCGCGTATCCCGATAAAAACCTGTACTTTACCGAGCAGTGGATTGGCGCCCCCGGCAACCTGAAAGAAGATCTGGCGTGGCACGTGCGTGAACTCATCATTGGGGCTACCCGCAACTGGAGCCGGAACGTGTTACAATGGAACTTGGCCGCCGACCCAAACCAAAACCCGCATACGCCGGGTGGCTGTGACAAGTGCCTGGGCGCACTCACGATCAGCGGCAACACCGTCGTACGAAATCCGGCGTACTACAACGTGGCTGTGGCGGCCAAATTCGTCCGGCCCGGTTCGGTACGCATTGCCTCCAATCTGGTTGATAAACTACCCAACGTAGCCTTTAAAACACCCGATGGTCATCTGGTACTGATCGTGCTGAATGACAGCAAATTACCACAACGATTCACCATTAACAACCAGGAAAAGCAGGTAACCGGGACGCTGAATGCCGGTGCCGTGGGTACCTACGTGTGGCGTTAATGGGTTGGGTTACTTCACCCACTTCAACGCCCGCCCTGTTAACTGTACTCCGGCCCTGGGCGGAGCCTGCAACCAATTCTCCAATGACGCACTCAGCTACTCCGGCTACCCTGCTCCACCTCGCGCAGGACCCCGTTATGGCCCGAATTATAGCAGAAACCCCCGCGCCTAAAACGGACCAGAATGCCACCAATGGAGCAGAAAAACCCGCACAAAATCGGATTTACGTAGCCCTGCTGGAAAGCATCGTGTCGCAGCAGATTTCGGTGAAGGCGGCCGATGCAATTTTTGGCCGGTTTTGCGCCCTGTTTCCGGACAACTACCCACAGGAAGATGCGCTCCTGCTGAAAACGGCCGATGAGTTGCGGGGGGCGGGGCTGTCCTTCCAGAAAATAAAGTACCTGAAATGTGTAGCGGAGTTTTCTCTCCGGCAGTTGGGCGCGACCTCCGCCTTCGACCGGGCCTTTCTCGATGCCATGACCGACGAAGAGATTGTGCAGTACCTGCTGCCCATCAAAGGGGTGGGCCGCTGGACGGTAGAGATGCTCCTGATGTTTGTGCTGGATCGGCCCGACGTATTCCCCATCGATGACCTGATTATCAGACAGCGGATGATGCTGGCCTACCCTGACCAGACGAATGGCCTGACGGGCAAAGCGTTATACCGGGTATTGCAGGACATTGCGAAACCCTGGCAACCCTACCGCACGACCGCCTGCCTGTATCTGTGGCGCTGGAAGCCAGCCCGTTAGTAACGATGGGTGTCTCCCTCCAGATTAACGAGTGTATTTCTTTGCCCGGACTGTTTTAGCAGGATGATTCGATTGATTTCGGTCGTGTCCATCCGCTGTATATAGTCGGCTTCTTTCGGTAAGTACATGTTGGTTAGCTGCGCATCCTGAATGGAATACGGCCAGTATGTTTTACCGATGGCATCGCGGGAATAAAGGCGAATGGCCGGGTAAAGAATTGTGTCACCCGGCGTGTACTGGTCTTTGATTTTTTGCGCGGCCAGGTAATGCGGATTGGGTCCGCGCGGAGTGGCAAAGTAAGTGTATTTCAATGACCGGTCCTCATAAATACGCCCCAGCAGCAAGCCCACATAAACGGCCTGGATAAGGAGCACCCCAACCAGTAATATTCTCAATACAACAGGCAACCGGCCTAGTTGCTGGATGCCCAGAGCCACCAGTATGATTGTAAAGGGAAACGAAAAACCCGAGTACCGCTGGGTGATGCCATACGTATGCCCATTACGGAACGACATTGCCAGCAGGAACAACGTTGGCACAACGGCCAGCAGAACAACCAAAACCATCAGCGGCCCCCTTTCCTGTTTCACCTGGTCACGAACGGCCAGCCCCATCAGGTAAACAAACGACGGCAGAGCGGCTGTCACAACGTACAGTCCATGGGGAACAATGGCAACGGGTAAAGTCCCCAGTAACAGGGCCACATAACCAATCCAGACCCAGGCCGGTATTGTCTGCGCCTGACGATACTGGTGCAGTAGCCAGGCCGCTGGCAGCCCTAACGCGATGGATAAAGTCAGGTATAAAATCCCCAGTGCGTCGGTTTGCCCCAGCCCGTTGGAAACAATAAATAAATCAGCCCAGATGGGCAACGATTTCCCGATTACGTTGACAAATGTAGCGGGCAAAATAACACCATAGCCACTGGTATAGGGGTCTGTCAGCGCGATAGTCCGGTAAAATTCCGCCTGATGAGCCAGTGTTTTGAAGGTATACGTCCCCCCGCCAAACACAAACCATAGCGACACAAACGCAATACCTACAACCACCGTTAGTATGACGGGTACCCAGCGCGCTACCGGCCGGACGAACAGCAGAACATATAGCCCGTGACAAAAAAAGACCGTTATGGTGAGGTAATGGGTGAGCAAAGCCAGCACAAACAGTAGTCCGTAGGCCAGTAATATGTTACCGGATCGCTGTCCTGACTTGTACCGGCCGAGCATCAACAAAAAGAGATAAGTGGCCAGTAAGGTCAGAAAAAAGCTCATTGAATAGTTCCGCGCCATGTGACTGTATGCCACAAAGAAGGGCTCAATGGCTGTCAGGAAGGCACTCAGTAAAGCCAGCCGTTCTGACTGAACGTACCGGCGCACGAACAGAAAAACCAGGCCAACCAGTAATGTGCTGAAAAAAACCGATGGAAACCGGATGGCAAAATCACTCAGGCCAGCCACCTCAGTCCACCCCCACAGCACAGCGTAGTAAACAGGGCTGTTCCCAATATCTCCTCTGATGTTGGCTTCGATGAAATCATGGATTGTTTTTTCCTTCCAGAATTCGCGGGGGGTAAAATAAACCTTCCCGGGGGTAAAAAAAACATCATGCTGATTAGCGCCCTCCATAACGACACCCTGCGAAATAACCAGCGTGTATTTCTCATCGAGATACAGGCCGTAGGTACCCGATTGATAAATGCGTAACAGGAAAGCGATAAGCAGGATACCGCCCAATTGCACAGTTGTATTTTTTGATAATCCCATAGTTGAATACTGATGGGATTGCAATTACTGCCTGTACCACCCGTCGTTACCATTTCACCAAATTAAACAGCCTGCTCAGGTTATTGACGCGCTTTGGAACAGGCGATAATAAACTGAGCGGAAAAGATATGCTTCACCACCGGAATTTTCTCCAGGAATGGTTGAAAAAAGTAAATTAGTTTGGCGGGGAGGGTCGGAAAGAAAAAGGGAACGTACCCGACGTACTTAAACGCCTTGATGGTCCCCCCGGCATTCCGTATCCACCGCTTCAGCTGCCCCTGGTAAAAAGACTGCTCTTCGTGCTCGATGTGGTAGCGGGATGTTTTCTCGATTATCTTCAGTATAGGGTTATTCCCGTTGGGTTCCATGATGATCAGGTTGTCGGCCAGTTTAAACGCATTTGTAATAGCTTTCTGCTGATCAGACAAGTGATGGAGTACCCCCCTGATAACCGCCACATCGTATTTTTGAGTGGGTATGGGTAGGGTATCAGCCAACAGATTAATCGTGTCAAACTGGATATCAGGGTGTTTTTCCTGCGCTATTCGGATGGCCGATGCGGCCGGATCAAATCCGTACACTTCCAGCCGGGGAAAGTTCTGTTTAATGTTATTCGTATACATGCCGTCGCCACAGCCAATATCGACCAGGGTTCGGTAGTGCGGTTCAATCAGCTTGAATATTTCGTCCGAAATACGCTTGTTGGCTACATGGGACGAGAATTGGGCGTTGGTTGTGTAGAGGAACCCGCCGTTTTCGTGCACATTCCGGTTGAACTCCTCCACGTTTTTTTTCAACGTTGTGCGGGGGAAAACGGTATCCTTAAGGCTTGTTTTTTGTGTCATATTGCGTTTAGTTATACGGGCGTCAGGTATTACGCAGATGATACAGCCATATCTTACCTGCTAACGAACCCAAAAGTTATAATTGTATCTCACCACTGGCGAAATAGGTGTTCCATTGAACGGGCGTTGCAGGAAGCGCACTGAGGCTGGAGCCAAAATTTTTAGCTAAATGTCAGCTGGTACCGGTCCGGGACCAAGTCACCCATAATGACCCGAGGGCCCGTCAAAATTCAATGTTTTCCCGAAGTCAGCTCCCGGATAAACGGTGAGATTCAGCGCAGCACCGTTTAATACGGACCTGGATTTTTTTGAATCCCAGGCGATTAGTCTATTGGATACGGCGGGATTGCCGGGTGTACCAGTAAGGGGGACAGTACGGTAACTAACCCGAACGCCGGACGTTACGCCAACCTGATACGGGTGTAATCGACGGAACTGTCGGCACCGTACGTTTCGGGCCTACCCTCCCGGACCGATCCATGTACAACGACTAAAGACGCATACCTCTGTCCGGGATAATTGCCCCCACTACAGCCGCTTCATCTTCACAGCCAGTTTAGACTTCACCTTAATCAGCACCTGAATTCCCTCCGGCTGCACCAGAATCCGTTGGGGTATCATGCGGAAGGTATCAATATCGAGGTCCGTTTTCTGGCTTACTTTGGCTTTGGCAAAAGCGGTTTCAATTTTTCCGGGTATGGTAGACAGGGGTTTTCCCAGCGGAATTACCAGTTTCGACTGAATCGTATCGCGCAGATTGTCATGCAACAGCCAGTCCGCCGTCGCCATCAGGTATTCCCGGGTAACTACGTCGAACTCAACATTCTTAATCCGTAGCGTATTGGTTAGGGTATCGTAGGTAGGCTGGCCGTGGAGATACAATGTTCCGTTGACCGCCCCACCCACATCCGCTTTCAAAATCAGCATCTTACCACTACCGTAGACGGCTCCCCCCTTTATGGTCAAATTTCCCCCTGCCAGGCTGATTTTCGTTTTATGCAGGTGTTTCTCCAGTACTTCATTGATGTCCTTGTACGGTACGAAGGATAGCACCTCCAGGCGTGAGGAGTCCGGTAAGGCATCCCGGTGCAGTAGCCGGGGTAGCTGCTCCAGCGAATCCGGCGCTACAACCGGTTGTTCACCAATGTGAGTCTTGACCCGGAAAGCAATCTGGATGGGCACCGTAATTTCGGTGGCGTTACCATATACCGGGGCCGAAGCAATACTGAAAGGCTTGGGAATCAGCCAGATACTTTCGGGCTTTTTGGTAATACGAAGTGGTTTTTGCAGATCGCGCCAAACTTTACTCACCTGTTTGTCCAGGCGTAGCCCCTTACGAACTGCCCGATCAATGGCCTGTTCAATCTCTGCCCGTCGCTTATCCAGAATGGTTTCGGCCAATTTCCGGACGTTTATCTTTATACCCAGTAACTGAACTTTCGGCTCCTCGGTCCACTGGTATTCTTCAAACTTGACTTTCGTAATCAACCGCCACTCCGGGCTAACCGCAATGGGGCTTTTTAAATTAATGGCCAGCGCGCACAGGGAACGACTCTTCCGTTTATCGCTCCGGCGTAGCCCGATGGGGTTGCTGTACCAAACCTGCAACGGAGCGGATAAAATGACCTGCCGGTTGGCGTATTTAATCCTGATAGGGCCGGTGCGTTCAACGCGAAGCTTCCAGGCTTCCCCTTTCTTACCCTCAAAGGTCTCTTCCGGTACCAGCGTTGTAGACAGGCCCTTATTAATTTTGGCTTCCAGGTCCCGGATGTTGAACGTGAGGTTCCCCGCTACGTAGGATGTGGGGTCCTCAATGGGTGGTTCAAACGCTTCCTGAAGGGGCTTATCAGTCTGGACACGTTTTTTGCATCCAACCGTCCCAATCGTAGTAGCGATTAGTATAAACAAACCGATTATTAGTTGCATTTTCATTACTACAACACAACAAATACGTTACCAAAATGTTAGCGGGGCGCGTAACTATTCATTGTTTGCTGGTCAGGCCGCTGTGCTTTTTATCAACGGCGCACCCGCATCCTTTACCGCACCCTGCCTGTTTTACCGAGAAACTCCGGTAGGCCCGGTTTCCCAGGTAGAAAAGTGCCGCGGCAAAAACCAGTAGTATGATGAGTTCCTGCATGAGACTATTTATAGTTCATGGTTTGTGAATAGCGGATGGAAACGCCTGTTGATACATCAGCCAGCCATACCCTACAAACTATAAACCTTATTTCCAGCTGTTCCGTTCAGCCAGCCGACAGGCATGCTGATAGTGGTGTTCACTGTGCCAGGCGTAAAGTGCGATGACCTGCCGCAAAGAAACCGTTTTGTTACTAGCCGGGTGGAAATAAGTTCGCTCCAGGTCTTTCACCGGAATTGCCTCAAGTACCGTTACCCAACGCAGGTGCAGGCTTTTCAGGATAACCAGGGAGGGCGCTACGTCGAGTTGGGAGTCGGAGAGTTTGGCCCATTCGGCTTCGTCGTAGGGGCTGATGGTGGGGTTATCTTCCGTCAGGGCCAGTTTGGTACGCACATAGGCGTTCATGTGGCTATCAGCAAGGTGATGGACCAGTTGCCGAATGGTCCACCCATTGGGCCGGTAAGGCGTATCGAGCCGATCGTCGTCCCATTTGCCCACCAGTTCCGTTAGTTTAACCGGTAGTTCATCAATCACGGCAATCTGCCGGCGGGTATCCTCAGCGGATAGGTCCTGCCCAGAATTAAATGTACCAATTGGATATTTCAGTGCGTCGAGGTCGTGCATGGTTGGGTTGGGTTAAGGTTTACGGTATTCGGTTTACGGTTGGCTGACGCATTACCGGGCTGGCGCCAGCCAACCGTAAACGGTGAACCAAATACCGTAAACTAACGCTTACTTCCAGTATTCCTGAATAACCCCGATTAGTTCCGGGTGTACGCCACAGCTCGCAATCACGTCGCCCCGAAACAGGAACTCATCGCCCCCGTCGAAATCGGTGACGAGGCCACCAGCCTCCTGCACGAGCAACACCCCGGCGGCCATGTCCCATGAATTGAGGTTATATTCGTAAAAAGCCTCAAACCGCCCGGCAGCTACGTAAGCCAGGTCGATGGCTGCCGACCCCAGCCGGCGCAGGCCGTGGGTTTGCTGCATGAGCGTTTCCAGGATGCGCAGGTACTTCGGCATCTTATCGAAACTGTAGTACGGAAACCCGGTGGCAATCAGGCTTTCGCCCAGGTGCGTATTGGGCGATACCGTTATTTTCTCCTGGTTGCAGTAAGCACCCCCACCCTGCCAGGCCGAGAAGCACTCATTACGGTTTGGATCGTACACGACCCCGGCAATAGGCGTTTTTCCCTGCGCCAGCCCAACACTAACCGAAAATACGGGCAGCCCATGGATGAAGTTAGCGGTGCCGTCGAGCGGGTCGATGACCCAGTTGAGCGCCGACTGGTCGGCTTCCTGTCCGGTGGTACCCTCTTCGGTAATGAATCCGGCTTCGGGTAACAGCCTGCTCAGTTTCTCGACCAGTTGCTTTTCGGTTTCTTTATCGACGTACGACACCAGGTTATTCAACCCTTTGTATTCAATGGCTTCGCGTTTGAACTGACTTCGTTCCTGCATCAGAAACGCACCGGCATCGGTGGCAATGGTAGCAATCTCGCGGGTTATGGCGGCTAAGTCGTGGGGCATAATGAGGAAAGAGAATCGAATAATGAACAAGTTGGCGAAAACACCTACGCTTATCTTTTAGGTTTGTCATTCCAACGAAGGCGGAATCTCAACTATCCCAACAGTTGAGATTCCGCCTTCGTGGAATGACAGAAAAGCATTTTTTTACTTTTCCGTTCTGAGTTGTCACTACCCCTCTTGTTGGACGGACAAAAGAACTCACTTCATGATATCGCCCAGTGCGTTATCGTACAGATTTTTCGCTTCGTCAACCGTCATGATCGGGGTGTCGTCAATCAGGAAGTCGCCGGTTGAGACCGTACCCAGGTAGCGGAAGGGTAATACGCTGTCTTCCAGATACCCAACTACGTGCTGCCGTTGATCGGGCATAATAGATATAACGACCCGGCTCTGGCTTTCGCCAAACAAAAACGAATCCGTACGGTGGCGGGTATCAATACCCAGGGTCGAAACCAACATTTCCCGCCATCGCCGATTCGGCCAGGGCGATAAACAGTCCACCATCCGACACATCGTGCGCCGACTGAAGCCAGCCGTGCCGGTTCATGGTTTTGATGCTTTCCTGCACCCGCCATTCCGTCTCGAAATCGAAATGGGGCGCGGGCGAGGCTTTGATGTTCAGGAATGAATACAGATACTCCGACGAAGCGATGTCGTTCGTGGACGGGCCAATGAGGAAAATCAGGTCGCCCTCGTTTTTGAAGTTCAGCGTCATGCGGTGGTCGGGGTTGTCCATCAGCCCCAGCATCCCGATGGTGGGGGTTGGGAACACCGGCCCGTCGTCCGAGCTTTGGTTGTAGAAACTCACGTTCCCGCCCGTTACCGGCGTACTGAATCGCTTACAGGCTTCGCCCATACCCTGCACGGCTTCCACAAACTGCCAGTACACCTCCGGCACGTACGGATTCCCGAAGTTGAGGTTATTGGTAACGGCCAGCGGCTCTCCCCCGCTGCAAACAATATTACGGCAGGCTTCAGCCACGGCAATCATGGCTCCCTGCCGCGGGTTGGCATTCACGTACCGGCTATTACAGTCTACCGTAATCACAATGGATTTATCGGTGGTGGGCAAACCGGGACCTTTTACGCGCACTACGGCCGCATCGGAGGGCGCGTTGGTGCTACGGTTAGCCGTGCCCACCATCGAATCATACTGTTCATACACCCACTTGCGGGAACAGATATTCGGGTGCGTCAGCAGGTGTTCGGCTATTTTTTTGATGTCGTCCAGTTCGATGTCATCGACATCATCGGCGTTGAATTTGGCGTATTCCTTGATATAGGCCGGTTCTTTGTATTCCCGCTGGTACTGGGGCGCTCCCCCACCGAGAACGAGATCGTAGGCGGGTACATCGGCTACCAGTTCGCCGTGGCGGTAGAAGTGCAGGCGTCCGAGATCGTTTTCGCCCCGGGCCGTTACTTCGCCAATCTGGGCACAGTTCAGGTCCCACTTGTCGAATATTCCCTGAATGATGTGTTCTTTTCCTTTTTCAATCACGACCAGCATCCGCTCCTGCGACTCCGACAGCAAAATCTCGAACGGGGCCATGTTGGGTTGGCGGGTGGGTACTTTATCGAGGTCGATGATCATACCGTGTTCGCCCTTGGCACTCATTTCGGAGGTGGAGCAGATGATACCGGCCGCCCCCATGTCCTGAATACCAATCACGTAGCCCGTCTCGATGATTTCGAGCGTGGCTTCGAGCAGTAGTTTTTCCATGAACGGGTCGCCCACCTGCACGGCAGGCAGTTTATCCGTCGACGCGGCCGAAATATCTTCCGACGCAAACGTAGCGCCGTGAATGCCGTCTTTCCCCGTAGCCGACCCGACAATAAACACCGGATTACCCACACCAAAACTGGTTGCTTTCGCCGATTTCCCTACCTCAACGATACCCGCCGAGAAGGCATTAACGAGTGGGTTGGTGTTGTAACACTCATCGAAATGCAGTTCGCCCCCCACGGTGGGAATGCCGAAGGCGTTGCCATAATCCCCGATGCCTTTGACCACACCCCGCAGCAGCCGCTTAGTTTTTTTGAGGTCAAGGGCACCGAAGCGAAGCGAATTGAGCTGGGCAATGGGCCGGGCACCCATCGTAAATATATCGCGGTTGATGCCGCCCAACGCCCGTTGCCGCCCCCTGGTAGGGTTCCAGTGCCGAGGGGTGGTTGTGCGACTCAATCTTGAACGAGCAGGCCAGCCCATCGCCAATATCAACCAGACCAGCGTTTTCTTCCCCGGCTTTAGCCAGCATCCGGTCCCCATCGCGGGGCAGGGTTTTGAGCCAGATGATGGAATTTTTGTAGGAACAGTGTTCCGACCACATGACCGAAAAGATACTCAGTTCCGTAAAATTGGGCCGACGACCCAGAATTTCGGCAATACGATCAAATTCGTCGGGGAGCACGCCCAATTTACGGGCCGTTTCCAGCGTGGGAAGGGATTCGAGGGTATCCATGATTAGCGAATTGTAAATGAGCGACTTAGTTAGTTAGTGAAAATACTGTGGCATTCGTTGGTCACTCAATCACTCATTGAATAAAGGCAAAACTAAGGCATTTAGGGGAAAATGGCCCGTCTGTCGTTGACAAATCTCCAAACAGCGTGTATATTTGCATCCAGAAAGAGAGATGGCAGAGTGGTCGATTGCGGTGGTCTTGAAAACCACTGACTGTAACAGGTCCGGGGGTTCGAATCCCTCTCTCTCTGCAAAAGCCCCGCCCACACAAAGGCGGGGCTTTATCTATTCATAGAGAATCTACTAAGCCGCATTACGACCGACCCGGACGTTTGTCACGGAAATCGGAACCTCAAATCGGTTCGTCATTCTTGGATGGTGTTGATTGTTGATATACCTTTGGGTTCTCAAAAGGGGGTAAGACTTCGGTTTTACTTCTTGGCTCGGCTGGTGGTGCAGTCGGGCCTTTTTTTTTCTTCTACTTTTTTTATCTCTGTTCTAACGACTTTTTCGCTACCAGTTTGTCAGTGGCAACTAGGTTCAGAGACTATATATAAGCAGGCAACAAGGCAATAAGCCCATTGCGGCACGTGATCATACCACTGATTTTAAACGCCTATAAATTAACAGCAACATGAACGCAGACGAACAGAGACCTGACCCAGAGCAGCAGTTCGAGGCCGAGCAGGATGAGCCGTACGTGCAAACAATCTCTACCGAGGAGTTTGTGGAGACAGTAACGGAAGCCAGCAAAAAAGGGAAGGACTGAAAAGCGGCTACCCCTGCCTGAGTCTCAGCAAAAGATTTTCCGGCCAGTCGAGCCTAAAAAACGATTAATCGTTTCTACAAAACGGAAATCGCCCGGTAGTTGGTCTTAGGACTAACTACCGGGCGATTTACGTTTTACTTTATCCCGTTACTCGACCGAAATCATCGACACAGCTTTGGCTTCGAGCGTTGTCTCTCCCATCAGGTAGCAGTCGGCGGCACGGGCGGCTTCGCGGCCTTCCGAAATGGCCCATACCACCAGGGATTGACCCCGGCGCAAATCGCCGGCCGCAAACACTTTCGGATTCGTGGTGGTCTGATAATTAACGGCTTTCACGTTGCCCCGTTCATCGTATTCGACCCCGAGGTCGTCCAGCAGTCCGTTGTGCTGTGGGTGCAGGAAACCAGCGGCCAACAGCGCCAGTTCGCAGGGAACGTCGCGCTCCGAACCGGGTAGTTCGACCATCTGCATACGGCCGTTTTTGTTTTCCCAGGTCAGGTCAACCAGCCGCAGCGCTTTCAGTTTACCGTTTTCGTCGCCAATAAATTCTTTGGTGTTGATGGACCACTGCCGCTCACAGCCTTCCTCGTGCGAAGTGCTGGTCCGAAGCATCATGGGCCAGTTGGGCCAGGGCGTGCTTTCGGCCCGCTCCTGCGGGGGCATGGGCATCAGCTCGATCTGCGTTACGCTGGCCGCTTCGTGGCGATTGGACGTGCCAACACAGTCGGAACCGGTATCCCCCCCGCCAATAACCACCACGTTTTTACCCGTGGCCAGAATATCGCCGTCGGTATAGGTCTCCCCCTGGTGGTCTACTGCCACCGGGCGTTCGGCGTTTCGTTTGTTCTGCTGACTCAGGAACTCCATGGCGGGGTAAATGCCTTTCAGTTCCCGGCCGGGAATCGGCAGATCGCGGGGCACGGTCGACCCACCGGTGAGCATGATTGCGTCGAAATCATTCAGCAAATCGTTTGCTTTCAGATCTTTACCCACGTTAACACCCGTTTTAAATACAATCCCTTCGGCTTCCATGACGGCCAGCCGACGGTCGATGGTCCATTTTTCGAGTTTAAAATCGGGGATGCCGTAGCGCAGAAGTCCGCCAATCTGGTCGGCGCGTTCAAATACGGTAACGGAATGGCCTGCCTTATTCAGCTGAGCGGCGGCTGCCAGCCCCGCCGGGCCGGAACCCACAATGGCGACCTGCTTACCCGTCCGTTCTGTCGGTATGCGGGGCGTTACGTATCCCTGTTTAAAGGCTTCTTCGGCAATTGATTTCTCGATAAACTCAATCGCACGGGTGGCTTGTTGATACCCAGCACGCACGACGCTTCGCAGGGAGCCGGGCAGATGCGGCCCGTAAACTCCGGGAAGTTGTTGGTACTGGCCAGAATTTCGTAGGCGTAGGCCCAGTTCTGTTCGTACACGGCATCATTGAACTCCGGAATGATATTACCCAGCGGGCAACCGCTGTGGCAGAACGGCGTTCCGCAGTCCATGCAACGGGCAGCCTGCCGCTGGGTATCCTGCGGGGTGAACTGCACCTCAATTTCCTTATAATCATGAATCCGCTGCTGCGGGTCGCGCTTTTTGGGTAGTTCGCGCGCAAATTCTAAAAATCCGGTAGGTTTTCCCATGTTATCGTTCAGGCTGTTTTACCATACGACACGTTACTACCTGAGTAAGTATGTCAACATCTTGACCCGTAGACGGCAGAAACAGCGTTTTTTCCTATAGCATCGATTGATTCCGCAAAATCTCCATTGGGAGTTCCTGGCTGAGGAAACTCTCCTTTCATCCTTACCCCTGCGTCACATCCACGGTAATATCCTGGTACACGACACGCTTATCGCGAATCTGATCGGCCAGCGAAATACCCCGTCCGGCCAGCGCCTGCCGGAAATCGCCCGGCATCACTTTCACAAACCGCCCAACCTGGTTGTCCCAGTCCTGAATCAGGGTTAAGGCTACATTACTGGTGGTATATTGAAAGTGTTTTTCGACGTACTCGCGGAGGATACCCAGGTCTTCTTCGGTCAGGGGTTCCAGGTCCACCATATCGGGGTTTACTTTGGTTGCAAACGTACCGTCCTGGTCGTACACGTATGCTACCCCACCCGACATACCGGCGGCAAAGTTGCGCCCCGTCTGCCCCAGAATGATAGCCAGGCCACCCGTCATGTACTCCAGACCGTGATCGCCCACGCCTTCTACCACGACTTTGGCCCCTGAATTCCGCACGCAGAAACGCTCACCGGCCATTCCGCGGATAAAGGCTTCGCCCGACGTGGCTCCGTAAAAAGACACGTTACCGACAATGCTGTTCTCTTCCGGCTTGAACTGGGCCGCCCGGTCGGGGTACACGATGAGCTGCGCCCCGCAAAGTCCCTTACCGAAATAGTCGTTGGCATCGCCTTCCAGTTCGAGCTTGATGCCACTCGTGGCGAAGGCTCCGAAACTCTGACCGGCGGTTCCCCGGAGTTTGATGTGGATGGAGCTCTCGGGTAAGCCCGGGCCACCGTATACTTTCGAAATTTCGTTGGACAGCATCGTGCCAATACTCCGGTCGATGTTCTGCACCGTAAACTCGGCGTAAACCGATTCGGATGCGCCCAGGGCGGTGTCGTCCAGCAGGGGTTTAGCCACCTCAATCAGTTTCCGGTCGAGTACATCATCCAGGTAATGATTCTGCTCTTCCTGCTGATACAGCGCCACATCCAGGTTGGTTGGTTCTTTATACAGGAGCGCATCGAGATTAAGGTTTTTGTATTTCCAGTGCGGCAGGTTGTCGCGGAGTTCCAGCATCTGTGCCTGTCCGACCATTTCGTTGATGGTCCGGAAGCCCAGTTCGGCCATAATTTCGCGTAGTTCCCTGGCCAGGAACGTGAACATATTCACGACATGCTCGGGCTTACCGGTAAACAGGGCGCGTAATTCCTTGTTCTGCGTCGCCACCCCCACCGGGCAGGTGTTCAGATGGCACTTCCGCATCATGATGCAGCCCGCAGCCACCAGAGCCGCCGTGGCTACCCCAAACTCTTCGGCACCCAGCAACGCGGCAATCGCCAGATCGCGACCGGTGCGCATCTGCCCGTCGGCCTGCACCGTTACCCGACCGCGTAGTTTGTTTTTTACCAGTGTCTGGTGCGCTTCGGCTAGCCCCAGTTCCCAGGGCAGCCCCGCGTGCCGGATACTCGACAGCGGAGAAGCACCCGTGCCGCCATCGTGGCCCGAAATCAGGATATGGTCGGCATGGGCTTTGGCAACGCCGGTGGCAATGGTTCCCACACCAGCCTCCGATACCAGTTTCACGCTGATGCGGGCGGCCCGGTTGGCATTTTTTAGGTCGGAGATGAGCTGGGCCAAATCCTCAATCGAATAAATATCGTGGTGGGGCGGGGGCGAAATAAGACCGACGCCGGGCGTTGAATGGCGCGTCCGGCCAATCCAGTCATCGACTTTAAAACCGGGCAGTTGACCCCCTTCGCCGGGTTTGGCCCCCTGCGCCATCTTGATCTGCAGTTCGCGGGCGTTGGTAAGGTAATAGCTCGTTACGCCAAAACGCCCCGACGCTACCTGCTTAATCCCCGAATTCATGCTGTCGCCGTTTTCTAGTGGCGTATAGCGCCGTTCATCCTCACCGCCCTCGCCCGAATTGCTTTTGCCGCCAATGCGGTTCATGGCAATGGCCAGGGTCGTATGCGCTTCCCAGGAGATGGACCCGAACGACATGGCCCCCGTGGCAAACCGCTTGAAGATGCTTTCGACCGGCTCCACTTCGTCCAGTGGTACGGGAGTGCCTTTTTTAAATTTCAGCAGACCACGCAGCGTAATGGCTTTCTGCGTCTGGTCATCAATCAGTTTGGAATATTTCTTAAAAAGAGCAAAGTCATTTTTCTTCGTCGACTGCTGTAGCAGGTGGATGGTGTCGGGATTGAAAATATGCCGTTCACCCCGTTGTTTCCACTGGTAGATACCCCCCACTTCCAGCCGGGGAGCCAGCACGGGCATGTCGGGGAACGCTACGGCGTGCCGCACTAGGATCTCGCGGGAAATTTCATTCAGTCCCATGCCGCCAATGCGCGAGATCGTCCCTGTGAAGTAGCGGCTGATGACGTCACTATTCAGACCAAGGCACTCGAAGATCATGGCTCCCTGATACGATTGCAGGGTCGAGATGCCCATCTTCGAGAAGATTTTCAGCAACTCGCCGTTGACGGCTTTGATGTAGTTCTTGTAGAGTTTGTCGAGGTCATAGTCCACGGACAGCAGCCCTTTTTGCTTCATGCTTGCAATAGTCTCGAAGGCCATGTACGGGTTTACACCCGATGCTCCGTAACCGATGAGCGTGGCTACATGGTGCGTTTCCCAGGCATCGCCTGCTTCGACCAACAGACCAACTTTACCCCGCAATCCCTGCCGGATCAGGTAGTGGTGAATGGCCGAGGTAGCCAGCAGGGATGGAATGGGGGCGTGACTGGAGTCGATGGCCCGATCCGACAGAATCAGAATCGAGTACCCGTCATGGATGGCGTCTTCGGCATAACGGCAAATCCGGTCGAGCGCGCGTTCCAACGACTGCCCGTTTCCATCAGCGGTGAACAGGCAGTTGATCGTTTTGGCCTGGAACTTGGGCCGATCGATAAAGCGTAATTTATCGAACTCTTTCGTGGTCAGCACCGGCTGATCGAGTTCGATCTGACGGCAGTGTATCGGTGATTCACTCAGCAGGTTATACGTTGCCCCCACAAAGGAAATGAGCGACATGATGGACCGCTCCCGGATGGAATCGATGGGGGGATTGGTTACCTGCGCAAATAACTGCTTGAAATAGTGGCTCATGTGCTGGCTCTGCTCCGACAGGATAGCCAGGGGAACATCCGTACCCATGGAACCGAGGGCTTCCTTGCCCGTTTCCACCATTGGGGCCAGAATCATTCGCAGGTCTTCGGACGTAAAGCCGAAAGCCTGCTGCATCCGGAGCAGTTTAGCCGGGTCGTAATGACTGTAGGTCCGAATGGGTGTTTCTAAATCCTGAAGCTTTATTTTGTTCTGGTCGAGCCACTCCTGGTAGGGTTTACGGCCACACAGTTCGGCTTTAATTTCTTCGTCCGACACGATTCGCCCCTGCTCCATATCGACCAGGAACATTTTACCTGGCTGTAGACGTCCTTTCGACACCACCGTTGCGGGGTCGATATCCAGTACTCCTACTTCAGAGGCCATAATCACGATATCCTCGTTGGTCACCCAGAATCGGGAAGGGCGCAGGCCATTCCGGTCGAGGGTAGCGCCTACTATGCGGCCATCGGTGAAGGAAATAGAAGCTGGTCCATCCCAGGGTTCGATCAGAGCCGCGTGGAATTCGTAAAATGCTTTCCGGACGGGGTCCATGTCCTCATTGCCATCCCATGCTTCAGGCACAAGCATCATCATGACGTGTGGCAACGAACGGCCACTCATCACCAGCAATTCAATGGCGTTGTCCAGGTTAGCGGAGTCCGACTGCCTGGGGTCGCAGATGGGCAGGAGCATGTCCATTTCATCCTGGGTAAACTTGGATGATTTGAGTAACCCTTCGGCCGCCTTCATCCAGTTCACATTGCCCCGAACCGTATTTATTTCCCCATTATGGGCAATGTACCGGAAGGGTTGCGCCAGTTTCCAGGACGGGAAAGTATTGGTTGAGAAGCGGGAGTGTACCACGCCAATGGCCGAAACCACTTCTTCCTGCTGGAGGTCCGGAAAGTAAGGTTCCAGTTGCAGGGTCGTTAGCTGCCCTTTATAGGTAATGGTGCGGCAGGAAAGGGACGAGAAGTAAAAGTGATCGACGCCGTTTACCGTTTCATTGATAATGCGGGTGCTGGTATTCCGCAGAATGTATAGTTTCCGCTCAAAGTCGTCGGGGTTCGTTATTTCGGAAGGCCGTTTAATAAAGACCTGCTCCATTTGTGGCTCAGCCGAACGCGAGCCGTTACCCAGATCACTATTGTTGACGGGCACGACCCGGTAGCAGAGCAACTCCAGGCCAATCTTTTTCATTTTCCGATTCAGCACGGCCCGGCACTCTTCGCGCAGCCAAACATCTTTGGGAAAATAGACCATACCCACGCCGTATTCCAGCGCGGGGGGAAGATGAATACCCAGCTTGCGGGTTTCGTCCACAAAAAACTCATGGGGGATCTGAATAAGCAGACCCGCACCATCGCCGGAGTTCGGTTCTGAGCCAACGGCCCCCCGGTGCTCCATGCGCCTGAGCATCTGCAACGCATCAGCAACAATCTGGTGAGACTTACGACCCTTGATATGAGCAACAAAGCCAATACCACAGTTATCGTGTTCAAATTCGGGGCGGTAAAGACCCGCCGGTTGGTCAACCTGATCAGACATGGTCGTAACAGTGTTGGGTAAGGCCCTTTCTTCCTACTCTTATTGAGAAAATAGCAAAAAAAGGCAGCGATAATTGAGAAAACCTAAAATAACGGATAGCCTGGCCAATGCTTAAATGTGTAGATAGCAACCGGGCTGACGGGCGTTTGTGACAAAGTCATGCAATATAGTACTAAAAAAAATTGGCAAAAACAGCTTTTCCCAGAATTTAATAGGTTCCGGCGCCAATTGTAAATTTGATTATAAATGTTCTTGAAAAGTGAATACCCGATCGATTCCGTACAGGTTGACAATGCAGGCTGTAACCCAGCCGGTTCGTACGTGGTAGGCTGTTATCGCACGGGTGATAATTGCAGACTGGACATTTTTCCAGTTGACGGATGGAGCAACGGAGTGGAGTTTCTTTATCAGCTGACGGTCAGGTTGCCGTTGGACTGGTCGAATTGATTCTAAAGAGCAGCCGGCAATCGCTACCTGATGTGGTCAAAGCCCGGTGGATGCTTCCCCGGCCCGTTTTTGTTTTGCGGTAGTATACCCTCCTTCGGGTGTTGCAATGCTGCCGCCGTTCCTGCTCCGTTCTTCGCCTGGCGTTCTGTATGACCAATAACCTTTTATTGGCACCCGCAGGTTGCCCGGTTGTGAAGGCGGTTTACACCCCAGCAGTGGATTGATGCCCGGAGATGAACGGGGCCGGGCATTAGGGCACCAATAGGTGAACCTGGTGCAGGCTTTACATGAAGTCATGAAGAGCTACCCGTCAACGTACATAGGCTCTGTTCGAACCGTGTCAGTATAACAGCGTTTTACGGATGCTCAAATAGCCACCCGATGAGTTGTTCAGTAGTTTACCCGTATCCAGTGCCAGGGACGTCCGGAGCTGAACCAGGCCCAGGGCAGGTAGCCGTACGGGAGCCGTCAGTTGTAGTAAGCCCGAAAACTGGTTGATACCGGGGGGATAAGGAATTTCATAGGTGCCAAAATTCTGGCTGTAAGATAGTTTGGTTAGCCACTGTACCTGCCTGACAATCCGCCCCGATAGGCCAACGTGCCACAGGGACACCCTCGTGTTGGCAATGGGATAGCTACGGGGCAGGGCCGTGCTCACCTCCGTTTGGGGAGTCAGAAAGGGAGTGCCAATTACCCGGCCGTAATACTGCCATCCGTCAATGAACTGCTCATTGTTAAAGTAATTGACTTTGCCACGACCCTGCGGATCGTTTTCAATAAACTGCGCCCCGCCCTGATCTTTTGTATTAAGCCACTCCAGAACGACTCCGTCAACGGTAAGCCATCCTTTACCCGGTCGATGCCGCCGGAAACTAAGCCCGTTGAGTCCGTCAGCGAGGGTTGTCATATGAAATAACGCCCCCGTTTCGTATGGATTCTGACGATACAACATAAATCGGCCCATTGGCAAGGTAATCGAGGTGCCAATGTCCACCGAGCCCAGGTGGTTGCCAATACGGTTTGTGCCATCGAAAAACGAAACGTTTGGATCTGTCTCCAGCGAGGAGGCCGTTTGGGCCGTAACGGCATAAAAATAGGCCCTTAATGAGGAAGGTAGTGCCCCGTTATTGGAAACCCCGTTGTCTAATACGGACGAGTAGCCACCCCATACGACCTGATGGTTGATTCCACCATAGAGTTTTACGGCCCATTTGGGCTTACCAAGCTGTACGTACAGGGCAGCCTGGTGTAAACGGGTATCGGTAACCTGCTTGTTGCTGTTCTCGAACCAGCCGTGGTTGTACAGGGCATTGAACGAGATGAGTGCTTTTGTGAAGGGGAGCGGAACGTAGCCGATTGTGCCAAGTTGCACTTTGGGAATGGGCAGTGCGTTTCCCGACCAGGCGTAGGAACCCGATGAGAGTGCCGTATCGACCAGACCAACTATACCACGCCGACGGCCGGCATAAAGCTCAAACCGCCCTACCCTTGCTTTCAAATAGGCTTCGGGCACCAGTAACTGATATTGTTGACCGGCATTACCCACTAGCTCCAGTCCATATCCCCAGTCAACTTTTTTGGGTTTGGCCGCACTGTCTGTTGGATTTACCGGTCGATATTCCCGGAAGAAACCCACCCGAACGGACCCGGTTGACCCCGCCAAAGGGACAATTCCCGATTGATTGGCCCGTAACCAAAAGGGCATGGTTCCACTCACAAGGAAGCCTCCCGCTTCTACATATACCTGTTTGAATTTAACTGGGCGGACAGTTGGCTGTGCCTGCACACCTCCGGAGAAAAATAACAATAACCAAACGATTAAAAACGATACGTACTGGTTTGTTTGTTGGCTGATTTTATTTCCGTTGCGTTGGTAAATTGGTATCATAGAGGTTACTTTCTTGCGTTGCTCTGTTGGTGGTCAGAGTCTTTTCTTGCGGTTAGGGAATTATTTTACGCTACAGATTCACTCTATCCCTTGTAAAACGAACAGCCAGAAACGTATAGACTACCAGGGCCGCCGTTTTCAGCACAGCCTCCAGATAATTTTGCTTGTAGACGCCCTCGTTTATAGCCTGTATCCAATGACTTAAGGCCAGATAGTAACCTGTCATCGAGATTAGACTACCCAAAAGTAAAATGGTAATGATTATCGTCTGACGCATTGGTGAATAATTAGCGTTGAGAAGGAAAAAATCGATCATGCCCGTTAGTAGACAGACAAACTATGTTTTAGACAACAATCCTGCCAAATAGCTTAGTCGACTGTTAGTGTTTTTTTTAATTCATGACCCATCTTTTGTGCCAGTTTTAATCACCAACCGCTCCCCTCTAACTCTAACTTTCTCATTTTTAACGATAAATAAGCGAGTCCCTTCAATAAAAGAGACTCGCTTCGATTCCCAGGTAGTGAATGGGGGATCAATCGTCAAATTACTTTTAAGTACGCATTTTAACCAGCTACTTTCAAAAAGGTTTAGTTAATTCTACGGATAAAAATATACTCAATCAGCCAATCTGATGGCCTGGTACTTAGCAGGAGCCTTTCCGATACACTCATTTTCCCGTTCTGTGGTTAGTATGTAAGACTCAATAACATTCCCAGATCGTTACCCCGTGACCTGTTCAGGATTAGGAGCCCGCCCGTTTCCGAAGGGTGGTGCGGAGGGTTTCTCGCGGTTAGGTTAATCGCTTCGCTCGTGGGATAGGACGGACTTTCTGACTGGTATAGGTGCGTTGATTACCGGAATTCCACTGTACGGATTAACAGACTGGCCAGTTGAACAGGCAAGCCAACGGTTTTCGTACCGGTAAACCAGGGGGTGAGGGATTGTCAACTGCTTAGCGAATTTTGGCAGGAGTATCAGGTCTTCAATAAGGATCATGATTGGTCATACCATCCTTGTCTATTCAGTTGCCAGGTTTACGGCATTTTATCGATTGATTTCCAACAAAAGTCAATAAACTTAAAACCCCTCTCAACGTGGTATTGAGAGGGGTTTTAAGTTTATGTGATCCGGCTGGGATTCGAACCCAGGACCCATACATTAAAAGTGTATTGCTCTACCAGCTGAGCTACCAGATCGTTTTCCCGTCGCTTCGACTATTTTCGTCGTTTGGGAATGCAAAAGTAGGTGTTTGTTTTACTAAACGCAAGCGTGTTTTAAAAAAAACTTAACGGTCTGGTTAATTTTATGGCCTCTACGGCCTCCCGAACGTCATGCACCCGTAGAATGGATGCGCCGTTGAGCAGGGCCGTTGTGTTCAGAACAGTGGTACCGTTCAGGGCCTCATCAGCACTGATTTTGAGTGTTTTCCAGATGGTTGACTTCCGTGAGAGCCCCACCAGTAAGGGCTCCTCAAATAAGTGGAAAGCCGTTAGGTGGTTGAGCAAAAAAAAATTTTGCTCAACGGTCTTGGCAAAGCCAAATCCGGGGTCTACAATAACATCTTTCGCCCCCAAAGCCCGTAATGTCAGTAGTTGCCCAGCCAGTTCATCGATGACTTCCGTTATCAGATCGGTATAAATAGCCAGCGAATTCATTGTTTGGGGCGTACCGCGCAGGTGCATCAATACGTACGGAACGGAATCGGACTGGTTCAACCTGCCAACAGTGGCAAACATAGCCGGGTCGAGTGTGCCGCCCGATACGTCATTGATGAGGGCCGCCCCCGACTGAATAGCCTGACGGGCTACGTCGGCCCGAAAGGTATCAATCGATAGCAGCGCATCGGGAAAGGCCCTCAAAATGGCTTCGATAACAGGCAGCACCCGGTCGGCTTCTTCGGAGGAGCTAACCGCATCGGCACCGGGGCGGGTGGAGTAGCCGCCCACATCCAGAAACGTAGCGCCCTCGCTCAGCATCCGTTGAGCCACCGCAACAACCTGGTCGGTGGATGCGCTGCCGGTACGGATCCGGCTACCGGCAAAAAAGGAATCGGGCGTAGCATTCAGAATACCCATCACAACGGGTTGCTCCAGATTGACCAGCCTTCCCGGCAGTGCCCCGAGTGCCGCCCAAGCGTTTTTTTCGTATCTTTCGGCATGAAACTAGTCAGTTGGTTGGCCGTTGCGTCAGTTCATCTTTTCTGCGCCAACACTGACTGTCCAACGCATCCATTTCTTTGTGAACACAGAATCCCAATATCGGCAGGTTATTCAGCACTGCAAGGATTTATTCCTGAAAAAAAATAAAGACTACGGTACGGCCTGGCGGATTCTGCGTCTGCCCAGCATCACCGACCAGATTTTCATTAAAGCCCAGCGCATCCGTACGCTCCAGGAGATGGGGGCTACCGGCGCATCGGGGGGGCGTGTGGGGGAAGGTATCGAACCGGAGTTTGTGGGAATTATCAACTACTGCGTAATGGCCCTCATTCAACTTCAGTTTGCTGGCAACCCGGGTAATGAGCCGGCCAAAATGGATATTCCGGTTGGTGAACTCGAACAACTGTACGACGCGGAAGTTAACCGGGTTATGGAGTTGCTTTTTGCCAAGAACCATGACTACGGCGAAGCCTGGCGCGACATGCGGGTTAGCTCCATGACGGATATCATTCTGATGAAATTACTCCGTACCAAACAAATTGAAGACAATCAGGGAACCACCCTGGTTTCGGAAGGTATCGATGCCAATTATATGGATATGATCAATTACGCCGTTTTCTGTCTGATAAAACTGTCTAATTAGTGAAGAGTGAAGAATGAAAAGTAGAGAATAATGTATGTTAATATTTTCTTTATTTGCCATTCTTCACTCTTCATTCTTCACTTACTAGAATGAATCCAACGACCTTACCACCCAAAATCAAGACCGGTACACCACCGATGCTGATTGCCGCCCGTATTGCCCGCATTCTGGTTGGGGGCGTGTTTATTTTTTCGGGCCTGATTAAATTAAACGACCCGGTTGGCACGCAGATTAAATTCGAGGAATACTTTGAAGTCTTCGCTCAGGACGTGCCCATTCTGCACGATTTCTTCCTGGCCCTGGTCCCCTTCACGCTGGCGATGTCGGTGCTGTTTTGTGCGGCCGAAATCATTCTGGGGGTAGCCCTGCTGGCCTCCTATAAACCGAAAGTGACGGTCTGGCTGCTGTTCTTCCTGATTACCTTCTTTACGTTTCTGACGTTCTACTCTGCTTATTTCGACCGGGTAACTGACTGCGGTTGTTTTGGGGATGCTATCAAACTGAAACCCTGGACATCGTTTGGCAAAGACGTTGTGCTCACGGTGCTCATTCTGTTCATCATCGGCCACCGCAACCGGCTGCGCTCCCGGAAAACGGGTTGGCTGGTAGCTCTGACTACCGTACTGACTCTGGGCCTGGGTATCTACGCCGTTCAGTTTTTACCCCCTATCGATATGCTCCCCTACGCCGTGGGTAAAAGCATACCCGGTGGCATGAAACCTTCGGAGCCCTTGCGCTACAAGTACGTGATGGAGAAAGATGGCAACACGGAGGAGTTTGAGGCTTACCCGACCGACAAAGCGTACACCTTCAAAGAAATGGTGCTGGTGAACGAAAAGGCAAAGCCAAAAATTACGGATTACCGGGTCTGGAACGACGCAGGTGATTTTACGGAGCAGACCTTTGAGGGGAACAAACTCTTTATCATCATAAAAGACACCAAAGATATCGATCCTGGCAGCCTGCCCGCTATCCGCTCGCTGGTGCAGGGCCTGAAGGGGTCCACTGTCTCTCCGTATATCCTCACTTCGACCAATGACGATGACATAAAGGCCTTTCAGAAGGAGTATCAGCTTACAACCGTGCCCTACTACAAAGCCGACGCGACCGTCCTGAAAACAATCATGCGCTCCAATCCCGGCACCTGGCTCATGAGCAATGGCGTGGTTAAGGGCAAATGGCATTACAACACTACGCCCAGTTCGGAGGAAATAAAGAAAATTGTGAATGAGTGAATGAACGAATGAGTGAATCGGTGTGCTCAGGCCAACTGTGTATATCAGTTCTTTACTCATCCACTCATTTGCTCATTCGCTCACTGCGAATGAAAAATATCTTCCTGATTGGTATGCCCTCCTCCGGCAAGAGCACGCTGGGTAAGCGCATTGCCGATGTGCTGCACTACCGGTTTGTTGATACCGATAAAGTTATTGTTCGGGAAGAGGGCCGTTCCATCGCCGAAATTTTTGCCCAGTCGGGCGAACCGTACTTCCGGGAGGCCGAGCGAAACATGCTGCGTTCGATCAGGGCCGGGGCCAACCTGGTGGTATCGACGGGTGGTGGAATGCCCTGTTTTCATGGCAACATGGAGTATATCAATTCGGTTGGTGTATCCATCTTTCTGGATGTTCCGGTACCGGTGCTGGCCCGGCGTATTCTGGCCCATGCCCACGAAGACCGGCCGCTAAACAACCCCAGCGACCCCGAATTACTCAACACGCTACAGAAACGCTACGAAGACCGGCTTCCCATCTACGCGCAGGCGAACATCATCATTTCCGGCGAAACAACGGAGGATGACGTGCTAAGGCGGGTAGGTGAATGGCTTTAAATCAAAAGAAGACGGCTGTAAGGCCGTCTTCTTTTGATTTAGCTTTCCCTGGTTTCACTCAGAAGAAAGTACCCACCGAGAGCGTAACGGTTGTGTTGTTGTTATTGATCTGGGCCGAGCCAAAGTTAGCCGTGTTAGGCAGCGTGTAGGGCGTATAGGCCGATTTAAACGTGTTGTACGTACCCGACACGTCCGCAAAGAAGCGTTCATTCCGAATACCCAGTCCACCAGACACTAGAAGTTTGCTCCGGTCTATGTTATCCAGCTGACGCTGGTACGGGTCGGGTAAGTAAGCGGCTCCCGCCCTAACCCGAAACAGGCCAGCCCGAAACTCCCCCCCGGCCCGGAAGTTGATCGTGTTCTGGTAGGTGTTCTGGACGGATGCACGCACCGAGTTTTTGAAATCGGTATTTGCCTGCGCATTGCTGTTGTCGGATGTGCCGGCCCGCAGCCCGCCATAACCGACATACTCCGCCGAGGCAGTCAGGAAACCAACTTTACCTTTTCCCAGAAACACCGTAGCGCCCCCCGACGCCCGGAAGGGCGAGGTTACGCTGTAGTTGAAATCATTCGGCAGAACATCCACCGTGCTATTTCTGAGCAGTGTACGGTCAAAAGCCACCGCACCTACACTCTGCGAAAATGTTTCCCGTAAACTCATAAACGTTGGGGTGGCCACGTTCGCCCCGATCTGGACATCGGGCGTTAGTTTGTAGATGGCACCAACTGACAAATTGAACCCGTTGCCTTTGACGCTCAACTGATCACGCAGCGAATAGTTGTCAAGAACGGTACCATTCACGACGGTTTCAGTCAATACATTGTCGGTGGTGTAGCGTACACTGGACAGGCCCACGTTAACACCCAGGTACAGTTTGTCGTCCAGATTTCCCGCATACCCAAATGTCCACTGCGACTGCGCCCCGGTCGAGGTGAAGGTGTTGCGCTGGTCGCGGGGGTTGAGGGGATCAAACCGGCTGTAGGGTGGCTGGCTGTTAGGTTGACCCTGAGAATCGGTGAAGGGGGTACCGTCGATCAGATACTGCTGATAGGCAGCAGCCAGCAGGTCGGTCGCCTGATTGGCATCTGGATCATATTCCGCGTCGATCTGAGCACCCGTTACGTTACGGCTGTTGGCATCCAGAATGATGGGGTCGATAAATGAACTGCGGTTGTTGCGCCCCTGAAAGGTAAACTGGTTGAAGTAATTTATGTTCTGGTGGTAGCCCACACCAAACGTCGAGCGTTTCCAGCGCCCCCCATCTCTGCCGCCCCCGGCAAAAACAAGACCCAGCTGACCGACCGAAAACTTGGTTCCGTTATTCGGGGTAACGGTGCCCAAATACGTCGACTGGGTGTTGTTCAGGTTAACGGTCGGGCTGATACTCACTTCGGAGCGGTTATAGAAGGCAAGCCCCGCCGGGTTGCCAAACAGCGAACTGGCATCCCCGCCGAGCGCGGTCTGATTGCCACCAAGACCCCGGAAACGGGCCGTACCAGTCTGTTGTATTTCCGAGAACCGGAAAGCCTCTCCGGCGTAAATATCACCGGTTTGACCGAAAGCTATATCAGCACTTAAAAGACAGGCTGACACAAATAATAGTCGAGTAGTCATGGATATAATTGTGAAAGGTCCGTATATAGTGTTTGACATCAAATACGGCAATTTGTTTAATGGTACTGTAAGTAATAACAAAAAAGCCCATCGTTTGTCCTGAACGATGGGCTTTTATTTCAACTATTTTGTCAGATTCTACCGGGGACCTCTGGAGCCTCCCCCGCCACCGCCACCACCGGAGTAGCCACCACCACCCGACGAGGGGCTGGGTGAGCTATAGGACCGCTGCGGAGCACTGTACGTAGGCTGCGACTGTTGGTAGCTAGGTTGCGGGGAGCTATAGGTAGGCTGTGAGCGCTGATAGCTTTGCTGGCTGGCACCGCCACGTGCACCACTATAACTGCCTGAATTACTGGGCGAGCTGTAGCTTCCCCGGCTGTTCTGGCGGGGAGCCGAATAGTAATCACTATTGGAACTCCGGCCCGATGATGGCGACGAACTGTTGTACGACGGTGCCGGACTGCTAGCTGAGCGACTTCCTCTGGATGAAGACCCATTGTCGTAATAATAACTGCTTCCACCCCGGCTGTTGCTGCGTGGCGCTGTATAGTAACCGTTCGACGTGTTGTTGCTGGACCCGTTACCCGTGTAAGCAGGTGTACCGGCTGTTCGGCCACCGTTACTGCTACGGGGCGTGTTAACAAAGGCATCATTATAACGGCTGGTTGCACTACCGGCACGGGCACCGTAGGTGCGGTTGCTGGCACGATAGGGGTCAGCGCCAGTCACATAACTATTGTTGACGTAGGTATTCCCGTAATAGCCACCGTACCCACCACCAAAGTAGTTACCATAAAATGGACTGTAGTACCCGCCGAACCCGCCAAAAGCATAAGAGTTGAACGGTGAATAGAGACTGTTATAGCCAAAAGGTGAGTAGAAATTATCATACCCGAACGGGCTGCCATAGCCGTAACCAAACGGCGAACCGTATGGACTACCGAAGCCGTAACCACCCATCCCCATCCTCATGCCAAGTCCCAGACCAAGACCATTGTAAAAGCCCGTGTTATTGAACCCCCAACGATTCCAGCTATAGGCCGAGGTGGTGGCCGTGTTGTACCCGTTCATAAAGCCGGAGTTGTAGGCATTGGTGCCACCGTCATTCCAGCCCGGATCTGCCGAAAGGCCCCGGTTTAATTTGCGGGCACTCAGCTCTGTGTAGTATTCATCCGTATTGGAACCATTAGCTGCATACTGTTCGTCGTTGTAGTCCGGATTGGCATTGCGGGGCGAACGCTGCTGCTGACGGCTATACCGCTGTGACGACGCACTTCCGGAAGCCACCGAACTGTAATCAGATGAATTGCTGGCATACACGGCTGCATTGCCTGAATTGCCGTACAGGTCATCCACTTCGCCAGCGTTTTGGGCCGTCTGCAGGCTGGAAGAACAACTCCAGAAACCCGTCAGCAAAGCCAGGGATAAGTAAGAATATGGTTGTAGCTTTTTCATTTGGCAAGGGAATTAAAGTACTGAAGGGTCATATAAACTCTGCTCTGAATATATAACACAGAATTAACCCGTTTGATTACAAAAATAGCGCAAAAAACTATCTTTGCAAGTTATCAGGTTTTAGATTTCAATTAACCAGTCAAGGTTTAATCCGACTTAAAAAAAAGCCGGTCAGGTAATGAATTGGTCACCCACTCATCCCCTGACCGACCGACTAACGCATGGCAAAAGCGCTTCCTTCCCGTAGTGAAAACTACTCCGAGTGGTACAATGAGTTAATTAAAAAAGCCGATCTGGCCGAAAATTCGGCAGTGCGTGGCTGCATGGTCATCAAACCCTATGGCTTTGCCATTTGGGAAAAAATGCAGCGGGCACTCGACGATATGTTTAAAGAGACCGGCCACCAGAATGCTTACTTCCCCCTGTTTATCCCCAAGTCGTTTCTGAGCAAGGAGGCTTCCCACGTGGAGGGTTTCGCCAAGGAATGCGCGGTGGTTACGCACTACCGGCTGAAAAATGCAGAGGATGGCTCAGGCGTTATTGTTGACCCCGAAGCCAAACTCGAAGAGGAACTGATTGTCCGCCCTACGTCGGAAACGGTCATCTGGAGTACGTACAAAAACTGGGTGCAGTCGTACCGCGATCTACCCCTGCTCATTAACCAGTGGGCCAACGTCGTGCGCTGGGAGATGCGCACCCGCATATTCCTGCGCACAACGGAGTTCCTCTGGCAGGAAGGCCACACGGCCCATGCCACGGCTGATGAAGCGCAGTTCTGAAACCCGCCAGATGCTCGACATCTACGCCCAGTTTGCCGAAGAATGGATGGCCATGCCGGTTATTAAAGGCACCAAAACGGCTAACGAACGGTTTGCCGGTGCGGATGATACGCTGTGTATCGAAGCCATGATGCAGGATGGCAAGGCCCTTCAGGCGGGTACATCGCACTTTCTGGGGCAGAATTTTGCCAAAGCGTTCGATGTGCAGTTCCTGAATAAACAAAACCAGCTCGATTACGTATGGGGTACCTCCTGGGGGGTGTCGACACGCCTGATGGGCGCACTCATCATGGCCCACTCCGACGATGATGGGCTGGTGCTGCCGCCAAAACTGGCCCCTATTCAGGTGGTTATCGTTCCAATATACCGGACAGAAGAACAACTCGACGCCCTGACTGCCCGGATAAAGCCGCTTGTACAGGAACTGAAAAAAGCCGGGGTTTCGGTAAAGTACGATGATTCCGACGCCAACAAGCCGGGCTGGAAGTTTGCCGAGTATGAACTGCGGGGCGTACCGGTACGGCTGGCTATGGGTGGCCGCGACCTGGAAAACGGGACCGTAGAAATTGCCCGTCGCGACCTCAAAACGAAGGAAACGGTTCCCTTCGATGGGCTAACCGATCATATCAAAGCCCTGCTCAACAATATTCAGGAAACGATTTACACCCGGGCCAGCACATTCCGGCGGGAGAATACGTTTACGGTCGATACGTTTGAGGAGTTTCAGGCACAACTCGATAAGGGAGGGTTCATCCTCGCGCACTGGGATGGCACCAGCGAAACGGAAGAAGCCATTAAAGAAGCGACAAAAGCCACTATTCGCTGTATTCCCTTCGATCAGGAACCGGAAGAGGGCGTGGATATATACTCCGGCAAACCGTCGACAGGGCGCGTTGTGTTTGCGCGGGCCTACTAGGGCTGTGCCATACCGGATGCCGTAGATACTGCCGAATTTTTTGAATTGTGCTTGGACGCCCTGAGTGAAATCAGGATGTCCAGCTAAATTAAGCCGGCAGCCACCTGATTGCTAGCCCCTTACGGTTGATTTCAACGGCGGGTTCTGGCCCAAACAAAAAGCGTACGATCGTTGGTCGTGCGCTTTTTGTTTGGTACCCTAAATGGTAGTCAAGGTACCGTCCATCAATTCATCATCAGGCGTACTGCCAATACGTTAAATAGAAATAGCTTTCGCGCAGGCCCCAGACACAGTCTGTTTCAGGACCACGGCGATACGGCCCAGTCCCGGAGTATTAAAAGTTTCAGGTATTTTTTGCGCCTGAACAGGAGAAATTGATCGGAACCTACCTATTAGCCTACATTGGGTACTGATATTCTGGATTTTACGATGGACAGACGTGACTTTGTTTCGCTTGGCGCTACGGCGCTGAGCCTGGTTCCTTTTCTGGGTTTTGCCGTATCGCCAAAACCTGCCGTTGCCAAACCCGCCTGGCTCCTCGACTGGATTGCCCTTTATGACAAGCAGTTTGGCGGCTACCCCGCACTCCGGGTTACCGATACCACCAGCCCCTATGTGGGGGGCTACAGAATGAGGTCGAAATGCCTAACCCGCACACAACGGCGGGGTTTATGATGCACGCCAGCCTGCTCTTTGCCTGCCCGGAATCGACGCGCTACCAGTCGAAAACCTTGCTCGCCGACGTGACGGCGGCCGTGAAAGCCTTGCTAAAATTCCAGCATGCCGACGGTACCATCGACCTGCTGGACACTAATTTTCACTCACCGCCCGACACCGCGTTTGTGCTGGAACACGTGATACCGGCCTATACGTTCCTGGCGCAGTTGCCCGGGACCGATGCGGCCCTGACGCCCATGAAAACGTTTCTGCTGCAAGCGGGTCAGGCACTCAGTGTGGGGGGTATCCACACGCCCAATCACCGGTGGGTAGTGTCGGCGGCCCTGACTAAACTGAACGCCCTCTTCCCCAATCCGGCGTACACCGCCCGGATTGACCAGTGGCTGGCCGAGCATATCGACCTCGACCCTGACGGGCAATTTACCGAAAAGAGCACTAATGGCTATTCGCCTATCGTTGACCGGTCGTTGATTACGATGGCACGCGGCCTGCAAAAGCCGGCGTTGCTGGAGCCCGTTCGCCGGAACCTGCTGATGACCCTGTATTACGTTCATCCCAACGGTGAGGTAGTGACCGAAGCATCGAACCGGCAGGACAGAGGCACCATTGGCAACATGTCCCGGTATTACTATTGTTACCGGTATATGGCCCTGAACGATCAGGACGGCGAAATGGCGGCCATGTGCCGGCTTATCGAGCAAACCAGCACGAAGGCTCAACTCGCCGGGTATCTCGATTATTTCCTGGAGGATCCCAGACTCTGGCGCGACCTCCCCCCCAGCAAACCCCTGCCCACCAGCTATGCAAAAGCGTTTCCATATTCGGGGGTTGTGCGCATCCGGCGCGGCAACCGGGATGCCACGCTGTTGTCGAACAATGCGGGCTGGCTTACCTTTTACAAGGGAGATGCCGTGCTACAGGCCATGCGCCTGGCGGCTTCGTTCTTCGGAAAAGGACAGTTCGAGTCGGCCAGTATCGAGCAACAGGGCGCGGTCTGGGTACTAAAAAATTCGCTCGACGGACCCTACTACCAGCCCTTCACCGCCGACAAAATTTCGCCCGACGGGGATCTGGACAAAATGCCCCGGTCGGGTCGGCAGCAGAGCGAAATTCAATACCTGACGACGACCGTAAAAATCAGTGAAGTAGCCGATGGCCTGCAGGTCGATATCGATATGGGCGGGACGGATAATGTTCCGGTAACGCTCGAACTCGTTTTTCGGGCGGGGGGCACGCTGGCCGGCGTAACCAAACACCCTAAAAAAGACAATGCCTACCTGTTGGCGGGCGACGCCGGTTCGTATACCGTCGGCACCGACACCCTGCACTTCGGCCCCGGAAAAGTAACGCATAAAGGTGTGCAGTTGCGCGGGGCGTTACCCGCCCTGGATGCTCCCACGGTGTATCTGACCGGCTATACCCCTTTCAAACACACTTTAACCCTAACCTGATACCGGTTTCCGATGCCGCCGGTACTGACAGGTACCGGCGGCATCTACCTGAGTTTGGGGAATGCCTTTTTTCATCCCTCACTCCCCTACCCGGGCCAGCGTGTCGACCGGAACGGTCCTTACGGCATCACCCTGGCGCTGGTCAGCATGGCCCTTTATCATGTATTTTACAAAATCAGGTTCACCCGGCTCGGTAAACAGGTCTGGCTAGTTGCTTTGGTAGGTACTAGTCTCGCGTTCTTGAAAGGGGTCGGCGCTGGTGGCCATAGCGAGTCTGGTATTGATGATCGGTATAGAATAGCCCGCTCTTGTCCGTTAGCATAGCGCCGGTAGTGCCTGATGTATGCATCGAAAGGCGTGGGCTGACCCTGAATGCAGTTTATTCCATAACCCCTTAGCAAGTCTGTCATGAACAAAGAACAGTTAATCAATCGCCGGAATTTTGTTGGGAAAGCCGCCACCGCCGTGGCTGGTTTTATGATTGTACCCCGCTATGTGCTGGGCGGTAAACGGCCGGACGGCTCCACGTACCTCGCTCCCAGCGATGTTATCTCGCTGGGATTCATTGGTACGGGCAAGCAGGGCCGGGGACTGACCAATTCGTTTCTGAATACCAACCAAGTCCGGATCGTGGCCCTCAGCGAGGTGTACCAGGCAAAAGCCCAGCTCACTCTCGACCGCATCAAGGCCCATTACGAGAAAAATACTCAACTGGGTGCCTACAGCGATGTACCGGTCTACACCGACTTCCGGGAGTTGCTGGGTCGTAAAGACATCGACGCCGTGGTTATTGCTACCCCCGACCACTGGCACGCGGCCGTAGCCGTGCGGGCTGCTCAGGCCGGTAAGGATATCTACTGCGAAAAACCCCTGTCGCTGACCGTGAAGGAGGGCCGGGCTATGGTTGATGCCACCCGCAAATACAACCGCGTGTTTCAGACCGGCAGCATGCAGCGGTCTTGGCCCGAGTTTCGGCAAACGGCCGAACTGATCCGGAATGGGTTCATTGGTGAGGTCAAGCGCATAAAAGTAAACGTGGGACCGCCCCCAACGCCGTACAACCTGCCCGCCGAACCCATTCCCGATGGGTTGGACTGGTCCAGATGGCTCGGCCCGAATACCCCCGTCGCGTTCAACTCGGAACTGGCTCCGCCCACGTCCCGGGATGTATTTCCCAACTGGCGCAACTACAAAGAGTTTGGCGGGGGCATGGTGACCGACTGGGGTGCTCACATGTTCGATATCGTACAGTGGTCGCTGGATATGGACAACAGCGGCCCGGTAGAGGTAATTGCGCCCGACGGCAACGAACATCCCTTCCTGACATATCGCTACGACAATGGCATTGTGATGACCCACGAAAAATGGGACTGGAACAACGCCATTCATTTCATCGGCACCGAGGGCGAGATAAAAGTGCAGCGCAAAAAGATCGAGACAACCCCGGCTTCTCTGGCCACAAAGGTCATCGGCGAAACGGAAAAGCACGGCAGCGGTCAGTCGGTCTACCACAGCGAAAACCACTACAAAGATTTTCTGGATGCCATGCGGACGCGCAGCAAACCCATCTGCGACGTGGAAGTTGGCCACCGGACGGCGTCGGTCTGCAACATCGGCAACATTGCCTACCAGCTGAAGCGTCCCTTGCAGTGGAACCCGAAGAAAGAACAATTCAAAAAAGACGACGAAGCCAATGCCCTGCTGGGTCGCCCGATGAATAAGGAGTGGGGTATCAACCTATAGTTTCTGACCAACCGTCTGCTCTCCTTATCCATGACGAAGCCAGTAAACATCGGACTGCTCATCGGTGGTCTGGGGTGCCTGCTTTTTGCGGTGGCAATGCAAACCCACCAGCCACCCCAGAAACAGCTGCCCAACATCGTATACATCCTGGCCGATGACCTGGGCTATGGCGATGTGTCGGTCTATAATCCCGATGGTAAAATCAGGACGCCCAACATCGACAAACTGGCCGCTGAGGGCATGCGCTTTACCGACGCTCACTCACCGTCATCGGTGTGTACGCCCACGCGCTACGCCCTGCTGACGGGTCGGTACCCGTGGCGCAGCCGGTTGCCGGTGGGGGTGTTGCGTGGTTATAGCCGCACGCTTATCGAACCCGACCGGCCCACGGTGGCGTCGCTGCTGAAGGCCAGTGGCTACCAGACGGGGGTGGTGGGCAAGTGGCACCTGGGGCTGGACTGGGTCGTAAAAAAAGGAAGCGAGTCCCTGCTGGCCACCGCCGGCTACGGCATTCAGGACGAGATGAAACCCGCCGATATTGATTTCGATCAGGTGCCCACGCAGGGCCCTGCCACCGCCGGTTTCGACTATTCGTACATCCTGCCCGCTTCGCTCGATATGCCGCCCTACTGTTACCTCGAAAATCAGCAATTAATTGAAAAGCCCACGGCGTATACGGCAGGCAACAAGCTCGAATCGGGCTATACGGGGCCCTTCTGGCGCGAGGGCAGCATGGCTCCCTCGTTCGATTTTTACGGGGTACTTGCCCACGTTTGTTCAGAAAGCGGTTGGTTTCCTCCGGCAGCAATCGGCCGCTAAGCCGTTTTTTCTGTATATTCCCCTGGCAGCCCCGCACACCCCCTGGGTGCCCTCAAACAATTACCAGGGTACATCAAAATCGGGCGAATACGGCGATTTTGTCCAGCAGGTCGATGCGGCCGTGGGCCAGGTGCTGCACACCCTCGATAGTCTGAAACTGGCGGATAATACGCTGGTTGTTTTTACCAGCGACAATGGCCCTTACTGGCGCGAGAACTTTGTGCAGCAGTTCAACCACAAAGCCGCCGGGCCTTTTCGGGGCATGAAAGGCGATGCCTTCGAAGGTGGCCACCGCATCCCGTTTATCGTGCGCTGGCCCGGCCGGGTTAAGCCCGGAACGGTCAGCAAGGCTACCACCACGCTGGCCAACCTGCTGGCTACCTGTGCCGATATACTTGGAAATAGAAAACCGGCCTACCAAACCGAAGACAGTTACAGCATTCTGCCCGTACTGACCGGCAAAGCCAGCCAGGTACCCAATCAGCCCGCCGTGGTACACAGCTCGTCCATCGGGTATTTCGCCATCCGCAAGGGCGACTGGAAGCTCATCGAAGGCCTGGGGTCGGGTGGGTTCACCGAACCCCGCAATGTAACTGTAACGCCGGGCGGACCAGCGGGCCAGCTCTATAACCTGGCGGCCGACATTGCCGAAACGAATGACCTATATACACAGCATCCCGAAAAAGTGAAGGCGTTGCGGGCGTTGCTGGCCGACATCAGGCAAGGCAGGACAAGACCGCCGAAATTAACCCTAGGAAAGCCGCAGGTAACCCCGTCTGCGTCGACTCTGCCTACCGGGTCTGCCCGTTGGACAGGGGGTTCCCGGTAGCTCATTCTTTTTTGTTCTTGTCGGTATAGGTTGAACTTTTGCCCCTGACCCGAGGTTGGAGTCAAAAGTTAGTATATAGACCAACCTTTGTTGCAAGTTGGGTATTTTTACGGCAACGATTTACAATAAACCTTAAAGCAAAATGGCACAGGCAAAATCTGGAGACACCGTTCAGGTGCATTACACCGGAACCCTCTCCGACGGCACTATATTCGATTCATCGGAAGGCCGTACCCCCCTGGAGTTTACCGTGGGTAGCGGTCAGGTAATCAAAGGCTTCGATGATGGCGTGGCAGGTATGAATCCCGGTGAGAAAAAAACCATCAATATTCCGATAGAGGATGCTTACGGGCCAACCAATGAGGAGATGATTTTCACGATGAACCGGACGGATATCCCGGAGGAAATTCCCCTGGAAGTAGGGTCAACCCTCAATATGCACGAAGATGGAAACCCCCGCCCTATTCCCGTTATTATCCGCGATCTAACCGATACCAGCGTGACACTCGATGCCAATCACCCGCTGGCTGGTCATGCCCTGACTTTCGACGTTGAATTGGTGGGTGTGAAATCGCCGTCTGGCCTGATCTTATAATCTTGTAAAGAACAGGACCAAAAAGTGGGAGCGGGCAGGGGAGCTGATTATCCCCTGCCCGCTCCCACTTTTTAGTATCATTCGTCAAGGGTTATTACATCATCCAGTTCACGCAGGGCTGTTTGAATACCCCGCATATCGGCGCGGGATACGCAGGCGGCTAACGCTACCGTGAGTGCGCCTACGCTCAGAGCGATGGCGACATTCCGGATTCGGTTCAGGCTGACCCTGGCATTGGTAATGGCCTTCTCCACGCCCGCAGACACGGTGACGGTATTCGTATAAGCAGGTCGGACGATGCGTAACAGTAAATCCTGCGCCCGGTTGAGCAGGCTGTTCTGGTAGGCATTGAGGTCCAGTTGCTGCTCGTGCGAAAGCTCCACCCAATGCAGAACCTGGTACTCATTCAGCGCACGAGCCATACTGAAGTAGCCTTTGGTAATTCCATTAATTTGGTCTGGCGTGAGATCTTCCATGGGCAGATTCGATTCGGAATCAGGCCACTCCCCCAAAGTCGCTCTGTTGTGGTACCTGAGTTTGCGGTTGTGATGCTTAAGTTACGGTAAAGCCCGTTTAGTCACCCGTAACTATTTAACGAACGGTCAGGATTGAGCGAAAATGATACTCCTGCAGACAACAACGGGTCTGTTCGACCCACCGCAAAAAAAATCCCGCTACTTTCTGACGAAAATAGCGGGCGAAGTAATTTGGCCTGGTCGGAAGAACCGACCGGGTAGCGGGGTGATTGATTATCCCCAGCGGAGCATTCGGATTGTTTAGTGCTGGATAGCAATGCGCGTCGTGAACTGCTTCTGGTCCGGACCCACCACGAAGGTATAGGCTCCATCGGGCAAACCCGACAGATCGAACCGGCGTACCGACCCTTTGAACGAATCCGTTTGTACCAGCACGTTCTGAGGATCGTAGATGGCTACCGTAGACTCCTCTACGTTGCTAACCGGCAGCACCACTTCAATCTTATTCTTCTCGTAGGCTGTCAGCGTAGGCTTGGCAACCTGCTGGATGTTACGCTCGTCGACGTTGACCGAGTTGGCTTTGATAGTTAACCCCTGCGACATCCACCAGGCGTTATTACCGGCGGTCAGGTAATACTGCCCATCGGGCAGGTTGTTCAGGTTGAACGAGGTAGCATGTGGATCGTTTTTGTTGATGACGCCCCGGTAAAGTACGTTGCCATCGGCATCGATAAGTGCCAGATCAACGGAGGCACCGGGCTTTGTATAGACACGTACTTTCTTGCTTGCAGACTTCTGAACTTTCACACCACCCATACCTGATCCATTGTCGGCTTTGGCTACTCCCAGACCTGCCAGACTTAATACTGATAACAGTACTGCGATTGATAGACGGACTTTTTTCATGGTTGTATAGTTTAATTTTCTTCGGTTGTATAGTTTGTTTTTTTCCGTGACAAAGGTGTGGCAGGAATACGATTCGCTGCAAGAGTGCGCTCCTTGGAAACCAACGTTTTACGAAAACTTCATTTTATAGTTATATCTATTCTAGCCAAATTAGGTCGTTTATTAAAAAAGTACAACAAGTCCCTAATTATACCGCATGAATTGCATTTTTCTAATAATTAAAAAAAATTGTATTGTGTGAGTTAAGGGGACTAATTTTCATACAGAAAGTGCAATTCGTCGGAATCAGGCCGGGGACTACCCCGTCGTGCAGGCGACCGAAAACTACCTTTTCGTCGCTGATTATAGCCAACGGTCCCCCAGCTCCGGTGCGTCCGGATGGACTGTACCGGAGCGAAATGAAACAAAGGCGCAAAAAAAAGAGCCGCTGAACCAACCCGGCCAGGGCGGTAGCGGCACCAGAAAGTAGCTGCCAGCTATTACATAAGAATATCCCGGACAGCCTGAACGCGTTTGGGCAGGTTGGTTTCGCCAAGCATATCGCGGAGGTCAATTTCGATGTTGCGACAGATAGCGGTCATGGGCACGTCATTGATGCTGTTTTCAAACGGATTTTCGCTGGTGTCCCCTACAACCTCCATCGTGTTGAAAATCCACGCGATAACGGTGTAGAACGGAACCGTGAGCCAGATATGCCAGCCGCTGAACTTAGCCATTTCGGATAACAGCCCGTAGGGTAACACAACAATAAACAGCCAGGTAAACACGAAACTAAAAAAAGCGTACTGACGCGGAAAAGGAAAAGACTTTATCCGTTCGCAGGCTCCCTGCTGGTTGTAAAACTCGGTTAGCATCCGTTCCATATCCACATGGTAGTAGTCGTTCAGGTGCTGCCCGTCCCGGAGGACCCGCAACTGGGCCGACTGCTGGCGCAGCAGAAACGTAGCTGGATTAGGATGCCGGATAATTTCCTGGACTTCCTCATCGGAAAGAAACCGGCTCAATTCTTTGTCCAGGCTGCACTGTTTGAAAGCTTCAATGCGCTCAATCAGGTCATGAGCAATGTCGTGATGAAGCTCCCACACGGGTTTTTGCCGGAGTTGCACCCGCAGTGCGGTGATATACGCCAGATGCCGGTACAGGAGTTGGCGGTGAATGGGCGGCAATGTTGCCTCGGGCTGCGCCTGCGTGCTGTTTTCCGTAGCATTGACGTAGTCCAGCACCAGAATTCCCCACGACCGGCTGGCATTGGTGATACTGCCCCATATCCGGCGGGCTTCCCAGAGCCGGTCGTAGGAGGAGTTGTTTTTAAACCCCACGTAAAAAGCCACGGCGGTACCAATGGTAGCAACCGGAACAAACGGAATGGCCAGGAATGTCCACCCGAAATACGCGTAAAGCAGGCAAACAAGGGCCGAGTAGGCGAAGAAGAAGAGAACAGACGGCCAGGCGAACGGAAAAACAACCCGGAAGGGAACACGTTTGGCAGTAAACATAGGAGAATCAGTAGGGTTAATGCCGTACCGGCGTATTTTTGAGCCAGGGAAACTACTAAAATAATCAGTTGACCTGGTCAGCAAATCCGGGATTTTACCGGAATACCCGCGCCTGGATGCCTATGAAGAGTTAATTGATTTTATTGTTTGCCTGCCCGGTAAACCGTAGTTTGCGTTCGTAAACGGGTCCGGTTACAGAATCGTTGGGTACAACGGACTACCAACAAGCGTGTTGCACAAAAAATTATAGCTGCATAAAGCCATGGAAAATACACTAAAAGGCCAGACGGCCCTCATCACGGGTGCCAGTAGTGGTATTGGCACGGGCATTGCCAAAGCACTGGCGGCTGCCGGGGCTACCGTTGTTATCAACTACTCCAGTGCCTCCTCAAAGCCGAGCGCCGAAGCCGTACTGACGGATGTAGTCAATGCAGGTGGTACCGGCATGATAGCCCAGTGCGATGTGAGTCAGGAAGATCAGGTCATCGGGATGTTTGCGGAGGTGATAGCCCGATACGGCACGGTCGATATTCTGATCAACAACGCGGGTATACAGCGCGATGCCAAATTCGAAGACATGACCCTCGACCAGTGGAATTCGGTTATCCAGGTAAATCTGACGGGGCAGTTTTTGTGCGCCCGCGAAGCCATCCGGGAGTTTCTGCGCCGGGGCCCCCGCCCGGAGGTATCGGCCGCTACCGGTAAAATTATCTGTATCAGTTCGGTGCATGAGTTAATTCCCTGGGCGGGGCATATCAATTATGCGGCTTCAAAAGGCGGGGTTAAAATGCTGATGCAGTCTCTCGCTCAGGAGTATGGCGACCGCAAGATTAGGGTCAACAGTATTAGTCCCGGTGCCATTCAAACTCCCATTAACCAGGATGCCTGGCAAACACAGCAGTCACTCAATAGCCTGATGAGCCTGATCCCGTACAACCGAATTGGCCAACCCCAGGACATTGGCAATCTGGCGGTGTTCTTATCATCCGATTTGTCGGATTATATCACCGGTGCCAGTATATTCATTGATGGTGGCATGACCGTGTTTGAAGGCTTCGCCACGGGGGGGGGTTGACAACGTAAACCTAAAAAATGTCCAGCGAAAAGCAGCGCCTTGAATGAGCCCGCCTGGCGGCAATGGGGTCCCTACGTGTCCGACCGGCAGTGGGGAACCGTGCGGGAAGACTACAGTGCCAACGGCGACGCCTGGAATTATACCACCCACGATAAGGCCCGCAGTTATACGTACCGGTGGGGCGAAGAAGGGATAGCAGGGGTTTGTGACGATCAACAGCAGCTCTGTCTGGCGCTGGCCCTCTGGAACGGGCGGGACCCCATTTTGAAAGAACGCTATTTTGGTTTATCCAACAGCGAGGGTAACCACGGCGAAGATGTTAAGGAACTTTACTATTACATTGACAACACCCCGACGCACTCGTACCAGCGGATGCTGTACAAGTACCCGCAGGCCGCTTATCCCTACGAATGGCTCCTTCAGGCGAACCAACGACGAACCCGGCTGGACCCCGAATTTGAACTCCTCGATACCGGCCTTTTCGACGATGATCGCTACTTTGATGTGTTCGTCGACTACGCGAAAGCCGGGCCGCAGGATATACTGATGCGGGTAACGGTGCATAACCGGGGACCCGAAGCCGCCGACCTGCACCTGTTGCCCACGCTCTGGTTCCGGAACACGTGGGTTTACGGGGATGATACGGACGGCGTTCCCAACTATAAACCATCCCTGGTGCTGCGCCCCAACGGTACCGTATCGGTTGAGGATTCGGCCCTGGGTCATTACGTTTTACATGCGGATGAACAGCCGGAGTGGTTATTCTGCGACAATGAATCCAACGTCGCCCGGCTCTACAACGTACCTTCCTGTTCTTCTTACCCGAAAGACGGTATAAATGATCATATCGTACACGGACTTAACACCGTTAACCCGGCTCATACGGGTACCAAAGCAGCCGCTCATTATTGTGTAATCGTTGGAGCGGGTCAATCCGTCACGTTGCGGTTACGGCTCGAATCGGCTTCTCTACCAAACCCCTTCGCTGATTTTGACTGTCTATTCGAAAAGCGGCAGGTAGAGGCAGATGAGTTTTACGCCACTATTCAGCCTGACCAGGCTACTGACGACGAGAAGCGGGTGCAGCGTCAGGCGTTTGCCGGCATGCTCTGGAGCAAGCAGTATTATTACTACGACGTATCGCGCTGGCTGGCGGGCGACCCCAACAGTCCACCCCCACCCCCCGAACGCCGGAACGGACGTAACCATACCTGGCTGCAACTCATCAACGCCAACGTCATTTCCATGCCCGACACCTGGGAGTACCCCTGGTACGCGGCCTGGGACTGGGCATTCCACTGCGTAACGTTGGCAATGATAGACCCCGGCTTTGCCAGGCAGCAGCTGATGGTGCTCACCAACGAGTGGTACATGCACCCCAATGGGCAACTGCCCGCCTACGAATGGAACTTCTCCGACGTGAACCCGCCCGTGCAGGCCTGGGCGGCCTGGCGCATTTTTCACCTCGGGCTGGAGCAAAACCCACGGGGAGAGGAAGATTTAACGTTTTTGCGGGCTATCTTCCATAAACTGATGATCAACTTTACCTGGTGGGTAAACCGAAAAGACGCATCGGGCAATAATATTTTTGAAGGCGGTTTTCTGGGGTTGGATAACATCGGCGTTTTCGACCGGAATACCGTGTTTCCCGATGGCAGTCATCTGGAGCAGGCCGACGGAACCAGTTGGATGGCAATGTATTCGCTCAATATGATGCGCATAGCACTGGAACTGGCCCGCCACGACGCCGTGTATGACGAAATGGCCACCAAATTTTTTGACCACTTTCTGTACATTGCCGGTGCCATCACGAAAATCGGCGGTAGTAACACCGGGCTTTGGGACGAAGAAGATGCTTTCTTTTACGACCAGCTCCGGATGAGCGATGGCACGACACACCGGCTGCGCGTCAAAACCCTGGTGGGGCTTATCCCCCTCTACGCCGTTGAAATACTGGACAACGAACTACTGAAAGCAAATCCCTCCTTTGTGAAGCGTATGGACTGGTTTCAGAGTCACCGTCCGGATTTATACAACCAGGTATCGCGCTATACCGAAAAGGGAGTGAACCAGAAGCGGTTGCTGAGTCTGTTACGCGGCTTCCGACTGAAAGCCCTGCTGTGTAAAATCCTGGACGAAAACGAGTTTCTGAGCCCGTACGGAGTCCGGGCGGTATCGCAGGTGTACCGGGAGCATCCGTACCAGTTTACTCTGGATAGAGCTACGTTCACCCTCACCTATACCCCCGCCGAAAGTACGACCGACATGTTTGGGGGCAACAGCAACTGGCGTGGTCCCGTCTGGATGCCAACCAATTACCTGCTGGTGGAAAGCATCGAGCGGTTTTACGCTTATTTCGGGGACGAATTCACGGTCGAATACCCCATCGGGTCGGGGCAGCAGGTAACCCTCAGGACCGTAGCCCTGGAGCTGACAAACCGATCAATCAGCCTGTTTACGAAAGACGATGCCGGAAACCGCCCGGTATTTGGTCAGCACCCTAAATACCGGGACCCTCACTTCCGTGATTATGTCCTGTTCTACGAATATTTCGATGGGGATAATGGCCGGGGCGTTGGTGCCAGCCACCAAACGGGCTGGACCGGTTTAGTGGCCGGACTGATCAATCATAAATACCAGCAACAATAGGGTAATGCTGGTCATTAATGGTCATTTTTTGTCATTAGTGGTCATTCAATAATGACTAGATTAATGACAAAAAATGACCACTGGTAACTACACCCGCGTGGGCCGTAGTACCGTAAACCGTTGCTGAAGGAGGTAGTAGCTACCAAACAGCACCCCACTAAAAAACAGATCACCCAGCAGCCCGTTCAGGAAAAAGGAGGTGCCGTTGTAGAATGCAAGGCCGGCCACGTAGCAGCCCATCAAACCGGCTACTGTTTGTGGATAAAACGAACTGCCGTACCACACCGCAAAATTAGTGACCAGAAAGAACAGGATGGACGAGGCAACAGATGCCAGGGCGATTCGACTGGCTGATGGACGCTGCAAAGTCCACAGACCGATTAACCAAACCAGTGCAAAGCTGATGTAAACGGCACCCATGCTGTTATGAAATCCGATCAGGGTATCACTCAAAAGCATGGCCGCCAGCGGAATAAACAGCCCCAGCCACTTACGGTCGAAGGAGGCCGCTCCAAACAGCGCCAATGCAGCTACGGGCGTAAAATTTGGCCAGTGCGGTACCAACCGAAACAAGGCCGTAGCCAGAATGAGTGTAGTCAGTAACGTCAGGCGAATCTGTAGGGGCTTCATACGTATTATATCAGCAGGTAAGAGATCAACTAAACTGGGTGGCACGAAACGGGTGCCGGGTCGATCCCGAAATATCTGCGGCAAAGATAACCCCATAAATAGTTATGGCAAAGTCTGCGGGTAGTTGTGCACCAAAACAGCCGTGATTCATCCCGTTTTAGTCAACATAGCCTGTGTTATTCCAGCAAATTAGTTCGCCGAGTAGTGGTGCAGAAACGTAATCAGCCGCTCCAGGTAAAGTTGCTCGTGGGAGTTTTGCGTCAGGCGGATAAGCGAGTGCCGGTATTCATCCACCAGCTTATCAAAGTGGGGGTTATGGTTCAGCCGGGCCGCTATCAATCCCTTGTAACAGCGGTGGGTTTGGTTGTACACGTAGCGACAGGGCTGGTCGGGCTGATCGTTGAGTAGTTGATCGATGACCGCTAAAGTGCAGGCCTTCTGCATGAACTCAAATCCCTGCTGACCAAAAAACAGTTCAATCTGTTCACACACGTGAACCAGTTCATCGTCCGAGTGAATCTTGTAGCGAAAATACTGGAGGCCACTGAACCGACCGATCGATAATAGAAACGTATTGGCGTCGGGCCGGAACTCAGTCAGATTATGTAGAAACTGCTGGGCAATCTGTTCAATCTGATCGATTCGACAGCCAAAATTCACCTCCAGCATGGTGTCGTCCGGATATGGTACGGAAGAGAGAACGATGTTCTGAAATCCATTGGCCGTTTGTCGGCGAAACTGCTTTTTTTCGGGCAACAGACCGTAACCGTATTGCGCAAAAAACGGTGCCAGGCACTCATATAGTTTCGTTTCAAACGGAGTAATGGTCATTTCATTTAACGCTACAGGCAACGGTACGAGCCTCTTTTGTGTACAACGAATCTTACCGCATATTGTTACGGGACCAACCCATACCGTTTTTGTTACACTAAACAGAACTAAACAGAGCAGTGGAGAGTTACACTGTTTACACGCCCAAAACAGGGCCGTTAATTTGGGGACGACCGGAATTGACAGCTTGCAGAGGTCGCGTGTAAGCATGCCGGGAGTTGACGGAATTTCCCGCCCAAACAAATCGTCAAAACAATAACAGGCGAGTATAACTACGCCATGGCTGCCTAATCCGGAGGATTAAGCATTAGCCATTGTCTCCCCGGCCTACGTGCTGCTGGCTGGATCAGGAGGCACCATCTCGCAGCGCTGGCTCAGTTTATGGTGTTAACGGCTGAGCGAGACACAAGCACCTACGGATGATGATTGGTTTGGTACACACCGGTCTGATTCCCGACAATCCTAAGGGTACCTAAGCATGTAGAAAGCACGACGGGTTCCTTGACTGGACGAGGGTTCAAATCCCTCCGTCTCCACCCCATGTAAAAATCCTCAGCACATGATTGTGTTGAGGATTTTTACGTTTAACATGCCGGTATAGACCCCGTGTAATTCCTGCATGGGAAACGTACCCGTTTAATTTCTTTGCTCGGACAATACGTAATAATTGGTCATTTTTTTTGATACCACTCCCCCATTTTCGTTTAATCCGCACCACTCTTTTTATAGTGAGTATTTAGAAAATCAACTAGTTATTCAATTACTTTTTTATCATGTGAACGAAAATATAGCCGAATAAAGAAAAAAATGGTGTTAATCAAATTGATTATATTATTTAGTAGTAAGACTTATTATATTTGCGCTGTCAGTAACTCAAGACTTTAACTACATTATCGAATGAAAGCAAAGCAAATTCGATTCTTTTCTCAAAACGAGAACAGCGAAACAAAACAGAGCAAGAAGAAAACGGACGCTAAACCTACACCCGCAACGGGCTATATTTCAACAGCCGGTAAGGTCGTATTTCCGAATAAAACAATCGACCAATTAGGGTTTGATCCGCAGGATAGCTGGTTTAAAGTAGGAACGCAGGAAGGTAAGCGGAAAATAAAATCGCTTTTCCTGGTGCCCGGTGCCAGTGGGCAGGAAGAAGCATTTGAACTGGAAAAAGCAGCCAAAAGCTACAGTATTTCGCTACCTTATATTCTTCAGAAAGGCGGTATCGATTATTCCAATACCAAACATACATTCACGGTTAAACCGTTCGATTATGACGGTGGTGTACAGGGATACGAATTGCAACTAGCCAGCGATACCCCGAAAGCAGCCTATACCGGGAAACCCCGCGGCCGTAAGCGGTCGACTACCGTTACAGAATGAAACAACATTACTTTGTCTACTTTACAGGCAGGTTATTGATACAGCGAATTAAAAAAGCGGATCTTGTATCCGCTTTTTTAATTCGCTGTATCAATAAATAATACGATAAATAAATAAAGAATCACCACTCTATCCGGGAAGTAGGCCATCGTACATTCAGTACCGTTACGGAACCAGACAATAATTTCTTTGCAAAAAGAATAGCCTTATTATTAGTTCAGCCTAAACTACTCTATTTTCGTCCGTTAACAATTGACGCTGTACGTCCGAAAATTAGTTGGAAACAACGCGGGCTACAAGCCGTTTTCTGATTATGGACCGCAGTCAACTGGACGAACTAATTGCACAGGGTGAACATACCCGTTTAGAATTCAAACGTCAGCTTTCGGCATCCAGCCGGATAGCCCGCACACTGGCTGCTTTTGCCAATACATCCGGTGGTATATTGCTGATTGGTATTACTGACGAGGGAAAAATAAAGGGTATTTCGTCGGAATTTAAGGAAGTTGAAAAAATTGAAGATGCCACCGACCGGTTGATTCAGCCAGCCCTGGCGGTTAGTTATGAACGGCTCTCGCCCGATGGCCGGATTGTACTCATCGTAACCGTTCCTGAGAGTACCGAAAAACCCCATTACCTCGTCGACGAATCGGGAAAACGAACGATTTACGTGCGGGCGAAAGACAAATCAATTCCTACCAATAAACTGATTATTACGGCTGACACGGCAAATCGGGAATTGCTGAAATCGCCCATGGCCCGCACGCTTATTCAGTACCTGCGCAAGAACGACTTCATCACGGCCGACCGGTTTGCCAAACTCATCAACATCTCGGATTACCGGGCGGGTAAGCTCCTCCGCCAGCTGGCGGAACGGGGGCTGCTCCTGCTGATTGATAAACCTCGTCCGGTCCGCTACGCCCTCAAACTGTCGGAGTAATCCTGTTGTATCTTTGCGCTGCGTATGACATCAGAACAAACACTAACGAAGGAAACCATATCGGCGACTTTCATGGCCTTGCAGGACCGCATCTGTCAGGCACTCGAACAGGCGGATGGCTCCGGAACATTTCGGGAAGATACCTGGCAACGGCCGGGGGGTGGTGGGGGCCGCTCGCGTACCCTCACGGAAGGGTCCATCATTGAAAAAGGGGGCGTCGGGTTTTCGGCCGTACACGGCGAAGCCACGGAAGCAACGCTGCGGGCGCTGAACATAACGAATCCGCCCGCCGAAGCACCGCCTACGTTCTACGCAACGGGGGTATCCATCGTGCTGCACCCGCGCAACCCAATGGTGCCCATCATTCACATGAACGTGCGGTATTTTGAGATGAGTACGGGCCACAACTGGTTTGGGGGGGGCATCGACCTCACGCCCCATTATGTGGTGGCCGACGATGCCCGGTGGTTTCACCAGTCCCTCAAAACGGTTTGTGACCGCCATAGCGCCGACTACTACCCAAAATTCAAGCCCTGGGCCGACGACTATTTTTACATTCCGCACCGGCAGGAAACGCGGGGTGTCGGCGGCATCTTTTTCGATTACCTGAAACCCGAGAATGCCGCCCATAAAGTCGACCTGCTTGCATTTGTTCAGGACATAGGAAATACCTTCGCTCCTATTTACACGCACTTCATGCAACAGAATAGTCAGCTAGCTTTTGGTGAGCGCGAAAAAAACTGGCAGTTGCTCCGTCGGGGACGCTACGTGGAGTTTAACCTGGTCTGGGATCGGGGTACCCGGTTTGGCCTGGAAACCAATGGCCGGACCGAGTCCATCCTGATGAGCATGCCACCACAAGCCAACTGGACATACGATTTTACGCCCAAGCCCGGAAGCCGGGAAGAAGAAACGCTTCGTTTACTGCGCAAGGGAGTAGCCTGGGTTTAACCCCTAAAAGCAATACCGTCATCGTTCGATAAATACCCTCGCTATAACGCTACCGTCTGACTGTGGTTTTAGGAGTGTTCCAACGTTTCCGATCCTTCCAGTACTGATCTATCAATGAAATTCTTCTGGGTTTTGTGGGGGTTCGATGCGGGCATTACGCTCATCTTTCTTTATTTCTTTTTTGTAGGTCTGGCAGATGGAGCGTTTCCTCATCCAATGTCGGATTGTGGTTTTTGATACTGGCTGGTCTGGGGGGAATTCTGCTGGCCGGCTATTGGCTCCAGAATCAACACCAACAGGGCTGGGCCCTGGCACTGTTATGCCTACTGGCCATACCGGGTTTATTGCTAGCCTGTTTTTTTTAATCACGCTGGTAGCCGGGGCCCGCTGGAATTGACGCGACAGGGAAGCGGCCCAATCGTCTGATGAAAGGATCCCTGCACGACCCGACTTACGTTCGGAAGTCAACAAAACCCTGCCCGGTCTGGCGCAGTATACGCTGCCGACGGCTACGAACCGATTGCCAAACCAGCCCGATACTAGCCGGACAAACAGGGGGTGACATAACGAAGAGCACCGACGGGTAGCGGATAATACCGGCGCGGATACCACCCGCCAGTGAACTGAACTACCCGGAACGGCTGTTCCGACAGTCAGTCGGCAACACATACACTAAGCCTGCCCCTGGGATATTACGAATGAAAAAATATGGATTTATGCTGCTGCTCTGCCCCCTGCTTTTGAGCAGTTGCCAGCAAACCGATACACCCTGCACCCAAACGGTTGTTACCACCCAAGCCCCGCAGGAGGAGGCTGCAACCCTGAAGGAGTACATCGAAACGAACAACATCAATGCCACGGCCGATAAGCGGGGCTTTTATTACACCATTGAGAAAACCGGATCGGGCACCAGGCCAACCGTGTGCTCCAGTGTAACGGTAAACTATACGGGTAAACTAACGAACGGAGAGGAATTCGACAGTGGCAAGAGCGTCAGCTTCGGGTTGGATCAACTCATCGTTGGCTGGCAGGAGGGTATTCCGCTGGTGGCGCCCGGTGGCAGTATCACGCTCTATCTGCCGCCCAGCCTGGCCTACGGCTCGCAGGAGCAGAACGGCATTCCGGCCAATTCCATTCTGGTGTTCAACATCGACCTGATAAAGGCCAATTAGCAATTCGTCCCGACTTGGTTATCAGAAACTTACTGAGTCGACTTAGCCCGTCTGCCCTTTAGACCAGCCTCACCGATGTCGATTCCACCGTTTCGGCAATCACTGGTTTTTTCACTGCTAACAGGGTAATAATTGCCGCCAGCAGTAGTGAGCCAGCCATGAACAGATAGGAGGCTCCAAAGCCGCCGGTTGTGCCGTTCAGATACCCAACGATGTAGGATCCGATGAAGGATCCCAACGCGCCAAAACTGTTGATAAGGGCCATAGCGCCCCCGGCCACGTTGCGGGGCAGAATTTCGGGGATGATGGCGAAAAAAGGACCGTACGGAGCGTACATAGCCCCGCCGGCCAGGATGAGCAGCGCAAACGACAGCCAGAAATTATTCGGGCCGATCAGGTAAGATCCGTAAAAAGCAACAGCACCCACCAGCAGAAAGGGCCATACGAACGCTTTCCGATTCAGGGTTTTGTCCGAAAAATACGAGGCTCCCAGCATACCCGCAATGGCCAGCACATAGGGCACTGAGGACAGCCACCCGGTTTTGACAATGTTCATGTTGGGGGCCGCATTCAGAATGGAGGGCAGCCACATCACAAAGCCATACACGCCAATACTCCACAGCGCGTACTGGAAGCTCAGCAAAATAACCACGCGGGATTTAAACGCTTCGGTGTAGTTTTTAACGGGCTTTATGCCCTGTTGCTCCCGTTCCAGCTGGACCGCCAGGGCCTCTTTTTCGGGTCGGGTAAGCCAGTTGGCATCCTCGGGCTTGTCGTCCACCAGCCGCCACCAGAAAAAAGCCCAGATAATGGCCGGCAGCCCTTCCAGAATAAACATCCATCGCCAGCCCACCGCCTGAATCAGGTAACCCGACAGCACCGACATCCAGAGAATAGTTACGGGGTTACCCAGAATCAAGAACGTATTGGCCTGCGACCGCTCCTTTTTGGTGAACCACCGACTCAAAAAAAGCAGCATCGCCGGCATTACTGCACTCTCCACCACGCCCAGCATGAAACGAATACCGATCAGGGCGTTTACGTTGCTGATAATACCGGTGGCCATTGCCAGTCCCCCCCACAAAATAAGCGACCAGAATATGAGTTTTTTAGCCGACCGATTTTCGGCGTACACCGCCCCCGGAACCTGAAAGAAGAAGTAACCCAGGAAGAAAAGCGAGCCCAACAGCGACGACATCGCGGGCGTAATCTTCAGGTCCTCAGCCATCCCGCTGGCAGCCCCGAATCCAAAGTTGGCCCGGTCCAGGTACGCCAGACTATAGGTAATAAAAGCGACGGGCAGCAGTCGATACCAACGGGATTGTGCCAGTAGTTTGTCCATGTAAGGTTACCTTAGTGATCCGGTAACTAATGCAGCTATACACCATACCGTTATCTCTATAAAGGAATTATCCGGGGTGACTCTACTGAAAAAGCGGAGGACTAGTTCTTTTACCGAAAAAAGTGTTGGAATGTCGCTGTGTTCGATGGATAGCCATCAGCCCGTTATACGGGAGTATACCGGTCCAGAAAAGGCCGGCCAGGCAATGTTGCCCGAAAAAAGAAGACCGGTGGGGCGGTAAAATCAGCTACCGGAGGTCGACTTCTGCCGGGTATGTACGTATTTATCTTACCAGAACCAGCTCCAAGATAGCCCGGACAGACCGGAACCGGTAGCGGTCCTGGCCCGCAGGCTGGTAATCCGGAACGGGTGTGATACCGCCAGCGCGTTACCGGCTCAAAAATGGTCGCGTACTCGTTTAGAATACAAGATTAGAGACGCCGTACCAGAAGAGGCCGGTAGCGCCTGCCAGAATGGACCAGGCTGCTGCTTTCTGTACATCAGCCGTTGTCAGGGTAGTAGTAACAATGATACGAATCTTAAACATAGTATGGTTTGGGAGTTAGTATACACTGTTTTTTATGCAAAGTTCGTACCAAAAAAAAAGGTCGATGAACCAAACTGATACCGCAAAAAAAATAAATGGGAAGAATGTGTTAGGAAGTATTGTTACCCATTTCAAATTACTGTAACATAAATACACTTTATAGAATTGAATTTACTATTTTCGACAACAAATTTCACATAAATAGTAAAATTTATCGGTTTACATCAATTCAGCGTGAAGAAATGCATTTGTAGGTAAACAACGGGTTAACCTTTCATAACCCGTTGGTAGTATGCCGTTAGGCGTACCCGATTTTTACTGATGGGATCGCTATCCCGGCCACTGTCATAAAGTGACGCCCTCCTTCTCATCGAAAAAGAGGTAGTTTAACAGATCGCAGTAGGGTTTTATGATCCGGCACCCTTGCACAACGTCATCGGCAAAGCTGGCTTTCAGCACCTCCCTGTCCGTAAAGCGATGCATAAAAAACAGCTCTTTCCGGCGCAGCAAGTTTATTTCGGGATGGTCGGCGGGGTAGCCTTTGGGCGTCGTTTTCATTACTTCGCCCGATGCTTCGGGGAAATACGACCTGAACGCGTCGGCCTCAATGATAGCCTTTAGTTCGGCGGCATTGTAATCCACCTCCTGCCGAAATTTGGCCAGGTTAGCCGGGGTGGGATTCCACATACCCGCACCGATAAACGATTTGTTCCCCGGCTGAATGTGCACATAGTAATCAACCCGGCCGGAGTGCCGCCCGCCGGGGCCAACGGCAAACGCCAGATTTGATTTGTACGGGGCTTTATCCTTCGCAAATCGAATGTCGCGGTTAATCCGGAAGACACAATCTTTCACGGCAGTATTGGCCAGTGGTTCGAAGGGGCTCAACCCTGCCAGCACCCGTTCCACCACGGCAAACAGCTCAGCTTTGGCAGCCTCATAGCGGGGACGATTGGCCTGAAACCACTCCCGGTTATTGTTGTTAACCAGGTCTTGCATAAATACCAGTGTTGGGGCCGTAAAAGCCGCTTTTAGGGTCGCTTTCGTTTTCATAACTCCCCAAAGGTAGGCAGTTTAGGGTTGACGTAGTCAACGGCCAACCGGCTTTTGTGGGCAACTGACCGATTTTCGGCTACCTTCCATTACCCACCGGCTCTTTGCATCAGCTCCCTGTCATGGGCGTTGATTCGGGCGTTACGCCGAACCGAATCAACGCCCTTTTCAATCAGTAACTAACTAAAAATCAGCTTGCTTTTTAGTCCGCATCTAGCTATATTCGTTAAGCAATCTCTAAACTCGTAAAACTATGAACGTCTTAAACCGCGTCGAGCACTGGGGCGACACCCATCATCCCGCCTGGACCGATGGCCTGCGCATTGTACTGGGTATTATTCTGGTACTGAAGGGAGTGAGTTTTATCAGTGACACCGCCTACCTGACCAGGCTGGTGGGCGGGCTGCATTTCAGCCTGTGGCCGGTTATGCTTGTGCATTACGTGGCCTTTGCGCATTTGATGGGTGGCTTTCTGATTGCCCTGGGTTGCCTGACCCGCCTGATGGTTCTGCTGCAGCTTCCGATACTGGTTGGCGCGCTGTTCTTTGTAAACATCCGGCAGGGCTTCTCGCCCCTGAACTCGGAACTGTGGTTATCATCCTTCGTCCTGGGCCTGCTCCTCCTGTTTCTGGTCATCGGCTCCGGCCGTTTTTCCATGGACGAATACGTGAAGCAGCATAGCCGCTGAGTCCTTTGGGCCGCCCGGGCGGTCAGAAAATATAGCGAATGGTACACCAGGGTATTTCGTCCCGCAGCAGTTGTTCAAAAACGGCAATCATATGGCGTTTCAACTGGTGCCTGTACCGAATATTCCAGCCACCGAACTGACTTACCTTACTTTCCTGCAAGGCTGGCACCCACAGCAACTCTTCGGCTTTGGGGTTAATAGCCAAATTTGCCTGATGCTGCCCCTGGTTGTGCGTCAGGAAAATAACTTCGCACTGCAGTTGCGCCCGCACGTCGGGCCGGACAGCTGCTTCGAGCTGGCGAAAGAGGTCGCGGTAGTCGTTACGCCAGGCTTTCGGGTCGCCGTCAGCCCCGCTGTACACAATGACGGGGGAAAAATTGACGTGTACTTCATATCCCGCGTCGTAGAAATCGTTGATAGCTGCCAGTCGCTTTTCGATACTATCGGTACGAACGTCGACCAGTTTACTCACGTGACTGGGCATCAGGCTGAACCGGATGCGCACTTTGCGCTGCGGGTCGAAATCAAGCAGGGCGGGGTTCACAAACTTGGTCGCAAACGTAGCCTTGGCGCGGGGATGGTCGCGGTAAAAGGAGAACACCCGCTCGATACCCCCCGTCAGGCCATAGTCAATGGATATATCGGAGTTGCAGCCGATATCGTACGTCCAGTAAACCGGGTCGGTCTGGTTGGCGGGTTTAGGCCAGTCCAGGGCGTTCACGTGGGCATCAACGCTCGCCAGGTTCTGGTCGATGTTGGTGAACAGCGTGATGGGATTCACATTTTTGTGCCGGTCCACATAACAGTAGGTGCAGGCGCCAAAACAGCCATTGGCCAGACTCGGCGCGATGTAGTCCGAACTCCGGCCGCTCCATTTTATGTCCTGCGTTTTGAGTTTACCGAGCACCAGCACGTCGGATTTGACCTTGAAGTGGTTCATCCCCAACTCCGGTAGCCGGTTGTGTTGCTTTATCTGCAGCGTTTCGGCGTCCGGAAAACGGGTCAGTGCCGCTTCGCCCCACTGGTTGAGAGCATCGGCTGTATAAAGAATAAGGGAGGGACTAAAATCGGGCATGAACGGGTCGTTGAGTTGTGCCTATAAAACAAACGCATCACCTCAAAAGTTCACATATACACCCATACAACATATTGACTGTCAGCAAATTAAATTCAAAAACACACTACTTCCCGGCTGCTACACCGGTGAGCTGAAAGGCATCCCCTACCTTCAGTTGTCCCCATGCCGGGTTGGCCGATTGGACCCGCGACGTAGCGGTTTCGACAACCCATAGTTGGCGGTTTTCGTCGTACGCAATCTGCGTGATGCGTTCGTGTAGCAACGGGTCGAGCGTGTGGTTTTTAATCGGTTCGTCCGCTTGAACCTGTCCCTCTACCAGGCGAATAACCCGGTCGGCCAGGGCCTGCACCTCTGCATCATGGTGACTAACCAGTAATGTAGTCGTCTGCCCGCGCTGATGCAGGTTTACCAGTACCTGCTGTAATTGCCGGCTGGATTGCGTATCCAGGGCAGCAAACGGTTCGTCCAGCAACAGCAGCTGCGGCCGTCGCACCAGTGCCCGGACCAGCGCCACCCGCTGCCGCTGTCCACCCGATAAGCGACCCGGTTTCTGATCAACAAACGGCTCCAGTCCAGCTCCTTCAATCAGTTCGTTCACCAACGCCGACTGACCCTTCGGGGCTGCGTAGGTAATATTGTCCCGCACGGTCATGTTCGGAAAGAGGGCCGTATCCTGAAATACATAGCCAATGGCCCGCTGCTGAGGGGGTAGGTTGATACCCGATTGTTTGTCGAACCAAACGGTATTATCCACCGTAATTCGACCGGAACGGGGTATTTCCAGACCGGCCAGGAGTCGCAGTACCGTTGTTTTTCCCGAACCGGAAGGCCCTACCAGTGCCGTCAGACTACCGGATTCCAGCGCAGTCTGTACCCGTAGTTCGGTGGCTCCTTCGGCAAACAGGCGCGGCAGCGTAACGTCCAGGTGAATCATACCGTTACGCGTTTATTGATGCCGTATACCAGCAGCAGGATGGCGAAGGAAAGGCCCAGCAACAGGGCAGCATAGGCGTGCGCCGTATCGAAGTGCAGCAGCTCCACCTCATCGTAAATGGCGATGGAGGCTACCCGGGTCTGACCGGGCAGGTTCCCTCCGATCATCAGCACCAGGCCAAACTCACCAATGGTGTGGGCAAACGTCAGCACAATACCCGTCAGCAGGGCCGGTTTACAGTTGGGTAGCAGCACCCGGAACAGTGTCCGCACGGGCGACTGCCCCAGCGTGTACGAAGCCTCGCGCCAGGAAGCAGGTAGATTTTCCAGCCCCGCCTGAATGGGATGCACCATAAACGGCAAACTGTACAGCAACGACGCCACCACCAGCCCCTCGAACGAAAAGACCAGTTGCAGATTGACCGTCTGCAACAACCACGCCCCGAACGCACTGGTCGGGCTAAAGGCAAGAAGCAGGTAAAAGCCTACAACCGAAGGCGGCAGCACCAGCGGCAGGCTGATGAGTGCTTCCACCACCGGCTTGAGCCGGAACCGGCTCAGGGCCAACCAACCCGCCAGCGGTACGCCGATCAGGAGCAGTAAGAGAGTGGTGATGCCGGCTAAGCGCAAGGTTAGCCAGATGGGTTCCCAGTCGATGGGCATATGCCTGTGTGTATAATAAATCAGGAAGTGGGGGCACGATAACCAAACCGCTGCAAAATACGCCGGGCATCCGGACTACGCAAAAACTGCACGAACTGTCGGGCCGCCTGACCCCGGCTCGTCCGCTTCAAAACAACCACGCCCTGTGCAATGGGCGAATACCCCGTTTGGGGCAGATCAATCCAGCGCCCCCGCTGTTTCAGGCTGGGGTCGAGCACCACGGATTTAGCCGTAAACCCAACCTCGGCTACTCCCGTCAGCACATACTGGTTCACCTGCGCAATGCTCTCGCCGTACACCAGTTTGGGTTTTACCGCGTCCAGTCGTTTTCGGTATGTCAGGAACGAAACAGCCGCTTCCCCGTACGGAGCCGTAGCGGGATTGGCCAGAGCGATGTGCCGAACGGAAGGGTCTGACAACACGCGCAGGTCGGCGGTGAGGGGCAGGTTGCTCAGGGTCCAGAGCACCAGCGAGCCGTACGCGTAGGCCACCGGGGCCGCCGTTGTGAGTCCGGCTTTGTAGAGTGTTTGCGGGTAGGCCATATCCGCCGATAGAAAGACATCGTAGGGGGCACCCTGCTGAATCTGCGTGGTTAGCTTCCCGGACGAACTCACGATCATGTCAACCGCGACTCCCGTCTTTTTCTGAAAATTCGCCTTCAGCTGCTCCATAACAAACTGCGCATTGGCGGCCACCGCTACCCGCAGGGGCTGTGCCCATAAACTCCAGGGACATAGCGCCAGCAAAAAGAGTAAACTACTGCTAATCAGTTTCTTCATAAATAATCTATTTTCCGTTGCGTTTCCCACCAGTGGGGCAATTACCTGGCCAGTCGCACGTCCATGGACATGACATCCCGCACCCAGCGGGTAGGCTTTTTCTCATCGGTACCACCACCCGATACGGCCCAACGCCCGCTGCCAGGGGTACGCCATCGACGCTATCGGCCAGGAGAATGGTTTGGGTAACGAACTCGGGGTCAAGTTCCGGCAGGGCAAACAGCACCTCGTAGCCATCGGCAGCTTTGACCACTACGTATTTCGTCAGGTTTTTGCCCCGCAGTTCGCTACCCAGCGTAGCACCCGCCTGTTTGAGCAGTTCCGAAGAGCGGGATGCCCGCGTAGCGATGCGCTTTACCGTCCCGTTCCTTTATGGTTACTTCAACGTGGGGCATCGCTTTGAGATCCGTTGCCTGTAAGGTCAACGGTTTAGCTACTTCCCCGCCAATAGTCAGTACGGTCTGGGCCGGGCAACTGGAAGCGGTTAGAAAAGTAATGAGCAACACAAACCCGGCGGGGCGGCAGCCGGTATGCATCAGGGCGTTCAGGTTGGTCATGCTGGTGAGTAAAGCCAGTCGTTATATTCACGCAAATATAACGTTCTGCGCCACAAATCCGACATACGCGCCTGATGGCCTGAAGGGCACAGCTGTTTTTGGCGGCTGAACGAAGGTCGGTTGTTAGCCCGTTCGATCCAACGCCTGCCAATCAGGCTCAAACGGGCCGGGGGGGACCCTAAAAACAAAGCCGGGCCACTCCATGCAGTAGTGACCCGGCAGCACATCAGTAGTTGACAGCGCTCAGTTTACATAAGCAACTGCCCGAATTCGTTCATTGTGGTTAACCTCCTCGTTTTCTTTGACTTTCAACGCATTATAGATATCTTCCCGAATAAAGGTCCGTTTGAGGTGCTCCGTGGAATGCACCAGTATGTACCCGGCTTTTTTAAGTTTGTCGCAGGTCTTTTTTATTCGGAAGTGGAATGACTTATCATTTGCGTTGTGCACCTCATCAAACTCAACCAGGATCGATTTAATGTCCAGTTTATCGTCAAGGATCGTATCAATAACGGTGTACTCGGCACCTTCAATTTCCAGTTTTACCATATCCAGCATGGTATGCCCCAGCATGCGCATCAGATTGCTCAATCGATCTACCGGCGCTTCGATGTACTCATTCGATTCTTTGAACAGGTAAACCGAATGAGAGGGGTAGTTTTCGCGTTGTGGCGAATAAAACTTCATGTTCTTTCGCTCATCCCAAACGCCAATATCAACAAACGTAATTGCGTTTATCTGCTCGGTAGAAATTCGGTACGTGAAAGGCTCTTGCTCATCGTCGAGGGTAAGCACCTGGTTATTTCGGCAGTATTGCTTTAGCTGCTGAAAATGATCGATTCCCACGGGAGTAGGATCAAAAATATACACGTTCGCATCATACATGACCTTCAGTTCCGTATCGAACGAAATATCATCTCCTGCCCCAATGCAGTAGCAGATCGAATCGGCGGTCAGAAAGTTTTTGGGCAGGTGATACCCGTGGTGAAAGGAGCCAATGTGCACGAGTGAACTCAATGGTTTAACCCCCTGCTGAGGATGAATCCCCATTACCTTTTTGGCGAGGCTGATTACTTTTTCCATGTAGATACGTCAATAAAAATATACGAAACGAACTGGCAGAACCCATTCAACCTGTTAACAGGGAGCAGATTTCAAAAACTTAATGGTTAATTTTTGACGGATTAAACATGAACGGGTTACATACCAACTGATAAATAAATGAATGATTATCCCGGTAGTCATGGATTGATCGTTCGGGACATGCAGGAAATCAATTTCCAGACAAACGTACTCCGCCACCAATGAGCCCCGGCCTGACCAAGTGTATCCATCCATGACCTATACAGTCCTGCGTCGGTACGGCTCGCATCACACCTCTGCCCCCCCAAGAAACATCACCCAATGTTCAGGCTGCTTTTGACCAGCGCATTGCCGACCATACCGGCAGCCGCATTACCCGCACGAAGGCTACGCCGGGGGTACGAACTGGTGAAGTAATGCGGTGATGACTCGTTTTGCTGCTGCATACCCAGTTACGCGATAACAGCTGTTTTGACGGCGATGTGCCCCACGATTCGGCCATTACCCGTCCGTTCCAAAACCTTTTCGTACCTTTTTACCGTCAAATGCCCGGAACCGCCTGTTTTCTCCGAAAATGCTACGAATCACCCTAACTATCCTTTTACAGTTTTTCGCACTATGTGCCTTCTGCCAGCAAAACCTGGTTCCCTACGTTCATCCATTGATTGGCACCGAAAAAATGGGGCATACGTATCCGGGAGCAACCGTTCCGTTCGGGTCGGTGCAGTTGAGTCCGGATACCGATACACTGTCGTACGAGATCAATGGCCAGTACAACGGGGATGTGTACCGATACTGCGCGGGCTACAAATACGAGGATAAAACGATTGTGGGATTCAGTCATACGCATTTCAGCGGCACGGGCCATTCCGACCTGGGCGATTTTCTGATCATGCCCACGCAGGGAGCCTTACAGCTCAATCCGGGCATGGCCTCGAATCCTCGCGGTGGGTACCGTTCCGCTTTTCCCATGCGAATGAAGTAGCCGAAGCCGGTTATTACAAAGTTAAACTCGACGACCACGCCATCACCGCCGAACTGACCGCCAGCAACCGGGTTGGCTTTCACCAATACACGTTTCCCAAATCCGACCAGTCGCATATTATCCTGGATTTGATGCACGGCATTTACAATTACGAGGACAAAGTGGTCTGGACCTTTGTGCGGGTAGTAAACGATACGCTGGTGACGGGGTATCGGCAAACCAATGGCTGGGCACGAACCCGAACGGTGTACTTCGCCCTGTCGTTCTCCAAGCCGTTCAAAGCCTTCGGGCAGCAGAATCAGGACAAAGCGCAGGTGTACAAGGGCTTCTGGCGCAAATTCGACCAGACGAAGAACTTCCCGGAGATAGCGGGTAGGAAGATCCGGATGTACTTCGATTTCGACACGAACGAGGGCGAGCAGGTGAAACTAAGAATGGCCCTGTCGCCGGTGAGTCAGGAGAATGCCCTGGCCAACATGCGGGCCGAAGTGCCGGGCTGGAACTTTGACGCGGTGAAAGCGCAGGCGCAGGCCGACTGGAATCAGGAACTGAACAAAATCCAGATCGACGCGTCGGAAACTGACAAGGTCAATTTCTATACGGCACTCTATCACGCGTTTATCAACCCAACCACGTACATGGATGTCAACGGCCAGTACAAGGGGCTGGACCAGAACGTCCATCAGGCCAATGGGTTTACCAATTACACCACGTTTTCGCTCTGGGATACCTACCGGGCGTTGCACCCGTTCTTCAACCTGATTCAGCCCAAACGCAACAACGACATGGTCCAGTCCATGATGGCGCATTACGACCAGAGTACGCTGAAGATGCTGCCCGTCTGGTCGCATTATGCCAACGACAACTGGTGCATGAGCGGCTACCACAGCGTGTCCGTACTGGCCGATGCTATCATTAAAGATGTGTATAAAGGCGATGCCGGAGCAGCCCTCGATGCCTGTATCGCCACGTCCAATCACCGCGATTACGAGGGCATCGGCGACTACATCGACAAGGGGTACATTCCGGCAACGGCCAACCGGACCTCCGTGTCCAACACCTTGGAATATGCCTACGATGACTGGTGCATTGCCCAGCTGGCGAAGAAACTGGGCCGGACCGACGTGTATGATACGTACCTCAAACGATCTCAGAACTGGAAGACCGTTTATGACAAGTCGATTGGCTTCATGCGCCCCCGGCTGGCCGATGGAACATTCAAAAAAGAATTCGACGTGTACAAAACCGAAGGACAAGGCTTCATTGAAGGCAACTCCTGGAATTTCAGTTTCTTCGTGCCACAGGACCCGGAGGCCCTGATGCTGGCCATGAACGGGCCAAAAGCATTTGTCAAACGGCTGGATACCCTCTTTTCCATGCACTTACCGGATGAATTTTTTGCTGAAACGGAAGATATTACCCGCGAGGGCATCATTGGCGGGTACATCCACGGCAACGAACCGGCGCACCACATCGCCTATCTGTACAACTGGGCGGGGCAACCCTGGAAAACGCAGGAACGGGTCCGGATGATTCTTAACAAGCAGTACCAACCCACCCCCGACGGACTGGGCGGCAACGATGACTGTGGGCAGATGAGTGCCTGGTACCTGTTTTCGTCAATGGGTTTTTATCCCGTTGCGCCCGGTTCGGATACCTACTCGCTGGGTAGTCCATCCGTTCAACGTGCCCGCCTAAATCTGGAAAATGGCCGGACCTTTACCATCGAAGCCATCAACCAGAGCGATAAAAACGTGTACGTACAAAAGGTACTGCTGAACGGAAAGCAGTTTGCTCAATCCGTTATCACCCACGATGAGATGATGCAGGGGGGTACCCTAACCTTTTTTATGAGCGCCAAACCAGTCAGACGTTGAGCACTGATTAATAAAGTGAGCACGTGGTCGCGGTGGCGGGGTGAAACCCGTTGCTACGACCACGTGCCCGTTTACGGCCTGTGTCCCCGCAAACCATACCCTGAATAGGAACTTTCTGGAAGCAAATAGCAGGAAAAATACCGGTTTTTGAATTATCTGGGACCAGGATAAAGTTGTTTTCAGACCTGTCTGAACTACAAATTCAGGAATTCTTTTGTCATTTGGACGCAGGAGAAATCTTAAGATCGATTATCGGTCAAGCTTGAGATTTATCCTGCGTCCAAATGACAAAAAGTCTCACAGCACATTGTCATTTATCTTTTCAAGATACTGTTAAACAAAGCATTACACATTGAGCCAACTCCTAAATACCGGGCAACTTCTTCACGAATCCTTTGGGTCGATACCGCAGGCGCTTACCCACCACCAGCCGGATATAATCGGAGTGGGTATTGATCAACTCCTGCGAGAACGTCCGGTTAACCCAGGAGGTTGAACTGTAAATGCCACCGTAGTAATTATCCGTACTGTAGCCCAGCGTCAACGAAGCAATCCCCTCCCAACCCGCCTTCAAACGGCTCTCTGATGGTGCCGCCACGGAGGTAGTTTGCTGGAGCAGCAACGACACGCCCGGCCGAACGGACAAACTGGTGAAAAAGTGCTTTCGAAAAACAAACGTCTTGGTATAGCCGCCATTGATACCCAGCGCAAGGGTCCGGATGCCCCGCAACTGGGCCTGGGACTGAAATTCGGTTTGCAAAGCCGTGGGAATGAGGGCGGAATCGGCCCGGATGTTCTGATAGGTCAGAAAACCACCCAGAACCCAGCTATGCGCATTCCGGCGTTGTCCTTCCCGCTGGAGCAGGGTGGCCGGAACGGAAAACTGGAGGGGGTTGGTCTGGTAGAGAACATGAACATCTGCCGTCTGACTGCGCAGATCATTGCGGTTCGGGTACGTAGTAAACCGGGCCAGCCAGTCGGGTTGCAGCAACTCGGGATTGTACAGATAAAATCCCCGGTAGGCGTGGTATTGGGCAGAAATCAGGTAATGATTCCGGTTCAGGTTCACCCGGGCACCAAACTGTTTGGTTTTCCCCTTCCGGGCCACGTCGTAGCCCAGCAGGGGCAGTCGGACGGTTAGTTCCGTGCCAATCCATTTGTAGTTAACGCCCAGACCAATGGACCAGGGCAGGTTTGGTTTGTACTTCAGTGGCACGGCCGAACCCACCATGCGCATGGTGAAATCATCCCGGTCGGTTACGGCAAACAGGTGCAGGCGGCCGTAATAGGTAACGATATACGCCCGGTCGACCCGGGGTGTTTGTGTCCTCAGCAGGGTATCCAGTGGAATACCCAGCAGGCTGAGCCCCTGCCCCATGCTGGCCGGAGAGCACCCGACCAACACTAACAGTAGCAGTGATTTTCTTAGTCGTTTAATAGTCATAGTGTAGTTACATAGCCCCCCCTATAACTGATAACAGGGTGGCAAATGTTTTCTACAGCACAATCACTGCCTTCCCAATCACCCGGCGTTCCATCATGTCGGTGAGCGCCTGCGGGGCGTCGGCCAGCGAATATTCCGGTAAATATGCGGGGAGAGTTTCCCCTGCATCACCCAGGTGGCTATTTCCTGCATGTTTCGCTGACTCAGCGGGGCTTCTTTCTGCGTAAACATCCCCAGAAAACACCCATAAGAGCACAGCCCTTCAGCAGGGCCAGGTTCAGCGGTATCCTCGGAATATCGCCCCCGGCAAAGCCCACTACCAGGTACCGCCCCGCCAGGCCATCGACCGGATGGCGGGTTCGGCCCATCGGTCGCCCACGGGGTCAAACACCACATCAACGCCTTTGCCGCCCGTAATTTCCTTGATTTGTTCGCGCAGGTCTTCCGTCGTGTAGTTGATGCGTGCGTAGCTCCTTTTTGCTGACAAACGGCTAGTTTCTCCTCGGTGGATGCGGCTGCAATAACCGTAGCGCCCAGCAGCTTCCCCAGTTCAACGGCGGCCAATCCAACACCCCCGGCGGCCCCCAGCACCAACAGCGTTTCTCCGGCCTTTAGCTGGCCGCGATCTTTCAGGGCATGGTAGGACGTGCCGTAGGCGTACAGCGTTGACGCCCCCGTTACAAAGTCCATCCCATCGGGAATGGGGATGGTGGCGCGGGCGTCGGAAATGCGTTCTTCGGCCAGTCCGCCGTGCGAGCCGTAGGTAAACACCCGGTCGCCGGGTTTGAGGTGGGTAACGCCCTCCCCCACGGCTTTACCACACCCGACGATTCGCTCCCCGGCGAGAACGGCAACGGGGGTTTGAACTGATACTTATCCTGAATGGTCAGCGTATCCGGAAAGTTGAGGCTGCAGGCTTTCGTCTGGACAAGTACCTCGCCGGGGCCGGGCGTGGGCGACGGAATATCTTCCAGGGTGAGCGTATCGGGTAAGCCGAACGAGCGGCAGAGGATTGCTTTCATATACCAATTACCAATGACTGAATGAGCGAATGAGCGAATGAGTGAATGAGTGAATGAGTGAATAATTACCGGTGAGCGACTCGCTCACCGGTCATTATTCACTCATTAATTTCCTACCATAAACACCGCGTTGCTGAACAGCAGTTGGCCATTATACCAGAAGCCCCGGAAGAGCGGGTCGTCCGCCAGGTACACAACACTGCCGCGCCCCATCGTCTGAACGCCCATCAGCAGGGTATTTTTCAGTTTTTCTTTCACGTTCTTTCCCGAGAATCCAGCCACGTAATTATCACTTTTCAGGTAACCGACATTCCAGCCATCCTTCAGAAAATCGAAGTTATAGGCGTTCAGCACCAGCGCGTAATAGCCCCCCGACAGGCCAAATCCGAGCGGGTGCGTCGTGTCCATATTGACCCGGTAAATACTGCCCGGCGTTTCGTCCGAGAGGGCAGACCGCTCCCGGTCGGCGTACACGTTGAGCGAATCAATCCTGGCTTTCCCGGCGACTTTTGCCGAGCCTTATCCCCATCGTCCGATTTTTCCTTCAGGTCGAACCCGTCTTTACCCGCCAGAAACGACGCAGCCCGTTCCATCGCAATAAGTTTCCCCCCGGCCCGAACCCATTCTTTCAGCGCCGTCAGCGTTTTTTCGGGCAGGATGCGGCTGTAATTATAATTGGCCGGTAGTATCAGCACGTCCAGCTTGGTCCAGGCCAAGTTGCCCAGCGAACTGCCATCGAGCAGCGTAATCGGATACTTAAGAGTCTGGTCGAAGAAGTGCCACACCTCGCCCGCCGACGGTGGGGGTGTCCCCTCCCCCGTTACCAAACCCACTTTGGGTGCTTTTAGTCCAAATACCGACCCGGAGCCGAAGTCGGAACCCGTTGTAACAAACCCGGTCTGAACCGGCGTATAGTCAGCCCCGTTAGCCATAGCCGCTTCGTGTACTACGGTTCCCAGCCGGTCACCAAACTGTTCGTTCCCGGTCCGGGTAACGATTAGCGTACCGTACGGATACGATTTCCCTTCCACCTCGAACGGTTTTTCGGCGACCCGCACCCGCACCTGCTGTTTCATCAGGGCTGTCAGTGCCTTTACCGCCGGTAATGACTGCCAGCGGATCAGGTAGGCGTAAGCATTGGCAACGGGTGCAGAAACCGGGGCCGTGGGTATAGCACCCGTTGGATTCAGCCGGGTAGTCAGGCCGTAGGTTTGCAGGCCATACGCGTACGGTAACGACCAGGCCGTAATGTCGTAGGTAGCCGAATCCTCCAGCGTGGAGTTAGGCTCGAATAGTATTTTAAGCAACGTCGACTTGGGCTGATAGGCACTGATAACCATATCGTCGGCGGCTACGGCGGTGTTTTTCTCCGTTTTCTGCGTACTGTAGTTGAAGGCCCCGGCAGCGGTCTGGGCTTTTCCGGCGTAGCCGTAGCTGATTTTATTCCGGTCCAGCAGTTGCTGCAACGCCCTGATTCGCCCGGCATCGCCATTGGCTTTGATCACGTAACTTTTGTAAGCCCCAATGGGTGCAGTACGGGCTTTGTCGAAAAACTGCCCGAACTCCTTCACGATTTCGTCGGGTCGGTCAGCCACGGATTCGAGCGTGGCGATGCCCGATGCGTAGTGGTGGTCGATGCGCTGGCGGAGGGTGAGCGTGTCGCCATCATCCTTCTGATACGCCAGCCCCGCCCGGCCTCCCCCGCCCTGCTCAAACGTCATGCCGATGGCGCCATTGTAGGTTGGGTAAGTATCGCCGTAGCTGGGATAAAACAGGTCGTAGCGTTCGCGGGTGTAGTAGAGCCAGCCATTTTTATCGAAGGCCCGGCTGCTGTATTGCCCGATGGTTTGCTGAAACTGCCGCTGGTAGGGCGTAATATCCTGGTGGTAGGGTTTGGCCGAGGGCGCAAAATAATACGCACTCTCCGCGCCCATTTCGTGAAAATCGGCGTGGAGCTGGGGCATCCATTGCTGATAGAGCACCATACGCTGCTGGGTGTTTTCCTGCGTTTGCCAGGCCCAGTCGCGGTTAGGGTCGAAGAGGTAGTGGGTGTACCGACCACCGGGCCAGGGTTCGCTGTGCTCGCGGGCTGCGGGATCGGGATTGGGTGTACGCCCCAGCATCTGGTTGTACCAGTTCACGTAGCGGTCGTGCCCGTCGGGATTGAGGCCGGGGTCGAGCAGGACCACCGTGGTGTTTATAATCTTTGCCGAGATAGGATCGTTCGTATTCGTTAGCCGGTACAACACCTCCAAGAATGCTTCGGAGCTGACAGCTTCGTTGCCGTGCACGTTGTAACTCAGCCAGGCAATGGGCGGCTGGGGTGCGGTAGTCGGGGTTCCTTCCAGCAGACCGGTCCGTTTCAGGTTGTTGGTCCGGATTTCTTCCAGCCGCGCCAGGTTTGCTTCGGAGGCAATAGCGACCACCATCAACTGGCGACCTTCGTAGGTCTGGCCGTACGGAATCAGTTTGACCCGGCCGGGCAGCTGGCGGGCTACCTGTTCGGCGTAAGCGATAAGGCGATGGTGGGGCGTGAATCGGTCTCCCGGTGTGTAGCCCAGAAACTGAGCGGGTGAGGAGACGCTGGTTGTAGTTGTTGATGTCTGGGCCAGTACCAGGCTGGGCGCATGAGCGAGTACCAGCGTTACCAGAGCGACCAGCAAAGAACTTTTTTCATAAGTAAACTAAAAAACGAAGAAGCTAACTGGTTCAAAAATAGCAGTAAATCGGTCAGGAACCCTTTTTTCAGAAAAATTTTGATGGTTGTTATTGCATTTTTAAAACATCACCTTACCTTTGCACCACGTTTCGCCAACAGGGCAGCTAATCAGCTTAACTGTTGGGTCTTTTAAACAAGACGGCCGATTCGTCTAGCGGTTAGGACATCGCCCTTTCACGGCGGTAACACGGGTTCGATTCCCGTATCGGTCACTAACAGAAAAGCCCCGCTCGGAGAGTCGGGGCTTTTTATTTTTCAGGCTATCGCCCGTTCGTCTAGCGGTTGGAACATTGCCCTTTCTCGGCGGTAATACGGCCGCGACGTCTGCCTTTTCAATAATTATGTTGGTGACTCTACGGGGTTATTTCTATAAGGACATTTTAACATGGTAAGTCAGATGGCATACTGTCGCTAGATGAATAGAAAAATGTCAGTTACCGCTTTGGTAGGTAGCGTAGAGAAATAAGCTTGACTCAACGTATATCAATTTGCTCATTGCTCGATGAAAAATACTAACCATTACTATTTTCGGTACCATTGGACCAAAAAATCGTGGTCAAGTATAAGGGTTTCAGTCAATGTAGGCGGAATTCTGATCTTGTTGGCCATGTTAGATGGGAAGGCGCAGCCGATTACAAAAGATCAAATTACTAACCAGGATATATCAATCACTAAAGATGGGTATCAGACAAGCATTCCGGGCTGGGTTGTTAAAAATGGGGATACGCTAAATTTAGGAAAAGGGTCACTGCCCAATAAGGATTTTGCTTTTCTGTATGAAAACCCGGCCTCGTTCGGTGCCACTACGAGAGTCAACGGCCGGGTCGTTCGGAATTATATGATCAACAACTATGCTGGTAGTAAGGTAGTTTTAAAGGACCTGAATATATTCGGTAGCAAACGTATGGGCTTTAGTGTGTATGCAATAGCAGGAGTAGGCACATTTACTCGCTACTATGTCGAACTCGACAACGCTATTGAAGCTGGTGAAATTCTTCCCCCTGCTGAGTTCAGGCAATTTACTACTTCATCTAAACCCGCAACCAGCGTAGCCGATGAAATATTTAAGCTCAAACAGTTGCTCGATGCCGGGGCATTGACTCAGGCCGAGTACGACGCCCAAAAAAAGAAGTTGCTCAACCAATAAAACATCTGACTGCGGTTCGTTACGATAAACTTTCGTCACCCACGGCCGCCATTCTAACCCTCACTACACCACTCTGACAAAGTGCTTTTGGGCAACTTATGTAGAAATTATTGTTGATGGCCATGTTTTTAAAGCAGGACCGTTATTTGTAAATGCTCACCCCACTCAGTCATATTTAAATGACAACACTTCCCAAAGATGGCATCTATCGCACTATCCAAGTCTCACCTCTCAATTCTATTCAACTAACGCTGGGTCGTGTCTAGTCGCTGGTGACACAATGACAATTCGGTATACCAGCGCCTGACTCTATCTAGCCTCACCGGGGCTTCAAATCCATTGCCATTGGGCTTTAGCCAACGGTGCCGGGAAAACTTATCAAGAGCCCAATAGCTTCAATGAATCGGTTCAACCTTCCTGCGATGCTTGCAAAATTGCGCTGATTGCTACTAGTCTTACCTGTTAGTGGACAATGCCAGGAAAGAAACAAGTTTAACCAAAACGAGTTATCACATAAACTGAAAACTTCCATCGAACCCACCAGAAATTGACCTTACCGCCTTTTTTATGTGACTTATAGCAGGTTATTCGTCTGACAAGTAGAGTTTTCCCCAGTCCTTTTCGGCATGAAACGTAAAACGATACTTCCTGTTCCCGGTCCCTGGACGGTAGTGCTTTTCATTACGGCTACACTGGTCTATTTGATTATACGGGCTATGCTACACTACTTTTCACGATGAAAAACGGGCCAAGCTACTTCCTTTCCCGCTTGCTGCTGCTCGTAGCCCTGCTCCTCATGGGCTACACCGCGCTCCTGTTGTATCAATACGCCTTACCTTCCGCTCTTCTTGCCTTTATAGCATCTGTTGGCTGTTCCGTGGCCGGAACGTTTCTATCCGCCAAAGAAGTCTGATCAACCCGTAATTACCCACCAATACGGCTATCTTTCGGGAAATGCCGGTGGTATGCTGTCTGCAGGAAGACTACCCCACGCGGTGTTTGGCTTGTCGCCCATGCGCAAATGAAGCACACCGCCCCGCTGAATGTCGGTGTGGGTGAGGTATGGACGGGAGAAGGGTTGCCCGTTCAGTGTGGCCGACTGGATGTAGACGTTGGCCGCTGAGTTGTTCTGCGCCTGAATGGTGAACGGGTTGCCCGGGTTGCCCCCGGTTGTTCGGGGCTGAATGGTCACCGCATCGAGCGCAGGGCTGCCGAGCACGTAGTAGGGCGTACCCGGACAAACGGGATATAGCCCCGCCATGCTGAACACCAGCCAGGCCGACATCTGCCCGCCATCTTCATTACCACTCAACCCACCGGGTGAGCGATCATATTCATCGCGGATGAGCTGCCGGACGCGGGCCTGCGTTTTCCAGGGTGCACCGGCGTAGGCGTACAGGTAAGCAATCTGGTTGTTGGGTTCGTTGCCGTGCCAGTAATGACCTCCGTCAAACAGCGTATCCAGTTTGGCTACGAACCGGTCCTTCCCGCCCACCGCCCGGATGAGGCCCGGTACATCCTGCGGCACAAAAAACGTGTACTGCGCGGGGGAACCCTCGGTGATGAATGACGTGCGGAGGGCAAACGGATTGAAGGGCGTTATCCAGCGACCGTCGGCGTAGCGACCCCGCACGTAACCCGTGGCCGGGTCGAGTACGGAGCGGTAGTTCAATGCCCGTTCGTTCAGGATGCGGGCATCGTCGGGGTGATTCAGGCCTTTGGCCAGCTGTGCCAGGCAAAAATCATCGTAAGCGTATTCGAGGGTGCGCGACACCTGTTCCCGCTTGTGAAACGCCTGCCAGACCGAGTCTTCCAGCGGAATGTAGCGGTATTTCAGGTAGGAGTTCAGTGCCCGTCGCCCCTGCCCGCTGGCGTAGCTTTGGGGATCCGCATTAACATCGAATGCGTTCCGGCGCAGGTAGCGGTAGGCACTCTGCACATCGAAATTGCGCACCCCTTTCACGTAGGCATCGGCAATGACCGACTGAGCATGGTCGCCAATCATAGCGGCCGTGTAGCTGTTCCAGCACGGAAAAATGGGCATCCAGCCCCCCTGCTCCGCTTTGCGCACCAGGGATTGCACCATCTCACCCGACCGCTGCGGGTTAAGCAGAGTTTGCAGCGGCTGGCACGCCCGAAAAGTGTCCCACAAACTAAAATCATCGTAGTAGTCAAACCCTTCGGCACGATGAATCGTCGAGTCGCTGGCGAAGCCCGGATAGGCACCGTCGGCATCCGAAGCAATACGGGGCGTCAGGCTGGCGTGGTAGAGGGCGGTGTAGAACAGGGTCTTGTCGGCCTCGCTCCCGGTAGCCTGCATTCGGCCCAGCTCGTCGTTCCAGGCAGTTTCCGTCTGCTGCCGGACGCGGGTCAGACTCCAGTGCGGAATTTCCCGCAGCAGGTTTTGCCGCGCCCCGGCTTCACTCACGAAGGAGGTACCTACCCGCGCCCGGACCACCGCGCCGGGGGCCAGCTGCCAGCGCACGTACGCCCCTACGGCGGCCTTCGTCCCCGGTTTGCCGGCCTGCCGGCTTCCTTCGGCCGTTACGTCATTCGTCCAGGTACCGAACGTCTTGATGGGCCGGTCGAACTGCACGACGAAATACCCGCTGAAGCCCGCCAACTGGCCCTGACCCTGGTAAATGCGGTGTACCGGATTGTACCCGACTAGTTCATTGCGTTCGGGATTGACGCTAATCCACCCCTGCCCTTCGTCGCTGTTGGGTTCAATGAGTACCGTGCTCTCCCCGCCTTTTTCGAAGGTAAACTGCAGCAGTCCGGACCGGGTGTGGGCCGACAGTTCGGCCTGGATGGCGTAGGTATCCAGATGAACACTGTAGTAGGCGGGTGTTACCCGCTCCGTTTCATGCCGGAAGGTAGATCCCCGGGCAGCGGCTGGTAGCACCAGCGGCCCCGATTGGGGCATAATCGTGAGCGAGCCGTAATCCTGCACGCAGCTTCCGTTCAGCCAGTGTGTCCCCCGAAAGCCGCTGATTTTGGTATCCTGGTAATAGTAGGGCGCAATGCATTTTGTTTCCGTAGCCCGCGTTTGGGGGGTCCAGGTGGTCATGGCATGGGGTTGCCCAATGGCGGGGGCAATCTGCCCCCTCAGTTCGCTCCCGGCTTCGCTGTGTTTGCGGGCGGTGATGGTTTGACTCGGTGCCGTCCCAATGAGCGGGTCGACGTAGCCGATGGGTGGTTTCGGGCGGGCCGCTCCAGCAGGATGACCATCCCGACCGGCTGGTACAGTACCGGTCTGGGCGCGGGTAACACCGTTCAGCAGCAGTAAGCCACTTAGTAGCAGAGTAGGAAATGAAGGAAGCATAGGCTCGGATTGACGTTGAGTGCGAGGGTCAACGCTATAGCGGGCAAAGCCGCAGGTTGGCCAAACCTACCGGTTAACTCTCTCATTGGTCTTACAGCCTACGGTAGAACAGGCAAAAAAGCCACCCGAACAGACGGCCAGCCCCGGCGCTTTCCGCTATACAGCTTCTGCGGGTTCTTTTTTCTCCTTCGTCTTTTCGGCGTTCTTCTTCAGCGTAGCCAGTCCCTTCTTCCCGTAGGCCAGCTTCGTGATGGCAACGTACAGCACCGGTACGACGAAGATGGCCAGTGAGGTGGCCGCCAGCATACCGCCCAGCACCGTGCGGCCAATGGTGGCCCGCGCTACGCCCCCGGCTCCCGTGGCGATGGCCAGCGGCACTACCCCCAGTATAAACGCCAGCGAGGTCATCAGAATCGGACGCAGTCGCAGCCGGACCGCTTCGATTGTCGACTCCAGCAGGTCTTCTCCCTTATCGACGCGCTCTTTGGCGAATTCCACAATCAGAATGGCGTTCTTAGCGGCCAGGCCGATGAGCGTAATGAGGCCAATCTGCGCGTACACGTTATTGCTCAGGTACGGAAACAGCGTAAGGGCCAGAATAGCGCCTAATGCCCCAATCGGGACTGATAGCAATACCGAGAACGGCACCGACCAGCTTTCGTACAGGGCGGCTAAAAACAGGAATACGAAGCCAATGCTCAGGGCAAAAATAAAGATGGAGCTGTTGCCCGCGCTGATTTCCTCGCGGCTCAGCCCCCCAAAATCATACGCATAGCCAGCGGGCAGCACCTTAGCCGCCACCTCCATCAGCGCATCATTAGCCTGACTGCTGCTGAAACCCGGTTTGGCCGACCCATTGATCTCCACCGACCGGAACAGGTTGAAGTGCGAGATAAGGGGGGCATTTTCGATAACCGTCGTCTTCACCACGTTACTCAGCGGAATCAACTGCCCGCCCGCGTTGCGCACGTAAAACTGGTTTAGTTTTTTGATGTCGTCCCGGTACATGGTATCCGCCTGCGCCACCACCCGGAATTTGCGCCCGTAGATAATGAAATCGTTGACGTAGCGACTGCCCAGCAGCGTCTGGATAGTCTGGTACACATTGGCCACGTTCAGTCCCAGCTTCTTGGCCTGCTCCCGGTCAAGGTCCACCCGGTAAGCGGGCGACTGAGCGGTGAAGTACGAGAAGGCCCGGCCAATTTCAGGGCGTTTGTTGAGTTCGGCGAGGAAGTTTCTCACAACGCCTTCGAACGCCTGTACGTCGTCCTGCGTTTCGCGCTGCTGAATCTCGAAGGTAAAACCCGAACTCTGTCCCAGACCCGGAATAGCCGGGGGCAGGATTGCCTGTATCTTCGCATCGGTCAGGCCCGCAAAGGCGCGTTGCAGTTTCGGCACCAGGGAGTCGGCCTGCATGCCTTCGCCGGTGCGTTCGTCCCACGGCTTCAACTGGATAAACACCGTACCGCTGTTCGATTTGGACGCGAACGTGATGGCATTCAGCCCGCCCAGCGCCGTGAAGTGCGCCACATAGGGCTGCTTTTTGAGGATGGTCATCATCTCCGTCAGTACCTCCAGACTCCGCGCCGTGGAGGCTGCTTCGGGAATTTCGTAGGTCACAAAAATACGGCCTTCGTCTTCCGTCGGGATGAAACCGGTGGGCTTGGCCCGAAACAGCAATCCCGTACCGATGTACACCACCACCAGCCCGACAATGACCAGGGGCGTAACCTTAATCAGGCGCCGGACCCCGTTCGAGTACGAGTCCGTCATCCGCCCGAACCACTGGTTGAATTTGTAGAAAAACTTGTTCAGCCCGGTGGCTTTTTCGTCGATGTGCATCGGGCGCAGCATCAGGGTACAGAGGGCGGGCGTGAGCGACAGGGCCACAAACGCCGAAATCAGCACCGATACGGCAATGGTAATGGCAAACTGCTGATACAGTCGCCCGACGATGCCGGGAATAAAGCCCACCGGCACAAACACAGCCGCCAGAATGAGGGCGATGGCAATAACAGGGGCCGTGATTTCGCGCATGGCCGACAGCGTTGCTTCGCGGGGCGACTGCCCTTTGTCGATGTTGGCCTGCACGGCTTCCACCACCACAATGGCATCATCCACCACGATACCGATGGCCAGTACGAAGGCAAAAAGCGTGAGGTTGTTGATGGTGAAACCCAGCGGCACGAACAGGGCAAACGTACCGATGATGGATACCGGAATGGCCAGCAGCGTAATGAGCGTAGCCCGCCAGCTTTGCAGAAACAGAAACACCACCAGAATCACCAGCGCCAGCGCTTCTAGCAGCGTAATGACCACTTCCTCAATCGACACTTGAATAACGGACACTGACTCGAATGGCACGACGTACGCCACATCGGGCGGGAAGGTTTTTTTCAAACGGTCCATCGTTTCGTAGACCCCTTTGGCTGTTTCCAGCGCGTTGCTGCCGGGGAGTTGATACACCAGCAGGTAGGAGGCCCGCTTGCCATCCACAAACGAGTTGCTGGCGTACGAAAACTTACCCAGTTGCACCCGGGCCACATCGCTCAGATGCACCAGGGCTCCCAGCGACGGGTCGGACCGGACCACGATGTTCCGGAAATCTTCCTCTTTGTTGAGTTGACTATTGGTAAAAACGCTGTATTCAAAGGCCTGCGAACTGGGCTGGGGTGGCCCGCCCACCGATCCACCGGCAATCTGCAAATTCTGCTCCTGCAAAGCCGCCAGCACTTCGTCTACTGTCAGGCCAAGCTGGGCCAGGCGGTCGGGTTTGAGCCAGATACGCATACTGAAATCGTCGGCCCGGCTAAAAATATCACCCACGCCCGGTACCCGCAGCAGCGCGTCGCGGATGTAAATATTCGTGTAGTTATCGGTAAAGGATACGTCGTGCGTTCCCTTCGGCGAATAGATAGCTACCAGCATAAACAGCGACGGATTCCGCTTGCGTACCGTTACGCCCAGCCGGGTTACGGCTTCGGGTAGCTGGGGGGCGGCAATACCGGCGCGGTTCTGCACGTCGAGGGCCGCAATGTCAATGTTAGTACCGACCTTGAACGTGACGTTCATACTCATCCGCCCATCATTAGTGGCGTTGGTCTGGATATAGTCCAGTCCGGGCGTACCGTTCACCTGCGTTTCAATGGGCGTCGCCACGGTTTGCTCCACCGTCTGCGCATCGGCCCCGGTGTAGTTGGCCGTTACCTGCACCACCGGGGGCGTAATGTTCGGGTACTGGCTAACGGGCAAGCTCAGCAGCGACAGCACCCCCAGGGCAACAATCACCACCGATACGACAATGGCCGTAACGGGCCGGTTTATGAATAGTTCTGCGAACACGACTTTATTGAATTATGAATGATGAATGATAAATGATGAATGGGCTTCCTCAGGACTATATCACGCCAGCTTAATTCATCATTTATCATTCATCATTTATCATTAAATTTTACCTTACTTCCATCCTTGATCTTCTGCGTCCCTTCGGTTACGATGGTTTCGCCTTCGGTGAGGCCCTCTTTTACGACCACGTTGCCGTTGATGCGGGCACCAAGGGTCACTTTTTTCTGAGTGACTTTGCTGCTGTCGCCCACCACAAAGACGAAGTATTCGCTCATCTGTTCGGTCACGGCTTTGTAGGGAATCAAAAGCTGGGGTTCATCGGTACTGTTTTTCACGCGGATGTTGGCGTTCAGCCCTACTTTCAGCGTCTTGCCGGGGTTGGGAAACGCCACTCGAACGCGCAGGGTACCGGTTTGAGGATCTACAGCCCGGTCGATGATGCGTACCGTGCCGGGGTATTTGTATAAACTTCCGTCGGGCATCTGGAGCAGAAGGGTGGAGTCGCGCACCACCCCGGCCTTGCCCTGAAGCCTGGTAAACCGGGCAATATCAGCCGCATTGGCCTGCACATCGGCGGCAATGGGATCATCGGACGAGATGGTATTCATGGGCGTAGGGCCGGGGGCAACGGCCGAGCCAAGCCGCACCTGCGAAATACCGATGGTGCCATCCATGGGGGCGTAGATGGTGGTGTACTTCAGGTTGGTGGATACCTGTCGGATGTTGGCCTGGGCCGCTTCCACCTGCATTTGAGCTGCTTCGAGGGTAGCATTGGCATTATCGACCAGTTGCCGGGCCACGGCGTCCTGCTGGGCCAGCGTGTTATACCGGACGGCATCTTTCTGCGCCCGGTTGAGGTTAGCCTTCTGCACGTTCAGGTTGGCAACGGCCTGGTCGTAGGTGGCGCGGTACTGCTGGGCGTCGATGGTGTACAGTTTCTGCCCTTTGCTCACGTGCTGCCCATCCTGAAAGAAGATGCCCGTTACGTTGCCGGACACCTGCGGCTGAATCTCCACTTCGCGCAGGGCCGTTACGGTTGCCGGGTATTCGTCGTAATACGTAGCGTTGCCTTTCGTGGCCTTCACGGCCGTTACGGGTGTGGGCGGTGGCGGTCCCTGTTGTTCATTCTTCTTGTCACCACAGGCCGTGAGCAAGAGAATGGAGAGTATAAGTGGTAATCGTATCATAGCATTTAGTTTGCGTTCTTCTGTTTACGGTTTACGCCGGGTCGATTAGGTAGGTCGTTCTCAGTCTACGGGTTACCCGATTTGCCGGACCGCGTTGTGCCACCGTAGACAGAAAACCGTGAACAGAAACGGTTTTTCAAAACGTAATTTCTCCCAGTGCCTGCTGCACATCCAGCTTACTGATCAGTACCTGATAGAGGGCGTTGAACACATTGATACGGGCCGTTCGGAGGTCGGCTTCGGCAATGGTCACATCCAGGTACGTTTTGATGCCGTTGCGGTATTGCAGGTTAATGATCCGGTACACATCCTCCGCCAGCACCAGGTTTTCATTCAGTGCCTGGTAGGCAGCCAGGTTTCCTTTGTAGTTGGCCACTGCCTGCGCGTACTCGGCATCGACGGCACTGGTCAGCTCGGCCTCATCCCAGGTCAGCCGCTGCACCTGTAATTCCGCTATTTTGGTCTGCTGAATACGGCGCCCACCCTGAAAAATGGGTAAGGCGACCGACAGGCCAATCAGCGAGTTTGGAAACGTCCGGGTAAAAAGCTGCCCGAACGCATTATTCTGGTACAACAGGTTGTAGTTGCCGAAAGCCGCTACCGTTGGCAGGTAGGCCCACCGGTTGTAGCGCACGTTTGCTTCCAGCAATCGCCCCTGACTGAGCAGCAACTGGTATTCGATTCGGTTTCTGGGGTTGGCCAGCTGATTGGTATCCAGCGCAATTTCGTTGACCAGCTGAAGCGTGTCGTAGGTTACGCGCAGCACGGCGTTGGGCGGATAGCCCATCAGTTGTTTCAGGGTCTGGTACTTCGCCCTGGCGAGGTCGCGAAATTGTTTTTGTTGGGCCCGGCTGTTGTTGAGCGCGATTTGAGCCCGCTGGGGGTCCGTTTTATCCACGATACCACTCTGGTACTGGTTGGTAGCATCCGCCAGACTGCGCTGTAGCCGGGTAATATCCTCGGTCAGAATATCTTCCTGCCGCTGGGTCAGAACCAGGTCATAGAACGCTTTGCTGACGTTCACCACCACGTCGATTTTGTTTCTAACGGTTGTCTGGCTCGCCTGAACCCGGTAGGCATCAGCCGTCCGGCTGGCCAGCAGGAGGTCTCGGCTAAATATGCTCTGCGACAGGGAGAGGGAGGCTGTCGAGGTGTTTTTTGCGCCAATTACCCGGGGCACGGGTTCGCCGGTAGTAGGGTCGGGGAAAATAGTAACGGGCTGTTTCAGAAAATGCTGCAGGGAATAGCCAGCGCTGAGCTGCGGGTACCAGGCCGCCAGGGCACTCTGTACGGTACGTTCGGCAATTTCCTGATCAATCACCGACTGCCTGATCAGCGGCCGGTGCGTCAGCGCGTATTGAATGCAATCGGTCAGGTAGGCTTGTTTAGCCAGTGAATCGGTGGTTTTCTGTGCCAATCCATCCATTGCCAGAAATAAACCAGGCAAAAACAGAAGGAATAGTAACGTTTTTTTCATTTGCGATAAGCCCCAAAACGCTCTTGAACGATGTCCGGCAACGATGGTGCGGTGAGATAGTCAACAGCGTGTACTAAGCCACAACTCGTGTAGGTACCTGTTTTGTTCGCTCCCGGCCAACATTTTACTGACTGTTACTGACCTACTTAAGTAATTTTACACGCATCCCCTTCGTATAAAAGCTGACAAACGAAGCCGTTGACGGAGGAATACGCAAAACTTTGTTTTTTACGTCCTATTTTCACCCTCATCCGGCCGCTATTCAAAATAAAACGAGCACCCCTTACTCAGAAGCGATTACTGCTTCCGTTCCCGCTTTATAGGCAACTGGTTTGCCAAAGCGGGGCAAAGGCCGTAATTTTCGGTCTGTTTATCTGTTTGCAAGCAACATGACCGACCATCATAAAGAATCAGAAGAAACCAGCAGTGAGTCGACTCCCGCCGGTACTTCCCGTAATTTCATCGAACAAATCGTGGAAGCCGACCTGGCAGCCGGTAAAAACGGGGGCCGTGTCCACACGCGCTTTCCGCCCGAACCGAACGGCTACCTCCACATCGGCCACGCCAAATCTATCTGCCTCAATTTCGGTTTGGCCGACGAATACGGCGGACAAACTAACCTCCGTTTCGACGATACCAACCCCGTTACAGAAGATACTGAATACGTCGATTCCATCAAGAACGACGTGCGCTGGCTGGGCTTCGAGTGGGAGAATGAATTTTACGCATCGGACTACTTCGACCAGATTTATCTGTTTGCCGAAACACTGATTCAGAAAGGATTAGCCTACGTGGACGATTCGACGGCGGAGGAGATAGCGGCTCAGAAAGGTAACCCCACCGAGCCGGGCCTGATGAACACCTACCGCGACCGGTCTGTGGACGAAAACCTGGATTTCTTCCGGCGCATGAAAGCCGGGGAGTACCCCGACGGGGCCAAGGTGCTGCGGGCCAAAGTGGACATGGCCTCGCCCAATATGCAGCTCCGCGACCCGATCATCTACCGCATTAAACACGCCCACCATCACCGCACGGGCGATACCTGGTGCATTTACCCAATGTACGATTTCGCCCACGGGCAGTCGGATAGTATCGAACACATCACCCACTCGCTCTGCACGCTGGAGTTCGAGGTACACCGGCCGCTCTACGACTGGTTTATCGAAAAGCTGGACATCTTCCCCTCCCGTCAGATCGAGTTTGCAAGGCTCAACCTGACCTATACGGTCATGAGCAAACGTAAGCTTAAACAACTGGTTGAGGACGGCCATGTAACGGGTTGGGACGACCCCCGTATGCCCACCCTCGCTGGTCTCCGTCGCCGGGGCTACACCCCCGCCAGCATCCGCGCCTTTGCCGACCGGATTGGTATTGCCAAGCGGGACAACCTCATCGATGTGGGGTTACTGGAGTTTGGTATCCGCGAGGAACTAAACAAAACGACCCACCGCGTCATGGCTGTTCTGGACGAAAAACCCCTCAAACTGGTCCTGACGAACTACGAAGTGGGCCACAAGGAGATGATGCGGATTGAAAACAATCCCGAAGACCCCACGTCGGGGGAGCGCGAGGTTCCCTTCAGCCGGGAGGTGTACATTGAGCGGGATGACTTCATGGAAAACCCACCGAAGAAATTCTTCCGCCTGTTTCCGGGCGGCATGGTGCGGCTCAAAGGCGCATACATCATCAAGTGCGACGAGGTGGTAAAAGACAACGCGGGCGAGATTATTGAACTTCGCTGCTCGTACATTCCCGAAAGCCGGAGCGGTTCCGACACGTCAGGTATCAACGTAAAAGGCACCATCCACTGGGTATCGGTACCCCACGCCGTGGAAGCGGAGGTTCGGCTGTACGACCGGCTCTTTTCGGTCGAGAACCCAGCCGCTGATGAACGGGATTTCAAGGAACTGCTAAACCCTAATTCCCTGGAGGTAGTGCGGGCCTTTGCCGAGCCGGCACTGGTGGAAGCCGCCCGGTCGGGTGCGCAAACCAATTTCCAGTTCATGCGCAAAGGGTACTTCATCCTTGACCCCGACTCCACCAACGAACGCCCGGTATTCAACCGGACTGTGACGCTGAAAGACGCCTGGGCGAAAGAGCAGAAAAAAGGCTGATGGTCGGAAAGGCTGACGGTCGGAACGGGTATTGCCCGCGTGAGGTAGTAAATAGAAGGTACATTGGGCTTTATACAGGTACACATCCACCCCAATACCATGAAGCTGGAAGACGAAATACGCATCGTTCAATTTGCGCAGGGCCACTACCCGGAAGCCAGCGTGTTGGTTGATTTCAGCCGACTAACAGAAATAGGCCAGTGGAAACGATTGGTTGAGGTATCTAATTTGTTGGATCGATTCGGGCTTACAGACTCCGACATTGAGCAGGCCAATGCACAGTTTTCTACGGGCAACAACCCGGCTCTCCTGCTGCTACGCCATCCCGGTAAGGCAAAGCCGGGTTTACGCGTAAACATGACTAATAGTGAATTCAAAGATGCCTTTCCCGTACTGCTGAATTTGTTAAAAAAAGCGTATAATCAATACGGTGACCCGGAAAAACCGGGAACCGCGAACTGGTGGTACTGGGATTTATCTGACAGAGCCCTTGTGGAACGCATACAAACGAGCCATCAGGAACGGGTAGACGAGCTTTACAATACACCTGGCTTTCGGAGCGAGTTTATGAGTCTGGCCCGACTCTGGCATGATAACCACGTCCGGTCGCAGGCGGAATTTCACGAGCCCGACAGTCAGAAAAAGATACAGACACACTTCGACTTCATCACCTACGATGATGTGATGGACAGGTCCATCGCAACTAGTGTCGACAAGATTTCGTACGGGATTAGTATGCTTTTAAATTCCTTAAGTAAAGCCATCGCTAAGCGCTACACCCTTGATTCCGAAAAGCCGGTGCAGTTAGTGCTGGATGTAATGGGGAAATATTACCAGGAAAGTTACCACAGTCGGTACGATGACTAGATAACAAGCAATCGATACAGGAAGGGCTACCAGATGATCTGGTAGCCCTTCCTGTATCGATTGCTTGTGTATCATAATCCGACTATTCTGTCACTTCTTAAAAGCCTCTTTCAGGGCATCGGCCGCGTAAGCCTGCGCTTCCTTGGCCTCCGGCACGACTGTAGCCATGCCGAAAAACTCGTGGGTTACTCCATTATATAGTTTGTAATCAACGGTTACCCCGGCTTCCTTTAGTTTATCGGCCAGCAGTTTACCTTCCGATTGCAGGGGGTCGATTTCGGCTCCGATCAGCGTGGTAGGGGGCAATCCACTCAGGTTCGCTTTCACCAATGCGATACGCGGATCGGCTTCCTGGGCTTTGCTGGAAACGGTCTTGTTCAGAAACCATTCCATCATCGGTTTATCCAGGGGCTTGGCAGCGGCATATTTCGTGTAGGATTCGCTATTCACATCGTTGCTGGCAATGGGGTATACCAGCACCTGATGTACGGGCATGGCTACTTTTTTATCCCGAGCCATGATGCTCATGTTGGCTGCCAGATTTCCCCCGGCACTCTCGCCCACAACGGCCACCCGCTTTGGATCGCCTTTGATCGTGGCTGCGTTGTTTAACACCCACTGGTAGGCCGCAAACGAATCCTCGTGCTGAACCGGAAACTTGTATTCCGGTGCCTGTCGGTAGGCAACCGAAACCACCACGGCTCCAACCTGCTCACACAAACCCTGGGCAGAGGCATTGTAGGTATCCAGATCGGCAATAACCCAGCCCCCACCATGGTAATACACGATAACCGGGAACGGAGCGGTTCCCTCTTTAGGTGTATAAATGCGGGCGTGAATAGTGCCGCCTGACACTGGGATTTCCTGACCCGACGTGTCTGATTTAGCCACGGGCATGGGAATGTTGTTCTCCGCCATCACGTCCATCACGGCCTTGGTAGGCGTAGGGTTCGTGCGGGCTTCCTGGGCCGTCAGCTGAGGAATAGGCTTGGCGCCGTAACTGACCAGCTTCTCGATAACCACCTGCATTTCAGGCTCGATGGATAGACCCCAGGCCGGCTTTTCTCCGGTTGGCGTTAGTGCTTTGGTGCTGTCTACAGCCGCCATTTCTGAGGTCTGCGATTCCTCTCCTTCCTTTTTTTCATTCGAACCGCAGGCCGTCAGGCTAAGTAAAGCTACCCCGAGCAGTACACCGTTGATATTCATGTTTTTCATTGATAATTTGTTGTGTATACAGACGACCCTAATTGATTGTCTCCTGCTAGAACCCATTGTTAGTGAATTTGTTGGTATTCTTTCTCAATTACTCCCAGCGCATCGAATGGTCTTCCCCTCCCCCAACGGCTAAACAAATTACCCATACAGGTGCTTATTGGAAAGTTAGGTTTCTCCTTTTTACGCATGCCTGCTGTTGCCAACGACCGACCGGCGTTGAACATCCTCTGGTTCAAACGGGACCTGCGCCTGCGGGACCACGCCCCGCTGAAGGCCGCCGTTGAAGCCTGTAAGCGAGGCACCCCGCTCCTGTTGCTGTACTGTTTTGAGCCGTCGGTGATGGCTGACCCCAATTATGGCCGGCGCCACTGGCGATTCGTGACGGAGTGCCTGGCCGACCTTAACCGGCAACTGACCGGTGTAACGCTGCTCAACCCCGATGAGCGTCCGCAGCACGTTCCCCTGGTGCACGAGTGGCTGCCCTTCACGTTTGAGGATGCGTTGATGCCCGACGGGCCAGTCTGGGCAGAACTGACACCCGGTCCTACCCGGCTGTGGGTTTTTCAGCGCGAAGTGATTGACGTTATACGTGCTTTGCAGGCGATGTACACCATCAATACCCTGTTCTCCCACGAAGAAACGGGCCTGCGGGTTACGTTTGAGCGGGACAAAGCCGTTGCGCGCCTTTGCCGTAGTGAAGGAATTGCCTGGCGGGAGTTCCCATCAAACGGCGTTATCCGGCGGCTGGCCGACCGCGACGACTGGGTGGCCCGCTGGCAGCAGACGATGCGCGCTCCGCAGGAACAGGCCGACATGGCAACCTGGTTACCGGCCCTGGTGGATGAGCACTGGTTTGAGGCTGAGCGCGGCCCTGACCTACCCGTGGCGTGGCAACAGCCAGATGCTGCTTTTCAGCCGGGGGGTGAATTCAACGCGCATCGGTACATGCAGTCATTTGTGGAGGAGCGTATCGCTCTGTACGCCCGGAGCATTTCCAAACCGCTGGAAAGTCGCCGGGGGTGCAGCCGGTTATCGCCCTACCTGGCGTGGGGATGCCTGAGTATCCGGCAGGCGTTTCAGGCGCAGCTGGAAGCCAAAACAAAGCGGCAGGAACGGGGAGAGAAAGGACTGGCGGGTCAGTACGCGGCCTTTGCCTCGCGGCTGCGGTGGCATTGCCATTTCATCCAGAAATTCGAGAGTGAAGACCGAATCGAGTTCGAGAATGTAAACCGGGCGTTCGATGATGTACCAAAAACAGACAATCCGGCGCATTTCGAAGCCTGGGAAACGGGCAATACCGGCTACCCCATGGTGGATGCCTGCATGCGCTGCCTGAACCAGACGGGCTACATCAACTTCCGGATGCGGGCCATGCTAACCTCATTCCTGACGCATCACCTCTTCCAGCACTGGCAGCAAGGCGGCTGGCACCTGGCCCGCGTGTACACCGATTTTGAACCGGGTATTCATTACGCCCAGATTCAGATGCAGGCCGGCATGACCGGCACGAATACGATACGGGTGTACAACCCCGTCAAGCAATCGCACGACCATGACCCGGACGGTATTTTTATCCGGCAATGGGTGCCCGAACTGGCCAACTGCCCCACGGCTTATGTTCACGAACCCTGGACGATGCCCCCACTGGAGCAGGACCTGTATCACTTTTACCCCGGTATCGATTATCCAACTCCCATCATTGACATCGTGCAGACGGGTCGGGAGGCCCAGCGAAAACTTCAGGCACCCCGCCGTACGGAAACGGGCAAGACCGAGAAGGAGCGCATTCTGAAAACGCATAGTATACCCGGCTCTAAACCACTTCGACCAGCAAAGAAAGGAACGAAGGGGGGAAAACCGGGAAATACTGCTGTCAAAAACAGCAAAGCCAACGGCTCATCAGAAACCCTGGCGTTACCATTTGCGTGATTCGTTCCAGGCAATTGATCGTATCTTTACGAAGCACTGATCCCATTTACCCATGGATATCATCCATAAATCCAGCAATCCCGCCGATATACCGGACTACGATAAGGAATACTGGTGGTCAAAAACACCTCAGGAACGGTTAGCCGCTGCGCTGAAACTCATCCGCCGGACAAAAGTCATCTATTACGCCAACCCCAAAAACACACCGTTAGGCAATGGAGGACAGGTATTTAAATCGGATAAGCCTATTGACCACCGAAGGTTCTGATGACCGCTTACCTCCCCATTTTTTTTAGCTGGCTATTCTTTGGCCTGGTCCACAGCCTTACAGCCGCCAATGGCGTTAAGGAGCGGGTGGTACGAACCTTCCCCGCCCTCGAACGGTACTACCGGCTGGCGTATAACGTCCTTGCCCTGCTTACTTTTCTGCCCGTAGTAGCAGCCCTGCAAGGGGCTCCCTCCCACCTGGTTGTCGGCCATTGGGCTGGCTCGCCCTGGCTAGGCATGCTGCTCCTCATTGCCGGCCTGTCGACTGTCTTGTGGGCCCTGAAACAGTACGACATGGCTGAGTTTACGGGCTGGCCCCCGGCGAAGTTATCTGGCCGGGTAGGTACCCTCCAGCAGGAAGGGTTACTCCACTACGTTCGGCACCCGCTTTATTCGGGAATACTGATTGGTTTGGCAGGACTCATTGTTTACCAGCCAGACTGGAAGCATCTGATTTTTAGTCTGGCCGCTTTTGTCTACATCCGCATCGGCATCCACTTCGAAGAACGTAAACTCATCCGCACCTTTGGCGATGTATACACCCATTACCGACAGCGCGTTCCCATGCTAATTCCCGGCTTCAGGAATCCTTAGCGTCCCCTTCCCGCTCATCTCCGCACTCAGCCGGGGCATTGTGACATTTATCACTGAACGGAGATTTAGTTGTATTTACATTTGTTTATCAAACAAACAAGCCAGCTGAGTAAGCTGGCCTGATTAACAAATGAAAAACCGTCTGACCAACTGGCACACGATGCGGATTATCCGACTGGTATCGGGTCTGTTTATCATCTGGAGCGCGGTAGATACCCACCAGCTTTTTGTGGGACTCATTGGCGGATTACTGCTGGTACAGGCTGTGTTCAATGCAGGCTGTGGCCCGCTGGGATGTGCTGTACCATCACGCTCGAAGCAGTCGACATTGGCTGACCGGCACGAAGCTGTGAAAGACATTCCGTACCAGGAAGTTCAATAGCTGGCCTTTGGCGGTTAGCTTACCCGTTAACCATTCATCAACATGAACGATTATTTGCAGGCGTTTTTAGACGGCTATGCCGGGTACTGGCAGTACCTGGTCAACGAAATTATTCATCCGGGCTGGCCCAACTATTTCTATACCCTGATTGGCCTGTCGGGGCTGGTCTGGATGCTGGAGCTGCTGTTCCCCTGGCGAAAAGACCAGGCGGTATTCCGAAAGGATTTCTGGCTCGATGGCTTTTACCTGTTTTTCAACTACTTCCTGTTTTCACTGATTATTTACAATGCCGTTTCGCAGGTGGGGGTTAAGGCGTTTAACGACCTGCTGGGTCTGTTTGGCGTTACGAATTTGGTGGCCCTGCACGTTGCCAACCTGCCGGCATGGGCGCAACTGCTGATTTTATTCGTCGTACGGGATTTTGTCCAGTGGAATATTCACCGACTTCTGCACCGGGCACCCTGGTTGTGGGAGTTTCATAAGGTTCATCACTCGGTAGAACAGATGGGCTTTGCGGCTCACTTGCGCTACCACTGGATGGAAACCGTTGTTTACCGCACGCTGGAGTACATTCCGCTGGCCATGATCGGGTTCGGCTTGCAGGAGTTCTTCATTGTCCACCTGTTCACCCTGGCTATCGGTCACCTGAACCACGCCAATATTTACCTGCCCATTGGCCCGTTCCGGTATCTGTTCAATAATCCGCAGATGCACCTGTGGCACCACGCCGAAGAACTGCCACCCCACAACCGAACAGGCGTTAATTTTGGCCTCACGCTCAGCATCTGGGACTACCTGTTCCGAACGGCCTACATACCTTACGAAGACAGCCACATTAAACTGGGTTTTCGGGGAGCGGCACAGTTCCCAAAAACACTTTTCGCCCAGCTGACCTATCCCTGGCGCAACGCAACACCAACAAAAACTCAGCCTGAACCGCAACCTATTCAACAACCCGCGCATGAACCAACTAAACTCTATACTGAATAATGTGGGCCTCTGGCTGATAGCCAGCCTCACGCTGGGTCTGGCCCCCTTTCGTCCGGAGCCCCACGTGGTGGGCAAGATACACTGGGTGCTGGGCGGGGCCACGGGCATGATGCCGATGGACTGGTTCGACCTGGTGCTGCACATGGCACCCTGGCTTCTGCTGGTTCGGGCCCTGATCCTGTACGTCAGGCGGAAAACGGGTTGACCCACGGGAACTGGCCCCGTGGCAACAGCCTTAACCGGGCTTCCTGCGGCCCTTTTCACATCTGGCTAAACCTATTGGGGAGACCGCTGTTAATAAAAATAAACTATCAACGATATGAATGATTTCCTGAAATTTATGGCGAGTGCCGATGGCCGAAAACTGCGCATAGTAGCTGGATTGACGCTGGCGGGCGTAAGCCTGACCGACCCCAAAAAACCGAACTGGGCCTTATTGGGTGCCAGCCTGATTCCGCTTTCAGCCGGATTGTTCGACTGGTGCGTACTAGGCCCACTGGCCGGTGAATCTTTTTCTGGTGAAGTAATTCGGCGGAAGCTGGGTTAATAGCAACAGCAGGCAGGGTGGCTACAGTAAGTTATACTACTATAGCCACCCTGCCTGCTGTTTATTTAAGGGATGGGTGCCAGAAATCCATACGCCCGGTAAATGGCCTGTGCCTCCGTGCCGGTAAGGAAACTAAGAAAATCAGCTGCCGCCTGGGCATGGGGAGCTTTCTTCATTTGTCCGGCCCAGTAGTCGCCCTGTTTGTTTACCGCGTCCGGAATCTCCACTAAATCAACCGGATACTTTAGCCGTTGCTGGTACAGCACCTCGGTTATCCAGACGGGCCCGGCGTCCGACTCGTCATATAGCACCCGCATGGGCGTTTGCCGGTGGTGAATCTGGGTCAGAAAAGTAGTGCCGTCCTTCACCTTTGTGGTCATGATCTGCTCCCGCAGGGCAGTGCCCCCGGCTAGTTCATACGCCTGCACAATCTGCTGGCCAATGCCTTCCGTTTTAAGGTTGGGCATACTCACCCGTACCTCCGCCCGACCCAGATCGGCCAGGGTCCTTATGGCTTTGGGATTGCCTTTCTGCACCATAATGGCCAGCTTGTTCCGGGCGTATCCCGTCGTGTTGGAAAACCACTCCTTATGCTCTTCTATGGCATTCTTACCCGCCAGAAACACATCCGGCTGGAGTGAAATCCGCATGTTACCCACGGTGACCGATCCTGTTTTGATCTGCTCCGCCAGAATGCCCGGTGGCAGTGTTTCCACGAAAATACGCTGGTATTGCGGGTGCCGGTTGCGAAAAGCCGCCAGCAACTCATCCAGCACCATAAACTGGTTGCCCCCCATAAACAGCACCAGCTGGGGATCGTTAATGTCGCCGTACAGGTCCGGCACATTGTCGACGCCGGGAACGGTGAAGGCAATACCCCCCTGGAGTGGCTTGTTCCAGGGCGGGTCATACCGGGTCGGACGACTACCGTCAGACTGTGCCTGAGCGCGAAATGACACTCCCGCTAAAACGACCAGGAGCAATACGATACCGGTGTTCATGATGCAGGGCGTTAGGGGTGCATAAAAGCCCAGCCATTCTGCTGGCGAATGATTAACTCGCCATTGCCGGTGGGCACGTAGTTGATGAAGGGAAACAATTCGTCCCGGCTGATTTTCCGTTCGCGCATGGTATTTTCACACATGGCCAGCATGACGCCCTTCTTCCGGAGTTCCTGCACCAGTTCCTCATAGGGCTTTGTTTTGCGAAACACGGCCACCCCGGCTCCATGCACCACCAGTTCAACCACCAGCTTGCCGCTCAGGCGCGGGTCGTCGATGGCATTCTTGATGTTGCGGAGGGTACCTTTTATTTTGTCATCATCGTCGGTGTTGAGCTGATAGGCTACCCGATACTGCTTGTTGGTGGCTGCCGCTGGCTCAAAAGCAGCGGGACTGGTTTGGGCCTGGGCAACAGTGGCCTGGCCAATTAATAGTCCGAAAGCCAGAACTACAATCGTTTTCATTATTTTTCTATGGTTTACAGATGAACTCATGATGAATCTATTCAGGCTTTTACTTCGTCAGGCTCCGTTTCCGGTTTTTCAACGGGCAATTTAGCCGTTTGCCAGGCAGTCCAGGAACCCGGCACGTTAATTACGTTTTTAAACCCGTGCTGCTGGAGTATACTGGCTGCAATGGACGCCCGAAAGCCGGAACCGCAATACGTAACGATGGGCTTTTCTGGATCGGCCGGTGGCAGGTGCTCCCGCAGGTGGGCAATGTACTGGTGCTGGGAGCTCGGCACGTACCCGCCCGCCCGCTCTTCGGGGCTGCGCACGTCCAGAATGGTCAGCTCCGAATCGTTCAGGTGCTGGTTCAGGGTATGCACCGTCCATTCCCCCACACTTTCAAGCGGCAGGGCGGCATTTTGCCAGCTGGTCATGCCCTTATGCAGGTATCCTACCACGGTATCGTAGCCCACCCGAAAGAGCTGCTCACCCGCCAGGGCTATGTCGCGTTCACTTTCCACGACCAGCAAAATGGGCGTCGACCGGTCAAGCATCCACCCTATCCAGGTTGGGAATTCGGGCAGCAGGGCAATGTTCAGCGCTCCGGGAATGTGCCCTCCGCCAAAGGCCAGGATGGAGCGGGTATCCAGCACCACAACGCCATCTTTCTGCTCCATACGCTCCTGAAAGGCTTTGGGCGACAGGGGCGGAATAACCGGGGGCCCGCCCAGCACCGGGGCCCCTTTGGCATTAAGCTTTTTCAGGATGGCATAGTGCCGGGGCGGTTCGGGCATTTCGTTGAGCAGCCAGCCCACAAAATCAGCCTTCGACGTTGGCTTGAACACCGGACTAAACAGTCGCTCATTGCCAATGGTACTCTGCCGCCGGTCGCCAATGGACTTCCCGCAGGCCGACCCGGCCCCGTGACCGGGGTACAATTCCACCCGGTCGCCCAGGGGGAGCAGTTTTTTGTAGAGGGTATGGTACAGGTCGTCGGCCAGCTGCCGGGTAATCTCCTCGCCCAGCAAATCCGGGCGACCGGCATCCTGATTGAACAGCGTGTCTCCGCTGAAAATAGCCAGCGGCTCATTGCCCTGTTTTTTGTCGAACAGCAGCAGGGAGATATGTTCGGGGGTGTGGCCCGGTGTGTGCAGAGCCCGCAGGGTCATATTGCCCAGGGTAATTTCGTCGCCATCGGCCATCTGGTTTAGCGAAAACTGGTAAGCGTCGCTTTTGCCGCCGTAGATGGCAGCACCTGTTCGGGCACTCAGCTCGTGCGCCCCCGACACAAAATCGGCGTGAATGTGGGTTTCAATGATGGCGGTGATGCGCACCCCCAGTGCCTGCGCTTTGTCCAGGTAAACGGCCACATCCCGGCGGGGGTCAATGATGGCGGCCAGCCCGGTTTTATCGTCGCCAACCAGGTAGCTCAGCTGAGCCAGCCCTTCGCTATTAATTTGTTCGAGTACGAGTGCCATAATTTTTAGGGTTGAAACGAAATTAAACGCTGATAAACGTGCCTTCGAGCCGGATGTCGATGGGCGAATGCTGGAGCAGGTACGCCACCATAGCCGCCACGGCGTGGGTATCGGTGTCGCGCCGGTTGGTCCCCATCGCTTTGGGAACGCCCTGCACCGTAACGAATGCCGCCGTATAGGATCGTTCCGGTGCCACCGGCTGCCCCCCAACAAATAACTGCTGAATTCGCCCACCGGCCGGATTCTCCATCTTGAAAAAAACGGTGAGCCCGCTAGCCCGTTTCACGTAGCCGCCCGCCTGTTGGTAGGCATCGTCCGAAAAGGTTTTTTCCAGATTTTTCTCCAGCAGTTCCCGGATTTCGTGCCCGGTTAACTCGACCAGCGAAACAACCGGGTCCATGGGTATGATGTTGTACAGTTGCTCCAGCGTAATGGGGCCGGGTGGTATGGGGGCACCGTAGCGCCACCCGTTGGAAAAGGCCACGTCGGCACCGGTCGATTCCAGCATAGCTTTCAGCAGCAGGTTGTCCAGGGTAGCTTCCAGACTGGTACTACGATCCAGTGGCGTCGTTGTTTCACCGACGACGGGGGCCAGTTTCTCCCGGTAGGGTTGCATGGCCTGCTCAACAAGCTGCTGCATGGCCGGGTCGGGCGCTATCGTTTCGGCAACTTCTGTCAGGCGGTGTTCATAGTGTACGATGCGGTTACCCTCCAGCGTGAGCAAAAGTTCTCCCAGAAAAGCCCCCTGACAGCCCGACTCGATCAGGATGGTTCCGTTTGGGAGTAGCGGCTGGGTGAGCCGGCCGTGCGTATGGCCGCATAAGCAGACATCGACGCCCGGCACCTCCATCAGGAGTTTGTGGGTCTGCGGTATTCCTAAATGAGAAAGCAGCACGACCAGGTCCACCTGCTCTACCGTACGGAGTTGCTCGATGGCTCCGGGCAGCTCCTCCCGACCCAGCGTGAAGTAGACCCCTTCACTAAACGCAGCCGGCATCATTTTGCCGACAATGTTAGACGCAATTCCCACAATACCGATGCGAACGCCCGCCCGCTCTACCACCCGGTAGGGCGGAAAAAGAAGCGCATTCGTATCTTTCCGAAACACGTTGATGGCCAGCACCGGGTAGGTTAGGTTGGCGGCCAGTTCCGTCAGCCGGTCGGGACCGTAGGCAAAGTCCCAGTGGGCCGTCATGGCATCGAACTGCAGCTGGTTGAGCAAGGGCACCAGAGCTTCTCCTCTGGTTTGCAAAGCCGGATAGGTGCCGTGAAAGGTATCACCCCCATCGAGCAGCAGGGTGGTATCGGGGTACTGCTGTCGGCGTTCGTTTACTAACGTGGCCATTCGGGCATACCCGCCCGCCGGCCGGTACACCGTCTGTCCGTTCTCCCAGAACCATTCGGGGTGCAGTTCCAGGTAGGCGTGCACATCGTTGAGTTGGAGAAAGAGAAGTTGGTTGGGCTGGCTGGTTTCGTTTCCCATAGCGTTGACTTGTTTGAAACCGTTACTGCCCTTTTGGATATAGTGAACGCAGGTACTGCCGAAACTCATCCGTATCGTAGTTGGCCATGCCCTCAATACGCTGCACGATCTGCCCGTTCGGGTCCAGGATCAGCGTAGTGGGGATGGCCTGCGATTGGAACGCTTCGGGCACGGGGCCGCCCTGTACGTACACCGGAAAGGTAAAGTCGTTCTGCTGCACAAACTGCCGGGCTTTCTGGCTATCCTCATCCAGCGAGAGCATCACAAACGCCACTTTTGCCGTGTCGACCGATTGGTACAGTTTCTGAATGGCGGGCATCTCGGCCCGGCAGGGTGGGCACCAGGTAGCCCACTGGTTCAAAAAAACCACCTTTCCCTTCAGGTCGCTCAGCTCAACTGACTCGTTAGCAAGGGAGGTCATCCTTAATTGAGGGTAGCCAACTGCGCTTTGGGTTGGTGTTGCTGGAGTCTTTTCTTCGCTCACAGCGGGGGCATCTTTAATGCCGGTTTTCAGCAGCAACTGCTGCACCCCACCGCGAATGGTGGTGCCCAGATCCGTGAAGAAAAGAATCAGGATGAATGCGCCCGGCAGGACGTACTGAATCCAGCCGGTTTGTTTTTTTGGTGTACTCATAAGTTATACTGGATATAAGAGTAGGGTGTAGCCAGCACCGTTTGCCCGACAAACAGGCGCGATTTGGCTTTGTTCCAGCCTGTATGTTTATAAATGAGAAACTACCCCCGCTTTAAAAAGAGGTTAGCTGGTTGTTAGGCAACGGCCGTAAGCACCAGGTGCTGCCCGTTCAGGCTAATACCGCTATACAGGCAGCACCCCTGGTAAAAGCAAACCGGGGGTGCTTTGTTGGGCGTAGCCCGCTGGACTCCTGTCAGCCAGCAGACGGGTGGAATAAATAGGGGTTGACAAGTTGGCGCGATTGATTGTCGAGTGGGCAGTAGACCTGAGTAAATCTCGTCAGCGGTACCGGGGTTCAGCGGCTGAATGAGCGCAATAACCTGTTTGCTAGCGGCAAACCAATAATGCTGTCCATTTGTGAGCTTCTTTTTGCAGAAACCACTGATCGGTACAGGGGCATGGGAGGAAGGAACATTGACCGTGATGGACGCTGCCCGAGCCGCTTTACACGGGAAGTACCCCCCCCAGAAAGCTATTAACAACAAGATAGATAGCGCCCGGTTCAGCATGCCCTACTGTGCGTTTGTTTACAGCTTAACCCAATCCAGGCCTGAAATGTTGTTACCGGTAACTTCACCGGCCGCTACTTTCCGCAGGCAACGCTACCGGTGCAGGCCAGACTCACGAAAAGCTCGGAGCGGATTTTCCAGCCCGCTTCCGTTTTGCGCCACATGGCCAGGTACGTACCGGTAATAATCTGTATACCATCCGGCCGCTTGAAACGGCCCGTCCAGTGACCATGCTCAGCCGCCAGCGGTGCGGTAGTGCTCACCTGAAGGCGATCAATTTCCCGAACGTACCCCAGGAACGCCGGGTCGCTGAACTGCACCGCCACCGAAGCCAGTATGGAATCCCGCCCCGATACGTGGGTACCACTACCCCGGGTTACTTCCATCTCGGGCAACATGGTCTGGCCAAAATCAGTGAGGTTGCGGTCCTGAATGGCCCGGTTCGACTCCGCCCGTAATGACCGAATGGCTAGTTCATCCGGGGCCGGTTTACTGCGACTCTGGGCCAGTGCCAGCCAGGGCATCAGCAAAAGAACAAACAGTAGGAGTTGCAGCCGGGGAAGGGTTCATCAGAAGAGTATCGTGATTTAACTTACCGGGATTGAACTTCGTTGAGTCGGTAAACGGGATACCGGTTATGCGTTTTTTCGTAGTAGGGCGTCTGCCGGTAAATAAAATTGAGCTGGGCATCGGCACTCTCGGCGAAGGCTTTGTCCCCGGCCTTTTTCTCGTCCAGCTGCCGCCGTAAGGCAGTATCTTTCCGCAGGAGTTCGGCCGCTGTATCCTCGAAGATATAATCCGAAAAATATTCTTTCTGGTCGAGGATGCTATCGAAGAAATTCCACGCGAAAAACGAATCGATACCCTGTGGTTCAAGCGTTTCAACAATATACCGATTGGTGGCTTGATTGGTTTGAATCAGGTAATCGCCTTTGTAGAACTGAATGGCCTGTGTTTCTGTCCGCACCTGTACGCCCGTGTGCAGGTAATGCCCTTCGTAAGGACGCTGTGGGCTTTTATAGTCGGTGATGTAATAAGCGGAAACCGTCATGAGGGTGTCTTTCGGGAAAGCCTGCATCACGACGCCATTCCGTTTCAATTCGGCGATTACACCCGGCCAGGCCTGCGGAATAACGTAGGCCCGGGGCTTATCAATCTGTACATTCACCATAAAGTTATTCAGGTAGGGCACCCGCTTCGTGAAGGGTTTCGACCGGTCGTAGTAGAGTCGTTTCAGGCCCGATACATCGCTGGGTTTGTAGGAAGCCTCGTACCCCAGAAAAGTGACGGAGTCTACTTTACTGCGGTCGAGCGTATAGCTCAGCGGCACCGTTATCTGCTGCCGGACGGCTTCATTGGCCCGCTGCTGATTGGCCAGAATAGTTTTGGCTTCCCGCTCACACAACCGCAGTACGGCTTCATCGAACGCGTAGGACGCCCGCACCCGTGCCGGGTAGGGTTTCCACATATGCGTTTCAAGCGTAAAGCCAAAACAGTTGAACAAAGCCGCGTAGCCAGTCGAATAACGAGGGGTAGTCATTGTAGCCAATCAGACCATTTTCGGGGGTGTCGCCGGGGTGATTGACGTACGGGAGCCGGAGGAAACCCCTTCCCAGCCAGCAGTCTGTCCAGTTCCGGCTGGAAACGTCTGGTCATAAAGCCCGACACGGCCGGATGGAGTTTGTCTTTCTGGGTGGCAAAATAAGTCAGTACGTGCTGGTAGTCGGCACCGTTGCTGGTGTGGTTGTCAATAAACACCTGCGGTTTTAGCGACTGGTACATGGTCTGAAAGCCTGCGTGTTCTGCGCTTCGGCTTTAATAAAGTCACGGTTGAGGTTCAGGTTGCGGGCGTTGCCGCGAAACCCGTAGGCTGTCGGTCCATTCTGATTCACCCGCGACACGCCCCGGTTCAGCGCACCCCCACGTTGTATACGGGTACGATGGCCAGCAGTACGTTTTTGGGCAGTTTACCTGACTTCAGCAAATCCCGCGCCAGCATCATGCAGGCGTCTATCCCTTCCGGCTCGCCGGGGTGAATGCCGTTGTTGATTAACAGTGTAACCGGTCTTTACGGGACGTAAACTGCCCATCGGCGGCCAACAGAAACAGATGCAACGGTTTACCCACGTCGGTTTTACCAACTTCAATCAGTTTCGCCTGACCGTACTGCCGGTCCAGTTGCTGGTACCAGCTGATAACCTGAGCGTAGGTGGCGGTCTGGCTCGTATCCCGTTCGTAAGGCGTTAGAGTTGGCAGACCCTGACTGGGCAACGACAAACAGGGGGGCTAGCCAGTATAGAGCGGCTTGCGGAAGAAAAGAAAATCGGTTCATAAATGTAGGGGAACGCAAGGGATGTAACTATACCGGCAAAGGGCGCGACGCTTTTCAATAGCATTTGCAACTTCATGGGCGCGCAATTCCGTAAGTTCCGAATGTTCCGTAAGCGGGCGATTTAAATCGCCCGCTTACGGAACATTCGGAACTTACGGAACAACTTAATTTTCACCCCCTATCACTTCGCTTTCTTGGTACGCTTCGATAGAACGGGTGTACTGGCGGGCGGTCGGCGGTGGTGCGTGGCCTGCTCATAGGCATAGCACAGTTTTATGAGGGTTGGCTCACTGAACGGTCGACCAAAGAACTGCAAACCGGCCGGAAGATCATCGTACGTAAAGCCCATCGGTACCGAAAAAGCCGGAAACCCCGTTGGGGGCGAAAGGGCGTTGTTGTTCGTTCCCGAGGGTGTATTCAGATCACCAATCAGCCGGGGCGGGTAACTGAACGACGGATACACCAGCACATCCACCTGGGTTGAATCCATGGCCCGGAGCAGCAGTTGACGCAACCGTTCCCGCAGGGCCAGATTTTTGGCCCACCCTTTGTGCGCTTCGGGAGCCAGCGTATCGGCATGGGCATCCAGCAGTGACTTTTCGAGATAGGGGTGAAACTGCTTCGATTTGATAATGGACGCCAGCGTTTTGTGGGGGGCATTCAGGCCCCAGATTAGCCAGATAAAGATTAAAATCGCGCCGTAGTTGCGGGATCGTATCGAAGGATTTATTGATCGTATCCAGTTCCGGCACCCGCACCGAGTCGATTACAGTGGCCCCGGCCGCCCGCAGCTCATCCAGCGCTTTGTTGAACAGAGCATACACCTGCGGGTCCGAATTTTTCGGCATCACCAGTTGGCGAAATACGCCAATCCTCGCCCCTTTCAGCCCGTTTTTGTCCAGAAACTGCCGGTAGGTGGCCGGAATTTTCCCGTTGCTTCGCTGCGTCACAGTGTCCGCTTTATCGTAGCCCGCAATCACATCCAGCACCCGCACGGCATCTTCTACTGTCCGGCAGATGGGCCCGCCCGTATCATTGGTCATGGCAAGCGGGGCAATCCCATCCCGGCTGACCAGGCCCAGCGTGGGCCGAAACCAACCAGACTCTGGTGCGATGCTGGCCCGCGAATGGAACTTCCGGTGTCCGTTCCCAGCCCAATCGTCCCAAAATCGGCAGCTAACGGCAGCGGCCGTTCCCCCACTCGACCCCGCCGTGGTGCGTTTGGTATCGTAGGGATTCCGCGAGTAGCCCGGCAAAATAGAACTCACCGAAAACTGCCCCGACGTGGCAAATTCGGCCAGGTTCGACTTGGCAATGATGATGGCCCCGGCGTCCCGGATTCGCTGAACACATACGCATCTCGGGCGGGATGCATTTTTTCATGGCCAGCGTCCCGTTGGTCGTCGGCATGTCGAGCGGTATTATAATTGTCTTTTACAATGACCGGTATACCGTGCAGGGGACCAACAAATTTACCCGTCACCTTATAGAGCGAATCGAGCCGACGGGCTTCGGCCAGGGCGTTTGGGTTCACCATGAATGATGGCGTTCAGGTAAGGCCCCTGTTTGTCGTAGGCGTCAATTCGGTCGAGGTACAGTTGCACCAGCTGAACCGCCGTCAGTTTACCGGCCTGCATGGCCGTATGCAATTGGTCGATGGTGGCTTCGCGGAGTTGTTTGGGTTTAAATGACTGGCCGTTGAGGCTCCCGGACAGACTAAAAAAGTAACCAGGCAAATGAGTATTCGTATGTGCATGTTGACAAAGAGTGGGTAAAAAGAGGAACGAACCGATCCAGACCGAATAATGTACGGCAGCAGAACCACCGAACCAATTTTTCTGCAACAAAAATACCCACCAGGCTGGATTTTCGGGTAGTACCCCTGAAAAGTATAATTATGCATCAGTTCCTTTTACCGTATAAAAGGGACCATACGGGTTTATCGTATGCAGTCAATGCCCCATCCAACATTCAGAAAAGACAAAAATGAATCTTAACCGCAGAGACTTTCTCCGGCAACTGGGCTTCGGTGTCACCGGTCTGACCCTGGCTACCACCCTGCCCGTATCGGCCTGGACCGCACCCGCCAAAACCGACAAAGCTCCCCCGCAGCCTGCCCGAAACCCAGGGTGTTGCCCCCGGTGGCCTGCTGGAGTTCGTCAACACCATTGAAGCAAAGAAGCTGAACGTGCACAGCGTGATGGTGCTGCGGCACGGGCAGGTAGTGGCCGAAGGCTGGTGGGCACCCTACGCCCCTCAGCTATAAGCACACGCTCTACTCCCTCAGCAAGAGTTTCACTTCAACCGCCATGGGCATGGCAGTGGCCGAAAAACGACTGACGGTGGACGATAAAGTCATTTCATTTTTCCCGAAAGACCTGCCCGAAACAATCAGCGATAATCTGGCGGCTATGCGCGTGAAGGATTTGCTGACCATGAACACCGGGCACGATAAGGACACGACGCCGGCTGATGCGGGAAGGCGAAAATGCCAACTGGGTAAAAGGCATTCCTGGCCTATCCCGTTGAGCACAAGCCCGGTACTTTCTTCGTGTATAACAGCGGGCCACCTACATGCTTTCGGCCATTGTGCAGAAACTGACCGGCCAAACGGTTCTGGAGTACCTGAAACCGCGCCTGTTCGGGCCGCTGGGCATTGAAGGATGGACTGGGAAGTATCGACCCAGGGTATCAATACGGGCGGCTGGGGACTGCGGCTTAGGACCGAAGACATCGCCAAATTCGGGCAGCTTTACCTGCAAAAAGGCATGTGGAACGGCAAACGGTTGCTGTCCGAAGCCTGGATAGCCGACGCTACCCGCAATGAAGTACACTCAAAAGGCGGCAAAGGCGATGCCAGCGTAAACGACTGGATTCAGGGATACGGCTACCAGTTCTGGCGGTGTCGGCACGACGCGTACCGGGGCGACGGGGCCTTCGGGCAATACTGCATCGTACTACCCAAGAGGATGCCGTGGTGGCCATAACCTCCGAAACGTGCCGACATGCAGGGCATCATGAATGCGGTATGGGACCATATCTTACCCGCGCTGGAGGGAACAGGCCTTTCGGCGGCCAAAATGACACAGGCGGCATTGACCCAGAAACTGGCGACACTGGCCCTGACCCTCCCTAAAGCAGCATCCTCCTCACCGATGGTCGACAAGATCGGCGGTAAAACCTTTACGTTTCCGGACAATGCGATGCACGCCAAATCGGCCGCGTTACGTTTGGCAAGGATGGCTGCATTTCAAACTAACGGACAACCAGGGCGACCATCAGATCAATTGCGGCATTGGCCGCTGGATCGACACCACCACCACGTTCCCCGTCGCTCCGATGACCCTGACCCCCACGGTCGTGCCGGGTGGTGATGTCCGCAAAGTAGCCGCTACCGGTACCTGGCAGGACCCAAACACGTTTGTGATGACCTGGCGATTTATCGAAACAGCTCATTACGAAACCGTTACCTGCCGGTTTGGTCCCGATACCCTGCAGGTAGAGTTCCAGAAAAGCCTGACCAAAATCAACGGCTCAAAAGATACCCGCCCCGTGCTGGAGGGACGGATAGTGGTATAAGGTATTCGTTATGGTTTATGGTTTACGGTTGGCTGACGCATCAATACACTCCCGCGCCAGCCAACCGTAAACTGTAAACCAACTACTGTAAACCTCAAACATTACAACAGCTTATCCAGTGTGATAGGCAGATGCCGGATACGTTTGCCGGTCGCGTGAAAAACAGCATTGGCAATGGCCGCCGGCACGCCCACCAACCCAATTTCACCCAATCCTTTCACGCCCAGCGGGTTCACAATATCATCGTGTTCCTCCACAAAAATAACATCAAGATCATGAACATCAGCATTGACCGCTACGTGGTATTCGGCCAGGGAATGGTTCATGAACCGACCGAACTTGTGATCCATCACACTTTCTTCTTCCAGTGCTTTGCTGATGCCCCACACCATGCCGCCCAGAATCTGACTGCGGGCGGTTTTCGGGTTCAGGATGCGCCCACCGGCAATGGCACTGACAATCCGCGTGACCTGCACTGTTCCCAGGTCTTCATCGACGGTCACTTCCGCAAAAACCGCCGAGTGGGCACGAGCGGGTATATTTCCGCTGTTTCAGCATGTTGGGCAGACCCGTTGAGGTATTCGCGAACGGCTTCGCCCCCGTTAAAATCGACAACGGACTGCAGGGAAACGGCCATCAACGGATCCTTTTTCAGCTGAATCATTTTATCGACAAAGACGACATCGTCTGAATGACGCACTGTTAAAAGGCGAATCAGGCATCTTTCTGGCCAGTTTGAACAGCTTTTTTCCCAGTTCCTCACAAGCCGCTTTCACCGCCGTACCCACCGTAGCGGCCGTCCAGGAACCACCCTGAATGGGAGCTAGCGGGCATATCGGTATCGCCCAGTTTAAACGTAACATCGTCCAGCGGCATACCCAGCGTATCGGCGGCAATCTGCGTCATGATGGTGTAGGTGCCGGTACCAATATCGGCGGTGGCACTGCTCACGCGCAGTTTGCCGTTCACCATCAGTACGGCTTCGGCCCGGGCGGCCACCTGATTGGCCTCCCAGATGCCGGTAGCCATGCCCCAGCCAATCAGGTTATGACCATCCCGCATGGAGCGCGGGTCCGGGTTGCGTTTCAGCCAGCCAAACCGTTCGGCCCCCTGCCGGAAACACTCCCGAAGTTCCTTGCTCGAATAGGGCAGGTCGGCCAGTTGTGATCCGGTCGGTGTAGTTTTTCAACCGAAACTCAACCGGGTCGATACCCAGCTTCGTAGGCCAGTTCATCCATCGCACATTCCAGCGCACGACATACCCGTTACGCCCCCCGGTGCCCGCATATCCAGCGGAGTGTATACATCCAGCGGCACAATCTTGTATTCGAGCGTTACGTTTTCCGGCGGGTAGAGCATGCCCCCCCAGTTCACGACCACTTCGGTATAATCTTCAAACTGCGACGTTTCGCCAACGGCATCGTGGTAGAGGGCATTCATGTCGCCGTCGGCCGATGCGCCCAGCGCCACCTTCTGCACGGTAGCGGGGCGGTGCCCGAAGGTGAACATCTGCTGGCGGGTAAGCGAAACCTGCACCGAACGTTTCAATTCCCGAGCCGCCATCATGGCCATAAACAACTGATACTGCGGCCGCAGTCCTGACCCAAAACCACCCCCCACGTAGGGCGAGATAACCCGGACATCTTTAAAGGGAATGTTGAATACCTGCGGCGGCGTACAGAATGCTGTTCGTTACGCCCTGCGTTTTATCATAAATCGTGTAATTTCCCCCGACTTTTCCGTCCCTTTTCGTACACGACCGTTGTGGCAAACATCTCCATCGGGTTGTGGTGCTCTGCGGCGTGCACATATTCGCCGGTCACCTGGTGCGGGGCTGCATCAAAGGCGGCTTTCAAAGTCACCATGCGGCTTCGGTGGTGGTGGCTTCAGTAAGGTGGCCATCCCCAAGGCTGGTTTACGGGCTCTGTGCAGGTTGGCTTCCAGATCGCTCTGGTGCGCTGTTCCTTCATACTCAACCGTTACCAGCGAGGCCGCATACCGGGCCAGTTCAAACGTTTCGGCAACGACCAACGCAATGGGTTGGCCACTGTACCTGATAGTGGCATCCTGCAACGGGCGAAACGGCGAACCCGGCGGGGCATCCTGGTCTTTGTAGTTCATATCGAACCAGGCAAGTTTGGGCCGGTTTTCGTGCGTAAAGATCTTCAATACACCCGGCAGACTCAGCGCATCGCTAGCGTGTTGATGTTTTTTATTTTACCTTTTGCGATGGTACTGGTCACGACGTAGCCATGCAGCAGGTCCGGCGCATCGAACTCGGCGGCATATTTGGCTTTGCCCGTCACTTTATCCAGGCCATCGACGACGGTTGATTGGTTTTCCGATGTAGGTTTGTTGCGGTCATGCGGTTGGTTCGAGTTTAGCGGCCTGGCCCAACGCCCGCACAATAGCGCGTTTAGCCAGTTCGATTTTAAAAGTATTATGTCCATATCCCTGCGCGCCATCCAGCAGTGACATCGGCCACGGCCTGAAAATTTCTTTCCGTAGCCGGTTTCCCAACCAGCATTGCTTCGGCTTCGGGTTGTCGCCAGGGTTTATGGGCTACGCCACCCAGGGCAATTCGGGCATCGGTAATGGTATTCCCTTCCATCTCCAGTGCGCCGCAACCGATACCAGCGCGAAGGCATAGGAAGCCCGGTCGCGGAGTTTCAGGTACGCGTAGTATGTTGGAGAATCCTTTGGCGGGCAGGTCGATGGCCGTGATGAGTTCGTCGGGTTCGAGGGTATTGTCGATCCGGGGCGTATCGCCGGGGAGCCGGTGAAATTCGGCAAACGGAATCGTCCGTTCGCCATTTGGTCCGGTTACCCGCACCGCGGCTTCCAGAGCCGCCAGGGCCACGCACATATCGGATGGATGGGTAGCAATGCACTGCACATCGCCGGTTGGTCGAGCCGGTACCCAGAATGGCGTGAATCCGGTTGTAACCCATTGATGGCCGAACAGCCCGAGCCGGGTTCCCGTTTGTTGCAGGGCGTGGCGATATCGTAGAAATAATAGCAGCGTGTCCGTTGCATCAGGTTACCGCCATCCGTCGCCATGTTACGCAACTGGGGCGATGCCCCCGCCAGAATAGCCTGCGACAACAACGGATACCGTTCTGGCTACTTTTTCATCATAAGCCGTATCGGCATTGGTCACCAGCGCACCCAGCCGCAAACCACCGTTCATCGGTATCGGTAATGGTGGCCAGCGGCAGCCGGTTAATATCGATCAACCGCGTAGGGCTGCTCCACATTTTCCTTCATCAGGTCGATGAGGTTGGTGCCGCCCGCAATAAATTTGGCGGTGGGTTCGTCTGCGCCGTTCGCGCCACGGCATGCGTTACGCCGTCGGCTCGGGTGTAGGTAAAGCTGTTCATGCGGCATCGGGTTGAGGGTTCATAACGGCTTCAATGGCATCCACAATGTTGGTGTAGGCTCCGCAGCGGCAGATATTACCGCTCATCAGTTCCCGGATATCGTCGGCTGTTTTGGCGTGACCTTCATTCATCATCCCCACTGCCGAACAAATCTGGCCCGGCGTGCAATAGCCACACTGAAACGCGTCGTGGTCCATAAAGGCCTGCTGAATGGGATGCAGCCCCTCCTTCCCGTCGGCATCTTGTCTGGCCAGCCCTTCAATGGTGGTGATCTCGATTACCTTCCTGCATGATGGCCAGCGTGAGGCAGGCGTTGATGCGCTTGCCATTCACCAGTACCGTACAAGCTCCGCACTGACCATGGTCGCAGCCTTTTTTGGTACCGGTCAGGTGCATGTATTCCCGCAGCGCATCGAGCAGCGAAGTCCAGGGAGCCAGTTGTAGTGTGGATTCCGTTCCGTTGACGGTTAGGTTCACCGTGTGCATAGCGGGCAACAAAGGCGGTTGCTTCATTGTCGGAGCAGGTTTTGCCGTGAGAATCATACGTTATGGGGTTGAGTCTACTGATTTGCTATAGTATCGAAACCCGATGAACCCGCTGGTTGTTTATAAAAAAAACTTCTATATATCGTTTGCTGGAGCATGACGGCAATTCCTAAAAAGTCACCCAGGGACTGGCTAAATCAGGTTCCGCCGGGACTTTTCCTCCACTGCCATTGCGCTTTAACCAGCCGAGCCGGGTCAACACTCGGAAAATACAACCGGCTTCCGTTAAAAGATTGAGTAAACGGTAGGCAATACACGGATTTGCGGAGGAGTCCGTTATCAGGCAAATCAACGATTCATCGCCATGAAACCCTTCCTGTTTTCCATCCTTTTCGCCTGCCTTTCAATTACGGCATCATCTGCCCAAACCCGCACGAACAGTCCCTACAAAGAAAGTTTTAACAAAGGAAACTGGCAGGTGGGGTACGCGATGGCCGGGCTGGAGGCAACCTTATCGGTAAACGAAATACCCTCCAGGTACATTCAGGCTATTACCTGGCCAATCAACTAGCCGTTGGTCTGAGTGGTACCTGGGGCAGAGAAGGCTCAAGTAATTATGCGTTCCATGATATTACTGTCGGGCCTTACCTCCGGTATCAGTTTACGGCTACCCGGGTATCTCCCTTCATTGACCTGTCCCATCAATTCGGTAAACGAATAGTCAGAGAGCGGAACATTTTTCGTATACAAGCACATCCATAAAATCGACTCAGATTAGCCCCGGAGTAAGCATTGGCGTTACGCCCTTCCTGCGGGCAGAGATAAACTACCATTTCCAGTGGATATACACGGGATATCGAACTGAGTATATTGGTCAGCCCCAGTTCGGGCTTACGTATCTGTTCGCTAAAAATTAGTGATTTCTGTATAAACCAGCAGGTGAATTCAAGGATTACCGGGCTGTAAAAGTCAATGCGAATTACCGGATCATGATCAGGTTCGATGATGAAGGTGTTACCGACCTTGATTCGTTAAGCACGCCACCAACTGCCCTCAGCCGGTCAAAATCCTTGTCGGTTTGTTCGGTTAAAGCCGGGTTATTCAGCAATTGTACATCATTCGGTTCATAAATCATTTCGAGAAAAAAGGGTGTAATTTCATTTATTGGCTTGTATTGTGTAATGTTACATGATACAATAGCGTTATGATCGTAAGTTTCCGGCACAAAGGGTTGCAGCAATACGATGAAGAAGGCATGGATCAAAGTTGCCCGCTCCCTATTTGGGAAAAATACCGGATTATTAATCGGTTGGAGGCTATAACGTCAATTAGTGACATTCAGCAAATGGGGTCAGGGATTCACAAACTGACAGGCGATATAGAAGGATTTTGGTCGATTAAAGTGTCATCCGAATTACCGGATTATCTTAAGTTTTGATAACGGCGACATATCCGACGTTGATTATTTAGACTATCATTAGGAGGTAACCCAAGTAAAACGAACATGGCACCAGTACACCCGGCGAGATTTTGCGGGAAGATTATATCAACGAGCGCCAGTTGACGATTACCGAAGTCGCCAAAGGTTTGGGTGTTGCCCGCGCTAACCTGTCAGCTATTGTCAATGAACGGGCCGGAATTAGCCCTGAAATGGCTGTTAAACTATCCGAAGCGTTTGGCAATACCACCCAGTTTTGGGTCAATTTGCAAAAGAACTATGAGGTGTGGCATGCCAAGAAAAACGTAAACCGCGCAGCCATTCGCCATTTTTGGCAGGATGGACAAGGTTTGCAAACCGCTTAGCTTCCACTAAGACAAGAAGAACAGACTATGGCTTTATTCGACCCCGCCCACCCCGGCGCACTCATTCGCGAAACGTTGGAACGAATTTTTGAAGAAACGGGCAAAAAATTGACCGTTACGGAAGTCGCCAAAGGCCTGGGCACAACCCGTAAGACCTTATCGGACATTATCAACGGCCATCAGAGCATCACGCCTGAAATGGCTCTACGCTTAGCTGCAGCCTTCTAACACGACGCCGGAACTATGGCTGAAATTGCAGGAGAATTTCGATCTACCACAGGCAAGAAAGAAATGTAGATGTCAGTAACGTTTGTGCGTTTTGGAAGCCAAATGTCAGTGTAGCATAGTATAATAAAAAACGTACTAAAGCAAAATCGAATTTTCAAAAAGTATATGAACCCAATTGATGTCATTTCAAAAATAAGTGTATCAAAGATTATAAATTATTTAGGCGATATATTTTTCTTCTACATAAGCCCTAAAAAGTTTTTTTGTAGTTTGAATTCTAAAAGTTCAGAAGATAAATTTTCACAAATAATTTTTTACATTCTTCTCTATACATCACTGTATTTAATTTTTGACGAAAAGCAAAATTTTTATTCAGTAATCAAATGGTTAATCATTGACATAATAGTTTATTATATTTTTTCAATCTTTATTTTATTGCTATCAAGTACAATTACATCATACATAGCAAAGACCCCAAGAATATCCTTCACAGATATACTTATATTTAATTTACTTTTACTAATATTTTTTGAGCTACCAATAGATTTCTTTCATACAGGTTATGAAGTTTCTCAAGCTTATGAAGCTCTTGTTATTTCTAATATGATAAAAGTATACGGATTTTTTTATTTATTAGTAATATTTAATTTTATTTTTTATAACAGGAAAAAAGCTATTTTGATTGGAGTAATTATCACTTGGGCTATTGCAAATATTGCGGATAGAGGTTTCGATAAAGTGTTTTCTGAAAATTTTACGGATCTCTATTCGGGTGATTTTGATTCTTCCATAGAAGAATATATGCCAATTGGTAAAATCAATATAGATAGCCTGAAAATTGAGCCAGAAATCATTTATGTTTTGAATGATAGCTTACATACTAAATTTTTTCAAAACGATAAATTTAAAATTGTAAATAACACTTACATTGATTTATCGCTTGAGAACATAGCAATTAGTGTAGAAGAAACGAAAGACTATATTGCTCTAGTGAAAAAACGCATATCGGTATTGAATAAAGTAAAGAGTCGCATGAAGTTTAAAAATAACAAATAAGTAATAGAAAACTATATCACATATTATAATGCAGTTAATAATTTTTACGAGAGAAAAAAGAAAGGTGAAATATATAAAGTTCAAGAAATTATAGTTTACAGGAAAGGTAACAAGGTGTCATACTTGCCAACGAAGGCTTATGTTTATCTTGACTTATTTAAGTTACACAACAAAGCCATGCAAGATGAACTTGATTTGTTCAACCGAACGTTTATGGCTTATCTACCTAAAGAATTGCAAGATTTGTATCTTCTGAAAGCTGATTTTAGATCGTATAAATACGTTATTACATCGCCATAGATAGTTTTACAAACGTATGACGAACATCATACGTTTGTAAAATTGCTGTCCTGCGGCTATCTTTTCATATGTAGTAACACTCGACTCAGCTACCCATCAATCCTGATGAAACACCCGCTCCAGCGGGACGACTACCGGTGAATTATCGGGGTTGGTTTCCATCAGGTCGGCCATGTATAGCCACCATCGCTGCATGACGGGTAGGCCCGGCAAGGTGTCTGCCGTATTCGAATCCGTCCGTTTCTGCACCGCAAAGAGGGTACCGGTTGCCGGTTCGATGTAGATTGAATAGTCGCGGATACCGGCGTTTGTTAACGCGGTCGACAATTCCGGCCAGATTTCGTCGTGCCGACGTTTGTACTCAGCCTCCACGCCGGGCTTCAGTTTCATAATAAAAGCGATTTCGTTCATGGGGGTAGAGGTTTTAGGTATTAGGTGTATTGAGTGATTAGGTTATGTGTTGGCTTGAATCTTGTTAGCTATGGACTTGATGAACCTTCATAAGAACGCGGCTCTTACAATCAGCCAGCGGAAACAAATTCAACGTCTGTACGCAACTGGCCAATTTAGCTACCCTAAATTGGCCACCCAGTTCAACACGACCGTCGCAACCATACGAAAGTGGGTCAAACGCCATGACTGCCACGACCACAGCAGTGCGCCTAAAAAGCATCACCGGCGCGTCAACGATGCCTATCGACAGGCAGTTGTTGACTACCGACTGGCCCATCCCCGGCATGGCCCCGTTCGCATTGAGCGCGAACTGCGGGCTGAGTATGGCCCTTTTGCCTTCAGTACGGTGCGACTCATTCTGGGCCAAGACCTGCCCCCAGGCCCCAAACGTCCGCTCATGAATCGGTTGGCAACAGGTCGCTACCGCACCCAAATGGATGTCCAGCAATTGCCCGCCATCAAAGGTAATACCGGCTTCGAGTAAAAGATTTCGATCATTCATTTAGCTACTCGCATCAAGTACTCTGAAATTCATGACGACTATGAAAGTGAGACCATCGCCGAGGTATTTAAACGTTCGATGGATGTGCTTCCCCTTTTTTATCACCTTCACCGACAATGCGATGAGCTTTACAATGAAGTACACGGCTGATCCTGAGCGCAAAACCCGCTTCACTAAGATGATCGAAGGCAGCGGGCGGATTCACGGCCTGATTGAGAAAGGAATGCCCTGGCGTAATGGCTTTATCGAACGTAGTAACCGTACCGATAAAGAGGAGTTGTTTAATCAGGTTCGTTTTCGTGACTCAGAGGATCGACGTTATCAGTTAAAACTTTGGGAAATGGAATACAACACCTGTCGGCCCCATCAGGGTTTGGACAATCAAATTCCTTTTGCTGTTTACCGAAGGGACTATCCTCTACACGCGGCTAGTCGATACACAACCTAATAACTTAATACAATTAGGTTTTAGGTTTACGGTATTCGGTTTACGGCGGCCCGTCGCTACGGTTGCGCAAAGCGGTAATGCGTCAGCCACCGTAAACCGTAGCGACGGACCGCCGTAAACTGAAAACCGTATACGGTATACCTACTTCATCTTACATAATTCCGTACCGGCCAGCAGGAAGCAGCCGAGGCCGTAATCTTCAAAGTCGGGTTTGCTGTCGTAGGTGACGGGCTGGCCGTCTTTGGGCTCCTTGCCGGTTCCCTGCACGTAGCCCAGGAAGCCGTTGGGATGGACAGACTCGGTAGCCATGGCGTTCCAGGCTTTGGCGATGACAGGCCGGTACGTTTTGCCATCCAGCAGGCCGTGGTTGATGCCCCAGGCCATGCCGTAGATAAACAAAGCCGTTCCGGTCAATTCTTTACCGCCGAAATTCGTGGGGTCGTGCAAACTGACATTCCAGAAACCGTCCGGGCGCTGCAGCGGAGGGAGAGCCTGCATCATCTCCCGGTACGTTTTTTCGTACTCGTCCCGGTGGGGAGCATCTTTAGGCATGATGTCCAGCACCCGCACCAGGGCCGCCACCACCCAGCCGTTCCCCCGCGACCAGTAGCAGTCTTTCCCGTTGGGCTCTTTGTAGGGCGGCACAAAATCCTTATCCCGCCACCACAACCCATCTTTAGGATTATACAGTCCGTTGCCGCCTTCTTTTGTCTTGGTGTGCCTATAGAGCTGGTACATCTTCTCGAAATACGGAGACGGCTCCCCCTTCCGGGCCTGTTCCAGTACGCCCAGTTGCGCAAACACCGGCATGGCCATTTGCAGGGCATCGACCCAGGTCCAGTCGTCTACTTTGTCGCTGTTCACCATGGCGTCGATGGAGGCTTTGATGTCGTGGATGCGCTCCGGTGCCTGCCGCCGAGGGCCTTGTCGATCTGGTATAAATCGATGTAGGTTTGCCCGCAGCACTGGTCATCGGCGTTGCGCGTGTTGACTCCGCTGCGCAGGCCCCAGCTATGTTTGTTACCCCAGTCCATGGCGTAATCGTAGTATCGTTTCTGTTTGTCGATGCCGTACAGCGCCATCAGTCCCTCGTAGTACACGGCCCGCGTCCAGATGTTGCTGGGGCGGGTTTTGTTGGTCACGATTTCTTTGCCGGGGTCGGGCCAGGTTTTCATGAAGTAGTCATTAGCCAGGGTCATACTGGTCATGATGTCCTTTTTTGCGGGCAGCTTCTGCGCCTGCGCGGTTAGCGTTATCAGGCAAAAAAATAGGAGACTTCGGTTAATGAACCGTAGGAAGGGCATAGGAATTAGTGGGTTTTAGATAGCCAGTAAGCGTTAGGAATCCGTCCTGTATCTGAACGGATCGAGATTCAATGGGCAGCAACGGGAGCGGTATATTTCTTCAGCGCTACGCAGTCGCTGGGGAGCGGCTGGGTGTTCCAGTGGGGATGGATGGCCAGGGCCGCTCCCAAGGCCGATGCCTGCGCCACGGATGCGGCATAGACTTCAATATCCGGGAAAGCCGTGGCCAGCAAATTCATGTAAATGGGATTATTACCGAAGCCGCCATCCACAAAAATTCGCCGGACGGGCGAGTCGGCCAGTACGAGTGAAGTGGAGATTAGCTGCTGGGCAACAATATCGAGGATGAGCTGGTGGTAGGCTTCCTCGTACGTGGCAAACGTCGACAGATCGCGTTCGCCGAATAATGAGCCCTGCATGGAAATAAGCTGCTGCCCTTTGCCCTCGCGTCCGGTAGTTACCTGGCCCGATTGCTGGCGTAACTGGGCAATCAGCTGGGGGTTGTAGCCTACTTTTTTGTACTCGTTGACGGGTATCTGAAAATGGCTGGCTAACCGTTTGACCTGCTGCTCATGCTCATTTCCGGCAAACAGTCGGGATGATTTCACGGGCCGGCCTTTGTAGTGCATGTAGTTCAGGCAGTCGTACTGCAACTCCTCGGGCGTAAGGGGGTTGCTATTGAATGGATTCATGCTCACGCACCAGGTACCGGTCGAAATCAGGATAAACGGTTCCGTAAAGGAAGCCAGATAAGGAATTAGAGCCGCCGAACTGTCGTGCAGTCCCACGCCTACCTGAACGGTGGTGTCACCAAAGGCAATGGGCACGACGGAATCGGACGGAACGATGGGGGCCAGATACGCATCCAGTCCTTCCTGCTCCACCCAGGTGTGGTACGCCTGTTTGTCGAAATCCCAGAGCATGGTATGGCACCCAACGCTGGTCAGGTCAGAAACGGGCCATTTACTGATAACGAAGCTGATGTACTGGGGCAGGTGCAGGGCATAAGCCAGTTTCTGCATCACCTCCGGCTGCTCGTGTTTGAGCCGGTACAGCTGCAGACCCGAATTCAGGCTACCCAGCAGGGGCGATGCCGTTTGCCGGGTCATGTCGGCTTCGGTGCCGTAGGTATCGAAAAACTGCCGCAACAGCGGAGCCGGATACGCTTTGAGGTAGCTATAGAGCGGGGCCACAGGCTCTCCATCCGGACCAATATGCACCAGACTAGCCCCGAAACCCGATACGTTGACCGCCTTTACGCTGTACTCAGGCAACCTCATCACCTCAGCCAGCGAAGCCGTTATCCAGTCTTTCAGTTGGTTGACATCGTCGCAATAGTCGCCGTCTTCGTCGGGTATCTCCACAAAATTCTCCGACTTCTCCCAAACGATCTGGTACGATTCATCGAAGAGAAACAGCTTTTTATTGGTCTTCCCAATGTCGAAGATGGCAATTACGGAAGTCATTTTTGAATGATGAATTATGAATTATGAATGATAAATGATGACGGTTGGTCTTACCAGCCAGCCCTTGTTGCTTCTGCAACCCGGTCATCATTTATCATTCATAATTCATCATTAATTTAAAGTCCTGTTGCTACGGTTTTGGCGCCCCGCTCGTCGATGAGGTGCTGCCGGACGTTCAGCTGCCGGTAGAGGGCTAATGGGTTCAGGGAACCACCCGCCCGGCGACGGGCTTCGGCTACCAGCGGGCGGACATCGGTGCGGAAGGCGTCCTGCAAAATTTCCTGCGCCCGGACCGGGTCGTTGGCTTCGCGGGCGTCTTCCAGCGCGGCACGGTCCACCAGCAGGGCCTGGGCGTAGGCCAGTTGGATGGCCTCCACGGACTGGAGCAGGTCTTCGAGCGGGTCTTTCACGTTATGGCTGGCGTCGATCATCCAGCCGAGGTCTTTGGCGTGGTTCATGCCCCGGGCGTCCAGCCCGTCCACCAGTTCGGTGAAGATCAGGAACAGCTGGTAGGGTTTTACGCTGCCCGTTGTCAGGTCATCGTCGCCGTATTTGGAATCGTTGAAGTGGAACCCGCCGAGTTTGCCTTGGTGGAGCAGGATAGCCACAATCTGCTCGATGTTGGCGTTGGGCAGGTGATGACCCAGGTCCACGAGGGTATAGGCTTTGGGCCCTAGTTTGTTGGCATACAGGAAGCTACTGCCCCAGTCGCCCACGGTCATGGAATAGAAGTTCGGCTCGAAGGCTTTGTACTCCACGAACAGTTTCCAGTTGTCGGGCAGGGCCGCGTAAATTTCTTCCAGACTGGCCAGGGTACGGTCAAACGCTTTGCGAAAGTTCAGCTGGCCGGGGAAACTCGACCCATCCGACAGCCAGACAGTGAGGGCATCGGACCCCAGGGCCACGCCGTGCCGGATTACCTCGATGTTGTGGTCGATGGCTTGCTGCCGAACGGCCGGGTCGGTATGCTGGAGGGAACCAAACTTGTAACTTTGCTCGGCCTCCGGCTGGTCCTGAAAGGTATTGGAGTTGACCGCGTCGAACCGGAGACCGTGGTGAGCCGCCAGTTGTTTGATGGCACCGGCATCGGTCGGGATGTCCCACGGAATGTGCAGGGATATGGCCCCGCTGGCGCGGTTCAGGGCGTGCAGCAGCCCTACATCGGCAATTTTCTCTTCCAGGGAACGGGGCTCTCCCCCACCCGGAAAACGCCCAAAGCGGGTGCCGCCCGTACCCAGCGCCCAACTGGGAATAGCAATCTGAAAATCAATCAGTTTCCGAATAATCGGCTCGGCAGTGGCTACCTCCTGGGTCCAGTACGATAGTTTCCGCTGGTGCCCTTCCAGCTGGCTCTGGTTATAGTCGGCAATGTAATCGGATTGAAGTTGCATGGGGTTAAGGTTTATGTATCCACATAATGGAAATTCCGTCTTACTATCAGCCCACACATTCATGTGTGGGTACATGAGGACAATTTTGTTTTTAGCATTGAACCGTTTTAACGGTTTTTATCCATTCACCTATGAGTCATTCCAAATCAAAAGTCTGGGTTCACGCCGTTTTTTCCACTAAAAACCGACAACCACTGATTCACTAAAACGATTCGGGCCCATGTGCATAATGAATTAACAGGTCAACTCAGAGTTATAAATTGTTTTGTGGATTGCATCGGTGGCGTTGCCGACTATGTGCACATCCTGTTCCTGCTTAATCCTAAAAAATCAATGGCCGATCTGATGAAACAGATCAAAGGCGCTAGTTCACATGCGTTCAATCAGGCCAATTTATTAACGACACCTTTCGCCTGGCAAACGGGATACGGCTCTTTTTCCGTCAGTGAATCGCATGTACCGCGTGTTCGGGCGTACATTGTAAATCAGGAAGAACATCACCGTACCGTTACCTTCCAGGATGAATACCGACGTTTTATGAGTCATTACGGATTACCACATGACGACGTATAAAAACCGTTTCAACGGTTAATTGATACGGGCCTTCGGTTTATTCGAACCCACAAATGAATTTGTGGGCTGAAAACGACTGGGCCAGCGGGTTAGGGTGTTTGATGGTTGTGGTTTATGTTAGCAGTTTGATTTTGCACAACTAACTACGAACCTCAGACCACAACCATCAAACTTTCAAACTGCTACTCTACCGCACAAACGCCATCGCTACGCCCCCGTCTACGTTCAGGACGTTGCCGGTGGATTTGGATAGCAAGCCGTTCACGAAGGCCAGGCAGGCATTGGCGATATCGTCGGGGAGGATTACTTCGTTCAGGAGTGTCCGCTTAGCGTAGTACGCGGGGAGTTCGGCCACTGTTACGCCGTAGGCTTTGGCGCGGCCTTCGGCCCAGGCACCGGCCCATATCTTCGAATCCGAAATAACGGCATCGGGGTTGACAACATTGACCCGGATATGGTCTTTGCCCAACTCGGCCGCGTTCAGGCGGCTCAAGTGCAGCTGAGCGGCTTTGGCCGAGCCGTATCCCGCATTGTTGGGACCGGAAACCAGCGCGTTCTTGCTGACTATATTGATGACATCACCACCCAGTTTCTGCTTCCGCATAATCTCCACGGCTTTCTGGGTCACCAGAAACTGCCCTTTCACCAGGACGTCGTACAGCAAATCCCAGTCTTTTTCGGTGTGTTCTTCAATGGGCTTGGAAATGCTCAGGCCCGCGCAGTTCACCACAATATCGACCCCACCAAAGGCCAGCGCTGCCGTATCGAAAGCCCTATTGATGGTATCGCCATTCGTTACATCCAGCAGGGCGTC
>CAWAJC010000008.1:0-167196 GCA_963782245.1 uncultured Cytophagales bacterium
TGCGTAGGCATCTTTCCCGTATTGCTGCTGAAATTCGTCCTTAGCACCTGCCAGCCGGTCGGCGTCGTTGTCATTGATGACCACCACGGCCCCTTCCGACAGGAATTTTTTAGCGATGGCTTTACCGATACCGCCCGCACTGCCCGTAATCAGGGCTATTTTACCCGACAGGGGTTTGGGCTTGGCCATGCGCTGGAGTTTGGCTTCTTCCAGCAGCCAGTATTCAATATCAAAAGCTTCCTGCTCCGGCAGACCAACATAGTCGGATACGGCCTCGGCTCCTTTCATCACGTTGATGGCGTTGGTATAAAACTCAGCGGCTACCCGCGCCGTTTGTTTGTCCTTGGCGAAGGTGAACATCCCCACGCCCGGCAGCAGCAACACCACCGGATTTGAGTCGCGGATGGCGGGGCTGTTTGCGTGCTTACTCCGCTCGTAGTACGCGGTGTAATCGACGCGGTAATCGGCAAAGGCTTTTTCGAGGTAGGCGCTGCTATCGGCACCGGCTAGCTGGGCGGGGTCGAGTACCAGCGGGCGAATTTTAGTGCGCAGGAAGTGATCCGGGCAACTCGTACCCAATCGGGCCAGCCGGGGCAGGTCGTTCGAGTTCACGAACTCCAGCACCCGCTCATCGTCGGTAAAGTGTCCGATCATCTGCCGATGGCCGGAGGCCAGTCCCCGGAGGGTGGGCATCAGCGCAGCCGCCTGCTCCCTGCGCGTCTGTACATCAAGGCTTTGACCAGCGGGACCCCCAAAAACGGGGCGTTTTTTGCCGAAGTTCGCGTTCAGGTATTCCGATGCCTGCTCAATCACTTCCAGCGTATTCATGTACGATTCGTAGGACGTATCACCCCAGGTAAACAGGCCATGACCACCCAGGATTACACCCCGCAGGTTCGGGTTGGCCCGTACGGTTTCTTCCAGTTTCAGGCCGAGGTCGAAGCCCGGACGCTGCCACGGAAGCCACGCCATGGTATCCCCCCAGATCTCGTGCATGATGGCTTCTCCGTCTTTACTGGCGGCAATGGCAATCAGGGCATCGGGGTGGAGGTGGTCAATGTGTTTGAAGGGCAGCAGGCCGTGCAAAGGTGTGTCGATGGAGGGTGCAGCGCATTTGGGATCGAACAGCGTGTGGTTGAACAGCTCCACCATTTCGTCTTCATGCTCCAGCCCCCGGTACCGTTTTTTTAACGACTGCAGCTGGTCAACGTACAGGTTAGCGCAGCCTTTTTTGGTGAGCGTGCCAATGTCGCCCCCGGAGCCTTTTACCCACATCACCTCAACGGGGTCGCCGGTAACGGGGTTGGTTTCCATCACCTTTACCGGATGTATTACCCCCGGCGTAGTTGGTCAGGCGCAGGTCGGCACCGAGCAGGTTGGAGCGGTAGATAAACAGCGCGACTTCATCGCCCGCCAGTTCAGCGGCTTTTTTATCGTCCCAGAGGTAACTAACGTAGTTGAACGCCTGTGTCGTGTTCATAAATAAGAAGTAAGTAGTATTCGTCTGATAACTTGTTTTGAAGCAAAGTACATAGTTCCCGTTTTCTCCTGCTTCATGTACTCTCCTGTTGTGATAACAAAAACCGGGGTATGCTCGAACAAGTATATTTACAGGAGAGAACAGGTAAGTTTTAGAACCGGAGCCGGATAAATTTGTGAAAAAATCAAACGAAAAGTGGCTGTACGCTGGGGTGTTCTGTATCATGCGCCGGGAGGCTTTGCTTCCGGCAGTTTCTATTTACCCTACAACCAAGTGAAAGGATGGGCCCGGGAAAGCTTACTGGCTCATTGGGGCCCCGTTCTTTCGGGTAGCCGCCCTCTGGATACCGGGTCTGCTCACCGGTCCAAACCTGCCTGAAATGTTGAGACAGTCATCTTCCCAAACGCTCCGGTGGAATAACAAAGGGTTGGTTAGGTAACAACCGCCATTGAGCAAAAGACGATGACCGGCCACGTCGTTCAGCCCGCCGTTTTAGCTGGATTGCGCACATTCGACGGACTATCAGACGTGTGTTCGCCAACTCAACCCGTTTCCCAGGCGTCTCACTGATGGAAAAAATTCAGCGTTGAGCCGGACAAAAACGGGCAACGTTAACCTACAGATCGTACAGAGTACCAGGGTTTTAAAACAGTATTATAATTGATTTCTTTATGCAAGTTCTGATTGGCATCATTTACCACACAATTGGTGGCGCTTTTTCGGGCAGTTTTTACATGCCCTACAATAAAGTTAAAGGCTGGGCCTGGGAAAGCTTCTGGATTGTGGGCGGCCTTTTTTCCTGGCTCATTGTACCTCCCCTGGCCGCCTACTTAACCATCCCTGATTTTACAGCCATCATTGCGTCGGCTGCTATGAATGTTAAGATGCTCACGTTCGTATTTGGTTTGCTGTGGGGTATCGGTGGGCTGACGTATGGCCTGGGCGTTCGCTATCTGGGCATGTCGCTGGGAAATTCCGTTGTATTGGGGTTCAGTTCGGCTTTCGGCGCACTGGTCCCTTCCATCTATTATAACCTAAACCCGGTTGAAGGGAAAGTCTCGTTTACCGATATGCTGGGCTCAGCTGGGGGGCAGTTAGTGTTGCTGGGCGTACTGGTTTGCCTCATCGGAATTGCCATCTCGGGTAAAGCGGGCATGATGAAGGAAGCTGAACTGTCGGATGCCGAGAAGAAAGCATCTGTCAAAGAGTTCAGCCTCGTGAAGGGCCTGACAATTGCCGTGTTTTCCGGTATTCTGAGTGCCTTCTTCAACTATGGAATCGAAGCGGGCAAACCCCTGGCCGATCAGGCTGTTGTGCAAGGGTGCAATCCGCTGTTTCAGAATAACGTGACCTACGTGGTACTCCTATGGGGAGGTCTGACCACCAACTTTTTGTGGTGCATGTACTTGAACGCCAAAAATAAAACCTTCAGCAATTACACCGATACCCGGACGCCCATTCTGGCCAATGTACTTTTTTCGGCAACCGCTGGTACCATGTGGTTTCTCCAGTTTTTTTTCTACGGCATGGGTGAAAGTAAGCTGGGCAATGGGGCCAGTTCCTGGATTACGCACATGGCTACCATTATTCTGACCGCCAATATCTGGGGTTTGTATCTGAAGGAGTGGAAGGGAGTATCGGCCAATACCTTCCGTACCTTCATCATCGGCATTGTCGTGATTCTTGTTTCAATCGTTCTGGTGGGAATCGGCAATGCCCTTTGAGCAGCGAAAACAATACTCAGGGTAACGCATAAGCACTTATACGACAAAAAGGCGGGTTCAGATAAGTCATTATCTGAACCCGCCTTTTCGGTAACGGACCTGGATCAGAATGACTCGTAAGATAAACGAATCTCTCCGGTGCCGTCTTTTTTGGTCACTTTCGTTGGCAAGCCCTTGTCATTATACTCATAGATATACTCTTCCAGAATTTGCTTTCCGCCAGTTTGGTCTACTCCTGTGACCTTAGTCACGTTATTCCGGTTATATCTCAGGTACTCGTCAAAGCCGGGCAAAATCAGTCCATAAAAGGGATTCGGCTTATCGTCAAACTCGTACGTACGTGTGGTTAGAGAACGACCGACTACAAACTTTATAGTAGTAATATTATCCCCCGTGTACTCATAGTCCTGCCCATTTAACGCAGGAGCAAACTCTTCAAAACCTGTGACTCGCTTATTACTGTCTACTTTGTAAGTGCCGTTTGCAATACGATTTTCACTTGATGATTGAAAACTATATCGATTGAAAGTAAAATCGTTAGTCCCGTTAGAATATGTAAACAGCATACGGGTACCGATAGTCGGATTCTGTGCATCAGCTAATCGTTTAAACTCTGTATAACGGCCCTGATCATCGTAAAAAAACAGCCCTTTTTCGCCAAACGAGTTGGTGTACGAAGCGACTCTGTTATTCTGATCGTAAGTTAACGTAGTTGAGCCGTTTGCCTTCTCTAGTGTCTTGAGCCGAAAGCCCAAAGCCGATGAAGGGGGAAAGGCGTGGTCGCTGCAGGCTAAGATGGTGCTTACCATTAATAACCCCATTAGGCAAATTTGTAGTTTCGCAAACATGACATAAAGGTTTAGATTGAACTGATGGAAACGTAAGGATTGATTCTAAGTATAAAAAAGCACTTAAACCAGCAAGACTGATAAACGGAATGGCGTTTAGCTTCATCCGTTGGGATCTATAGGGTAAAAAGGATTATAATAATCGTTTTTTACCCTATAGACAACCATAATGATTCTATCGTTATTCGTTAATTACCCACTACCAAACTGAATAGCTACCTAATATATGCTACTGATTTCAGTATACACTTCATGCCTACTTACAACCCATCTGCTATGAACCTCCTCATATTTGTCTATAATACGGGTGCGGGCCTGGGAGACGGGGTGGTTCGTTTCTTCCGTAAATTACTCCGGCCCCAATCCTACCCGTGTGGCTTGTGCGCCATTACGTTCGATACGTTCGGCATGAAGCAAGCCTGGAAAAAGTTTTTGTTCTCCCTGTCCCCCGAATGCATTTTCCTGCACCGGGATGAGTACCTGCTTCGCTATGGCCTGGCTCCAAACGATGGCTTCCCGGCCGTGTTTGGCCTGGGAACCGACGGGCTGACGCAGGTACTTTCCAGCCAGGAAATTGATTCTGCCCGGACTTGTGAACAACTCATTTCGCTGATCAACCCGCTGATCAGCTCCCGCACGGCGTGATGGCCCAAGGCGGTTAATTTATTTCCTATGCTACATAACGGAGGTTCGGTGAACCCCACAAATCAACTCACAACATGAAAGCACCCGATTTTTCCGCCCTCAAGGCCGTCTACGTCAACTGCACCCTTAAAAAATCACCGGACACCAGCCACACGGGGAGCCTGATGGATGTGTCGATGCGCATCATGACGAAAGAGAACGTAAGCGTCGATCAGATTCGGCTGGTCGACCACGAGGTGGCCAGCGGGGTGTACCCGGACATGACCCAGTACGGATGGGAAAAAGACGAATGGCCCACCCTGTTTGACCGAATCATGACTGCCGATATCCTGGTCGTTGGAACGCCCATCTGGCTGGGTGAAAAATCGTCCGTTGCCCAAAAGCTGATCGAGCGGCTGTATGCCATGAGCGGAGAGGTGAACGGGAAAGGCCAATACCTGTTTTACGGCAAAGCGGGCGGCTGCGTGGTCACAGGAAATGAGGATGGCATTAAGCACTGTGCCATGGGTATTCTGTATTCGCTCCAGCACGTAGGCTACTCCATCCCGCCCCAGGCAGATTGCGGCTGGATTGGCGCCGTAGGACCGGGACCCAGCTACGGGGATACGGAGTGGAAGGGAGAAAAAATGACCACCCCCGTAGGGTTTGACACTGAGTTCACCAACCGTAACACCACGTTCATGACCTACAACCTGCTGCACCTGGCCAAAATGCTCAAAGAGCAGGGTGGGTATCCGGCCTACGGCAACTCCCGGGAGGCCTGGGATGACGGATCAAGGTGGCAATTCGACAATCCGGAATACCGCTAAACCGGTGACAGGTACCCGTTTTTTCCATTAAATTTCACCAAAAAGCGCACAATGTCGGCCTCTGGGCTGGCTTTGTCTACAACCCCATCAGCTATGCAACAATTCGATGCCATTATTATCGGTTCTGGTCAGGCGGGCACCCCGCTGGTTTTCAAAATGGCGGCCGAAGGTAAAAAGGTCGCCTTTATCGAGAAGCAGCACCTGGGCGGCACCTGCCTGAACGTGGGCTGCACGCCCACGAAAGCGTACGTAGCCAGTGCCCGCAGGATGTGGGACGCCACGCACGGAGAAGCCATGGGCGTAATGATTCCCGAGGGAGCCTACGCCGATATGAAACGCATAAAAGCCCGCAAAGACAGCCTGATCAAAAAGTCGGTGGATGGGATTGAGGGGGGATTGGAAAAGAATGAAAACATCACCTACTTCAAAGGCGAAGCGACGTTTATCGGGCCTAAGCAACTGGCTGTTGGGGCAGTTGAGATGACAGCCGAGCAACTATTCATCAACGTGGGCGGGCGGCCTTTTATCCCCGACGGCTTTGAAGAAGTCCCTTATCTGACCAACGAGTCAATTCTGGAACTGGAAGAAGTCCCCGAACACCTGGTTATTGTGGGGGGCAGCTACATCGGACTGGAGTTTGGACAGATGTTCAGGCGGTTCGGCAGTCGGGTTACCATTGTGGAGATGAACGATACCCTGATCAAACAGGAGGACCCGGAGGTGAGCGAGGCCATCCTGCAATTTCTTCAGGACGAAGGGATTGAGTTCAGGCTCCGGGCCACGTGCATCTCCGGGCAGCAAGAAGCCGATGGCCGCATTTCCATTCAGGTGAACTGCAACCTGGGCGGGCCGCCCAAAGTAACCGGCACGCACCTGCTGCTGGCCGTGGGCAGGCAGTCCAACGCCGACCGGCTGAACCTGGCCAAAGCGGGCGTGACCGTAAACGAGCGGGACTTTATACAGGTGGACGATTACCTGCAAACCAACGTACCCGGCATTTTCGCCCTGGGCGACTGCAATGGTAAAGGGGCCTTTACGCATACGGCCTACAACGACTACGAGATCGTGGCCGAAAATATGTTTGCCGGAAAGGACCGCAAGGTGAGCGATCGCATCCTTACGTATGGCCTGTTCACTGACCCTCCCCTGGGCCGGGCCGGAATGACCCGGAAAGAAGCCCTGGCGAAGGGCATTCGGTTGCTGGAAACTAAACGGGAAATGAGTCGCATTGCCCGGGCGAAGGAAAAAGGAGAAACGAACGGGTTTATGAGCGCGCTCATCGATGCGGACACGAAAAAAATAGTAGGCGCCTGTATTCTGGGGGTGGGTGGCGATGAGGTGGTGAGCAGTATCCTCAATGTGATGTACGCCGGTGCCACCTATGACGTGATCCGCGATTCCGTGCAGCCCCACCCGACCATATCCGAGCTCATCCCGACCATGCTGGAGTCGTTGGTAACGGTTTCCTGACACGTGCGGTCAGGGTGAGCAGGCTGCCGTCCAACTCCCGGATTTCCTGTTCGCCATGATAGCCCCACCGGCATCGCCCCGGTCGTTTTTTCCATGGTGGTGACGGGAGTTAGGAATTACCTGGCGGAGTGATGGACAGTTGAAACGGGAATTGGGTGGCGCTGGTTTGCAGATTGCCTGTTTTATCGAATAGATTTGCAACTTGCACGGAAGCATTTTACTGCTTTTCACTTGTCAACCCATATCCCTCAACTCCCCAATGAACGAACTACTAACGATACCAGCAGAGCAGGTGCTTCGGGCCCGTCTGGCTACGCAGCTGGTCTTTCTGGTGTGCGGCCTGGGCATGGCCAGTTGGGCACCCATGGTGCCTTATGCCAAAGACCGCCTGGCCCTGAACGACGCTGACCTGGGGCTATTGTTACTGTTGCTGGGGGCAGGAGCCATGCTGATGATGCCCACTTCGGGCTGGCTGGTGAGTCGTATCGGTAGCCGTATGGTTATGGCCCTGGCTACGCTGGTGATGGCCTGCGCACTCCCCTTATTGCTGCTGCTGCCTTCAATAGTGACCATGGGTATAACGCTTTTTGTGTTTGGCTCGGCCATCGGTGCCGTCGACATTGCCATGAATGCGCACGGTATTCAGGTACAAAATCTCTACGGCAGACCGATCATGTCATCCTTGCACGGGCTCTTCAGTGTAGGAGGTCTGTTGGGCTCGCTGGGGCTGGGCTTCCTGATCAAACTGGGGCTCAACCCCGTCTATGCCATTGTCTGCATTGCGATTCTGATGATTCTTATTATTCTGACCCAGTACAAGCATTTGTTTGCTGCTGCTGTGGAGCAACACGTTATGGACAGGTTTGCTACTACTGATGAGAAGACCACAAAAGGCAACCAGTCCTTTACCTGGCTCCGTGGCAGTGTGCTCTTTTTAGGACTGATGTGCTTTGCCGTTTTTCTGGCCGAAGGGGCCGTTCTTGACTGGAGCGCTATTTTTTTACGGGATGTAAAAGGCGTAGACATCGCCCTTGCCGGCATGGGCTACGCGGCCTTTTCGGTAGCGATGGCGATCATGCGGTTGGTGGGCGACAAACTGGTGGCCCGTCTGAACGGTAAAACGGTCGTGGTGGGGGGTAGTTTATTGGGTGTAGCGGGTCTGTTGATCGCTATTTTGAGTCCCTGGGTTTGGGGAGGATTGGCGGGGTTTGTGCTCCTCGGTCTGGGAGCGGCCAATATCGTACCCATTTTTTTCAGTGCGGCTGGCAGGCTGCCCGGTATCACTCCAACCGTCAGTATACCGGCGGTTACGGCTATTGGCTACACGGGACTGCTGGCGGGTCCGGCTTTGCTGGGATTTGTTGCCCATCGTTTTTCGCTCTCCATGGCTTTGTCCGTTGTCGCTCTGCTGCTTTTGATCGTTGCGCTGAGTTATCAATTGAAGGGAAGAACCGATTAAGTTCGTGCCTGTGGTAGTCCCTGGTCATTTTCCACTGTGGTAGTGGGAGCCGGGAATTACCTGGCGGAATCGTGGAGGATTGTTGTTTTTTCACCCCTGTTTCCGTAAGAGCGATTTTGGCAGTAAAAACGGGGGCGTGGCCGACCGGTAATTAATCGCATCGGGATTAGGATACCCCGCCCGCTTCCACTTTTATAATCAAAACCCCTACCTTTGTGGCTGATTATACGCTCATGAACGCTACGTTTGCCAACGCTATTTTTCGCCAGAGTATTCAGGATTACCACCTGACCGATCAGTCGATACGCCCCTTCATAATCCGTATTCACCCAGCGAGATTGCCTTTCTGCTGTATCAGAAAAACTGGATCGACACGGTGCAGTGGCACCTGGAAGACATTATCCGTAGTCCCGACATCCGGCCCGATGAGCTTGTTGCCATCAAACGCCGGATTGACCAGTCGAACCAGGACCGGACCGACACGGTGGAGCAGATTGACAGTTGGTTTTCAGATCTTTTTCAGGGCACAACGCCTAAGGAGCAGGCCCGGATGAATTCCGAAACCCCTGCCTGGCTCCTGGACCGCATGTCGATTCTTCAACTCAAGCTGTATCACTTTCAGGAGCAGGTCAACCGGGAAACCGTTTCGGAGGAGCACCGCCAGAAAGCCCGGCAGAAACTGGCCGTATTGCAGGAGCAGGAAGGCGATTTAGCCCGCTGCTTTGATGAACTGCTGGAGGATATCCGCAACGGTGACCGCTATATGAAGGTGTACCGGCAGATGAAAATGTATAACGATCCCACGCTGAACCCGGTCCTGTATGGCACCGCAGCGAAAGCCTGATGGAGTCGGCCATGAAGCAGATTCTGCTGCTGCGTTTTTCGGCGATGGGCGATGTGGCCCTGCTGGCACCCGTTGTCCAGGCGTTCACGCAGCGCTATCCGGATGTGGCTATTACGCTGGTAACCCGGCCAAAATTTGCCGTTTTCTTTTCCCAGTTTCCCCAACGTCGCGTATGTGGAGGCCGACTTTGACGGGCGCCATAAAGGGTTCGGCGGACTGGTGCGCTTGTTCGGGGAGCTCCGGCAACTGGCTCCGGTTGGACCAGGTCGTCGATGCGCACCAGAATCTGCGGTCGGCGGTTCTGAAAGGGCTGTTTCGGTTAGTGGGTGTACCTTCCGTCACCATCGATAAGGGCCGGGATGAGAAAAAAGCCCTCACCCGAAAGGAAAACAAAACACGTCGGCAATTACCCCATAGCGTAGAGCGATACGCCTAGACATTTGACCGGGCCGGTTTTGTGCTTCAGCCCGCCCGGCCTTCCAGTTTCCACCGTTTCCATCCGCCGAAAGGCGAATTGACTGCATTTTTCGACCAGCACGCTCTCAGTGCCAAACCCCGGCCCTGGCTGGGTATAGCGCCCTTTGCCCAGCATGCCCAGAAAATGTGGCCCTTTGACCGATTCGCTCCGCTGCTGGAAACCCTATTCGCCGGGCCCACCCCTTACTATTTTTCTATTCGGCGGGGGACCTGCCGAGATAGCCCGGCTGGAAACCCTGCGGCAGCGTTTCCGCAGGTGGTTCTGGTGGCGGGGCAGCTCTCCCTGGCGGCTGAGTTAGCCCTCATCCGGCAACTCGATGGAATGCTGTGCATGGATTCGGGCAATATGCACCTGGCGGCTTTGAGCGGGGTACCCGTGCTATCCGTCTGGGGCGCCACCCACCCCGACGCGGGCTTTGGTCCCTGGGGGCAGGGCGATGAAGCCATACTGCAGATGTCAACTGAGGTACTAACCTGTCGACCCTGCTCCGTTTTCGGCAACAAGCCCTGCTGGCGCGGTGATCTGGCCTGTCTGAACGATATTTCCGTTGAGGCCGTAGCGGAACGCGTGCAACAAATGCTTCGATAACCCTCGATTGAAATCAGGGTCTGATAAAATTATCCAGTACCCATTGGTCGTTTATCGCCCGAACTGTCTGAAAAAAGGAGATGTTTGTAGATAGTTTTCAATTTTTGGTTGGCCGCAAAGGCGGTTGGCTAACGCGTTCATACGCTAGTGCGTCAGCCAACCAAAAACTATAGACTGTAAACCAGTAACCATCCCTCCGTGTCCACCGATACTCACCATCAAATTGCCCTGACGCTCGTTCCCGGCGTGGGCAGCATCCTCATCCGGCAACTCATCAGCTACTGCGGTTCAGCCCCCGACGTATTCCGGTCTCCGTTAGCGCGGCTGATGAAGGTACCCGGCATTGGTGAGGTCACCGCCCGCGCCATCCTCAAACCGGGTGTGCTAATCCAGGCGGAGCAGGTAATGAGCCGGGTAGAAAAAATGGGAGCACAGGCCCTGTTTTATACCGACAAGGCGTACCCCGCCCGACTGAAAGCCCTGTACGATGCCCCCGCCCTGCTGTATTATCAGGGTTCGGGCGAGTTGAATGCACTGCGCACCATCGGCATTGTGGGTACCCGGCAAGCCACCGATTACGGCCGGCGCATCACGGCCGAAATTATCGAAGCCATTGCCCCTTACGGCGTTAGCGTGATCAGTGGACTGGCGTACGGCATCGACATTGCCGCCCACCGCAGCAGCCTGACGGCGGGTTTACCCACCATTGGCGTCATGGCCAGCGGGCTGGACGTGATCTACCCGCATGTGCACCAGAAGACCGCGCAGGACATGCGCGTAACCGGTGGCCTGCTCACTGAAAGCCAGCCCGGCACCAAGCCCGACGCCCACCTGTTTCCCGCCCGTAACCGGATCATTGCGGGCCTGAGCGACGTGGTGGTCGTGGTGGAAGCGGCCATGAAAGGCGGGGCACTCATTACGGCCGAATACGCCAACAACTACCACCGGGAGGTTTTTGCCGTACCCGGTCAGTTGAACACAGACTTTCTCGGCGGGGTGCAACAAACTGATCCGGGAAAACAAAGCGCAGATTTATACCAGCCCGAAAGACATCATCGAAACCCTCAACTGGGACCAGGTGGCGCGGGGACTCAACGAACAGACGTTACGGCAGCCCTCCCTGCCGCCCCTGCCGGTGGATATAACGGACGAAGAAAGTCAGGTGATGGCGCTGCTGCGCCAGTCTGCCGACGTGCACATTGACGACTTAAGCTGGAAGAGTCAAATCCCGATGGGCCGGCTGGCCTCCCTCCTGCTCAGCCTGGAGTTTCGGGGCTTTGTGCGCTCACTGCCCGGCAAGAAATACGCCGTAGTTTACGTGTGACGAAACCGGTCCTTTCCTGACCTACCGACTTTTCAGATACAACTCGGCGCTGTCCTGATCGATAAACAGGGTCGTATCGGGGTGCGACCGCAGGCAGGTAGATGGGTATTGTTCCGAAATGGCATCAACCAGCGTATGGTAGATGGCCTGCGCCTTGTGACGACCGGGTACCATGCAAAACAGGTGGGGTGCCCGGATGAGTGCCGGAATCGTCAGGGTCAGGGCTTGTTCCGGCACCTGCTCCAGCGCAGCAAAACAACCATCGTGCACCTGCTGCACCCGGCTCGTCTGGTCCAGTTGCACAGGTTTAACCCGATCGGGGTCGTCGAAATCGGCCACATGGGGGTCGTTGAAGGCGATGTGGCAGTTTTCGCCGATACCCAGGCACACCACATCCGTGGGGTATTGTTCCAGCAAGGCGCTATACCGCTGTCGTTCCGTTTCCAGATCAGGCGCGTTGCCATCAATGTAAAACACCGCACCAACGGGCACTTTATCGAAAAGCCGTTCCTTCAGGTAACGCCCGAAATTCTGTGGAGCATCGGCGGGTAGTCCGAGGTATTCGTCCATGTGAAACGCCCGGACCCGCTGCCAGTCGATATCCGTTTCCCGCACCAGTGCATCCAGAAATTCATTCTGGGACGGGGCCGAGGCAAAGATGACGTTGACAAAGGCCTGTTTTTGGCTCAATTTCCGGAGTGTATCGGCCACGGCCTTTGCGGCCCGCTGACCCAGTTCAGGCCGGTTGCCGGCGATGTTGACCTGTAAGTTATCAACCCGGAAGGGCTGGTCTAGGAGTGTTGCTGACGGCATGCGGTTACGGGTGTTTCTCTGTAGTTGAATAGATTATTTCCCCACTTACAATGGTGGAATGAATGGTTAGCTGATCGTCAAAAATAACGATATCGGCATCGTGCCCCACGGCCAGGGTTCCTTTTCGGTCGTTTACGCCCATGATGCGGGCGGGCGTGGTGCTGGCCATCCGAACGGCCTCCAGCAGGGACACATCGGCCAGTTGTACCATGTTGCGGACGAGTCGGTTCATGGTGGCCACGCTCCCGGCAAAGGCGGTTCGGTCGGGCAGTTTGGCCACGCCATCTTCCACAATCACGTTCAGGCCGTTCGTTAGCGAGCCGAGGGTACTTTCGCCCTCCGGCATCCCGGCGGCCCGCATGGCATCGGTAATGAGCGCCGTTCGGTCGGCCCCTTTTATTTTGTACACCAGCTTCAGCAACGGCGGGGGCAGGTGGACGCCATCGGCAATGATTTCGACATCCATATCCAGCAGGAACGCACTCTCAACCACCCCGGCGTACCGATACGCATTCCGGCGCGTCACCCCCGACATGCAAGAATACAGGTGCGTTGCCAGCGAGTAACCGGCTTCGTAGGCCAGCCAGTACCTCTTCGTAGATAGCGTCGGTATGGGCTACAGCGGCCAGGATTCCTTTTTCCCGCAGCCGTCGGCCAAAGGGAATGGCCCCGGGTAGTTCGGGGGCGGCACTCCACCGCACAATGGACGATGAATAGGCCAGGATTGCCTCGTACTCCCGCGGGTCGGGGTTGCGGATATAGCGTGGGTCCTGCGCCCCCCGCTGACTCTGCGCCAGGTAAGGCCCTTCCAGGTGCATACCCAGCAGATTGGCCCCGCGGGAGTTGTTTCGGCGGGCCTGCTCAAAGGCATCGAGCGTCTGGAACAGGTCCTCTTTTTCGGCCGTGAGGGTGGTGGGTACCAGCGAGGTGGTGCCGTAGCGGGCGTGCCGTTCGGCGATGGTCAGAAAAGCGGCTTCGGTGCCATCCATAAAGTCGCAGCCTCCGCCCCCGTGCACGTGGATATCGATAAACCCGGGCCCGATGTAGCGGCCACCCGCATCCAGCTCCGTGGCATCCGGCACGTCCACCTCGTGTTCATGAACGCCCAGAATCTTCCCATCCTGCACGACCAGCGTGCCCCCCCGGATAAACCGGTAGGGTGTGATGAGTGTACCGTTTGTAATTTTCAGACGCCCCATGTCCGTACTTTATGGCCTTTGACGGCGTAAAAAACCAGGTACAGGTAGCAGGGTAATAGTACCCAGTAAGCCGTTCGGAGGTCGAAGCGGTCGGCAAAGTACCCGTAAAACAGGGGTAAGATGGCGTTGCCGCACAGCCCCATAATCAGGATGGAAGCCCCCAATTTGGTAAACCGCCCCAGCCCGTCCAGCGCCAGCGGCCAGATACCCGCCCAGATCAGCGAGTTAGCCAGCCCCAGCAGGACCACGAACCAGATGGACACATCGGCCGCGTGGCCCAGCAGGGTAACCGGACCACGGGCAAAAATAATGAGCAGCGTGAACAGCGTACCCAGCCCGGTACAGATCCGCAGCGCATTGACCTGACTGATGAAACGGGGAATGGCAATGATGCCCAGCACATAACCACAAATGGTGCAGAACAGGGTGTAGGACGGAAAAACCTTAGCTTCCAGCAGGTTGATACCCATCGACCCGGCATAGCCGATAATGGTGTCGATGGCAATGACCTGCGTACCCACGTGCAAAAAGATGGCTCCCGCGCCCAGCACCAGGTGCGGAAACTGGATGATGCTGGTTTTGGTGGCATTGGTAGTGGCCACCTCCGGGCTTTCCTGTTCCGTATTCAGTTCGGGGAGGGGTGAACGGTACACCAGGTAGCCCAGCAACAGAAGAAACGTGCCCAGCACAGCGTAGGGCACCATGACCCGGCGCACCAGTTCATCCAGGGCCGCTCCGCGTTCCGAAGGCCCCATGCTTCCCAGTTGCGCGAATAAATCGGTATCGGTGGGGCGCAGGATGACGGCGGCAAACACCAGGGGCGACAGGATACCAGCGGCCTTGTTGCAGATACCCATCATGCTGATTCGCTGGGCGGCCCGTTCCTGTGGCCCCAGAATGGTGATGTACGGATTAGCGGCCGTTTGCAGGATAGACAGGCCAATGCCAATGGTAAACAGCCCCATCAGAAAAACACCATAGGTGCGGGTCTGGGCCGCAGGAACGAAGATAAAGGCCCCTAGCGCCATCACCCAGAAGCCGATCATCATGCCTTTTTTGAACCCCACCGCTTTGAGCAGATACGAGGCCGGCACCGACATGATAAAGTAGGCGATGTAAAAGGCAAAGGCCACCAGATAAGCCTGAAAACTGGTTAGTTCGCAGGCAATTTTAAAGTACGGAATCAGGATGGAATTGACCCACGACACGAAACCGAAGATAAAAAACATAATCCCGATGAGCCCGATGGATACCCGTGTATCCCGACGGGTGAGGTTACTGGCATCAATGGGTAGCGCAGCTGCTTTCATAGTGCATGACAGACATTAGACGGTGGGTTCCCAGCCTTTCTGGTAGTCCCGTTGCCATAGTTTCTGGGCTTCCGGGTTGTTTTTGATGTGGCCGTTGGCGGGGTCGATGGTCAGCATACCGCCGGTGCGCAGGGCAATATTTCCCAGTTGGGCCAGCAGCGTACTCTGATGACCGCCCACAATATCGGAAGCCAGGGCCGTCCCTTTTTTAATCCCGTCGAAGAAGTTCTGGATGTGGATCGCGTCCAGCGCCTGCGAGGGGTCCATCCGGTTGCGGGGGTCGATGACAAGATCATTTTTTACAGCTTTAACCAGTTTGTTTTCCAAGTCGAACACCTTGTACGAGTTGCCCGATTCGATGAGCACCGACCCCGTTTCGCCGTAAAAGATTACTCCGACGCTGGTACCCTCTACGGTCCGGCCATTGCAGCTGCGCCCCTCCCAGGTCATGGCCGTGTTGTTGGGAAACTCCAGACTGATTACCTGCGTGTCGGGCGTCTGCCAGTCGTCCTTGTAGCGATACCGCCCACCGGACGAGGTAACCTTGGTGGGGTAGGTTACGCCCAGGCCCCAGCGCATCAGGTCGAGCATGTGGGTGCCGTTGTTGAGGGCTTCGCCGGTGCCCCAGTGCCAGAACCAGTGCCAGTTGTAATGCAGGATGTTATCTTTGAAGGCCCGCCTGGGTGCGGGCCCCTGCCACAACTCATAGTTGAGCCAGGCCGGCACGGGGGCATCCTTACCAATCCCGATGGATGGCCGGTTGTTGGTGTACCAGCCTTTCACAAAGTAAGGCCGGCCGATGGCTCCACCGTGGATTTCCTGAATGGCCTGCGCCACGTTGGGCCACGACCGGCGCTGGTTGCCCATCTGAATCACGTTTTTAAACTTCTTTGCCACCGCCACCAGCAGTTCGCCCTCGTGGGGATTATGACTGCACGGTTTTTCGAGGTAAACGTGCTTACCCGCTTTGGACGCCAGGATGGCGGCCGGAGCGTGCCAGTGATCGGGGGCGGCAATGACCAGGGCATCCAGGTCTTTATCCTCCAGCGCCTTTCGGAAATCAGGTTGGTTTTTCGGTTTCGACTGCTGAATTTTCTCTACCGTTGCCAGGCATTTCTCAGCCGCCCGGCTGTCCACGTCTGAAATGGAGATGACCTCGCAGTTGGGTTGCAGGGCGAAGTTACCCGCCAAGGCCAGTCCGCGGCTGTTGACCCCCATCATGCCCACCCGCACCTTTTCGTTGGCCCCCAGAATACGGGCGTAACTGCGGGCGCTGAAGCCGGGCAGCACCCCGCCTGCCGTCAGCACGGCGGTCCCCATACTAACTTTTTTGATGAATGTCCGACGGGCATTGTCGGGGCTGGTCGATGTAGGCGTATTCATAAAGGCTATCGTTTTCTACCGGGGTCGGGGACTTACTTTTTTGCTTTTTCGCGTACACTGGCCAGGGTTACCGAGGCTCCCCCGCGCCGTTTGCTTTCGTCGGCGGCTTCCATGAACGCAAACAGCTCTATGGTTTCTTCGGGCGTTACGGGCGGGATGCCGGTTTCGAAGTAGTTGATAATCTCGCGTAACAGGGGCTCGTACCCATTGTAAGGACCCAGCCGGACATTCCCGGAGGTCAGGTAAACCGTTCCGCCGTAGTCGTGCTTGCCCGTTCGGGTGCCCCGGAAGGTGCCGACTCGCCCATCGGCCCAGGTGCCCACAACCACGTCCGTCCCTTCCGTATGCGTCCGCACCACCGACTGGCAGCCTGTTCCCATGGCGGTATAGAGCGCTTCTACGCCGTGAATACCGTACCAGAACAGATCGGGGTGCGTTTTTTCCAGCACCGCCGGACTGAATGTATCGGCCCCCAGGACCTGACGTTTATCAATACCCGCCATGCCGGTGATGTACCGGAGGGACGAGGCCGAAAAGAGGGGAATTTTATAGCGCTGGGCAGCGTCAAAAATGGTGATGACATCGGACAGCGACGCGGCCATGGGCTTGTCGATAAACACCCGTTTTCCGGCTTTCAGCACGGGTATAACTTGTTCCCGGTGCAGCCGTCCATCATTGGTTTCCAGCAGCACAACGTCCACATTTTTAAGCAGTTCCTCAATCGAATCAACAACCGTAACGCCCTGCTTTTTTACTTCGTCCGTGTAGCCCGCAATGCGTTTGGTACTGCTGTCAATATCCCGGCTGCCGTACGGGTAAGCCGCCACAACTCTATACCCCTTGTAGTCGGCACTGGCTCCGGCACTATTGAGTACTTTCACAAACGCGGTGCTGTGGGACGTATCCAGTCCGATCATACCAACCCGTTTACCCGGTTCAACCGGGTTACCGGTCAGCCAGTCGAGGCTGGGCGTGGTCAACAGCAGGCTACTGAGAGCGGCATTCCGGACAAATAGTCTTCGCGTCTGAATCGGGGAGTCCATGCAGGTAATAACGGGCTAAGGGAGCGGGCTACCAAAGCCGCTATCCGTTTACTAAAGCGACGGGGGCTGGTTCTATAATGATTATAGCGGTTATCCGGCGCCGGCCAGCCCCGTTTTAAGGAGCCCCGTAAGGAATACCTAAAAGCGCAGCCGCTCTGATCCCCACCTAAACACCTCATCCTCAACAAAAAAGAGCCAACCGTAATGGCCGACTCTTTTTTTATCCAATCACCCGTCTTTTTCACCAGCTACTTCACCGAATCTCATCCGGTTCGGTAGAGAAACCCTCTGGTTGTTTTTCCATTCGGGAAACAGGGTACCCGTATACGGCAGGATTCCGTCGAGGCCCCTGGTCGAGGTTCAGTCTTAAGTGGGTTGTTTCCCACCGGCCAGCATTAGGATAGCGTGTTCATGTCGATGACGAATCGATACCGCACATCGCCCTTCAGCATCCGGTCGTAGGCCGAGTGGATGTCTTTCATATCGATTAACTCAATGTCGGAAACAATGCCGTGTTCGGCGCAGTAGTCGAGCATTTCCTGGGTTTCGGGTAAGCCGCCAATCAGCGAACCGGCGATGCTCTTCCGCCCGCCAATCAGGTTAGAGCCCATCAGCTGGGTTGGCGTTGGCGGAGCCCCAACGCAGATATGGACCCCGTTGGTTTTCAGGAGCGACAAGTACATGTCGTAATCGTGCGGAGCCGAAACGGTATCGACAGTGAAGTCGAAATAACCCCTTACGGCCTTTACCTGCTCCGGGTCGGATGTCAGCACGAACTTGTGTGCGCCAAGGCGTTTGGCGTCCGCTTCTTTTTCGGGCGATGTGCTCAGCATGGTTACTTCTGCCCCGAAGGCGACTGCAAACTTAACGGCCATGTGGCCCAGGCCACCCAGGCCCAACACGGCCACTTTATGCCCTTCCCCTACCTGCCAGTGGCGCAGGGGCGAATAAGTTGTGATACCGGCGCAAAGCAGCGGAGCAACACTGGCTAGGTCCAGTTTATCGGACACATGCAGCACAAAATCCTCCTGCACCACAATGGTATCGGCATAACCGCCGTAGGTGGGGGTTAAGCCATCCTGCTCGCGGCTGTTGTAGGTTTGCGTGTGGCCATTAAGGCAGTACTGCTCCAGCCCGTCTCCGCAGTTGGCACAATGCCGGCAGGAGTCGACCAGACAACCCACCCCGGCGAGCTGGCCCGGTTTAAAGGTGGATACCTGATCGCCCACGGCGGCCACCCGCCCTACAATTTCATGGCCGGGCACCATGGGAAAGATGGACCCACCCCATTCGTCGCGAATCTGGTGGAGGTCGGAGTGGCAAACACCACAGTAAAGAATGTCGATCCGAACATCGTGTGGACCAACGTCCCGGCGCTCAAATTGAAAAGGGGCCAGGGCCGACTGGGCATCCTGAGCGGCATATCCTTTTGCAGTAGTCATTGTGTAGGTTTTAAAGTACGCGCGTTATGCACTGTTGACGAAGGCAGTTATTTTTTAGTCGCTAACTCCGGGCGGAGTAGCCAGCGAGTTCCGCTGAACAGAGCTGCCTCTTACAGTAAAGTACTTTATCAGGGTTTCTGTTTGGGATAAACCACAATTCGGTTCAGGTCTGCTCCTGGCCACTGGCTACCCGGACAATCCGGCCCTTCTGCTTTGTCCTGGACAAGGGCGCTTTCACAGCACGATTCCCGCCAGTAACCCTACCAGAATGAGTGCGTAGGGAGGAGTTTTCGTGTACAGCAACATGGAAATGGTGAGCAGCACAACCACCACCGAGGGCCAGTGCGGGGCCATTGGCTCGAACAGGGCGATAGCCGCTGCTGCCGTTAGACCGGTACTGGCCGCGTTGATACCCCCCAGTGAAGCCCGCACTACGCGGTAGCGTTTGAGCTGTTCCCAGAACCGGTACACAAAGAAGATAAGGAAGGTGCCAGGCAGGAAAATGCCGGCGGTAGATACGACACTACCCCAAAACTGCCCCTGCACCCCCATGTCCCGCATGGAGAGCGCGCCGATGTAGGAGGCAAAGGAAAATACCGGACCCGGCATGGCCTGCACCAGCCCCAGCCCCGACAGGAACTCTTCGCGGGTGAGGTAGTGCTTAAAAGCCACAAATTCGTTGTACAGCATGGGCGTCAGCACCTGACCGCCCCCAAACACGAAACTACCGTTCCGGTAGAAGTTCTCGAACAGTCGTACGGGCAGCAACTGCGTGTACGCGCCCAGCAAAGCCGCCCCGATGAACACCCCCAGCCACAAAAAAAAATTAGCCCACTGCACACGCAGGGGCTGTTTCTCCATCCGTTTATGTTTTTGATAGGTCAGGGCCGTAACTACCCCCCCCACCGCAATAACGAAGGGAGTCATAAACGGCGACCGGAACACATAAGCCACCAGCGCAGCCGTCAAAGCCAGGGCCAGGGTTATTTTGTCGTTGATAACTTTCTGCCCGATCCGGTACCCGGCCACGACCATGAACCCTACGGCCATGGGCTGAATGAACCGGGTAAACTGGAGAGACAGCTGGTGTTTTTCCAGGTAGTAAATTCCCATACCTGCGGCTGTCATGATGCTCACGGCGGGTAACACCCAGATGAACAGCGTCAGATAAGCAAGGTTAGGGCCGCCAATTTTAAAGCCCAGCGCCGTAATGGTCTGCGTGGAGGTCGGCCCCGGCAGCACCTGCCCCAGGGCGTTCAGTTCCAGCAGTTCCTCTTCGGTCAGGTAGCGCCGTTTCTGAACCAGCCGTTCGTAAAACATGGCCAGATGCACCTGCGGCCCGCCGAACGTGGTAAGCGCAAGAATCAAGACATCTTTCAGGAAGATGAAGTACCGGATTCGGCGTACGGGCTGGGCAGTCGTTAGGTAGGGCAGCATGCTACTTATTTGTCATTCAGTAGTCATTGAATAGGGAAGTCATTACGCTTCGCTGTCATTCATCAGTCAGTAAAGTCATTCGTTGTTTTATCTTACCCACGCTGCCGCATCCAGGCGAATAACCGTACGCACAGGCGGCTCCAACATGACGGCGAAGCCTGTTGACTACAGAATGACCAGCAATGACAGCGAAGCACAATGACTAGCCAATGACTACTTTTTCTTAAGCCCCAGTTCCATCAGCCGCTCGTCCAGAAAATCACCGGCGGTCATGTCGACGTACAGCTTTGGGTGCTGGGTATCCACACAACTGTCCAGGCAGCTCAGGTTCATGTCGGCGCGGGGATGCATAAAGAACGGGATCGAATACCGCGACTGGTTCATCTTCTCCCTCGGTGGGTTTACCACCTGGTGAATGGTCGATTTCAGCTTGTGGTTGGTGAGCCGGTCCAGCATATCGCCCACGTTCACCACTACCTGGTCGGGCAGGGCGGTGATGCCAATCCATTTACCGTCGCGCCGGAGCACTTCCAGCCCATCGGCCGAAGCCCCCATCAAAAGCGTAATCAGGTTAATATCGCCGTGTGCGGCTGCCCGAACGGCTCCGTCGGGCGTTTTGTCGGGGTCGAGGGGGAAGTAATGCAACGCCCGCAGGATGCTGTCGCCGTTGCGCACTTTATCGTCGAAGTAATTTTCGGGCAGTTCAAGGTACAGCGCAATGGCCCGCAGGAGTTGCTTCCCGGCGTTTTCGAGGGTCCGGTACGCGCCTACGGTTGCTTCCCCGAACTCCGGGTATTCTTCGGGCAGAATATTGGCGGGCATATCGCCCTCCGGCTCCGGCTGCCCAATGTGGTAGAACTCTTTCAGGTCGGCTACCTTAAACCCTTTGGCGGTTTCCTTTCCCTTGCCAATATAGCCGCGCTGCCCGTTCAGTTCCGGGTGTTCGTACTGCTGCTTAACGCTGTCGGGCGATGAGAAGAAAGCCTGCGCCGATGCGTATAGTTTCTTTGTCAGGTCTTCCGTCAGGCCGTGGTTACGGATAGCCACAAAGCCAATTTGATTAAAAGCCCGGCCCAGATCCTGCACAAAACGTGCTTTCTTGTCGGGGTCCCCGGACGTGAAATCAGCCAGGTCCAGTGATGGTATTTCGTTATATAATTCCTCTGTTGCCATTGTTGATACTCAATTTAGGCAAAAATACGAAAGAATACCCAAACGCGGTGATTCGCTTGTTTATGCTGTTTGACCTGGGCGGTAAGCTCGTTAGTATGGGCGGAGGGGGCGCTCCGTGCCGGATGGTGACTCCGTCCAGCCATGGGGATACCTATGATGAAGGGTAGATGGTGGCGGAACGGAGTCTTTCTTTACCGAAAGCAACGGTTACGCTATGGTCCTTTTTTTCCGGTATACACGCCATCTGTTCCTGTTTTTTTGCCTGGCGCACATAAGTCGCCCCGGCTACGGCCAACCGCTGTTCCCCCCACCGTTCGGCGGGTTGTCTTTCTGGGCAACAGCATCACCTACGCCGGGAAATACGTCACCGCCATTGCCGTTTACCACCGGTTGCACTACCCAAACCAGCCCATCGAGTTTATCAATGTTGGCCTGCCGAGCGAAACGGTGTCGGGGCTTTCCGAAGACGGCCATGCCGGTGGCCAGTTCCCCCGCCCCGACCTGCACGAGCGGCTGGGCCGAGTGCTGGCGCAAACCAAACCCGACCTGGTATTTGCCAGCTACGGCATGAACGATGGCATCTATCTGCCGCTTGACGAAACCCGTTTTCAGAAATTCAAAGCCGGTATTGAGTGGCTCCATGATGAGGTGGTAAAAATGGGGGCCGCTATCGTTCATCTTACCCCACCGGTGTACGATGATCTGAAGGGCGGGCAACCGGGGTACGGTGCCGTCCTGGACCGGTACTCGGATTGGCTGCTGAACCAGGCAGCGGCCCGGAACTGGCGGGTAATTGACGTTCATTACCCGATGAAGGAATTTCTGGCTGCGCACCGGCAGGTAGATTCGACGTACGGCATTGCGGGGTTTGCCCTGGCCGAGGATGGGGTGCATCCGGGCGATGTGGGACACTGGCTCATGGCCAGAACTATCCTGTCGGGGTTAGGTGTTACAACAATTGCCTCCGCTCCAGACCTCAAAACGGCCATGGCTTCGGTGCCGAACGCGGCTCAGCTCATCAAACTCATTACCGAACGCCAAACCCTGATGAAAGATGCCTGGCTAACGGCTACGGGCCATAAACGACCCGGCATGAATGTGGGGTTACCGCTGGACGAAGCCAGAGCCAAAGCGGCCGTTATCGATACGCAGATAAAAGCACTCCTACCTTGACCAGCAATGATGCCGTTTAAAAGAACCGGTATACCGAAAAGCCGGTCCGTCGATGCAGGGTGATATCCTGCATCGACGGACCGGCTTTTTTCATTACGCTATTCAATCAGGAAAAATTCTTCCCGACTTTGTTCCAGTCGACTACGTTCCAGAAGGCGGTAATATAGTCGGCACGTTTGTTCTGGTACTTCAGGTAGTAGGCGTGTTCCCACACGTCGATACCCATAACGGGGGTTCCTTTTTTCTCGGCCAGCGCCATCATGGGGTTATCCTGATTGGGGGTCGATACGATTTCCAGGTCGTTGCCATTTTTGATGAGCCACGCCCAGCCAGAACCAAAACGCCCCGTAGCCGCTTTAGCGAATTCTGTTTTGAAGGCGTCAAACGAACCGAATTTTTTATTGATGGCATCGGCCAGTGCTCCTTTTGGTGCACCACCGGCGCTGGGGCCCATGATATTCCAGAAAAAGGTATGGTTCCAGTGACCACCGGCATTGTTCCGGATGGCCGCCGATGTTTTGGCATCGACACTTTTAACGATTTCGTCGATGCTCATCTTCGCCATTTTCTCATTTTCGGGCATACCCAGTGCCTTGTTCAGGTTCGTCACGTAGCCCTGATGGTGCTTGTCGTGGTGAATCTCCATCGTCATCTTGTCGATGGATGGTTCGAGGGCATCGTAGGCATAGGGCAACGGAGGCAATGTAAAGTTACCGTCGGCAGCCAAAACAGGTGTGGCCCGACCAAACGAACGGGTAGCTAACAGGGTGGCCGATGTACCAAAAGCTAGTGTCAAAAATTCAGAACGATTCATGTACGTGTTGGTTTTGGGGAACGAAAAATCATGGACAACGGTATCGTCGGTCTGCTGGTAAAACAAGCTGTATAGACGAATGTTCGGTCTGTAACGCAAAGAGATTGGTGGAGCGGGGGTTCACCCGCCGGGCTGCAACTTTATTCGTAGGCAATCCGGCTCAGGATGCTTCGTCCCAGGGTTACTTCGTCGGCGTATTCGAGGTCGCCACCAATGGGAACGCCCCGGGCAATGGTAGAAATTTTGAGGTTGAAGGGACGAAGCCGCTTTTGCAGGTAGAACGCGGTGGTGTCCCCTTCCATGGTGGGGCTGATAGCCAGGATAATTTCCCGCACCTGTTCCCGTTCCGAACCGGCCAGCCGGGTCATGAGCGAGTCAATCTGCAAATCGCTGGGGCCAACGCCCTCTACCGGCGAGATAATGCCCCCCAGCACGTGGTAAAGCCCTTTGTACTGCGCCGTATTTTCAATAGCCAGTACATCACGGGTATCTTCTACCACACAAATCAGCGATTGATCGCGCTTATGACTGGCGCAGATCGTGCATGTGTCATTGTCGGACAGGTTATGACACTGCCGACAGTATTTGACGTTGGTCCGCATGGCCGTTAGACTCCGGGCCAGTGATTCGGTTTGGTCTTCGTCGCGTTTGAGGAGGTGCAGCACCAAGCGAAGGGCCGTTTTCTTCCCGATGCCCGGCAGCTTGGACACTTCATTCACCGCGTCTTCTATGAGTTTGGAGGGGTATTCCAAGAGAATGATGAATTATGAATGATGAACTATGAATGATTATGAAATAGTCACTGTATAGCAGTTTATTCATCATTTATCATTCATGATTCATCATTAGTTAAGTACTTCGGCGTTGATACCCCGACGGCAGATTTCGTTGCGCATAGGGACTAGTTCGTCCCAGGAGCCGTTTTTAACGGAACACTTGCCTTTGTAGTGGATCAGCAGCGTACACTGTTCGGCCTGTTCGGGCGTGTGGGCGCAAACATCAATCAATGTAGCGATTACATGATCGAAAGAATTGACATCATCGTTGAATACTACCAGGTTATGAACGTCGGTATCGACGACTTCATCCAGTACATCAACATCGGTCGACCAGTCGTTTTCTTCAAAAGGTTGCATGGAAAATAAAAGCGTGTTTACTTAGCAAATTTACGGCAAAATGACCACTAAAAAAAGTTATTACTGCCATTATAAGAACCCCACTTGCGGCTGAAAAGTTGCCTTATCCTGCATGAACACGACTCTTGCCCTGGTGATTTTAATTGTTTATTTCGGCCTGCTGATCGCGGTTTCCTTTTACACAGCCCGGGGTGCCGACACCACTACTTTTTTTACGGCCAACCGGCAATCGCCCTGGTGGCTGGTGGCCTTTGGCATGATTGGCACGTCGCTGTCGGGGGTTACGTTCATTTCGGTACCGGGTGCGGTGGGCACCATCGGCTTTTCCTACTTCCAGGTCGTACTGGGCTACATTGTGGGATACCTCGTTATTGGTACGGTACTGATGCCGCTGTATTACCGGCTTAACCTGATTTCTATCTACGGCTACCTCGAACAGCGATTTGGTTTCTGGTCGTACAAGACGGGGGCGGGTTTCTTTATTCTGGCCCGCACTATTGGCTCGGCCGTTCGGCTTTACGTAGCCGTTGGGGTGCTGCAACTGGCCCTGTTCAACGCTCTGGGTGTTCCCTTCGAGGTATCGGTCCTGATTACCATTGCCCTGATCTGGGTGTATACATTTAAGGGGGGCGTTAAAACGATCATTGTGACGGATACGCTTCAGACGGTTTTTCTGGTTACAGCAGTAGTGCTGACCATCATCCTCATTTCGCAGCAGCTGGGACTCTCATTCGGCGGGCTGGTAAACACGGTCAAAGACAGTCCGATGTCACAGGTTTTCTTCTGGGATGCGAACGACCCGAAGAATTTTTTCAAGCAGTTTATTGCCGGGGCTTTCATCGCCATCGTCATGACGGGCCTGGATCAGGACCTGATGCAGAAAAACCTGACCTGCAAAAATATTGGTGAAGCCCAGAAAAACATGTTCTGGTTTACCATCACGCTGGTTTTTGTCAACTTCCTGTTTCTCTCGCTGGGGGTGTTGCTGTATGTTTTCGCCCAGCGCGAAGGCATTGCCATCCCTACCCGCACCGATGATCTCTATCCCCTGCTGGCACTGAATCACCTCGGTCTGGTGGTGGGTATCACATTTCTACTGGGTATCACGGCGGCTACCTACGCCAGCTCCGACTCGGCCCTAACCGCCCTGACCACCTCCTTCTGCGTCGATTTTATGAACGTGGAGAAACGGCCCGAAGCCGAACGATCCCGCATCAAGCAAGTCGTTCACATTGGCTTCTCGGTGCTGTTCTTCATCGTCATCATCATCTTTCAGCAGTTGAACAGCAAGGAGGTCATCACGGCAGTGTTCGACATTGCGGGCTACACCTACGGGCCACTGCTGGGGTTGTATGCCTTCGGTATGTCGAACAAACGACCCGTCAGGGATTGGGTGGTTCCCTTCATCTGCCTGGTCTCTCCGGTGCTGACCTACGTTGTCAACGAGAACTCAGCGGCCTGGTTCGGCGGGTACAAATTTGGGTTTGAGCGGTTGCTGCTCAATGGTCTGTTTACGTTTATTGGCCTTTGGGCCGTATCGAAACCGGTACAACAGGCGGAGCCGGCAAGAGTATAGGCAAGCGACCGTATTGCCGATACGGATTCCCTGTTTTTAGTCGTAACGAGGGAGTTTCAATCGCCAGCCATTTAAGCTAACACACTGAAAAAAAAGAGCATTAACAGCAATGACCATTAATGACAATCAATAACGCGAAGCCAATGATATAGCACTTAAACCGGCAGGTACACGCTGAACGTGCTCCCCTTTCCGGGCTGGCTGGTGGCCGTGATGGCTCCCCCGTGATTGACGACTACTTTTTCGCAAATAGCCAATCCAATTCCGGTACCGGCATAGTGCTGCCTGCCGTGCAACCGCTGGAATACCTGAAAGATACGGTCTACGTATTTCGGGTCGAAACCAATACCGTTGTCGGCTATGTCGATACGGTGGTAGGTCTCCGCCCAGTGAGCTGGCTTCAGGGACGCAGGCAACAGCAGCGACGATACCCTTTGGTGACGAATTTTTATAACCGGCTGGGTATCCGGCTGGCGAAACTTAAGGGCGTTACTCAACAGGTTCAAAAAAAGCTGCCCCAACTGAGAAGCATCTCCGTGCAGGCTGGGCATTGATTCCACTATCACCTGCGCATTGGTCTCGGCGATAACCAGGTCCAGATCATTCAGTACTGCGTTGATGACGTCCCTGACAAAGATCAGTTCGACGGTGTCCTTTCGATTCGCTATCCGGGAGAAGGTGAGCAGGTCTTTGATCAGCACCGACATTCGGTTGGCAGCCGATTGTATGCGCTCCAGCAAATCGACTCCTTCGCCCAGTTGCTGCCCGTGCTGGTCCTGTAACAGGTTGCCGAAGGATTGAATTTTACGCAGGGGCTCCTGCAAATCGTGCGAAGCAATAAAGGCAAACTGCTCCAGGTTCTGGTTCGACTGAATAAACAGGCGGTTGGCTTCCGCCAGTTCTTCATTAGCCTGCACCAGTTCTTCGTTGGAAGCCGCCAGCTCTTCATTACTCGTCTCCAGCTCCCCCGTCCGTTCTTTCACCTGCTGCTCCAGGTCGGTAGATAAGTCACGATACCGTTCTTCACTAGCTTTGAGTTCATTTCGGTCCAAAATCTGCCCGGTCACATCTACTGACATGGCCATGATGGCGTACACTGCACCGGCAGCATCACGCAGGGGCTTAAAAGCAATATCGAAGTAATAGGTACGCAGTGATCCATCCACTTCCAGCTCCACCGGAGCCGCCTTTTGCTCGTAGGATTGAGCCGACGTGAACACATCATCCAGAATTTGCAGGAAGGGTTGCCCATCGAGTTCAGGCAAAATTTCGGTTATTTTTTCACCCAGTACAGCGGAGCCTTTACCCCAGTGATCAGTCATGATGGAATTGACCACTTCTACCCGAAGTTCCCGGCCCACAAACAGGCAGGTGGCTACCGGGGCTTCTTCAATGAGCGAGCGGAACCGGCGCTCGCTTTCCCGCAGGTTTTGCTCTGTTTTTTTACGTTCCGTTATGTTCGGGCTAATGGTTGCCAGCCCGGTCACTTCACCAGACGCAGCATCCGTAATAATTACGGCGTTCCATTCGAGCCAGAAAGGATGTCCGGTACGGGCGTTTACAAACCGAATTTCCTGCGAGAAGTACCCCCTTTTTGGTAGTTCAGCCAGGAGTTTCTCGGCTAGAGGCCAGTCGTCCGGAAACACACAGTCCCGGATGGTTTTACCCACTGGTGTATCCCAGCCTAACATGGCCAGGGCTGCCGGGTTGCCATACTGCATGGATGTGTCGGTGGCCGCCATGCCAATAAACTCATGGCTGGCCTCCATGATGGCAATTAGCCTCAGTCGTTCTTTCTCCGCTTCCTTTTGCCGGGTTACATCCTGTAAGGTGCCGTTGAACCGGTAGGCGATGTTGTCATCTGCAAACCACGCCCTCCCTTTGGCCCGTACTCTCCGCTCCTGCCCGGTTTTCAGATGAAGTATGGTATAGTCAACATCGTACCGCCCACCCGATTCGTGGTTTAGTGCCCACTGAATGGCATTCGTTACCCGCTGCTGATCGTTTTCAGCAATAACACTAATCGCCAATGGCAGGTCAATATCAGCTTCGACCGGTAAACCAAACCACTCTTTCAGCCGGTTATTGCCGGTAAACCGGTTTGTGCGGGGATCCAGGTCCCAGGTGCCCAGCTCGGTTGCCTCAATAGCAAAATGCAGTTGATCGTTGGTTTCGGCGAGCTGTTTCAGGTTGACTACCTTTTCGGTCGTTTCTATGCAAGTCGTCAGAACACCCACCCGCTCACCATGTTCGTCGATGACGGGGCTGTAGCTGAATGTCCAGTAGATATCTTCGATTTTCCCGTTGCGGTAGAACGGAATAAGCTGATCTTCACTCCAGGTTGCCTCACCACCCGATAGTACCTGATCAAGCAGTGGCTTGATGACCGGCCATATCTCCGGCCATACCTCAACGGCCGGTTTGCCAAGCGCGTAGGGGTGTTTCCCATCAATACCCAGGCTGGGCCGGTACGCATCATTATAGAAACAGGTTAGCTGATCTCCCCAAAAGAGAAACATCGGGAATCGGGAGTTCAGAACAACGCTGATGATTGTCCGTAAACCCGCCGACCAGGTGTCCGGTGTCCCTAAAGACGTTTGTGACCAGTCGAAGGAACGGCTTAACTGGCCCATCTCTCCTCCGCCCCTCAGGAAAGCATACGTATCGGTATGTTGGTTTGGCTGCATAAGGAGCGGGGTAGCGGAAAAAAGACGGATCGTTTTACCTTCTGTTAGTACGAAGCAGGAACAAACAACCAGCCGAACTCCTTAGGGACATTCCCCACGGATACGGCATGAAATTAACCCGACTGCCGTGCACTATGCTTTGGAAGTGACCGGAGCAGTCACCCTCAGGGTACAGAGCGCAGCACCCCACGGTGCTCACGGCTGTTACACTGAGGGTGTTTCGGCGAGTGTTGCAAGGTAATCAGGGAAACTTAGGAAACTTGCTGAAATCCGGCTTTCGTTTTTCCAGAAAAGCATCTTTCCCCTCTTTCGCTTCTTCCGAGAGGTAATAGAGCAGGGTAGCGTCCCCGGCCAGTTGCTGAATACCGGCCTGCCCATCCAGTTCGGCATTGAACGATGCTTTGAGCATCCGCAGGGCAATAGGGCTTTTTTCGAGTATTTTCCGGCACCAGCCAATGGTTACCTCTTCCAGCTGGTCGAGCGGGGCCACTTTGTTAACCAGGCCCATATCCAGGGCTTCCTGCGCGTCGTACTGATCGCACAGAAACCAGATTTCGCGGGCTTTTTTCTGCCCGACAATCCGGGCCAGATAGGACGCCCCAAAACCACCATCGAATGAACCCACTTTCGGGCCGGTCTGCCCGAACCGGGCGTTGTCGGCGGCAATGGTGAGGTCGCAAACCACGTGCAGCACATGCCCGCCCCCGATGGCGTACCCGGCCACCATCGCAATGACGGGCTTGGGAATTCGTCGGATCTGCATCTGCAGGTCCAGTACGTTCAGGCGGGGAACACTGTCTTCGCCGATATAGCCGCCATGCCCCCGTATCGACTGGTCGCCACCGGAGCAGAAAGCGTCGCCCCCCTCACCCGTCAGAATAACCACCCCGACGCGCTCATCCTGCCGGGCCAGCTCCATCGCTTCCGACATTTCCTTTACGGTTTGGGGCGTGAAGGCGTTCCGTTTGTGCGGGCGGTTGATGCTTATCTTGGCGATGCCTTCGTAATAGCTGAACAGGATTTCCTGATACTCTTTAATCGGTTCCCAGGGGTAGTTGCTTGTCATAGTCGAATTATAAACTATGAATGATGAATGATGAATGATTCCAACCGGAATATTCAAAACTCGTCATTCATAATTCATCATTTATCATTCATAATTAGTTTCATGGTACTGTACATCCCAGGTGTGGTCGGCCATCATCCGGACGGTAGCCAGGCAGCGTTCGAACGGGAATTTGCGCCCCCATTCGGTGGGGCCAACCATGGAGAGTAGATCCGTACCGTTTTTACGCGTGTAGAAATGGTAGGTGTGCCCCACCACCGGCTCAAAGCTCATCTGAGCCGAATAAATCCGCTCCGACACTTCCACCCGGTTACGAATGGCCGTGGCCTGCTCGGCCAGCAGCTGCATCTGTTTGTACAGCTGGCTGAGCTGCATGTCGGTTTGCTCGCGCATAGCCGCTACGGCCCGGCCCGTTATTTTCCCTTTGTCTTCGGGACGGATAATGGCGCCCCCTGCCGTATGTGCGTAGGCCAGTAGTCCCGGTGATTCGGCAACTTTGTCCGGCGAAATTGGATTGATAAAAACTTTTGCTTCTTCCATACCTGTTCGTTGGGTAACCACCCGGTAAACGTCTTTGTTCACTGTCGTTGAATGACAAAAAATAACGCATATTTACACCGCAAAACGGCGTAACGCCACAAAAGTAAAGAAAACCGGTATGGAAACTACCCTCCCGCGCTCCGAACATAACCCGGTACACCGGTCCACTTTCCTCCGCCCCGCCGGCATCAGCCTGGTTACCCTGCTCCTGATGCACCTGGCTTTGGGCTGTTCGGGACAGTCGGGAAGTGATTCGACGCTGGTTCCGGTTCAGGGTATTAATTTCACGCTGAACCTGGCGGATAAAGCCAATGAAAACCTGACCGTGAAGGGCGGCTACGTTGTTATGAACAATGTCATCATTGCCCAAACCAACAGTGGTAGTTTCGTGGCGGTGTCGGTCAACTGCACCAACGATAAGACAAAATTAGTTTTCAGGGCCAATGATAATCAGTTCTATTGCCCGCTTGACCTCTCCCGGTTTGATACGACCGGCAAGGTAGTTTCCGGTCCGGCTACCCTTCCCCTAACAGCCTACAAAATTGAGCAAAACGCGGCAGCGGGCACGCTCGTTGTGCGCAATTAATGGACAACGCAGGTTACAGGTAACTGGCGCCGGTTATGATACTTTAGCCCGTAGTTGGCATCGTATATCCTTTTAACAATGGCGCTCTTTCTCTCCACCAACCCCACCACCTGGCCCGCTCCCCAAACTCCTTACGAAGCAGAAGCGCTGGCGTTTTGCCGGGCCTGGTTAACGGGACAGGAGCAATTTACCCTGCATACATCCGGCTCCACCGGAACGCCAAAACCCATTGTCCTTACGCGGGCACAGATGCAGGCGAGTGCCCGCCTGACCGGCCAGACGCTGGGTTTATTGCCGGGTGATGCGGCCCTCGTTTGCCTCAATATCCGCTACGTGGCCGGTATCATGATGCTGGTACGGGGGCTGGAACTGGGCCTGCCCATGACCCTTATCGAGCCGGAAGCCAATCCTTTTACCAGCGTCATACCCGATACTCAACCCTTCGCCTTTACGGCCCTGGTACCGCTGCAGGTCCAGTCAATTTTATCGGCGGGCATCGACAATCAGGTAGCGATGCTGAACGCCATGAAAGCTATTCTGGTGGGGGGAGCCGCTACCAGCCCGGCGCTGGAACAGGCGTTGCAGGTTATTACCGCCCCGGTGTACGCTACCTACGGCATGACCGAAACGGTGTCGCACATCGCCCTCCGGCGACTCAACGGCCCTGCCCGGAGCGAGTGGTTTACGGCCCTCGATGGGGTCGACCTGGGTGTGGATGAGCGGGGCTGTCTGCACATCACGTCGGCGGCTACGAACGGGGAGCGGATTCAGACGAACGATGTGGTTGACCTCATGAACCCTCTACACTTCCGGCTGCTGGGACGCGCCGACCGGATCATCAACAGCGGGGGCGTTAAAATACAGCCCGAACAGGTTGAGCAGGTTATTGAGCAGGTGTTAGCCAAAAATCAGGCCATCGGGCTGCCCCGTTTCTTTGTGGCCGGACTGCCCGACGAAACACTGGGGCAGCGGGTCGTGGTGGTTTGTGAGCAGGTTTCCCTGCCCGATGCTCAGTGGACCGCTACGCAGTTTGCCATTCGGGAAGCGTTGGGTCCGTACGCCGTCCCGAAAGAATGGGTTACGGTGCCTCAATTTGCCGAAACACCAACGGGCAAGGTCGATCAGCGGGCTATACTTGCCGGAATACGCTAACTTTGCCACCCGACACGTACTGCCTTATGTCTTTTCAACGCCTTCAGATTCGCTACCAGACCGCCCGGTCGCTACCCGCGCCCTACGCTTATTTTTATACCCTTACGGCCCGGCCCACCGGTACCAGTGACATCCAGCTCGATCTGGCCATGACGTATCCCGACCGCGACGATATCGACGAGGATGAACTGATTGCCGAAGGATTTACCCGCAACGATGACCTCACCTGGTCCGGACGGTTACCCAAAAACTGGCTCGACACCCTAACGAACCTTGCCCGCGCCACCCGCCTGCAACCGCTGGATGAGGATGCGCTGGGGGAAGACGACGATTTCTGGGAAATTACCCTCGAAACTAACGGCGAAAAGAAAAAACAGGGTGTTCCGAAGAACAGCAACGACTGGCAGTATACGATGCATGAACTGATTCAGGCCATCTACGAACGCATGAACCGGGAACGGCCTTTTGAGTTGACCTACATTGACAACAGTACGGGTACGCAGGAACGCCGGCTGACGGCCTCCTTTGCCGAACGAACCATTCAGCTGCTGCGGATTCAGAATCAGCGGGAGCAAAGCAGTACCCTGCCCTGGTCCAGCCTGCAGCAGGTGATGAGTCAGGTATACGAGCATGATTTTGACCCGCAGGAGGCTCAGCTAAAACGGCCTTCCCGCAGCGGTCAGTGGCTCAACCTGGGCACCGATGAGTGGTATGATATAAGCCGGCTGAAGGCCCTGACCCGGTTCCTGACCGACTTATAGACGCCACACTTCCGTGGATACCATGCCGCCAACCTGCACTTTTTGCTGATTGCGGTGCAAACCCGATTCGGCGAGGAGTTTCTGCCAGTCCGCCAGTTCTACGGTTTTGATACCGGCCGTCAGCCGAAAAAAGCGGATCATCGTCCGTAGCAGGAGTTTCTGCCACCCGATTTGGGGGTTTACAAAGTCGGTAACAAACCAAAAACCACTGGGGTTTAACACCGTTTGGAGTTGGGGAATCAGGCCCGATTGCAGGTATTTTTCGGTAAAGAGGTCCAGCACGAAGGGTGTCATGATAACGTCGAACGACTCCCCCGGTTTCAGGCACGTCTCATCCCCTACCCGAAACACCACCGAGCCTGCCACGTTGTGGCTAATCACCCGCCGACTGGCGCGGGCCAGCATTTTAGCGGATGCCTCCAGGTAAACGACCTGGCGGGGCTGGCAGTGGGTAAGCACCTGTTCCAGCAGCCAGCCCGTTCCACCCCCAACCATCAAAATGAGGGCATCGGCCGGAATCTGCTCCAGAAATACGGTCTGCGCCCGTTTTAGCCGGTGGCCGAAGACCAGTGAAGCGAGAAATCATAAAAAGGAGCGACCCAGTCGAAATCAGGCTTTCCAGCGGGCGTGTGCTCCATACTGCGTTTTATTCCCTGCGCGGAAGAATCGTTTCGTTCCGAAGCAAATATATCCCGAACGACCATCATTGTTACCAGACCGCAAAACGGGGAGTCCTTTTTACGACACAGGGCGTTCTTTCCAGATCGACTCAGGCAAAGACAAATTTCTTGTAAATCGCACTCAGTTTGACCTCGTTTTCCAGTATCGCGATTGATTCGGTCAGATTATGCGCACTGGTATTAAGCCACAGACCAGGCGTGTCGGCCCGTACATACGAGATGACCCAGGGTTTGTGCTGGCTCACGAACAGGATTTGCTTCAGGGACGGAATCTGCTTGTATAATTCCAGCTTTTCGCCCAGGTCATAGGCCATTGTACTTTGGGACAGCACTTCTACTAATAGCCTGGGGTTTTTCACCGTAGCCGTCGATACGTTTCCACTTGGCAGCATCAGATAATCAGGCTGTCCCTGTACCACACTTACATCCGCATTGACTGAATCACCCGTGGCTTCGATGAAGATTTTGATGTTACTGCTGAACACAGCTTTATCATCCTCATCATCAAATAAGCTAATAAGCAGATAGTTAAGCCGGGAAACCAGCGACTCGTGGGGTAGTGATGCCTGCGACATGGAGATGATTTCACCGTTTAGGTATTCTACCGTATAGTCGCATTGCTCGGCGAAATCCAGGTATTCGTCAAATGAAGCTTTTACCCGTAGATTATCGGGGAAAAGACTGCGTTCAGCCAGGGTCAGGGGCAGCAGACTTAGACCATTTGTTGTCATAACTGAGTCGATTTATGCAGGGTAAAGCTACCGAAATTAGCGTAAAAAAGACAGGCCAGTATCGTAGCGATACTGGCCTGTTTCTATTGGTTGTACTACGACAAAACGCGGGTATTTAGGCAGCAGTTTTAGCGAGGCTCTTCATTTTTACGCTCTGTTTATTATTCGGGGCTACCGTTAGTTCCTGCCCCAGCACGGTGAGGGCAACGGGCTGCTCCGAAAAGTTGTGCACCGTTACATCCTTCTGGGTAGTGGTTACCTGGATTAACGCCCCCCGGAACCGGATCTTGAAGGCCAGCGACTGCCAGGTATCGGGGCAGTAGGGATTCAGGATTAGCCGGGCGTCGGTTCCTGTTCCGCTTTCAATGCGCAGCCCGCCGAAACCTTTCACTACGGCCAGCCAGGTACCCGCCATGCTGGTAATGTGGCATCCATCTTCCGTATCGTTGTTGTAATCGTCGAGGTCGAGCCGGGCGGTACGGAGGTACATCTCGTAGGCTTTCTCTTTCATTCCCAGCTTCGATGCCTGAATGGAGTGAACACAGGGCGACAGCGATGATTCGTGCACCGTCATGGGCTCATAAAACTCAAAGTTGCGCCGTAACGTATCAGTATCGAACTCATCCTCGAAGAAGTAAAGGCCCTGCAGCACATCGGCCTGCTTGATAAAGCACGACCGCAGAATCCGGTCCCATGACCAGTGCTGGTTGATGGGCCGCTGACCTTTAGGAATATCCGAAACGGGCATCAGGTCTTTGTCCAGGAAACCCTCCTGCTGCAGAAAAACACCGCGATTTTCATCGTACGGCAGGTACATTTTGTCGATTATCTGCCGGGCGGTGGCCAGTTCTTTTTCTTCGCGGAAGTGAATGCGGTCCATCAGTTCGGCGTACTTCTGGGGGGCAAGGTCTTTTACTTTCGCTACGGCTTCGGTAGTGTAGCGGAGGGTCCAGGCGGCAATGTAGTTGGTGTACCAGTTGTTGTTGACATTATTTTCGTACTCGTTCGGGCCTGTTACGCCCAGCATCACGTACTGCTCTTTGGCAGTTGACCACGTAACGCGCTGGCTCCAGAACCGGCTGATGGCGATGAGCACTTCCAGGCCGTAGTCGACCAGGTACTGCTCGTCGCCGGTGTAGCGAACGTAGTCGTAGATGGCGTAGGCAATGGCCCCGTTGCGGTGGATTTCCTCGAACGTGATTTCCCACTCGTTGTGGCACTCTTCGCCGTTCATGGTCACCATCGGGTAGAGGGCGGCACCCGCCCGGAACCCCAGTTTCTGGGCGTTCTCGATGGCTTTACCCAGGTGCCGGTAGCGGTACACCAATAGGTTTCGGGCCACTTTCTGATCGGCAGTGGCGAGGTAGAAAGGCAGGCAGTAGGCTTCAGTGTCCCAGTAGGTGCTGCCGCCGTATTTCTCGCCCGTAAATCCTTTGGGGCCAATGTTCAGGCGCTGGTCCTCGCCGGTGTAGGTCTGGTTCAGTTGAAAAATATTGAACCGGATACCCTGCTGCGCGGCAACGGTGCTCCCGTCCGAATCCCCCTCAATCACAATATCGTTGGTTTTCCACTTGTCGGCCCAGGCCTGCTTCTGCTCAAACAGCATTTTGTCGAAGCCTTTTCTGGAAATTCGCTGCATGTACTGATGGGCATTCTTCATCAGCGTATCCGGGTCATAATTCAACGACGACAGGTTTACGGCGTATTTATAGATAACCGTTTCCTGACCCTTCCGGCAGTCGAGGGTAATGCGGTTGGCCACGTATTTTTCGTACTTGATGGGCTGCGACTGAAAATCGACTTTCACGCCATCCTGCTCAATGTCCACGCACATACCCGTAGCGACGTGGAAAGCTGTTTTGCGGGTACGGAGCTCAATATACGCTTCGCCATAGGCGGTTTCCTTGCGCACCTCATCCCAGAACGTCTCGTCGTAATTGGCATCCCGGTTGCGGATGTCGCCATCAATGTAGGGTGTAATGGTAATCTTGGCGTCGAAATTCAGGGGTTTGATGGCGTACCGGATGGCACCCGCTTCGTCGTCGACGATGGAGCAGAAGCGTGTGGCCTTCACCTGGAGTTCTTTACCGCTCTTTAGCACCGCGACAAAAGACCGTTCGAGGTACCCTTCCTGCATGTTCAGCACCCGCCTGAAATCGCGTACCTGGCACTGAGCAAGGTCGAGGGTTTCGTACTCAATATCAATGTCGATACCAATCCAGTTGGCGGCATTGAGCACCTTGGCAAAATACTCGGGGTAGCCGTTTTTCCACCAGCCCACGCGGGTTTTGTCGGGGTAATAGACGCCGGCAACGTAGTTACCCAACAAGGTTTTGCCGGAATATTTCTCTTCGAACGACCCGCGCCCGCCCAAACGGCCATTGCCCAGCGACATCAGGCTTTCGGTAATCTCATTGTAATCGGGGTGAAAGCCTTCTTCAATAATATTCCAGGCATCCTGCTTGATGTAATGTTTCATTAAAAGTGACGAGTGAATGAAAGGAAACGAATTAATTAGTCAATGAATGAAAAAAAGCGGGCTATACACCGCACTAGTGCGTAAAATCTACCAGTGCATTCATTTCTGCCTTTACGCGCATGGCCTGATTCAGGTGTCGTTCGGTATGGGCTACCAGCATCCGGAACGTATCGCCCAGCCTGATTGTCAGCCATTGACCGAATAGGCTGGCGACCTTCTCCCGATTCCAGTCGAGGTAAACGGCTTTATCGAGTAAGGTGTGGAGCAGGGTTTGCAGTTCATTAAATTGCTCCAGTACCGCTGCGGGGTCCAGATCAACGGCGGGCCGGGGACGAATGATGCCCGGTGCGGGCAGTTTCATTTTCACCTGAGGGTCAACGATGTACAACATCGTTTTACCAACCCAGTCGCTTTCCAGTACCTGATCGTCAGGCTGGGTTTGCAGCAATCCCAGCCTATCCACTTTGTGCTGCAGGTTGCGAATGTAGTAGCGTTCGGCCAGGTTCAGGTGTTGCAAACACTCCACTATACTCCAGCCGGGAGAGGACCGGTTGGCCGTTGGTTTCCAGCGCAGCTGTTCGTTGGCGAGGGGTGTAAACTCCCGCTCAACGGTTTGCAGTATGACCGAAAGGCGCGTTTGCAGATCGCGGGCAGTCTCAAGTTTATTCATCGGAATGGGTGTTATTGGGACTGTATCTGTACCTGCTGAAACAACTCAATATCCCGCTTGGAATTAAGATCGATGCCCCCGGCTTCGAACGGCACTTCGGCGCAGTCGCTGCGGTGGCGGACGATCACCCACTGCACCCCCTTGTCTCCTTCCAGCTGAAGCAACTCACTGATATAATCGCGGTAAAACAGGGCGGGAACGCCCAGCTGCGTGCCGTACCGACAGGCAACGATACCCGTGCCGTTCTCTTTCCGGACATCGACCATGTGCAGCAGCAGACCCAGCGAAACCAGGGGCTGATCGGTATGCAGAACCAGCACCGTTTCAATTTCTTTTTTGGTCAGGTACAGGGCCGCCAGACCGGTTTTCAATGACGATGCCTGCCCCGTAGCCCAGTTCGGATTGTCGACCAGCGTCACGGGCAAATCGGTCAGTTCGGGGACGATTTGGGCCCGCTCGGCACCCAGCACCACCACCACGGGGCCCCGTTGCAGGGCCAGGGCCGTTTCGGTAATCCGGCGAATCAATGACTGCCCTTTATAGTGTAATAACTGCTTAACGCCCCCGCCCATTCGCGACGAGTCGCCAGCCGCCAGTATAATCGTTCCTACGTTCAACACAACGTTTTTTGATGAAAGACGAAGGTAGGGAAAAAGTAGGAAAAGGGGACGCAGGTAAGCAATTAGGGCAACAGTAACCTACAGCGTCTTTACTTTCAAATACTTATCGAACCAGTTCAGGTAGCGTTCGGCGCGGTCTTTCAGGTAGCTGGGCGTGGTGATGCCATGAAACTGGCCGGGGTAAATAATCAGCTGCGTGGGTACGCCCAGCGACCGGAGGGCCTGGTACATCTGTTCGCTACCGGCCACGGGCACGTTGAAATCTTTCTCGCTGGCCATAAACATGGTCGGGGTTTTGATGCGGTCGGCTTTCAGAAACGGATACGATAGTTTGAGCCATTTCTCCGGGTTTTTCCAGGGGGCACCCAGTTCGTTTTCGTACTGGTTCGTGTACTGATCGATGCCGTACATGGCCAGTTGCAGGGAACTACCCGCCCCGCTGGCGGCTGCTTTGAACCGGGTGTCGGTGGCAATGGTGTAGTTGGTCAGAATACCGCCGTAGCTCCAGCCGCCAATGCCCAGCCGTTCGGGGTCGGCAATGCCTTTTTCGACCATATAGTCGGCCGCCCCCAGAATATCCTGTACTTCCTTGTTGCCCCAGTCGGCGTAGATGGCTTTGGTGAAGTCGAGGCCGCGCCCGTTGCTGCCCCGGTAGTTGACGGCCACCACGGCGTAGCCCCCGGCGGCCATAATCTGCCGGTAGAGATCGAATGAAAACTCATCCTGCCCCACCGGTCCGCCGTGGATAAAGAAAATGGTGGGTAGTTTCTTACCGGTCGGCGCATCAGCCGGTTTAAACAACACGTTCGATACGCTGGTGCCGTCCTTACTTTTCGACGTAAACCCTTCTACCGTCGCCAGTTGCAGCGGAGCCAGAAACGCATCGCTCACGTGGGTAAGCCGGCGGGGGATACCTTTTTCGAGCGCGTATAGCTCGCCGGGTAGTTGTGGCTCACTGAATGCCGCCAGCCAGTTCCCCGCCGACACAGGTTCCAGGTTTCCGTAGGCCCGGTCGCCCCCCGCGAGTTTCGTAAATTTCCCATCAGCCAGGGTGTACTGCCCCACGTAGGTTTGCCGGTCGTCGGTTACCAGCACGCCAATGGACTGCCCGTCTTTCGACCAGCGGGGGTTCCGGACGGGCCGATCCAGTGCTTTCGACAGCAGTTTCGGTTCTCCCCCGTCTTTACCAATAACAGCCAGTACGGGCTGATCGTACATCAAAAAATCGCCCGACGCCGTTGAGCGCTGGTAGGCAATGTGCTTCCCATCCGGACTCCAGACGGGGTTATTGTCGGAACCCGTCCAGGTTGTCAGGGGCTTTGGGGCAGCTCCTTTCCGGGCCTCCATCACGTAAATATCGGTATTCTGATTTTTGTCCGGTTCGGCCGTGCGGTTGCTGACAAACGCCAGCTGCTTCCCGTCCGGCGACCAGGCCGGTGCGGTTTCGTCGTAGTCGCCGGTGGTCAGCGTATCAATTTTTTTGGTCGTGATGTCAAACACGTACAGATGCACGGCACTGCGTTCCAGGTACCCTTTCGTATCGGCCTTGAAATGGTAGCGGTCCATGACGTAGGGCTTCCGCACCTTCGTTTTGGCCGAATCGGCATAGTCGGGGTCGCGCAGGACCAGGGCGAGTTTCTTCCCGTCGGGTGCCCATTCGTAGTCTTCGAGATCGGTTTTGAGGTCGGTCAGTTTTTTGGCTTCGCCCCCGCGCCGGTCCATCAGCCAGAGTTGCCCCTTGGTGGCACCCTGCCGCGCCGACACGAACGACAGGTATTTCCCATCGGGGCTGAACCGGGGTTTCGATTCGCCGTCGGGACTGCTGGTGAGCTGCACTGTTTCCTGCCCGTCCCAGCTTACCATCCAGAGGTCGGCGTTGCGTTTATCCTTCGTCGTGTCCACACTCGACAGGACGTAGGCCACCCACTTCCCGTCCGGCGACACCTGCGGATCGACGATGTTCTGGTACCGGTAAATATCGGACGGGGCGATGGGTCTTTTTTGGGTAGGCGTTTGCGCCAGACTAACCGCAGCGGTCATTGTCAGTATACTCAGGAGTAGGATTTTCATGCGTTACCGTAAACGTATAGTACCGTATATTAATTAAAAGACAAAATAACCGCTATTTGGTCGGATAAGACGGGATTGAACCGAAAATTCTTCGCCTATTGCTCTTTCATGACGTTCTTCTCGATATAGAAACAACGAAAAATGCACCGTCCCCTCTACGCTCGTAAAGAGGGGGACGGTGCATTTTTCGAAAACCTCCCCTGGTTTCGATGTTAATTTTATCGACCAGTCGGCCTGTTACGTTAAGCGGAGTATTCCTAAACCGTTAGGGTACGTAAGTCTCCAGCACCGTCATATCGCCATCGGGAACCAGCGTGACGGTATTGATGGCAGCCGGAATCAGGACGCACTGCCCCATACTGAGCGGCACACGGTACCCACCCGGCGCTTCGACGGTGAGTGCTCCCGATACGCAGATGAGAATAACGAACGAGTCGATTTGCGTATAGTCATGCGTTACTTCCTGGGTAAAATTCAGGATGTTGGTCACGAAATAATCGCTCGTTACGGCATTCACGCTCTCGTTTTGGGTATGCTCGTACGCCGTTTTATACTCGCCGTAGTGTTTGTAATCAATGGCATCAACGGCTAGTTCGGTGTGCAGCTCGCGTTTTTGTCCGGTGGTGGCATCCACCCGGTCGAAGTCATAAATCCGGTAGGTGGTATCGGAGGTTTGCTGAATTTCGGCCAGCAATAGCCCTTTACCAATGTAATGCACCCGACCGGCAGGCAGGAAAAATACGTCGCCGGGGTGGGCTTCTTCGATGTTGAGCAGGTCCTGAAGGGTGTTGTCCGCTACGGCTTTCACGTATTCATCTTTGGTCACCTCCCGGTTGAAACCCGAATTGAGTTTGGCGCCTTCATCGGCCTGCATGATGTACCACATCTCGGTTTTACCGAAGCCACTTTTACGTTCGGCAGCCAGGGCATCATCCGGGTGAACCTGAATGGACAGGTCGTCATTGGCATCGATAAATTTGATCAGGAGCGGGAAGCGGTTGCCGTATTTTTCGTACACATGCTCGCCCACCAGTTCCCCTTTATACTGCTCAACCAGGTCGCGCAGGGATTGGCCGATGAGACTGCCTTCTTTCACGACCGACACGTTACCTTCCACATCGGATACCTCCCAGGTTTCGCCACAGTTGGGCAGGGGGCGGTCTGGCGAGCCGGTAAAGTCTTTGTTGAGGATGGTCTTTATTTTTTGACCACCCCAGATTTTATCTTTAAAAATAGTCTCGAATGTCAGCGGATACAACATAGGGAAACAGACCGCCCGGCGGCCCAAATGATGGAAAAAATGATACAGTAATAACGACGCTTAAACCGGCAATATAGAGCAATTGTTGTTTTGGTACCCATCCGGCACCGGCTTATCAGGGCCACCGATCCCAAATTAAAGCCGGTTCAGGGATAAGCCCGACGATTGCCCCCTGAACTGGAACGCGTTTTTGACGGCGCGGATCATTACCGCCTGTACGATTTGGTACACGCTTCGTTCTATTTTTCACCCCGCCTGCCGACCGGGCAGAACACCGGTTTGACCACCGGTTGCGTACAGCCAGCCTAAATAGTGACTTGATTTAGGACTTGTGTACATCATATTTCGTAGCTTACAGCGAATGACCATCCTGCTGGTTGATCTGGCGCTGTAGACAAGACAGCAGCCTACCGCATAAGGCGGCACCAAGCAGGAGGATCGACGGCTTTAGTTACTGAAGAATTGCCCTTTTCTTACCCGTTAACTAAATGACCTTTCCATACCCGCTCGCCTTTTTTTTGTTGCTGTCAGTACCGGGAGTTGCCCAATCCTACGCCCATTCTCCTCCGGGGAATCCGGCAGCAACGCTTCTTCACTACCCAATTGTCAATCAGTTTGAGCACCTGTCGATGGAGGACGGGCTATCCACCAATTCCGTAACGGCCATTCTTCAGGATCAGGCGGGTTTTATGTGGTTTGGCACCAGGGAAGGACTAAACAAATATGACGGCCATACCTTCACTGTTTTTCAGCCAGACCCCAGACAGCCAAACCACAGCTTTCGGGATAGCTACATCAGGGGGCTGTGTGAGGGCAGCGCAGATCAGGTATGGGCAGCCACTGCGGGGGGTGGCCTACATGAAGTTAACCAAAAGACAGGCGTTGTTATTCCGCATCCCATCCAGGCTGCTCAGGACAACGGATGGAATCATCAACACGCCGTTTACAAAGACAGTCACAACAGCATATGGGTGAGTACATCCGCCGGACTGGCCCGCTACGAGCCGACGCGGCACCAGTTCACGCTGTATCCGTCACCTGATCCGGGCGCGTCCATCACCACTGTTTTTGACGACAGCCAGCACCGGTTCTGGGTCGCTACGCTGCGGGGGTTGTATTTACTAGATCGAAAAACGGGCCGGTTCACCCTGGTGTCAGCGCCCGATTCTGCCGGGAATCAGCTTTATTTTACGGCCATTTTTCAGGATAAACAGGATAGGCTCTGGCTGGGAACGGCTTCGCCTGGATACAGTCTGCTGCAATCCCCCAGTTAACAGCGGACGCAATTAGTATCGGTTTAGACCTACAACTGGAGTCTGCTAAGTGCCTGACACGCCCGTTTTTATTGGAAATCTACCGATCGATAAATATAATTTTCACGACCTATTATATCGTTAATTTCTTTCAACATTTGACCTCAAATTCATTACCACATCAGCATGACTTATGAAAAGAAATTCCTCGAACTGGGCCACGAAATTCCCCCCGTAGCCCCTTCTGTACCGGATGGCTGTAATTTCGTTCTCTACCACCGGGTGGAGGATATGCTGTATTTATCGGGGTACGGCCCTTTTTGGGGAGCCGACGTACCCGCCGAGTACACCGGCAAACTTGGCGATGCGCTGACGCCCCTCCAGGGCTATAATGCCGCCCGCCTGACGACCATCAATCTGCTGCTTATTCTCCGCCAGGCCATTCAGTCGCTCGACAACGTGGTTCAGATCATATCGGTCGAGGGCTTGGTCAATTGTACGCCCGACTTTATGGAGCATCCCGCCGTCATCAACGGCTGCTCCGATTTGCTGGTCTCGATTTTTGGCGATCACGGTCGCCACACGCGCACGCATCGGGTACAAACGCGCTGGCGTTTGGTATCTGCGTCGAAATTATCGCTGACGGTAAACGTCCGCCGTAAGTTCCGTTTATCCTCTTCTTAATTTTTTTAACCAACCGTCCTTTGTCTGCCAAAACTACTTTCTGCGTGGGAACGTACCTCACCACGCGCTTAGAACAGTTGGGAATCCGCCATTTGTTTTCCGTTCCGGGCGATTACACCAGCGATCTGCTGGAAATTGTCGATCAAAAGTACGCATCCAGCGCATCGGCAACTGCAACGAACTCAACGCCGGCTATGCCGCCGATGGGTACGCCCGCGCCAACGGCTTAGGGGCGGTGGCCATCACGACGGGCGTTGGGTCGTTCAGCGTCCTCAACGCCATAGCCGGGGCCTACGTCGAGATGATTCCGGTGGTAGCCATCATCGGGACGCTGAGTAACATGAAGCGGATAAACGCCATCAACGCCGGTGAACTGTTTCACCATAACACGGGGCCGGGCGACGAAAACCGGCCCGTTTTTCAGGGCGTAACCGTCGCCTACGAACAAATCAGCGACCCCTTACAGGCCCCCGGTCAGATCGATAGAGCGTTGACGATGTGCATCAGTCAGCAACGACCGGTGGTCATCGAAATCATGGAAGATTGTTATTACCTTCCCTGTCCGGCCCCGCAGGGTGAACTGCACCCCGTTCCCCTCGTTTACGCCCTTAGCCGAGTTGAAATCGCTGGCCCCAACCAACAAATACGCCAAAGCCATTGACGGACAGGTGCAGGGAGCGGCTGAGGAGATTTATACTCGACTTATTACAGACGCGTCGAAAAGCCGTTCTTCTGGATTGGTCACGAACTGGGCCGCTACGGCCTGCAGGAGTTATTTAGTCAGTTGCTAAAAAAAACGGGTTTGCCGTTTGTGAGCAGCTTGCTGGGCAAAGCCGCCTTGCCCGAAAATACGCCTGGTTTTCTGGGCATTTACGACGGCATGTTCTACCAACAATGACCTTAAGGACTACGACTGCATCATTGCCCTCGGCGTCTGGAATGACGATCTGAACGTGTTTGGCGAAAACCTCAAAGCACCCCTCGGCACGGGCAATCCGGCAGACGTGCTGGCCACGCGCAACGTCGTGAAAGCAGGCACTACGCTCTACGCGCAGGTGTCGCTGGAAAACCTGCTGACCGAACTGCTCCACCAGTTTGACGGCCACAAAGCAACCCCGAAAACGCTTCCCGACCCCTGGAAACCAGCCGCAACGATTCCCAAAGCCGACCAGCCCATTACCTACGACACGTTTTTCGCCTGTCTGAACGGCTACCTGACGCCCGACAATCTCGTCGTTGCCGAAATCGGACTATCCACGTTTGGCGGGTCTTCGTATCTGAGCATCAACCGACAAAATGGCTTTTTGTCTCAGGCAATCTGGGCTTCCATCGGGTGGAGCGTTCCGGCGGGGCTGGGGGCTTCGTTCACGCCGGGTGTCCGCCCGATTGTGATTGTTGGCGACGGGGCGTTCAAGCTGACCTGTCAGGAACTGTCGACGATGGTGTCGTGCGGGTGCAACACGGTGGTGTTCGTACTCAACAACCGGGTCTATGCCGTTGAGCAGATGCTGCTGGATGCCAAACCGTTCGTGGCCGGGTCCAGTGCCGACTTTGAGGCCGCCAACGTGCTGCAACCCTGGGATTACATCAGTCTGATGAAGGGTTTTTCCAACAACGATCCGCAGGCCATGAGTGCCAATGTCAACACCGTTGGGGACATGCAGGCGGTGCTGAGCCCAGATCAGCGAACATTCCGGGGCCGTGTGGTTGGTGAGCATCAACCTCGACAAGCGCGATTATCCCGCCAGTTGGCAGCCTTTCGTAACCAAAGCTGCCAAATCCTGACCACGCCAAAACCAAACCTCGCCATGACCAAACACATTGACCATACCTGCGACGTGCTGATCGTCGGGGCGGGCGTATCGGGGCTTTTTGCCGCCAGCCGCCTGCTCGAACATGACCCCAACCAGACCATCCTCATCGTCGATAAACTCAACCGCACCGGCGGGCGGCTACAAACCACCACGGTGGCCGTCTGCGGTACCGATGGCGCGTATTACGACGTCAGAAACGAAGAAGGCGGGATGCGGTTTTGCCCCGAAGGAACGGGTATGCCCAACCTCTGGAAGCTGATCAATACGTTGGACCTGATGCCGGTTCCGTTCCCGATGGGCGGCCCGGAGAACCGATACTTTTTCCGGGGTCAGTCGTTCACGCGGGCGCAGACGCCCGCCATCTGGGCAAAAATCTTTAGCCTCGCCCCGTCGGAACAAGGCAAAGACCCCGGCACTATTTTCGGTAAGGTGATGACTGACATACTGACTCTGGATGAAAACAAAGACCGCGCTCCTCGCCAAAAAAGACGTCTTGTCCCCATCGACGCCCGACGAGTGGATTCAGTTTCGGAATACGTTTACCTATCAAGGTACCGTCATTAATCACTGGGGTCTGTGGGCGTTGTTGCGCGAATACGGCTTGACCCAGGAGTGCATTAGCTGGCTCGACCGGGCCATTGGCTTCATGGGACCCATCGACGCATTCATCAACGCGGGCGAAGGGATGCAGATCATCCTCGATTTTCCGAATGCTCCTTCGTTCTACGCCCTGCCCGAAGGCTACCAGTCACTAACCGACCACCTCGCCAGCCGGGTGCGGGACTTCGGCGGTCAGCTTATCCTCGGCGAAACCATCCAGTCCATCAAGGACGAGGGACCGGACAAACTCGTTACCGGCACCCAGTTTACCTACCGGGCGAAGCAGGTTATTCTGGCCGTGCCGCGCAGTGCCATTGAACACTTAGCCGGGGCGTCGCCCATTCTGGCGCAGAACAAGCCGTTCATGGAAGCCGCTGGCAGTGTCCATAACATGGAGCTAAGCAAAATCGGGCTTTATTTCGACCGGCGTTGGTGGCTCGACCCGACGTATAACGTCAACATCAGCAGCGGCCCGTCCTTCTCCGATCTGGCCGCTGGGTCGGTATACGCCTTCGCCCGCTATCCCGAAAACCCGAAAGCGGATGCGGCTTACACCGGCCCGTCGGCCCTGACGATCTACACCGATTTTATCCGGGGAAACTTCTGGAAAGAGTTGCACAACATTGGAGACCCGTACACCACAGACGCCTTTCCCGAAAACCCCGACAATACGACGGCGGCTTCGGAGTCGCTCGTGGCCGAAGCCATGCGGCAGATAAAAATGATCTTCGGTCTCGACCCCAGCACCGACGTGCCAGCCCCGGTCCTGAGTACCTACCGGGTTTGGGGGCAGGACGGGTTTAGTGCGGGCTACCACCAGTACAAACTAAACGTTGACGACCGGCAGGTGTACGACGCCATCTGGAATCCGGCCCCCGGCGTGTACGTCTGCAACGAAGCGTGGTCGCCGGAGCAGGGCTGGGTAGAGGGTTCGCTGATGGCTACGGACCACGTGATGCAAACCGGCTTTTCGCTGCCGCCCTACACCGTACCCGACGCGCCTGCTCCGCCAACGCCCGCCCGTAAATCCCACTTGTTCAACCAATACTAAGCCATGAAAGCAAAATCAATCAAAGGCAGTACCGTTGCCGAAATAGCCAGCGAACTGAACGCCAGCCTGACCGACGGCTTCAAACCCACGCTGGCCATCGTGTTCGCGTCCATCAAACAGGACATTGCCGCCATTGACCAGCTACTGACCGACCAGCACGTGGCCATTTTCGGGGCCACTACGGCGGGCGAGTTCATCGACGGAGAAATCGGCGAGGAATCGTCGGTCATCCTGCTTATGGACTTGAACCCCATTTATTTCAAGATCGAATTTATTGAGACAGGTTCGGCCACGACGCACGAGATTGCCCGGCAGATTGGCCAGCGTGGGCTGCAGGCGTTCAGCAAATCCGCCTTCGTGGTAGCGTCGGGCGGTATCAGCACCGACGGCGAAATGATTGTGCAGGGCATTGAAGACGTTGTAGGGACCGGCACGCCCATTTTTGGCGGCATGGCCGGGGACGATTTCACCATGACGGGTACATTCGTATTTACCAACGGTCAGATTAGCCGCAATGGTCTGGTAGCCCTACTGCTGGACAACGAGCGGGTAAACGTGCAGGGTTTGGCCACCAGCGGCTGGAAACCCGTGGGCACGGTGCGGACCATTACCCGCAGCGAAGGCAACGTCGTTTATTCCATCGACAATGAACCGGCCCTAGACGTGGTAATCCGCTACATGGGCGTATCGAAAGACCTCGATGCCTGGAAGGACGTGATCGTGAACGTCGGCTCCGAGTTTCCGATGCAGTTGCAGCGCGTCGGATCGGCCCCGGTGCTGCGGGCACCACTGTACGCCAACCAGAACGACCGTTCGCTGATCTGCGCGGGCAGTGTACCGCAGGGGGCGCAGATCCGGTTTTCGCTGCCGCCCGATTTCGACATCATTGACAAAGTCGTTGCGGAGTGCAACCAGGTCAAGGAACTTGAACCCGAAGCCGACGCGTTGATTATGTTTTCCTGCAAGGCGCGTCACCTGTCGCTCGGACCCATGGTGAGCGACGAAATTGATCAGGTTAAAAACGTCTGGAACAGCCCGATGGCCGGTTTTTTCAGTTACGGCGAAATCGGCAAGACGGTGCATGGCAAGCATGAATTTCACAACAATACCTGCTCATTGGTGGTGCTGAAAGAACATTGACCGTGAACCCATCTCTGCAACTCCTGCTCTCACTAATTCAGGAAAACACCGCGTTGTCTGCCGATGAACAGGCCGCCTTTGTCCGGGCCGCAAAAGACGTTGGCAAACTATTGACCGTGGCCGAATTTAAACTCAGCCGGGTCGAGAAGGAGAAGCGGACGGTATCAGTTTTGCTGGAAGAAACGATTGACGAACTCCAGCAGAAATCGCTGGTGCTGGCCGAGGCCAATGCGAACCTGACCCACGCGCTGAGTGACATCAAAGCCGCGCAGGAGCAGCTTGTTCAGAAAGAGAAATTAGCGAGTCTCGGCGAGCTGACGGCTGGCATTGCCCATGAGATTCAGAACCCGCTCAACTTCGTTAATAACTTCGCCGAAGTATCCACCGAACTGATCGATGAGATGCTGGAGGAACTCGACCGGGGCGATGCCGACGAAGCCAAAGCCATTGCGGAAGACCTCCGGCAAAACCTGAACAAAATCGCTCACCACGGTCAACGCGCCAGCAGCATTGTGCGGGGTATGCTCGAACACGCCCGCAGCAGCACCGGCGACCGCAACCCCACCGACCTCAACGCCTTAGCCGACGAATACCTGCGTTTGGCGTATCACGGGATGCGGGCCAAAGACAGTCGCTTCAACTGTGACCTCATCACCCGTTTCGACGCCGGCTTAGGCCGCGCAGCCATCGTGGGACCCGACGTTGGGCGGGTACTGCTGAACCTGTATAATAACGCCTTCTACGCCTTAGTCGAGAAGCAAAAAACGGACCCTACCGATTTTAAACCCACTATTATGGTAAGCACCTGCCAGACGAAGAACGGGGTTGAGCTTCGGGTGGCCGACAATGGTACGGGCATTCCTGAGTCGGTCAAAGCTAAGATCTTCCAGCCCTTTTTCACCACCAAGCCCACCGGCGAAGGAACGGGTCTGGGGCTGAGTTTGAGTTACGACATTATCACCAAGGGACACGGGGGAAGCCTGACGGTGGAAAGTCAGGAAGGCGAAGGCACCACGTTTATCGTTCAATTACCTTCAATAATCTCTCGTTAACTACCGATCTATTCAACCATGACTACGACCAAAAAAACTTGAAAATTCTGGGTATCACGCACGTTGTTACTCGCAAAGTCCGTAATCCGCTTACCCAAAAGTCAGGTTCACTATGAAAAACCAATAATTGGGCGTACCCTCGGCAGTTGAGTTACCCAAACCGCAGCAGGTTTTCTGACAAACACGCCAACAGCGTTGCGGCAAAGCGGGGTATGGCGGCAAAAAAGCGAGCTTATCCCGCAGGAAAGGTTGCCCCCAAACTACCCCAATGGTCAGCAAAAAACGACAAACCATCGCGATGACTGTTGGTTCCGATGATTTGTCGTTTTTCGCTGCTTTGATAATTCCTCCCTAATTTGCGGGCCGAATCAATCACTCCCTACCCGTCCGCATGAACTACCTGCTGCTTTTTTTAGTACTCTCCTGCCCCGCTTTTGCTCAAACTACCGATAATCAATACAACCTGATTCCCTTTCCCGCCCAGTTTTCCGGTCAGCCCGGTCAGTTTACCGTCACCCCGGCCACCCGTATCGTGATTGCCCCGGCCAAAGACCCCGCAGTTCGGGCGGTGGCGCAAACGATGGCGGGTCAGATCAAGACCGCCAACGGGTTGTCGCTCGCCGTTGCCCCCACCACCCCAGCCCTGGCTAAAGGAACCCACATCTTTTTCTCGCTGAATAAAAAACTGGCTCTCGGTGCTGAAGGGTACAAACTGACCATTACCCCACTGCGTGTGGTGGCCGAAGCCGCCACCCCCAACGGTCTGTTTTATGCCGCCCAAACCCTGCGCCAACTCCTGCCCGCCGGTCCCCTGACCACGGCAGCCCTACCCGCCTGCGCCATTGCCGACAAGCCACGCTTTGGCTACCGGGGCCTGATGCTGGATGTTGGTCGCCATTTCATGCCGGTGCCGTTCGTCAAGAAATTCATTGACCTGATGGCATTGCACAAACAGAATACGTTCCACTGGCATTTGACCGAAGACCAGGGGTGGCGGATCGAAATCAAAAAGTACCCGAAACTAACCCAGGTGGGTAGCAGACGCGCCGAATCCATAGTGGGTCAGTACAGCCAGCACTACCCCCAGCAGTTCGACGGGAAACCAGTCAGTGGTTTTTACACGCAGGCCGATATACGGGATGTGGTGCGCTACGCCCAGAGCCGATTTGTGACAATTATTCCCGAAATAGAAATGCCCGGCCACGCCCAGGCCGCCCTGGCCGCGTATCCCGAACTGGGCTGCGACCCCGCCAAAGGCTATCAGGTATACACCAAATGGGGTGTTTCGGAGGATGTGTACTGCCCGTCGGAGAAAACGTTTTCCTTCCTGCAGGACGTACTAACAGAAGTGATCGCGTTGTTCCCCGGCAAATACATTCATATAGGAGGGGATGAATGCCCGAAAACGGCCTGGAAAAACAGCGCGTTCTGTCAGGATCTGATGAAGAAAAATAACTTGAAGGACGAGCACGAACTGCAAAGCTATTTTATCCGGCGCATCGAGAAATTCCTGAACAGCAAAGGGCGGTCCATCATCGGCTGGGACGAGATTTTAGAGGGCGGTCTTGCGCCCAACGCAACGGTGATGAGCTGGCGCGGTACGGCGGGCGGTATTGCCGCGGCCAAACAAAAACATACCGTCATCATGTCGCCCGCGGGTAGCTGCTACCTGGATTCATACCAGGGCAATCCCGCCACCGAACCACTCGCCATTGGCGGCTACCTGCCCCTCGACAAGGTGTATGCCTACGAGCCAATGCCCGCCGAATTGTCGGCAGCGGAGCAGCAGTACGTTAGGGGCGTACAGGGGAACGTCTGGACGGAGTACCTGCCCACCCCCGAAGCGGTTGAATACGCGGCTTTTCCGAGGGCCATTGCTCTGGCCGAAATTAGCTGGATGCCCGCCGGTACGCACAATTTCGAGGATTTTGCCCTTCGACTTAAAAACCATCTGCCCCAGCTCGACCAGAACTTCGGGCCATCCAACCCCGTCAACTACGCCAAACGATTGTTCGACATTTCGGCCAGCACGCAGCCCAATGACCAGGGACAGCTTCAGGTGCAACTGAGTAAGCTGGACGCCGACAGCCGGATTTTTTACACGGTGAACGGGCAGGAACCCACCGGGCGCAGTACCGAATACATCGGCCCAATCACCTTGACCAAAACGACGACTATCCGGGCAATGACGCAAACCGGAGGGTCACCGACCGGCGGCAAACTAACCCAGACGTTTACGCTCCACAAAGGCAAAAACAAGCCGTACACTTACACGATTGCCCCGGCCCCCAACACAGATCCCAGCCTGACTAAACTGACCGACGGCGTTCGGGGCGAAACACCCCGCGACCGGCGACAGTGGGCAAATTTCTTCGGCGACATGGACATAACTCTGGACCTGGGCGATGTAACGAGCGTGACGAAAGTGTCGCTGAATTTCCTGAAAGTGATCCTGGATAAAAACTTCCCGCCCACCTCGGTCAACATTGCCCTCTCCAAAGATGGAGCTGACTTTAAAGAAGCCCTCACCCAGCCCATCAAGTATGAACTGACCGGCCCCTGGGACATTCTGCCCGTGATAGCTGATTTCAAAACCGCCCGCGCCCGCTACGTACGAATCCGCGCCAAAAATGCGGGCGAGTGCCCCGTTGGTCACCCCGATGCCGGGCAAAAAACCTACTTCGCTACGGATGAAATTGTGGTGGAATAATCGTATATTGAGATTAAAAAGGTGAGGTATAAATCGGGAACAAAGCAAACGTACCCCGCTTTCAACTTTCTCCTCACCAACGGCTCCAGCTGCTTTTCCTATGAAAAAAATTGTTGTTTTATCCGGTGCAGGTATCAGTGCAGAAAGTGGCATCCCTACCTTCCGGGCATCGGATGGCCTGTGGGAAAACCACCGGATTGAGGATGTGGCTACGCCCGAAGCCTGGGAGCGTAACCCAACGCTAGTGCAGGATTTTTACAACCAGCGCCGGAAACAGGCCCTCAGTGTTCAGCCCAATGCGGGGCACCTGGCGTTGGTGAAGCTGGAAGAAAAATACGACGTGACCGTCATCACCCAGAACGTGGATAACCTGCACGAAAAAGCGGGCTCTTCCAGGGTTATCCACCTGCACGGCGAGTTGGCCAAATCGCGGTCCTGCGTAGATGAAACGCTGATTTACGACGTAGAGGGCTGGGAGATCAAAGCGGGGGACTGCTGCGAAAAGGGATCGCCGTTACGGCCGCACATCGTTTGGTTCGGCGAGGCCGTGCCCATGATGGATATCGCTGCGTCTGTAACCCAGGAAGCCGATATATTCATTGTGGTGGGAACGTCGTTGAACGTATACCCTGCTGCAGGACTGGTTTTTGCGGTGCAGAAAGGCGTTCCTGTCTACGTAGTCGACCCCTACAGTCCCGACATTCTGAAGCGGGCCAACATAACGTTCATTGCCGAACCCGCCACCATTGGCCTGACGCAATTGGCGGAGCAGTTACTGCGTTAACCCCGACCAGGAACGCCCCTATTAACCCATGAGCGTACAATCAGTGCATGGCGACCGGCGGCTTTTTTTCACCATTATTCGTTAACAACCTCATGACAATCAACCGCTCGTTTCTGGCCACGCTGGCCCTGTTTCTCTTCTCCGTTGCCGCTTTGGGTCAGTCGACGGCCCCTGCTCTGAAGGCGTATTATGGCCTGAAGAATGCGCTGGTCGCCACCGATGGAGCCAAAGCCAAAGCACAGGCCCTGACACTGGCAAATACCCTCGGCAACGTAAAGGCGGCTACCCTCAAAACCGACGGCAAAAAGGCCCTTGCTTCGGCCAGAAACAGCGCCCGGGTCATTAGCAGAACGGGCGATGTAGCCGCCCAACGCAAAGAGTTCAGCACCCTGTCGACCAGCATGATAGCGCTGGCAAGGCCACCAGGCCAGCCAAAACCTACGTGCAATATTGCCCGATGGTGAAAGCCTCTTGGCTTAGCGAAAGCAAAGCCGTGAAGAACCCGTACTACGGCAATGATATGCTCACCTGCGGCAGTACCAAAGAAGTGATAGAGTGATTGTACCACCAGCCAAGGATCTGTTGACGACAAGGATAGCGTGCAGGGCAGCCTGATTCACCCGCCCTGAACTACCAACGGTCGGTATACGGTTACGGTAGAAACCACTAGTAACCAAAGGTAGTTATGGAAATTGGCATTGATAGTTTTGCGTCCGTAGCACCGGATGGCAGTAATAGCCCGATTATGGAGGGCCACGAAGCCATGCGGCAGTTGCTCGACCGTATCGAACGGGCAGACCAGGCGGGCCTGGATGTATTTGGCATTGGCGAACACCACCGCGAAGAATTTTTGGACTCTGCACCGGCTCTCATTCTGGCCGCAGCCGCGGCCCGCACCCGGCGCATTCGGCTGACCAGTGCCGTAACCGTATTGAGTGCCGCCGACCCGGTGCGGGTCTTTCAGAACTTCGCTACCCTCGACCTTATTTCGGGGGGACGGGCCGAAATGGTGGTGGGGCGCGGCTCATTTACCGAAGCCTTCCCACTCTTTGGCCTTAAACTGGCCGATTACGATAGCCTGTTCGCCGAAAAACTCGACCTGCTGCTCACCATCCGGGAAAGTGAGCACGTCCACTGGTCGGGTCGGCACCGGCCGGCCCTGACGGGGCAGGGTATTTACCCACGCCCCGTACAATCCCGCATCCCCATCTGGCTGGGGGTGGGCGGCACACCCCAGTCGTTCGTGCGGGCGGGTACGCTGGGCCTGCCGCTGATGGTGGCCATTATCGGGGGCGAAACGCACCGTTTCCGACCGCTGATCGACATGTATCGGGAAGCGGGCCGACGCGCCGGGCATTCGCCGGAGCAGTTGAAAGTAGGGCTGCATTCACTGGGTTACGTGGCCGAAACAACGGAGGAAGCCAAGAACGATTATTTTCCCGGTTATGCCGAAACCTTTACCCGCATTGGGAAAGAGCGGGGCTGGCCGCCCGTTACCCGGTCCCATTTCAACGAGCAGGTGGGCAGCCGGGGGGCATTACTGGTTGGCAACCCCGACGAAGTAGCGCGTAAGATCCGCCGTCACAGCGAGGCACTGGGCGGCATCGACCGGTTAACGTTTCAGATGGATAATGCCGCCTTGCCGCACGAGAAACTGTTGCGATCCATCGATTTGATTGGCACCCGTATTATCCCGCTGCTCAACCAGCCCAACGAAGTTGTTGACAGGAAATAGTCCCGTTTGGGCGCAAAGTGGCAGAACAAATGACGAACAATTCGTTGTTCATTTTGTAGCTGGACGAACAGCCTACGGGAAGTCAACGAACAAAAACTAATGAATCAACACATTGAACGCATACAGAAGGCCATCGAGCCTTTGCGGCAGCAAATCATCAACCACAAGGTGTATTCCGTCATTGAGGATGTGGATGACCTGACGGTTTTCATGCAGCACCACGTTTTTGCCGTGTGGGATTTTATGTCGCTGCTGAAAGCTCTGCAAACAAAACTCACCTGCACGAGCGTTCCCTGGTTTCCGACGGGAAATGCCGATACGCGCTACCTGATTAACGAAATTGTGGCGGGCGAAGAATCAGACGTCGACCGTAACGGGGAGCGGAAAAGCCACTTCGAATTGTATCTGGAGGCCATGCGGCAGTGTGGTGCCGATACCCGTCAGATGGAACGGTTTATCACATCATTGCAGCAAACGGGCGATTTGGAGCGTGCCTTCAACGAGTCGGAAACACCCCAGTCGGCCCGTGATTTCGTTAATTTTACCTTCGATGTTATCAACAGCGACAAAGCGTATTTGCAGGCCGCTATTTTCACCTTCGGCCGGGAAGACCTGATTCCGGGTATGTTCCTGTCTATCGTGGATGATATGCACCGGAAGTTCCCGGACAGCATAGCCATTTTCAAGTATTACCTGGAACGCCACATCGAAGTAGATGGCGATCACCACAGCCACCTTGCCCTGCAGATGACTGCCAATTTGTGCGGCACCAACGAGCAGTTCTGGCAGGAAGCCGAAGCGGCTACCCGCCAGTCGCTTCAGCAACGGGTTGCCCTCTGGGACGGGGTTTATGCCCAGTTGAAGCAGAAAACGGCGGCTATATAACGTCGATAGCAGCGCGGGTGTCCGGCTACCGGCCAACTCCTGCGCTGCTATCTTTTTCGCTTACTACCAGTCTATACTCAGTCAAACCGAAGTGTAGAGGCAAAAGTAGCCCCCACCTGCACGAACGATTTGATTAGCGCCGTTCTCCCTTTTTCCCGTGTCAACGGGCACGGAGTTCGCGCACGCATCCCTTATTCTTCTTTCAGCATGTACCCCATACCAATAACGGTATGGATAAGTTTTCTGGGGTAATCCTTATCAATTTTTTTGCGCAGAAAGTTCACATACACGTCGATTACGTTCGTACCAGTATCGAAATGAATATCCCATACTTTCTCGGCAATATCGACCCGCGATACTACGCGGCCCCGGTTGCGCATCAGGAATTCGAGAAGACCAAATTCTTTGGCGGTCAACTCGATGCGTTTATCACCCCGACGGGCTATTTTTTCATTCAGGTCCAGTTCCAGATCGGCTACTTTCAGCACGCTTGCCTGCATACCAGCCTCACTGCCCCGTTTGGTGAGCGCCCGTAGCCGGGCCATAAGTTCTCTGAATTCAAACGGCTTCACCAGGTAATCATCTGCACCCGCTTCAAAACCAGTGAGTTTATTATCGACCGATCCCATCGCCGTCAGCATCAGTACGGGCGTACGGTTTTTTTCGTGGCGGATAGACTGAACAACATCGAAGCCGTTCATCTTGGGTAGGTTGATATCCATCACGATCACGTCGTAGCTATTGTTCAAAGCCATAGCGCGGCCAATCTGACCATCGAACGCCACATCTACTTCGCAGGATTGTTCTTCCAGCCCTTTTTTTACGAACGAGGCCAGTTTAGGCTCGTCTTCCACCACCAGGATTTTCATATCGGCAACATACATAGCTATTCTCTGATTTAAAAACGATAGACTGGAAATATTAGTCGAAAAAATAACCTGAGATACAGCTATTTCGGTCAGCAGCAATAACATGCGTTGCTTTATTCGGGCCCATCAAGGTCGGCTCAGGGTATTAAAGGAGTTTGAAAACAGCATTAAAAGACTGTTAAAGTCAGCGGAGAGCCGAGCGTTTAGACGCCTAAAAACAAAAAAAAGCCGTCCCGAATATCGGGGCGGCTTTCCGCTTCTATCCACACCATTTCAAGACTGACGACCGGGAGGCCGCCGAATCTTGATGTTCAACCTTCCCTTTGTAAAAGGATTGTTATGCGAAACTACGCAATTTCTTTTATATCAAACAAAAAAGCTAGGTATTTTTTTTATATTTTTACTTACCCCAGTCCTCTTATTTGTCTTCTAAACATGCAGACAAACAAAAATGCTAAGGTGTTTTTAAGTAAAACGCAAAGTAATCATCTAAAATTATTTAACGCCTATAAAATTCTGCCACTACCCCTTCCGCAACCGTCGCCGATAAAAGGCGTGGACGATGAAGGGAAACACGAACAGGGTTGGCAGCGTGGCTGTCATCAACCCGCTACTAACCACAATAGCCAGTGGCTTAGTCATTTAGGCCCGATACCGTGCGAAATAACCACCGAAACAAGACCAAAACCCGCCATCATGGTGGTCATAACTACGGGGCGAATGCGGGACAGTACGCCAGCGCGAATAGCATCATTTCATGGTAAGCTATTTCGCAAATTCTTCCTAACTACCGAAATCAGAATGACTCCGTTCTGAACGCAGATGCCATACAGAGGAATGAATCCGATACTCGCTGGAAGAAAAAACAGGCTTACCGGGATTACAAACGGAACAGTGTGCCATGAAGGGAGAAAATTTCTGAGATAGGCCGTATCTTTGAAGTCCAATTGAAGCGCTAGTAACACCGGTACAAGTCCCGTCATGTTTTTAGAAAAGATCAAATCCGGAGAATCCGGCGTATTGCTTTACGGCATCACTCCTCCCAAAGCCGGTACTACCCCCGAACGCGTGGCCGAAATTGCCCAGAAAACCATCGAGCGGCTGGCAGACCTGGATATCGATGCCCTCGTTGTGTATGATGTGCAGGACGAGTCGGCCCGAACACCCGAAGAAAGGCCCTTCCCCTTTATCAATGCGCTGGACCCCCTTACTTTTGCGGCTGGCTACCTGCATACGTTGCGCGTCCCGAAAATCATCTATCGGCCGGCCGGTAAGTTTTCGACCGCCGAGCTGACCGACTGGCTTGATGAACTGCACGAACGCCAGTTTCACCCCGTTTTTGTGGGCGTACCGGCCCCCGATTACCCGGTAAAAACCAGCCTCCCGGAAGCCTATCAGCTCTGGAGTCGGCACCAGGACACCTCCGTTGTGGGTGCAGTAACCATCCCGGAACGGCATAACGTGCTGAACGATGAGGATGTCCGGATACTGGATAAAATGAACTGCGGGGTGTCGTACTTTATTTCGCAGTGTATTTTCAATCTTGACTACGCAAAGCAGGTTATCGAAGACCTGGCTACCCGGTGTACCAGGCAGCAGGTGAAACCACCAACCATCATTTTCACGATTACCGCATGTGGATCGGCCAAAACGCTCCAGTTTATGGAATGGCTGGGTATCCACGTCCCGGTTGAGTTGAAAGAAGAGTTAAAAAAATCAGACGATATTCTTGAAAAATCGGTTCAGATATGTCTCGACATTGCCTCTGAACTGACCACCTACTGCCTGGAGCGTTCCATCCCCTTTGGCTTTAACGTCGAAAGTGTGGCTATCCGCAAGGCTGAGATCGAAGCATCTATCTATATCGCAAATGGGATTGGTCAGATGCTGATCGACAAAGGAGTGAGGAGGCCGTCAGCGGAAACCGATCAGGAAGTTACCGTTACCGGACTGGATGAAACAGTATAAATACGGTACACGGGCGTAGCAGTAGAGAAGCCGTATCCTGGATCTGGATACGGCTTCTCTGTGTATGTCAAATCGGGAAAATTGCCCATTAATTTCTCTACCCGGTAAAGCAATTCTAGCTTGTTTGAACTCCTCTTTTTTTAAGGTAAAAATCAGGTCACTTTTGTCATTCCGAGCGCAGGGAGTAATCTCAAACCTGCCTGATGAGGAAATTTGAGATTACTCCCTACGCTCGGAATGACAAAAACTAGTCGTTTTACAGTGTTTTTGAAACGTTTGAACAGGTTCCTTATGATACGGGACTCCGTCCGTTTATATTGGCTCTACTTCCTTCCGATTTTCAGGTCTGCCCATTGCTGCACGGCTTTTTTGAGCGAAACCTGCGCCTGCCCTACGGCCGTAATAGCCTGGGTTGTAGCAGGCATATCGGTATCCTGCAACACCCCAAACAACCCACTGAAGGTCCGGTTCAAGCCGGCCAGACTGTTCTGTGCAGCTACCAGAGACGTTTTCTGTTCGTCGGTTTTGGCCTGAGCAACCATTGTTCTGGCTTCCTGCTGCATGAGTAACACCTGCTTCCGGGCTTCGTACACCATCAGAGAGAGGTCGTGTTGCTGTTTCAACGCGGCTGTACTGGTTTTTACCCGTGGGTCCATCGTAATTACCAGCGGCTGGGTGTAAGTTTTACCGCCCACAGTCAGTTTTACGGTGTAGGTGCCGGGCATCACCCAGGGCGACGTTGGGTCTGGTGCGGTTTGGTGGTAGGTGGCCGCAATGGGATATGACGGGGGTAAATCCAGCGGGGGGTAGTGCATATCCCACATGAACCGGTGCGTCCCAGCCTCACCCGACAGCAACTGCTGGGGCCGAATCCAGTAGGCAGGGAGGTTCACATCCGGGATGGTGTAGGGTTTTTCGTCGCTGCTGTACTGGCGTACCAGTTTCCCGGTCGCATCCGTAATCTCCAGCGTGACGGGCTTGGCGACTTTGCCGGACAGGTAGTAGTTGATAACGGCCCCATCGGGTGGGTTCTGACCGGCGGGTTCTTCCGGTGGCAGGGGTGTGTCGGGGTTCATGTTCCAGCGAACGCGGTAGGCGCGTTGGGGTTTGAAAAGCACCGTTCCGGCATTGGTCGTAGCCTGGCGCAGGGGTGTGATATCGTCCAGAATCCAGAACGACCGGCCGTGGGTGCCCACTACAATATCATCGTCTTTGATGACCAGGTCGCGAATGGAGGTAGCGGGCATATTCAGCCGGAGCGACTGCCAATGGTCACCCTCATCGAACGAGACGTACACGGCCGTTTCGGAACCGGCAAACAACATGCCCTTCCGAATCGGGTCTTCGCGCACGGCATTAATGGGGTCATTATCGGGTAGGCCGGTCACGATTTCCTGCCAGGTTTTACCTCCGTCGTGGGTGCGGTAGATGTGCGGCTTCAGATCGTCGCAGCGGATGCGGTTCACGGCGGCATAGGCGGTGTTGACATCGAAATGACCGGCATCCATCAGCGAGATTTTGCTCCACGAGCCAACGCCGGCTGGGGTTACGTTTTTCCAGGTTTTACCTCCATCGCGCGTTACCTGAATGTAGCCATCGTCCGTACCTGCCCAGATGGTGTTGTTATCTTTGGGCGACGGAGCAATGGTGTAAATAACGCCACGGCGGGGCATGGTTTTCATTGCATCGGTGCGGTACACGCCCACACTTTCGGGAATGTCGGGGTAGGTTTCGCGGGTGAGATCGGGGCTGATGACTTGCCAGGAATTACCGCCATTCTGGGTTTTGAACAGCACATTCCCCGCGAAATAGAGCGTTTTTGGGTCGATGGGCGAAAACAGCACCGGGGCCGTTCGCACAAAACGGTATTGGCCCGACCGCACTGCTTCGGGCGCGATGTTCTGCACCTGCCCGGTCCGCTTGTCGAACTTCGTGATCTTGCCCCCATAGATGATGTTCGGATCCAGCGGGTCGGCGGCAACGTAGCCGTACTCTTCCACGCCCACCGGATGCCATTCGCGGAAGGTGACTTGTCCGTCGTTTCCCCGGCTGGCAATGCCCACCGAGCCGCTTTCCTGCTGACCGCCCAGCACATTGTACGGAAAACTAGTATCGGTGCTGACGTGGTAAAACTGGGCAGTAGGCTGGTTATACCACGAACTAAAGGTCTGCCCGCCATTGACGGTGATGATGGCTCCCTGATCGCCCGCCAGCAATATAGTGTTGGGATCGTTGGGATTAATCCAGATCCGGTGATAATCGTCGCCACCGGGTGCCCCCCGAAAGTCATTCCAGGTCTTCCCGCCATCTTCGGATTTCCAGGCGGCTACATCGGCAATGAACACCACGTCGGGGTTAGTGGGATGCACCTTTACCTCGGCAAAATCACTACCCCTACCCCACAGCCGCCGGTCGTCGCTGAAACGCGTCCAGGTCACTCCGGCATCGTTGGAGCGGTACACCCCGCCTAGCTCTGGCGCATCGACGGTGGCATACAGGCGGTTGGTTTCGCTGGGGGCGATGCAAAAACCGATGCGGCCCAGCCCCTGCGCCACGGTGGGTAGTCCGTTCGTCAGTTTTTGCCAGGAGGTGCCCCCGTCCGTCGATTTGTACAGACCACTTTCCGGTCCCTGCCATTCGCCGTTTTCCCAGGGTCCCTGCCGGGCCGCCCACAGGTCGGCGTACACCACGTTGGGGTTCTTCGGGTCGATGGTTACCTGCACAGCGCCCGTATTTTCGTCTTTGTACAGCACCCGTTCCCAGGTTTTGCCGCCGTTGGTTGTGCGGTACACCCCCCGCTCCGTGTTAGGGCCGTAGGGGTGACCGAGTACGGCGGCAAAAACGCGGTTCTCGTTGGTGGGGTCCACGCTGATATTGCCAATCTGCTGGCCGTCTTTCAGACCCAGAAATGACCAGGTCTTTCCCGCATCGGTGGACTTGTACATCCCCGTCCCGACGGACAGATCCGGGCGTTGCAGTCCTTCGCCACTGGCTACGTAGATGACATTCGGATTTGACGGAGCCACGGCCACATCGCCGATGGAGCCGGTGGGCTGGTCATCGAAGATGGGAAACCAGGTGCGGCCATAGTCCGTCGTTTTCCAGACGCCCCCGTTGTTGACGCCGATGTAAAACACGTTAGGCTGCTGGGGTACGCCCACCGCCCCCACGGTTCGTCCGCCCCGGTGCGGGCCAATCATCCGCCATTTCATGGCACTGAACAGAGTCGGGTTGACCGATTGCGCCTGAACACTAATGAGCGACAGGGCAATAACGAGCGTAGCGAATAGCCGTTTTAACGTAGAAGCGTTCATGATGGTGGTTTGGATCAATAGAGAACCGGCAAAATGCAACTACGTTTGGTGGGATCAAAACCGCGAAAGAGCGATACCGGAAGCATTATTTTCCGCCTATCGACTGAGTCACCAAACACCCATTATCTCTATCCGTAATCGTGAATAGTTACGTTTTAAGAACACCTGAGACAGAATTATACCGCATCGGATAAACTGGTAAAGGTGAACTCCCGGATTTTCATGGGTGGTATCAGGTAGTTCTGGTCGGATTCAGTACTGACGACCCGCTCCGGTTTGCCCAGGGCTTCGAGGTTATTAAGCATGATGACCGGGCTTTCGTTGAACCGGAAATTCTTGACCGGATACTTTATTTTGCCGTTTTCGATGTAGAACGTCCCATCGCGGGTGAGGCCGGTGAGCAGAATGGTTTGCGGGTCCACTTCCCGAATGTACCAGAGCTTAGTAACCAGAATACCGCGCTGCGTGCTTTTGATCATATCCTCCAGCGACTGCGAGCCGCCCGCCATTATGACATTAGTGGGACTTGGGACGGCTTTTTTACCCTGTTTCTGCGCCCAGAACCGGGAATAGGCCAGATTTTTGACCACGCCTTTCTCGATCCACATCGTTTTTTCCTGCGGTCGTCCATCCCCCGACCAGGGCGAAGCGGGCAATTCGGCGTTGGCCGGGTCGGAGTAAATGGTTACCCGCTCATCCACAATTTTGTCGCCCAGCCGGGATTTGCCCCCCGTCTTGCTAAAGTACGACCGTCCCTCGTCGGCAGAGCGGGCATCCATGTTGAAGAAGATGTTTTCCAGCAACACAGCGGCTGCGGTCGGTTCCAGAATGACCGTGTATTTACCCGGTTCGATGGCCCGTGCTTCGGCCGAACCCTGGGCTTTCAGCAGCGCAATCCGGGTAGCCGCTGCCGTGTCCAGTTTCGTAAAATCATTGTACCCCCGGGCTACGTAGCCAGACCCTTTACCATCTTCGGTACGCACCGTGAGGGAGAAATTAACATTCGTGCTGGGGTAATAGGCAAACAGGCCTTTTGAATTCATCATGGCCTCGTACCCGTTTCGGTCATCCATAAACCCGGCCCCGATGAGTTTGGCATCGCGGGTTAGTTTCAGACTTTTAGCTACGGCATCGGCTCGTTTATCGGGCGTGAGACTGGCAATACTATCAGAAAAGCCACTGGCTTTCAGGTACTGCTGGGGTCCTAAAATACCCATATATTCCGGGTTTTCGGGTGCCAGTTGGGCCAGTTCTTCCGAACGGCGCACTACTTTTTCGAGCGACGCGTCGTCAAATTCCGTAATGGTAGCCGTCCCTACTTTTTTGCCGAAGGCCGACTGTACGCCAAGAAGCTGATTGGCCAGCGCGCCACTGGTACTAACTTCGTTGCGGGCGTAGCGGATGTTACCACGCTCTGCCCCCGACAGGTTGACCTCGCACGAATCGGCTTTCGAATAACTGAGCACTTTGGTGAGCAGGGCTTTAGCTTCTGCTTCGGTGAGTATGATGGCCATGTCTTTTTTAGACATTTATGGTCATTAGTGTTCATTATAGTCATTGGTACGATTCTGACGAACAATAAATGACAGGTTAATGACTACTAATGACACTGGAATGACGATTAGATTTTCCTTGCTGTGTTGATAACGTTGACCCCGTTGAACCGGGCCGTTGAACTGCCGTGCGAAACAGCGCTCGATTGAGGGGGTTGCCCTTTTCCGTCGAAGAATGAGCCGCCCAACCGGTAGTCTGACGCATCGCAGACCTGCACGCACGAGTTCCAGAACTCCTGCGTATTGGACTGATAGGCCACATCTTTCAGCATACCGGCAATCTGCCCGTCTTTGATTTCGTAGAATAACTGACCCCCAAACTGGAAGTTATACCGCTGCTGGTCGATGGAGAACGAGCCATCCCCGATGATATAGATGCCTTTCTTAACGTCTTTGATCATATTCGCCACCGATAGGGGCGTTTTGCCCGCTTCCAGCGATACGTTGGCCATGCGCTGAAACTGCACCGAACTCCAGCTATCGGCATAGCAGCAGCCCTGTGAGTGCTCTTCGCCAATAATGTGTGCCTGATCCCGAATGGCCTGGTAGTTGACCAGTGTGCCATTCCGCACCAGATCCCATTGCTGGGTCTGTACGCCCTCGTCATCGTACCCAACGGCTCCCAGCGAACCCACCTGCGTTTTGTCGGCAATGAGGTTCACCTGTTTGCTGCCGTAGTTGAAGTCTTTTGATTTCCACTTATCGAGGGTGGCAAAACTGGTGCCGGCGAAGTTGGCTTCGTAGCCCAGCACCCGGTCCAGTTCCAGCGGGTGCCCCACCGATTCGTGGATGGTGAGCCACAGGTGCGAGGGGTCCAGCACCAGGTCGTATTTCCCTGCTTCCACCGATTTGGCCGTGTGCTTGGCGCGGGCCTGTTTGGCTGCTGCCGTCACGTCTTCCAGCATATCGTACCCTCTGTTGTAGCGGGTCGTAATCCCGGTTACTTTATCGGCGGGGTTGACTTGCAGGTACTCGTAGCCCATTCCCATGGGCGCACTAAGCGCCTGACGGGTTTCAAACTTACCCGTTTTTGGGTCGATAGCGGTGACGTCGAAGATAGGCCATATCCGATGAATATCCTGGTCGGCGTAGGTGCCATCGGTGGAGGCAAAATACTTTTGCTCGTTTACCATGAACAACACCGAATTGACGTAGTTAGCGCCATTTTTGAGGGCGGCATCATTTACGCCCAGCAACAAATCGACCTTTTCTTTGATGGGAACCTCAAACGCGTTTCGCTGGATGGGTGCTTTCCAGCTTACGTCGCCAAACCCCTTTTGCGGAGCCAGTTGAACCGGTTCTTTCATCAGTCTGGCATTGGCTCGGGCAATGGCCACGGCCGTTTCGGCCGCTTTGGCCGTGTCGGCTTCGCTTTTCGCATCCACCACAGCGGCAAAGCCCCAGCAGCCATCGGCAAGCACCCGAACGCCTACGCCGTAGGATTCGGTGTTGACAATGTTCTGTACTTTATCCTCCCGGGTTGTTACATACTGGTTGAGGTAACGGCCAATGCGCACGTCGGTATACGTAGCACCTTTGCTTTTAGCCGCGTTCAGGGCCGCATCGGCCAGTCGTTTCTTGACGGCCACATCCAGACCGGGTTCCAGCAGTTGCTCCGGGCTGACGGGCCGGGAAAAGGCGGGCAGGCCGGGCAGTAAGATACCCGTTGCGCCAAAACCGATGTATTTATTAAAATCGCGACGATTCAAAGGAATGTTCGTTTAATTAATGGTCATTTGGTTGTCATTCCATGGTCATTGAAAGTCAGTTGCTTGGCGTTATTTTTTGCTTAACGATCAATGAGTATGGAATGACAACCAATAACGCCAAGCCAATGACAAAAGCTACACCGCATCCGATAAACTCGTGAAGGTAAAGTCACGAATTTTCATCGGCGGAATCAGGTTGCCACCCGCCCGGACGGGTTTTCCCAGGGCTTCGAGGTTATTGAGCATGATGACCGGGCTTTCGTTGAAGCGGAAGTTCTTGACCGGGAATTTAATCTGCCCATTTTCAATGTAGAACGTCCCGTCGCGGGTCAGGCCGGTATACAACTGCGTTTGGGGGTCAACGGCCCGGATGTACCAGAGACGCGTGACCAGAATTCCTTTTTCGGTGCTCTTGATCAGGTCGGCCAGGGATTGGGTGCCGCCCAGCAGGATGAAACCACCGGGTGCCGGAATAGGCTGAACGCCTTTTTTGTCGGCCCAGTAGCGCGAGTAGTACATGTTTTTCACCACCCCATTCTCGATCCAGGTACGTTTTTCCTGGGGAAGACCATCGCCACCCCCGCCCCCAAAGCGGCCACCGCCCCCACCCCCGCCAAAGGGCGATTGCGGTAACTCCTCATTCATGGGGTCGCTGATGATGGTGACGCGCTCGTCGAAGAGTTTCTCGCCCAGCCGCGTACCTCCGCCTTTCTTGCTCAGGAAGCTCCGCCCCTCGTCGGCATTCCGGGCGTCCATGCTGCGCATCATGTTTTGCAGCAATTCAACGGCCGCCGTTGGTTCCAGAATAACGGTGTATTTACCCGGCTCCAGAGCCCGCGCTTTGGCCGAGGCCAGGGCTTTGCCCATGGCAATTTCGGTGGATGCTTTGGTGTTAAGTTTACTCACGTCGTTTACATCGGGGTTCGCGTAGCCGGAACCCAGACCATCTTCGGTCCGGACGGTAATGGAGAAATCAACGCTCGTAGACCGGTTATACCCGAAATTCCCTTTGCTGCTGCCGATGGACGTGAAGCCGGTGGTATCCTCCATGTAGCCAGCTGCCGTCAAATTCTTCTGCCGACAGGGGTCGATGCTGTTAAAGGCTGCGGTAGCCCGGAATTCCGGATCGATTTTAGCCGTGCTCTCGGCGTACGTTTTGGTATCCAGGTATTTCTGCGGTCCCAGCATGGGCATATACTCCGGGTTTTCGGGGGCCAGTCGGGCAATTTCTTCGGCTCGACGAACGGTTTTTTCCAGCGACGCATCGTCGAACTCATTAATGGTCGCCGTACCGGAACGCTTGCCAAATACCGACGTAACGGACAAAGCCAGGTTATCAGATTCACCACTGGTCGACACCGAGTTGCGGGCATACCGGATATTACCCGTCCGGCTTCCCGACAGGCTCACGCTCATCTCGTCGGCCTTAGAGTAAGCCAGTACTTTATCGATTATTTTCTTTGCTTCTTCCTTTGTTAATATGGCCATGATTTTAGTTTGTCATTTGTAGTCATTTATGGTCATTGACGGTCACTGATAGTCATCGATACAGTTCTGACGAACAATAAATGACAGGTTAATGACTACCAATGACACTGGAATGACGATTAGATTTTCCTTGCTGTGTTGATTACGTTGACGCCATTGAACCGGGCCGTTGCACTGCCATGCGACACCGCACTCGATTGGGCTGGCTGTCCTTTTCCATCGTTAAAGGCACCTCCCAGCCGGTAATCGCTCTGGTCGCACACGGCCACGCAGGAATTCCAGAATTCGCGGGTGTTAGCCTGGTAGGCTACATCTTTCAGCATGCCTACAATCTGCCCATCTTTGATTTCGTAGAACAGCTGTCCGCCAAACTGGAAGTTATACCGCTGCTGGTCGATGGAGAACGAGCCGTCCCCGATGATATAAACGCCCTTTTTCACGTCTTTGATCATATTCGCCACCGACAGGGGTGTTTTGCCCGCTTCCAGCGATACGTTGGCCATCCGCTGAAATTGCACTGAACTCCAGTTGTCGGCGTAGCAGCAGCCCTGCGATTCTTTTTCGCCTATAATATGAACCTGGTCCCGAATGGCCTGATAATTGACCAGCGTACCATCGCGTACCAGGTCCCACTTTTTGGTTTTGACACCTTCATCGTCCCAGCCCACGGCACCCAGCGAATACAGTTGGGTTTTGTCGGCCACCAGGTTTACTTCTTTACTGCCGTAGTTGAAATCTTTTGTTTTCCACTTGTCCAGCGTGGCAAACGAGGTACCGGCATAGTTGGCTTCGTAGCCCAGCACCCGGTCCAGTTCCAGCGGGTGCCCCACCGATTCGTGGATGGTGAGCCACAGGTGCGAGGGGTCCAGCACCAGGTCGTATTTCCCCGCTTCCACCGACTTGGCCGTTAATTTTTCTTTGGCTTGTTTGGCGGCCAGGGTAATATCTTCCAGCATGTCGTACCCCTTGTTGTAGCGGGTTGTCACCCCGGTCACTTTGTCAGTGGGGTTAACCTGCAGGTAGTCGTAGCCCATACCCATCGGCGAACTCAGTGAGTTGCGGGTGGAGAACTTTCCGCTCTGCGGGTCAACGGCGGTTACGGTGAAGTTCGGTCCAATCCGGTGAATATCCTGATCGGCGTAGGTGCCATCGGTCGAGGCAAAATACTTCTGCTCGTTAATCTGGAACAGCACGTTGTTCACGAAGTTTGCCCCGTTCTGCATGGCAGCCGCATTAGCCGACAGCAGCAGGTCTACTTTTTCCTTAATGGGCACTTCAAACGCGTTTCGCTTGATGGGCGCTTTCCAGCTTACGTCACCGAACCCCTTCTGCGGAGCCAGCTGAACCGGTTCGGTCAGCAACCGGGCATTGGCTTTGGCAATGGACACGGCCGTTTTGGCGGCCTGCGCCACAACGGCTTCATTACGGGCATCCCCCACGGAGGCAAACCCCCAGCAACCGTCGGCAATGACCCGAACGCCCACCCCAAACGACTCAGCGTTGATGATGCCCTGCACTTTGTTTTCGCGGGTGAGCACAAACTGATTCAGGTAGCGGCCAATGCGTACATCGGCGTAGGTGGCTCCCATGGATTTGGCGGCATTCAGGGCGGCATCGGCCAGCCGTTTTTTGACGGCCACATCCAGGCCGGGTTCCAGCAGGGCTTCGGCCGAAACAGAGCGGGAAAAAGCAGGCAGGCCGGGCATCATGATACCAGCGGCTCCCAGGCCCAATAGTTGGTTAAAATCGCGACGATTCAAGGTTATATTCGTTTAATTAATGGTCAATTGGTTGTCATGCATGTGTCATTGATAGTCAGTTGCTGCGCGTCATCTTTTTATTTACCAATCAATGACAACGGAATGACAACCAATAACGCGCAGCAACTGACAACCTGTTACACGGCATCCGATAGACTCGAGAAGGTGAAATCTCTGATTTTGAGGGGTGGCACCAGGTTACCGCCAATGCGAACGGGCTTGCCCATGGCTTCGAGGTTATTGAGCATGATGACCGGGCTTTCGTTGAACCGGAAATTCTTGACCGGGAATTTAATCTGCCCGTTTTCGATGTAAAACGTCCCGTCGCGGGTCAGACCCGTATAAAGCAGCGTTTGCGGATCCACGGGGCGAATATACCAGAGACGCGTGACCAGGATGCCTTTCTCGGTACCTTTGATCATGTCGGCCAGCGATTGGGTGCCCCCTTCCATGATGAAATTACCGCCCGGAGGAATGGCCTTTACGCCTTTCTTTTCGGCCCAGTAGCGGGAATACGGCATGTTTTTTACCACCCCTTTTTCTATCCAGGTTATTTTCTCCTGCGGTCGACCGTCCCCGCTAAAGGCACCGTTGGGCACCTCAGCATTGGTGGGATCGGAGTAGATCGTTACGCGTTCGTCGAAGAGTTTCTCGCCCAGCCGCGTACCTCCGCCTTTTTTGCTCAGGAAGCTCCGTCCTTCGTCGGCATTCCGTGCGTCCATCGACCGAATCAAGGCGACCATCAGTGATGCATCGACGTTCGATACCAGGGCGGCCGGTTCCAGAATAACGGTGTATTTGCCCGGCTCCAACGCCCGTGCGCTGGCCGAGGCTTGTGCTTTTCCCATGGCCACTTCGGTCACGGCCTTTGTGCTGAGCTTCGATACATCGGTCACGTCGCTGGTACCGTATCCCGAACCCAGGCCATCGGCGGTGCGTACCGTAATGGAGAATTCAACTGATGTTTCCCGGTTATAGGCCGATAATCCTTTGGTATTGCCGATGGCATTAAACCGGGTAGTATCCTCCATGTACCCGGCCGCTACCAGATTTTTTTTTCGGCAGGGGTCGAGGCTGTCGAGCGTAGCCTGCGCCCGGTAGTTCGGGTCCATATTGGCAGTACTGTCGGCGTAGGGGTCGGTAGTCAGATATGTCTGCGGCCCCAGCATGGGCATGTACTCCGGGTTTTCGGGTGCCAGTCGGGCAATTTCTTCGGCTCGACGAACGGTTTTTTCCAGTGAGGCATCATCAAACTCGTTGATGGTTGCCGTACCGGCCCGTTTGCCAAATACCGATGTGACGGACAGAGACTGGTTAACACTCTCCCCGCTGGTTGAAACGGCGTTGCGGGCATACCGGATATTACCCGTTCGCCCACCCGACAGGTTGACGCTCATCTCATCAGATTTAGAATACGAGAGCACCTTATCTATGATTGTTTTTGCTTCTTCTTTGCTTAAAATAGCCATAATCTTGAGGTTTACGGTTTTCCGTTTACGGTTGGCTGACGCAAATGACGTTGACGCGTTAGCCAACCGTAAACGGAAAACCGTAAACCATAAACCTGTTTTAAATTTTCCGTCCGGTGTTAATCACGTTGACCCCGTTAAAGCGCGTGGTGGCGCTGCCGTGCGATACGGCACTGACCTGAGACGGTTGCCCTTTACCGTCGAAGAAGCTACCGAACGTACGGTAATCGTCCTGATCGCAAAGCTGGGTGCAGGAGTTCCAGAATTCCTGCGTGTTCGATTGGTAAGCCACATCATCGAGCATGCCGACTATTTCGCCATTCTTTATCTCGTAGAACAGCTGCCCGCCGAACTGAAAATTATACCGCTGCTGGTCGATGGAGTACGAACCCCGCCCAATGATGTAGATGCCTTTGTCAACGCCCTTGATCATGTCGAAGACGGAGCGTTTTTCGGCACCGGGCTGGAGCGATACGTTAGGCATCCGCTGGAACTGCACGGAATCCCAGTTATCGGCATAGCAGCAGCCATCCGATTCTGTCTGCCCCAGTATAGCTGCCTGGTCACGAATGGCCTGATAATCGACCAGGATACCTTCTTTAATCAGGTTCCATTCTTTGCCGGGTACGCCTTCATCGTCGTAGCCAACGGCACCCAATGAGCCCACCTGGGTTTTGTCGGCCACGATGTTGACCAGCTTGCTGCCGTAGTTAAAATTCTTCGATTTCCACTTGTCCAGCGTGGCGAAGCTGGTACCGGCGTAGTTGGCTTCGTAGCCCAGTACCCGGTCCAGTTCGGTGGGGTGACCCACGGATTCGTGGATGGTCAGGCCGAGGTGGTTGGGGTCCAGTACGAGATCGTACTTGCCGGGCTGCACGGATTTAGCCGTCAGTTTTTCCTTGACCTGTTTGGCACCCAGAGAGGCATCTTCTATCATATCGTAGGAGTACCGATAGCCAACCAGGCCGTTGGGTGCCTTTATTTTTTCGGTACCCAAGCCATCCAGGTATTCGTACCCCATACCCATCGGGGAGCTAAGGGCGTCGCGGGTTTTGAATTTCCCGCTGGCCCGGTCAACGGCCGATATGGTGAAGGTAGGCCAGATACGGTGAATGTCCTGATCGATATACGAGCCATCGGTGGAGGCAAAATATTTCTGCTCGTTCACAAAGAATAGGTTGGACGTCACGAAGGCGGCTCCATTTTTCAGCGCTTCGCCGTTGACATTCATCAGCAAGTCAATCTTTTCCTGAACGGGGATTTCAAAGGCATTTTTTTTGATGGGCGTTTTCCAGGTCACTTCCCCTACCCCTTTCTGCGGAGCCAGCTGGACCGGTTCCTTCTGTAGTTTGGCGTTGGCTTTGGCAATGGCTACGGCCGTGTTGGCACACTTGGCAACGCCATCGGGTGTTACGTCGCTGGTGGCGGCAAAGCCCCAGGTGCCGTTGGCAATCACCCGCACGCCCACCCCGAACGATTCGGTGTTGACGATGTTCTGAACCTGCTTTTCGCGGGTAAACATGAACTGGTTGAGGTAGCGGCCAATGCGTACATCGGTGTAGGTAGCTCCTTTACTTTTGGCAGCATTGAGAGCCACGTCGGACAGTTGTTTCTTGGCTGCGTTGTCAATGCCGATGCTTCCGGTGCTCAGGTCACGCAAGTATTCGGGGGATGCAGAATAGCCAACAATAGGTACTCCAGCCGTGAGCAGGCTACCAATGCCTAATCCCGACAACTGGATAAAATCGCGTCTTTGCATGTAGTCAATTTAGATGAGTTGCTGATGAACGATCGGTTGGGTACCGAAGGAAAACACGAAGATGGATAAAAAAGGCGAAAGTACTTATGGAAACTCGCTACTTTGTGATAAACGGCCAATAAACAGGGTATTTTGCCAAATAATATTGGGCAAAATACGCCCTTCACACCAGGTGCGTCCTTGCCTGCAATGACCCCGGCGAACTGGTTAGGGGTACCTCCGGTTGCGCCAGATGCGTTGGAAGAAGCGCAGGACTTGCTCTACACCCGGGGTACTGAACAATTGTGACCTTTGTCTTGTCTCTCTCCGTAAGCGGACCGTTTCGATTTTGCTTTCTATCAAATGGCTGTCCCGTTTCTAACCATCATACCCTATGCTTCCCCATCCGGAAGAGCATCTGCGCAGTTCCGATTTCATAACCGACATTGTCCTTGGCATGTCCGATGGGTTGACGGTTCCTTTTGCCCTGGCGGCTGGTCTGAGCGGGGCCGTAGCCAATTCCTCGCTGATTGTCACGGCGGGTATTGCCGAAATTGTGGCGGGGTCCATCGCCATGGGGTTGGGCGGTTATCTGGCGGGCCGCACCGAAGCCGACCATTACGAAGCCGAACGCCGGCGCGAAACGATTGAAGTAGAAACTGTACCGGAGCGCGAGAAAGAAGAGGTACGGGAGGTGTTTGCGGAGATGGGACTGAGTCCGGCACTACAGGTGGCCATTGCCAACGAGCTGGCTACGGACAAAACCAAGTGGATCGACTTCATGATGAAATACGAACTAAACCTGGATGAGCCAGACCCGAACCGCGCCACCTATAGTGCCCTGACCATTGGCGGCTCCTATGTAGTGGGGGGATTTGTGCCGCTTTTGCCGTATCTGCTGGTTGGCAATCCGCACGAGGCATTGCTGTACTCTGCCGGTATAACTCTGGTTTGCCTGTTTATTTTTGGGTACTTCAAAAGCAAAGTGACTGGTCAGCCACCCCTGGGCGGGGCGTTTAAAGTGATGCTGATTGGTGCCGTAGCTGCAGCTGCGGCCTTTGGCATTGCCCGGCTGGTGGGTGGGTGATAAGCCGGTTCATCCCGGATGCCTATTCGTTTGGTGCCCTTTGCAACGCCGGAATTTGCCGGGGTCTGTCTGGCGGGCTGGGCAACTGGACGTCAATGCAGAGATCCATTTCCCAACCGAGCGTCCCCCTTGTGGTTTCCGTACTCTAATCAGCAGAACGGGTTTGTAAGGGGTTGTAGCACCGGGTCGCGGGTATCAGTATTGACTTAAAACCGGAGCCAAACATACTTGTCTACAAATAGTTTTACACCTAAAAATTAGAATAGTTAAAAACATTGTTGGCCGCAACCCTGTTAGGGGGATGTAATTAAGATTACACCTTTTTTTTGTACAACTCAACGAAAAAACAAAAAACGATGAAAACTCAAATTTCACTACTGTCAGTCTGCTTGCTGGGTATTGGCCTGGCAACCGCCCAAACTACCACCAACTCCTCGTCAACAACCACGACGAGCACCACGTACGGCGCAACGCCTACTACCACTACCGATAGCTCGACACGGTCGGGTATGTCGAACAGTAACGCTACAATGGGTACTGGCAACACCAGCACCAACAGTACCGGCAACACAATGGGTACCGGCAACACCAGCACCAATAGTACCGGCAACACAATGGGTACCGGCAACACAACGAACAGCACGGCTTCACCATCGTATGGCACAACGACGACCACTACCACTACGATGAGCAACAACTCACCCACTACCGGTAATGCTGCGATGAGCAATACCAATGACCGGGCTATGAGCAAAGAGGGGCGATTTGGTGTTTATGCCGGAGCAAACTTCTCGCGCTTCGTGAACGAACCCATCCCTGATGGCGCATTCCGGGCGGGTTACCAGATCGGTATTTATGGCCGGTCGGCCGGCACTATATTCGGCCAGCTGGGTTTGGAGTACCGTACATCCACCTCAAATCTGGTTCGTAGAGGCACCGGTCAGGGTACCCAGTCGGTTAGCGAAATTAGGGGTCAGATCGATCAGCAATTTGTGGCCATCCCTGCCTACGTTGGTGTGCGTATTGGCAGCGCTCTGGGCCTGCGCCTACAGGCGGGTGCCGAGTTGTCGGCGTTGATACGTCACCCAAATAACAAGTTCAACATCAACGATGACGATGTTCGCCGGACCATCCTGGGCGGCTTACTGGGTGCGGGTATCAACCTCGGCCCCCTGACGCTGGATGCGGTGTACAACTACGGCTTACAGAACGTTTTTGAAGGCGCGGATACCAAGCGTCGCCTGATCGCCGTGAATGTGGGCTTCCGTTTCTAACCCGTCCGTTAGCAAAAAAAGGCCGCTTTCCAACGAAGGCGGCCTTTCTTTGTTTAAAGCCCCCGAACGATTTGTTCCGGGGGCCTATTTTCCAATTCTTTCGTGTTCATCCCTCCGGGATCCGCGGTTGTTGGGATGGCGCAGAAATAACTACCCACTGTACTGTCAGTCAGTGCTGACCGGCAGTACAGTGGGTTTTACGGGTGGATAGAAACGGAAAGCAGTAAAAGTTTATCGCGGGAGGCTACTCGGTTCGCTCCGGTGGCTGGCTGTCGATCCGGGGTAAACGGATTCCGAAGGCGGTTACTTCCCCACGGCCCTGGGGCTGTTTCATCGCTGGCCTTTTCGGGAATACAGGCTCGATTCAATTGGTAATGCTCAGCAACCTCAATGGGAAGTAAGCTACTTTTGTTACTCTACAAATGTATATATTCCGCAGAAATTGACATATATCAGTTTTTCCTTTACATTTCAGCCTGCTTTCCTTTTCCGTTCAGTTTGCTTCCTTTTCTGTTCACTATGGAGAAATTTGACAATCCACCCACTCAAAAAGAAATGCAGGCTCTACGCACGGGTATTAAAAACAAGTACGGGACCTACAACCTGCAAAACAGAGACCGCTTTCCGGCATTCGAGTACAATACCAATCGGGCCAATTACGAACCCCTTGTCGAATCATTTCGCGAAGAGTTCTACATAATCCGGGGGGTTGATCCGGCTGATAGAAACATTCATATACCCAGTACGAATACCCTGGCTCAGCTTTTTTGCGACGAGTACTACTTACCCGGAAAAAAAATCCTGAATACCTGCCAGGCTTATGCAGACGAACTGCCGCGGGATCCGGACCTGGACGATGCGCTGACAGATAACCAACGGGCCGTACCCGTATCCGTAAAGACAGTCAATTTACTGCTGGCTGGTATTGTACTCGTGGCAGCCTTTTTCATTTATGTAATCAGGAAACCGGCTTCTGATACCGCACCACCGGCCAGCAGGCTGGTGCTCTCCCGGCCTTCTAACGGACGGGTTGTCCCCATGGAGGTACTGGCCGCCGGCACGGTGTCAAACGCCCAGACCGTATGGGTCGTTGTTCGGCCCACAGGGTCCACGCACTACTACGTACAACCACCAATGGAAGTTAAAGAAGACCACACGTGGCGGGGAGTTATTTATATTGGTAGTGTAAACCGGGCCAACGTTGGTTTATCATTTCAGGTACGCGCCTTCGTCAATCCTGACGCCGTACTAAACGAGGGCGACTTACTCCGTATGTGGCCGCAGGCCGAACTGGCTACGGGCGTAGTAGAGGTAGTTAGAGGGGCACAAGCTGAGTAGTAACTCGTTAGTCTACTACAGAAAGTAAAACCAGATTACTGCAACAAGGCGAACAATACACCATGGAAGATGCTGACAATCCACCCCCTGAACAAATGATGCAAACCCTGCGTGAGGGTATAAAAAGCAAATATGAGGAGTATAACCGGCAGGATGAAAAACGCTTTCCACCCCTGGAATACAATACGAACCGGGCCAATTACGAAGCACTTCGATTATCTTTTGAAGAAGAGTTTTACGTCATCAGGGGCGTTGACAGAGGAAAAAACACTATTCATATTCCCAGTACGAAAACCTTTGCCGCTATTTTTTGTGATGAGAATTACGTACCCGGAAAAAAAATACTGAACACCTGCCACTCCTACGCAGAAGGTTTCTCGCAGCTTGTCCCTGGGGAAAGCGCGTCCGTACCCAGACGGGTCATGGTCAGAAAAATAAATCGCCGACTTCTCATTGTGGGCATTTTGGTGCTGGTTTCCGCAATCAGCTACCTGATAGTTAATAGTTTACAAGCCCCACCACCCGCTAGTGGATTGGTTATGCACCGGCCACAGAAAAAACAGGTTGTTGGCCGCAAATCGCTTGTTGAAGGCAGCGTATCGAATGCTGATACTATTTGGGTTGTGGTCCGCCCGCAGCAAAAGGAGGAATACTATTTTCAACCCCCCATCAAAGTAAAATCCGATGGCACCTGGACGGGAGAAATTTACGTGGGTTCCGTCGGCAAAGAAACCACCGGGCTCACCTTTGAGGTCAGGGCCTTCGTCAGACCGGTTGGCGCACCCGAATCGCTGGAAGTGATCGAAAGCATCGTACCGGACTCGTGGCCCGAAGCGGAGCTTTCCTCCCCTATAGTGGAGGTGGTTAGGGGGGTCGAAAAGGAGTGAATCCAGGGAAGCATACCCCAACCCCTGTTTCCGTAACCGGGCAAACATTTTACCGACTGCGTGGCAAAGAGTATTTCCGTCAGCAATTGAAACCTATTCGTCAACGATACCAGACTAATCCGGGGTGAGCCCCGCTGCCGCAGGGTATTGACACTACACGGATCGATTCTATGCGCTACTACATACAATAAAAATCTGTGGGCGTGCCCGTCAGGACATCACTGCCTGCCAAGCAGGTGGGTAGCTGCGTCTCACTAAATGCCCATTAACAGTTTTGCCGTGGCCAGAAGAACTAGCCACGGCAAAACAAGGGTAAAATGATAGAACGGCTATTTCTTACCCGTTTTTGGCTTGCCTTTAGCCACGGCTGTTTTTTCCGCTTTTCCGGATTCGGCGTTTGGCGCTTTAGCTTCTTTCGCCTTTGCGGTGGCTTTTTCTTCTTTGACTATCTTATCCGACACGCTGGTTTTTGCCTTGGCTGTCGTGGGTTCTACCGGATTTCCCTGTACACCGTCCCGCACGAATGTGCCCCAGGTCAGGTTGTTTTTTCCGGCCTGTGCTTTTTCGGCCCGGTCTATAGCCATTGTCGCGGCTGCTTCTACTACCCAGTCGAAATTGGCCTGTCCTACAGAATGAATATCAGCATCGGGAGCAGGGTTACAGAAGTCGATGGCAATGGGGATACCATCCCGCACGGCGAACTCAACCGTATTGAAGTCATACCCAAGGCCATGATTCAGTTTCAGGATGTAGTCGGTCATGGTAGCCATGAGTTTCTTACCCGCGTCACCGGTCGTTTTCATTTCGGCTGCGTAGCGCAGGTGAAACGGATTACGCGGCTCATAAGGCATAATGCGAACGTTGTTGCCCCCAATGCAGTAGCACCGGAAATAATCCGTGAACTCAATGGCTTCCTGATAAAGCATCACCAGCTGCCCCGTTTCGTCGTAGGCACTAAACATTTGATCGGGGTTGTCCACTTTATATACGCTCTTCCAGCCGCCACCCGCGTGAGGCTTCATGAAAGCCGGAAAGCCGATGTGGTTGAAGATACGGTCCCAGTCCATATTGTTCAGGTTACGGAACGAATTGTGGTTCGTATCGTCGGGGCGATGCTTGGACGGCAGCAGGATTGTTTTGGGTACGGGCACCCCCAGCTGAACGGCAAGGGCATTGTTGAAAAACTTCTCGTCGGCCGCCCACCAGAAGGGATTGTTGACCACTGCTGTTCCGGTCAGGGCGGCATTTTTAAGGAATGCCTTGTAAAAAGGAACATCCTGCGAGATACGGTCGATGATAACGGCGTAGTCCGTCGGAACGCTCTGCTCAACCTCGTCGATGCCGACAAATTCAGCAGGAAACTTACTTTGTTTTTCGTTGACCCGGTCAACGAAGGCCTGCGGGAAGGTGTTTTCCTGGCCAAAAAGGATGCCGATTTTCTTCATATCTTTTGGTTCGTGTCTATGATAGCTATTACTATAACACTGTTTTGAGGTGATGTTCTAAATGATCCAATTAATCAGGCTACATACCTTAAATTCGGCTAAAGTACCGGGGAAGCTGATCTTTCCAGACCGGCCAGTCATGAACGCCCCAGGGCACTACGTCGAGCTGATGTTTGATCCCTTTGCTGTTCAGTAAGCCTGACATTTGAAAATTGTCATCTTTACAAATGTCATATTCCGTAGTGCCCAGCATAATGTTCATGCGGTGAAACTCGTCGTTGTGCGCATTGGGCAGGTAGTCGGGCGGATTGTTGAAATACACGTTTTCGTCGTAATACCCACCCAGGAACGACTTAATGCTGAAGGCTCCGCTCAGCGTAATCAGATGCCCTACCTGTTCGGGGTGCCGAAAGGAAAAATTCAGGGCGTGGTAGCCACCGAAGGACACTCCGCACATCCCGATTTTTTGCACATGACACTCCCGCTGAATACCCGGAACGAGTTCTTCGTGCAGAAAGCGGTCGTACAGCACATGGTTCCATACGCGGCTACCGGGGTGGAGGTGCTTGCCATACCAGCTATCCAGGTCGATACTGGAAATGCAGTATAATTTGATCCGGCCCGTTTCTACAAACCAGCGGACGGCTTCCGTCAAACCAAAGTCTTTGTACTCATGATAATGCCCCATGGAGGTGGGAAACATTACCACGGGGTAGCCCCAGTTGCCGTAAACCAACATGTCCATGTCGCGACCAAGGTGGTGCGAATACCATCGGCGATAATCTTCCTGCACGATTGTGTGGGGTTGATGAATTTTCCGTCGAAATTAGGCGAAATAGCTGGCACCGACAAAAAATAACTCGCCCGACCTTTATTGTTTTAAGCGAATCAAGACAAATAACCTGCTCTTTATCAACAGGTTATCCGCATCAATCTGCGTTTAAAGGCTGGTGTTGAGAGCCCGACAGCCACCCTCATTACCGAAAAAGTCCCAACTTTGTGGGTGGTGAACACAATCCTTTTGTTAATTTTCCTGTCTATGACTGACATTTTACCAGTCCCGGTACCCGTCGAATTCCCTTCCGTTCGGGTTCAGCGCGACGATTCACTGCAATCGGTTCCGCTCAACCGGGTTGTTCATCTGGACATTATCCTGCCGCCGGGTTATTCCGCATCCGGCGCCCTTTATCCTGTACTTTACCTGAATGATGGGCAGGACCTGCCGCGCCTGCGCCTGACAAGCGTGCTGGATTCGCTGTACCAGAAACAGGCCGTTCAACCCTTCGTGCTGGTAGCCATCCATGCCGGCGACCGGATTCAGGAGTACGGCACGGGCGCACAGGCAGATTACATGAAGCGGGGCAGTAAGGCCGGTCTGTACACCGATTTTGTACTGACAGAACTCCTGCCTTACATCAGGAAACACTACCGGGTCAGTACCGACCCGGCGCAGTCGGTTTTCGCCGGATTTTCGCTGGGCGGCTTATCGGCGTTTGACCTTGTCTTTCACCACCCCGACCGGTTTGCCAAAGCCGGGGTGTTTTCCGGTTCGTTCTGGTGGCGGAGTAAAAGCACCGAGGCCGGCTACCGCGATGAAACCGACCGGATCATGCACGACCTGGTTCGCAAAGGCTCCTACAGCCCAACCCTGCAGTTCTGGTTTGAAACCGGCACCAACGACGAAACCAGCGACCGGAATAACAACGGCATCATCGACGCCATTGACGATACGACGGATTTGATTGATGAACTGGTAAAAAAAGGCTATGACCGGGAGAAGGCTATCCGGTACGTAGAAATAGAGGGGGGAGAGCATAACCAGAAAACCTGGCGCAAAATCATGCCCGATTTTCTGCGGTGGGCGTTCCCGGTTCAATGAGCGAATGAATGATTTAGTGAATGAAAACGTGCTAATGAAAACGATAATGACTATACTCCTTCTCACCCTTATGCTGGCCTGTAAAGGACCAGGGGTGGCCAATCCGACCGTCACGTCGGCTCCCGTCAGTACAACTACGCCCGCGGCAACAACCCCGGTTGCGCGCACCCTCGTCTGGGCCGACGAGTTCGACAAGCCCGGCCTGCCCGACTCCACAAAGTGGCGGTATGATGTGGGCGGTAACGGCTGGGGCAACAAAGAACTGGAATATTACACGGATAAACGCGCCGAGAACGCCCGTATCGAAAACGGCAAACTCATCATCGAAGCCCGCAGGGAAGCCTACAAAGGCAGCAATTACACCTCGGCCCGGTTGCTGACAAAGGGCATTGCCGAATGGCAATACGGACGAATGGAGGCAATGGCCAAACTACCCAAAGGGGTGGGCACCTGGCCCGCTATCTGGATGCTGGGCAAAAAAGTAGCTACGGCCGGTTGGCCCCTCGGTGGCGAAATTGACATTATGGAACACGTTGGTTTCGATGAAGGCGTGGTGCACGGCACGGTGCATACCAAAGCCTACAACCATACGAAGGGAACCCAGAAGGGAAAGCAGATCACCGTAAAAAACGTTACAACCGATTTCCACCTCTACGCCATCGAGTGGACCGCCAGCCAGATCGACTTTTTTGTCGACAACCAGAAATACTACTCCGTTCAAAAATCGGAGCTTGGCAGTACTGATGCCCAGTGGCCATTCGACCAGCCGTTCTTTCTGATTCTGAACGTAGCGGTGGGGGGCGGCTGGGGTGGCCAGAAAGGCGTCGATGAAAGCATCTGGCCCCAGCGCATGGAAGTCGACTACGTACGGGTATACCAATAAATTGACTCCTCCCGAATCAGGCTTACGCTACGGGGACAGCGGGTAGTACGGTATCCAGCCCCCACTGCTTCATAACATCGTTTGTAAAGAGCTTCAGCACGTTTTCGTCCCGTATCAGCGTATTCCGGGCCTTTATCCAGGCGTCCACACGGGCGTCTGAATACATATGCCGCAGCCGGGACTTGGTCAAATTGAGCATTTTGCCCCAGTGAAAGGCAAAGGGAATATTGGCGGCTTCCAGGGCATCCCAGAAAGCATTACAACACCGAATGGTCCGGTCCGAGAAAATACCGTCCAACTCAACGACGCAGGTCTTTGGGAAGCGGGTGAATCCCAGCGTAGCATCGGTGCCTTTCACGTATCGGAACGCGAATAACCCCGTAAATGGACCAGCCGTTTCGTTCATTGCCAGTAACAGCGTTATAACCTCCGGCACCCGGTCGGCCGGGACGGCTACGGCCGCACTCAGTACCTTACCGTGAAACGCAGTACTGGAAAAAATTTCGCCGTGTACACCCCAAACGGCTTCGTAGGGCGGGTACTGTTGTTTGGTCAGCGCATTAACGATTTGTGGCACCAGCCCCGGCGCCACCTGCGTCAGTTTTCCGATAAAGGTGGGCGCATCATCGCCGGGACCCACCCCCGCCGGGCCAATGGCCGGGGGGGTGTAGGCATCCGTATAGGGGCGCTTGTACATCGTTGTCACGTAAGCCCCATTGGCGAGGTCGTATGGATTGATAACGACCTGGAAATGATACGGGTCTTCGCGGGCGTAGGGCAGCGGCAGACCGGTAAAATCGAGTGTTTTCATACTGGCCTCCAGCACGGCGTCGATGGGCATCCGTCGCCGGTAGGTTTCGTAGAGGAAAAGCGGGACGGTTTCGAGCATAACCCCGTGAATAAAGCCAAAGCTGCCGAAACTCACCAGCGCAGCTTTAAATAACGCATCGTCGCGGACGGGTTCGGCACCGAGTACCTGAAGAAAGAGGTCCGAAACAACCGGATACGATTTTCGTTCGAGCCAGATGTGCCGGGTAGGACTTACAATGAGGTGGATGCCCACCACAAATTCGGGGATCGCTCCCACTTTAAAGGCGGAGCCGTGCGTACCCGTCGAGAGGGCACCGGCAATGGTCTGGCCGTTGCTGGCACCCGATGTTGGCAGGGACCGGCTTCGTTTGCGGAGCCGGTCGCTCAGTTCCTGCACCGACACGCCACACTGCGAAAAGTACAGATCACCCGCCGTTTTGGCGTAGTTGGCATGCACACTGCCGGGAGTAATTTTCAGGGTAATATTGAGGGGTTTGGTATTCAGTATGATGCCGTCGGTGGCGGAAATGCCGGTAAACGACCATTCGCCCCCTACTACCCGCAGACACTGATTCTGCCGGATGGCATCCCCAATGAGTTGCTGAATGCCCCGGGTGGTGGCGTTGTAGTCATCCACCACACTACCCGTATCGTCATTGGCCAGGTCGTACAGGTTGGTGATGGTCTGCACGAAGGTTTCGTGCCGGGGCGACCATTTTTTTTGGTTGGTAGGATGGATAATCATGGGGAAGATGGGAGTGGATACCGGTTATGGGTGTAAAAGTGAGCAGCGTGGCAGTACAATGGACTTTCCGTTACAGTTCGCCCTCGCGGGGACATGGTTTCGGGCATTTCCACTCGATCTGAACCGGACTCCAGATACCCAGCGTAGCCACGGTCAGGAAGGAGTAGCCGAAATTGTTGGTCACCCGCACTTCATCCAGGCTTTTGAGCTTCAGCGTATCACAGTTTGTGGCCACCACATTTTGCTGCACCAGCCCCCAGAAAAAAGCATGAGCCGTTCGCTTCTGGTAGCCCGTGGAGGGGTCGAAGCCCGACGTTGTTATCCGGTAGTGGTAACAGCTTTGCAGCGTGCAGACGATCAGCAGCAAACAAGCGTTACGAATAGTGGGGTGAGCAGGTGGTCTCATGGTTGATGGGTTTGCCACTGAAGGTAGCAGGAACAGCACCTACTTTGCCCATCGATTGAGGGAACGGCCAGATGCGCTTATCCAGCGGTAAAAAGAAGCTCCGGTCGCCCGTCACTGCCCTCCTGTCCCCCGAATATGGGATACGATTCCATCGCCGGACGTCCTATCTTTACCCGTGCAAAAGAATCAGATTTCGCTTACTTACGCGTTACCTTATGCCAATCCGGGTGTCTATCTACGAAGACAATGCTCCTCTGCGGGAAGCCCTCAGCACGCTGGTAGCTGATGCCGATGAGTGCAATCTGGTGGGTGCTTTTGGTGATTGCCTGACTGCCAATGACCAGACACATCAACTCCAGCCCGATGTTGTACTGATGGATATTGACCTGCCCGGCCGCGATGGTATTCAGGCCGTTACGAGCCTGCACCGCGAATTCCCAGCGGTAGAGGTGCTGATGCTGACCGTATTTGACGACGACGACCGCGTGTTTCGCGCCCTGTGCGCGGGCGCATCGGGCTACCTACTCAAACAAACGCCACCCGACCAGATTGTTGAAGCCATCCAGGAAGTGTATGCCGGTGGCGCACCCATGTCGCCCAGCATCGCCCGAAAAGTGATTAGCACGTTTCCGGCCCAGGCGGGGCAATCGGCTGACCTTGACCAGTTAACGGCCCGCGAAAGTCAGGTGCTGCATTATCTGGCACAGGGCATGAGTTACAAACTGGTAGCAGCCGAACTGGGCATCGGTCTCGAAACCGTCCGGACGCACATCAAGCGCATTTACGAAAAGCTGCAGGTTCATTCGGTGGTGGAGGCCGTGGCTAAATACCGACCGTAAGGCAAAAATGCCAAAAAAATGATAGTGTTACGCATCAGAGAAATCCCTTGATGGCTTCTTCAATGATGGGCGTTGAAACGAAAAATGGCTTTTTTGTAATCGTTACGGCAATGGGCGTTGGGGTAGCAGTGACCGGGTGTACCCGGAAAATCAATCTGAAACGTACTCATTCATAGGCCCTGTCGAAAAGAAATACCGGCGTATCTTTTTGGTCAGTCGTAGTCCTGCGACAATAATACGGCATGAACGGGATGTTCAATACCTATTGGGCAATCTACCGTAATGGTGCTCCCGGCCCCGCACGCCGATAGAATGGATAAACGGGCATTCAGTCGTTCTGCCCGTTGCTGCATACTGGCCAAACCCAGTCCACTGCTTTCGGTATCCGTGCTGAAACCGATGCCATCGTCGGAAATAACCAATTTCAGGCGGTTGGTTTCGGTTTGCAGGTATATACGTACATGTTTAGCGCGGGCATGGCGTACGATGTTGGTCAGGCATTCTTTGGCAATCAGAAACAGTTCGCGCCGGTGCCTGCCCGACAGGCCCAGTGGCTGCCCTGATTGAGGTAGGTCGAAGTGAACTTTTGTAGGGCTATCTCCCAATAAAGCAAGGGCTGTTTCGCGGATACGTACCCCCACGTGCTGCATTGAATCGGACGATGAATTGAGACTCCAAACAATCTCCCGCATACTTTCCATCACCTGACGGGTGGTCTGGCCGATGGTGCCCAGGCGCTGTCGAACCCGCTCGTCGGTAACCAAACGGGTCGTCGTCTGGCTAAGGATGCTTATGCTGCTAAGTTGCGACCCCATCTCGTCGTGGAGGTCGCGGGCTATCTCATCGCGCAGGCCGTTGAGCCGGGCCTGTTTGCGTTCGTTTTCCCGGAGTTGCTCAATGAGTTGTGCCTGGTAACGGATTTTCTGCCGTTCGGTTTGCCGGTTCAGAAATGAAATGGCGATTGTAAACAGGAGTGACTCAATAACGATACCCAGTTGCATCGGAATTAGCGGAAAGCTAAACGGCTGGGTCGTTATCCGGGCGTCCCAGCCCATGATATGCATGGTTACGGCCAGGATAGAACCAGCCGTAAAAATACCTGTTCCAACGATAAAAAAAGACGTCACTACGTCACGGAGCCGCAAAATACGCCAGACGAGCAACACCACCAGCACCGTCATGGCATAGCGGTTCAGGTTGGTGAGCGGCCCCCGCCATTGGGTGATTGAAACCGGTAATTCCACCGAGAAATAAAACGTGTCAATGAATTGCCCAATCAGCAGCACCACCAGCATGTAGTTGGTTATCCGACGACTAACCGGATCGCGGTGGCGGAGGTCGAGCAAGGCGGTTGTGAAGCGAATGTAACAGACGAAGGCCACTGTCTGAACGGCAAATTCCAGCCAGAATGACAGGGATATGTCCCGTTCGGGAGCGTGCTGCTCCGTCAATGAATGGACCTGGTCGTTAAAATACAAATTGGCAATCATGCCAACGAGATACAGCCCATACCAGGCATACATACGCTTACGGTGCCAGATGAAGGTAGAAAAGGCGTACAGCGCCATCATCAACAGCATCCCATCCAGAAACAGGCGTAGCGTCGGGTAATCGGTAAGTGGCATCATAGGCTCAGGTGAGTGGCAGACGCATGAGTGCTTGTTGATACTTTCCCGAATATACCGATAAAAGGGGCAGAACTCAGATAAACTGAGTGAACGGTTAATAGCCACCGATAAGCCCCTCTGCTTTGTTTTCGGACCAGAAATTGAGACCACCGATGCGGGGAGTAGCCGCCGTGTCACCCTTTTATGGGATGGTGTACGGGACAGGAATGTGCGATTTTTGGTCTGACCAATTGCCAAATCCGGCTCTTCCGTTATGAAAACAACCCGTATTCTATCCCTGCTCCTACCCATTCTGCTCTGCCTGACCCTCGCCTTCACCCGTTGCAAAACCAACACGGACGACCCCGCCATTACACCAACAGCCCAACCCGATTCTATCCGGTTTTATACACTCCTCTTTATCTTGAATGGCCAGCAACCCGGCACCAAAGCAGTCTCTATTCTCGATTACCGGGAAGACGTGGGGAAGGGCCGTGTGCAACAGTCGGCCCTGTCTGGCAGGGTAATTCTGTTTAAACAGGCCGATTTTACCGCCATCAGTCAAACGCTGAAAACAGTAGCCGGGGTCCTGGACCGGAAAGGTCCCGAACTAAATGCCTACGCCACCATTACTGATTACTACGTGGGCGAGCTCAAAAAAACAGCGGGCTACGAGTCGGTGAGCCCGTTGACAGAATCGCAGCTGCAGTCGTTTGTTAACCAGAAACAAGTGCTGGCTCTCCAGCAGATGCCCCCTTCGGGTAGTCAGGTACAAACGGCTGGTTTTGTGGAGTTCGCCCATGCCCTGCTGGCCTGGTTCAACCCGGCCATCACGGCGGCTGGCAACACCTTCACACTCCGAAACTTCGCCGGGTATGTGGGTACTACCTTCGGCTATACCAGGGCCATCAGTGCCGGAGCTGCGTCGGCCATTCCGCTGGTGGGGGGCGTCACGCTGGCTACTCCATCCATGACCACCGGCTCCGCTTCATTCGCCTACAGTTTCGGCGACCGGAGGTGAGCAACACGGTTGATGAGCTGAATGACAAAGGCCCCCTTGAATGGCTCGCTGACCAAGCTGGCAATGCGAATCGGCGATTCGATGCGCATTTTGTTCGGTTCGAGGGCGGTGGCAGCACCCCCTCCACCCCCTCCGGTGGTACGCCCGTGGGCGAGATCTCGGGGCAGGATATCATTGCTCAGCAGGAAGGCACCGGGGGCATACAGGGCCACCCAATCATTGCCGGGTTAGACGGGGGCCGGGTCCTGATGCACCCGGCCGGTGAGTTCTGGGCCATCCAGGCAAAAAACGACGCGTTTGTGGTGCAGGTACGCATTGAGCCAATCCCGGCTCCTGCTGGATTGCCTTAAGGGTCCACGACTACGTCGATGGCCATCCGCACGGGAAAGATGTAGTCGGTTTTTCGGTAAAACCGCTCAGGATTCATGTGAATGGAGCCGAAATCAACCCGGAGTTTGCCGACACGCGGCTTTTGCAGGATCGGGCGTTCATCACGCATCCTGCCCCCAACAAATACAGTGTCACCACCACCTTTGGCGACTTGATCGAGATACGGGTCATTCCAGCGTATAATATCAGCTGGTACGTCAGGCATCTGAATGAGAAACGCCGGAATCAGGTAACGGGGTTGCTGGGTCAGTATAACGGCAATGCTGCCGATGACCATGTCGATAAGTCAGGCAAGGTGTACTCCGCCACAACGCCCCTTAAAGACTGGTATACTACCTACCTCAACGACTGGCGTATTGGTCAGGCGGAGTCCATTCTGGTGTATCCAGCCGGAAAAACCACTGAATCCTATACCCAGCGAGATTTCCCCCAGAAGGTCTTACCGTCTCTGACTTCGATGGTGGCCTGAAAGCCAGGGCGACCGGAAGTCAAGGCAGGAAACCGTTCAGCCTGACCTGTCGATGTGCATGTTCGATGTACTGGCAACGGGTATGCCCGAAATGGCCGACCAGCAGGCGTTGGGTATCCGGTTGAAAATGGAAAAAGCTGCGTTGTTCGGGCGGCAGAGTGAATTTGCCGGTAAACCGGGCGACGTTGCCATGCGGTGGCAGTAGGCAACCGCATTTTCGCCGGGCTACGCAGTGGTCAGCCCGACTGGAACGAGAATAACCCGACCACCGATATCTGGACCAAACGGGCCGATTTTGCCGGGAGTGCAAAAGGCATCTATGGCCGGCTCCGTTCGTGATTGGTCAGAAGGTTTTACTGGCCGGGGGCGTCAACGGCACTGATTTCAAAGTTGTTACCTGGCTCTGGGAATATGACGCAGCCGCCGACAAATGGACGAAGCGCAAAGACGTACCTGGTGCGGCCCGCGCTAACATGGCCGGTTTTGCCTCCAGTGGTAAAGACTACGTCGTGTTCGGGGCCAACGGGGGCGGCAGCAACGAAGCGGACTATCCCGAACGCAGTGCCACCTACCAGTATGACCCCACCACCGATACCTGGACCAGACAGGCCGATTTTCCGGGCGTGCCGCGCGGTGCCAACTTCACCAACAAAGAATATAACGGTATCGCCCTGACGTTCAACGGTCGCCCGTTTGTGGGCGGGGGCACCGGGGCCGGCTTCCGCGACTGGTACGAGTACAAACCCGCGACCAACGCCTGGGAGAAACGGGCCGACAGTCCCGCCAGCGTTGGCTTTTATCAGATTGCCGTGGGGAATACGGGCTATTTCTTTACGCCGGGCAGCAAATCGTACTGGCACTACAACGCAGCGACCAATGCCTGGACCGAGCAGACCGATTTCTATTTCCCCGGCAGCAACACAACGACCGGCACGCGGCAGGCCGCAGTAGTGACGGCCGGGCGTATTTCGGCTTAGGCCGGGACACCGGGCAGTGGTGGAGTTTCGTGCCCTGATGCCGTGGGGTATGACAAATGGCTCACACCCGAGCAACCAGTAACTACGAACCCAACGAATAAATCAACCCATTTTCAAACATGAAAAATCCAGCATATTTCTCCTTCGCCCGCCGGTATCTGGGCATCACGCTGCTGCCGGCAACGAGCCACCTCGACTGGCCCAGCAGCCCCTTCAGATTACCAATGTACCCGCCAACCCGGGCAACGGTGTTAAATTCGTTGACGAGACAACCCTGCGGTCATTTGACGATAACCTGTATTTTCGGGCTGTTGACCGGGATGCGGGTCCCGCCCGCGTCGGCGACCCTTCGTATCGATATCCGTATAAGGTCTCCATTTCTGATGGCACACCGGAAGGTTCCAGACAACTGGGTTCAGTTTTAGTCAATGCAGATGTGAACTTCACCGAGTATAATGGAAAGGTTTACTTTTTAGCGCCCCGTATTGACGTTTATCCCAGCCGTGGCCTGTACGTTACGGATGGCACCGAAGCCGGAACTACGCTGGTCAAAATTGTGACGGGAACCATTCCGGAAGGCTCAAACGGATTGATGGTGCTCAACGACAAACTCTATTTTGTTGTGGAGAACGATGATACTGATACGAATGACCTGTGGGTGAGCGATGGTACCGCAGCGGGTACCATTCTTCTGGGAAGCTTCTCCGGCAGAACCAGTCTGACATTGACCGCTGCCAACTTTAGCGTTTATTTCGTAGCCGAAGACGATGGCGGATCCCCTGTTTTGTGGGTTACCGATGGAACCCCCGACGGGACCAGACTACTGGAGGAGGTGCTGGGCGTATCCACCGGCGGTAAACATCCGCGTGAACTAACGAATGTGGGGAATAAACTTTTCTATGCATTCTCCGGATCGGGTGGTAGTTATTCGAGCGTATGGGTCACGGATAATACCGCCGGAGGAACCTATCGGGTAGCGGGTGGCGAGAGTCGGCCGGGCACGGGGATACCCTTCTTTCCGGTGGCACCAGGGCAACTGGCAGCCGGTCCTGACAACAAGCTTATTTTCAAAGCCAGCGGTCAGGATACGGAAGATGAACCCTGGATCAGCGATGGTACATCGGCAGGAACGTTCTCGCTGGACATCAGCCCCGGCAATGTGGCCTCCTTTCCTACTATCAGGTCCGGTATAAACTACCGTGGCCGGTATTATTTTACCGCCACACGCTACCGGTCGGGTGAAACCGTTACCGGTGTTTTTTCAACCGATGGCACACGGGATGGAACCCGGCTTGTGGCAGCTACACCGGGCAAAACAGGCAATTTCACCTTGTTCGAGGATAAGGTAGCCTTCATAGCCGGGTCGGAACTATGGATAACCGATGGCACCGAACCCGGCACCACCCGCCTGGTAACCATTAGCGGAACGTTTGGGTCAACGGTTACCCTCGTCAACTTAGTCCGTGCCGACTTTAAGCTGTATTTCCTGACGGTAGAAACATCGTCAGATTCCCCGCACCTGCCGTCCAGCGTTTCTAAGATTGCCACACTCTGGGAAAGTGATGGTACCGTAGCCGGAACCCGATCCCTGTTCCCTGCCGACTCCGTATTCAGTTGGGTACTGCCCAACTCCCTGCGCACTTTTGAGAATAAACTGCACTTTGTGGCCGTCAACAAACCAACGTCCCGGACCGATGAGGAAGAAAAAAACCTCTTCCGGCTGGCAAGCGGCACCGCTGGTAAGGCCTTATCGCTATTGCCCCCAACCTACGACTGCGAAAGCGGCAAGATTGTCTTTAACACCAGCGGGGGCGATGGCTCCCCCATCACGTACGAGGCACCGGGCGTTGTCCGCAAAAACGCAACGGACAACTATGGCTTTGTGGATGAGAAATTACGCAAAAACCCCGAGAAGCTGTTGATTCAGGCCTATCAAAACAAGGAAACCAGCAAGTATCTGTTCGACCTGCCCAATGCCTGCAAGGGGGAAAGGGTAGCCGATTGGGCATCGAGCCGGGCAGTGGTTTGTCCATCAAAATGCTGGGCAATCCCGTGCTGAGTGAGTGGGTGGACGTGGAAATTCGGGGAGCCGAAGGCCAGTCCCTGACCCTGACAGTGGTTGATATGCAGGGCCGGGCCGTCTATAACCGGCAGGTCAGGCAGGCGGGCGAATCTGAGATTCAGACCGTTCAACTGGGTCGCCCGGCGGGAACGTATCTGCTGCGGGTCAGCAGCCCGACGCAAAAGCAGACGCTACGGATGCTGCGGGAGTGAGGGCCGGTTTTACAAACCATGAACGACTATTTCTGACAATACATGACGTACATCTAACGCCTTTCAGTTATGACAACCCAATCTCTCTTTTCATTCATCCGCCCCTGGGCACTGGCAATTATAGTATTAGTTATGAACCAGTTGGGCACTATGGCCCAAACGCCTGTTCAGCTTACCAATGTACCGGCCAACCCCACCCCCCGCGTTAGACTCCCCGACGCAAATAGCGTGGCCGTCCTGAACGGGAGGCTGTATTTTTCGGCGCAAACCCATGAGCTTTTGCCTTCTTACTATCCGTTTATTTCCGATGGTACGCCGGAAAACACCAGACGACTGGTCAATCTAAAACTCGGTTTAAACCCCAGTTTCACTGCCTACAATGGGAAAGTTTACTTCACCGCAATCCCCAGTGTTTTAGGCACACCGCTGTGGGAGTCGGATGGCACCGAAGCGGGTACTGTCTTCATTACGTTGATACCCGGACTGATAAATTCCAGGCTAACCGTTGCCAATGGCAAACTCTATTTCAGCGGCCCCAGTGCTACGCCCCTGGTCCAGACCATATGGATTAGCGATGGGACGGAAACGGGTACCAAACCGTTATCGGAAGCGTTGGGCGTACCTGCCGGCCTCGTGCTTTGGAAGGACCCACAGGAGTTAACCACGGTCAACAACCAGCTTTTCTTCGTGCTGGGAGAGGATGTGACAGACCCCCGTTTTTCGACAAACTTTCCCGAATTGTGGGTAACTAATGGCACCGTTACCGGAACCCAACTGGTGAAAGGTGGGGCTGACCCCGCTTCGGTGGTGCCAGTACCCGTTCTTTACGGTCGGCCCCGCAACCTGGCCGCTGGTCCTGATAACAAACTCATTTTCAGAGCCGCTGGCAGTATAGGTGATACTGAACCCTGGATTAGTGATGGTACGCCGGGAGGAACCGTTTCGTTAGACCTCAGCCCCGGTATCGCTGCGGGGTCTGCGCCCTTTATTGTGCCGGGCGCACCGGTCTATAACGGGCGGTTTTATTTCACGGCCACACAAACCACGCCCGACCGGAAAGGGCTTTTCTCGACCGATGGCACAAGGGGGGGCACCGAGTTTGTGGCAGAAGTGCCTGATGCATCGGCTACTACTTTAGCTGCCTACAACGGGAAACTGTATTTTGGTGCCGGGCCGGAACTCTGGGTAACCGATGGTACCGAAGCCAGTACCCGCCCCGTAGCGGCCCTGCCAAGGGGTGATATTTCGCGCGTGCAGGAGTTGACGGTTGCGGATGGAAAACTATATTTTCTGTCGCCAGACCCGACCGGAAGCAGGAAAGTACTCTGGGAAAGCGACGGTACGACTAGCGGAACCCGGTCGCTGGAGGGTATGGACGATGCATTTTCGATGGTAATCGCCAGTACGTCCGGCCGGTCATTACATACCTACAACAACAAACTGCATTTTGTGGCCATCAGTGGGTTAATTCCGTTAACCGGCGACGCACCACAGGATCTCTTCCGGCTGGAAAGCAGTTCCTCCACCGGCAGTTTTGCCATCACGGCCGTTACGACGGTGAGCTGCGCGACGGTCACGGCCAGTGAACGCACCCTAACCTTTACGCCCCGGTACAGCGGCATCAACGGCCAGCCCATCAGTTTTTCGGTAGTGAACGAGCTGCTGCCCACCACCGCTCCTGGCCCCTACACCCTGCGTATGTACATCGATAACCCCATTATCACCCTCAAAGCCAGACAGACAGGCACCCCGGATGAGGCTACGTTTGTCTACAACTGGCTGGCGGCCTGTGGCACAACGCCCCCCGTTGACCCCACCGGCAGTTTTGCGATCACAGCGGTTACGACGGGGGGGTGCAGTGCGGAGACAGCCACCCGACGGTCGCTGACCTTCACGCCCCGGTACAGCGGCCTCAACGGCCAGCCCATCAGCTTTTCGGTAGTGAACGAGCTGCTGCCCACCACCGCTCCCGGCCCCTACACCCTGCGTTTGTACATCGATAACCCCATTATCACCCTCAAAGCCAGACAGACAGGCACCCCGGATGAAGCCACGTTTGTCTACAACTGGCTGGCGGCCTGTGGGGCGGGTAGTCGGCTGGAGGCCGCCGAGCCGGGTGATGAATTAAGCGTTCGGGTGCTGGGTAACCCCGTTCCGGGTGAGCGGGTGGACGTTGAAATCCGGGGTGCCCAGCACCAGCTGCTAACCCTGACGGTGGTTGATATGCAGGGCCACTTCATCGAATACCGGCACATTCAGCAAGCTACGCCTGCCCAGAAACAAACCGTTCGGCTGGGTCTTCCATCAGGCACTTATCTGCTGCGGGTGAGTAGCCCGACTCAGCGACAGACAGTGCGACTGGTCCGGGAATGAACACCCGTCTTTTTCCACCTTATAAAGAGACCCTTTCAAAAACGGGATTACTTCGTCGGTAGCAGCTGGCCTGGGTTCTACCCATCAATGGCGGATACCTCTACCACCAGCACGTTTTTCAGAAAAACAGGTCAGGCGACCTGTTTTCTTTTTTTTACTTAGCCAGGGCACTGTCGGATGGTATCACCACCGCTGGGTTTTCGAAATCCCGCTGAAAAACCGGGACGTTTACGGTAGCACCGTTATTGACGGTCAGACTCGTCCTGCATGTTGATTTGCCTTATCTTAGCCCCTGAATGTCAACAAGCGGCATCTTATGCGAAACATCCTACTTCTTCTTTCCTCCATCTCATTCATCACACCCCTGCTGGCCCAGAAACCCAGATCAATCAAGGCAACAATCGCGTCAACGGCCTCGGTGCCGGATTCTACGCCCAACAAAGACCCCTACTTCAAACCCGTCCGGTGGCGAAGCATCGGGCCGTATCGGGGTGGTCGTTCCGTGGCCGGAACGGGCGTTTCCACCGACCCGCAACTGTACTATATGGGTACCGTGGGCGGGGGCGTCTGGAAAACGGAGGACGCGGGCATGACCTGGAAAAACGTATCCGGTGAGCAATTGAAAACATCCTCCGTGGGGGCCATCGGCGTGTGCGAGTCCGACCCGGCGGTGGTGTACGTGGGCATGGGCGAACACGCTCCCCGGGGGGTCATGTCGTCCTACGGCGATGGAATCTATAAATCGACCGATGCGGGCAAGACCTGGAAACACCTGGGCCTCGACCTGACCCGGCACGTTGCCGCCATTCGCGTACATCCCCAAAACCCGGACGTGGTCTACGTAGCCGCGCAGGGTGCCCTGCACGGCGCTACCCCCGACCGGGGTATTTACAAAACGACCGACGGCGGCAAGACCTGGAAGAAAGTACTGTTCGTCGACAACAATACGGGTTGTAACGACCTGAGCATGGACATGACCAATCCGCGCATCCTGTACGCGTCCATGTGGGATTACCGGCGGCTGCCCTGGCAGGTGCAGAGTGGCGGCAGTGGCAGCGGCCTCTACAAATCCACCGACGCGGGCGAAACCTGGACCAAACTCGAAAAGGGGCTGCCCAAAGAGCTGGGCAAAATGGGCATCTCGGTGTCCAAAGCCAATCCAAACCGGGTGTTCGCCGTCATCGAATCCGACTCCAAAGCCGACAAAGGGGGCGTTTTCCTCTCCGACGATGCCGGTAAAAGCTGGAGCCGGGTCAGTAAAGACCACCGCACCATTCAGCGGGCCTGGTACTACATCGAAATCTTTGCCGACCCGGTGGACGAAAACACGGTGTACGTTCTGAACACCTCCGTCCTGAAATCCATCGACGGGGGTAAGACGTTCAGCCCGATAACGGGGTCGCACGGGGATCATCACCACCTGTGGATTAACCCGACCAACAACAAAAACTTATTGCTGAACAACGACGGGGGCGCGGCCATCACCTTCAACGGGGGCAAGTCGTGGTCGTCGGAGAATAACCAGCCCACGGCGCAGTTCTACCGCGTCAACGCCGATAACCGGTTTCCGTACAACGTTTACGGCGGGCAGCAGGACAACACGTCGGTGATGATTGCCAGCCGCAGCACCAATGGAAGCGGCATTACCGAAAAAGACTGGACCCCCTCGGCGGGGGGCGAAAGTGCGTTTCTGGCGTTCAATCCCGATGACCCGCGCTACGTGATGGGCGGCAGCTACCAGGGCACCATCGAGGTACTGGACCAGCAGACGCACGAAGGCAAAGGCATCATGGTGTCGCCGATTCAGTACCAGGCGTTGCAGGCCAAAACGATGAAATACCGGTTCAACTGGAACGCGCCCATCATCTGGTCGAAACACGAGCCGAATGCCTTTTACCACGCCGGAAACCGGTTGTTCAAAACCACTGACCTGGGCAAAAGCTGGTCCATCGTGTCGCCCGACCTGACCCGCCACGACTCCACCAAACTCGGCTGGGGTGGCGCACCCTACACCAACGAGGGCGCGGGCGGAGAAAACTACGCCACCATCGCCTACGTGCAGGAATCCCCCGCCGAAAAGGGCGTTATCTGGACCGGCAGCGACGACGGACTGGTGTACCTCACCCGCGACAATGGCGCTACCTGGACCAACGTGACGCCGAAAGGGACTGGACGAAACCCTCATCAACTGCATCGAGGTATCGCCCGCACGATAAAGCCACGGCCTACATTGCCACCACGCGTTACAAATTCAACGACTTCGCCCCGGCCATTTACAAAACCACCGACTACGGTAAATCCTGGACGAAACTAGTCAACGGCATTCCGTACGGAGCCTTTACCCGCGTTGTCCGCGAAGACCCGGAGCGCAAAGGACTGCTCTACGCCGGTACCGAAACGGGGTTGTACATTTCCTACAACGACGGAGCCAACTGGCGGCCCTGGCAACTGAACATGCCGGTTAGCCCCATCAACGACCTGAAAGTACACCAGGGTGATTTGCTGGCCGCTACGGGTGGCCGTTCCTTCTGGATTCTGGACGACCTCGGCCCCATCCGGCAGTACGATGCCAAAGTCAGCAAAGACAGCCTGCTGGTCTACAAACCCGAAGATGCCTACCGCGTATCGGGGTCCAGCGCGCTGGATAAAGTGGCCGAGGAAGAGGACGATGAAGACGCGGGCAGCAGTCCCGGCCGCAGCGGTTTCGCGGGCGTAAACCCGTCCACGGGGGTGGTGCTATATTACCAGCTACCCGCCAAAGTGGATACCAGCCAGACCCTGACGATGGCTGTTCTGTCGGCGCAGGGAACCGTGCTTCGGACACTGAGCAGCAAAAAAGACAAGAAGTTTGTCAAGTTTCCCGGTGGTCCGTCGGCGGAACCCACGCTGACCATGAGGCCCGGGCTGAACCGGTTCGTGTGGGACATGCGCACCGAAACCCTGCCCGCCATCGAGAAGGTGTTCATCGAAGGCAATTACGCCGGCCGCAAAGTAGCCCCCGGCACGTATCAGGCGAAACTGAAGCTGGGGAAGCAGGAGAAAACAGTGCCATTCATCATCCTGCCCGACCCCCGTATCAAGGCCAGCGAAACCGATTATGCGCTACAGCAAAAAACACTGATGGGCGTTGAAGAGGGCGTGAAAGAGATTCATCAGGGCGTAAACCGGATGCGTAAAGCCCAGAAACAAATCAACGACCTCGTCGAACTGATCGGTGATAAACCCAACCTGAAAGCTGTAGCCGACTCCGGCCGGGCGGTGAGCAAGCGAATCAAGGCGTGGGAGGAAAAAGTGATCCAGCCCAAATCCGAATCCAACGACGATGTCATCAACTTCGAGAATAAGCTGAGTGCCGATTACATCTTCCTCAAAGGCGAAATGGACACCAATATCCCCTACGTCACGGCGGGTCAAACGGAACGTCTGTCGGAGCTAAACGCCATCTGGCAACCCCTGAAGACCCAGATGGAAACCCTGATCCAGAACGACATCGCCCGCTTCAACACCCAGTGCCGGCAGGCTCAGCTGGAGAAAATCACGGTGCCGGATGTCACTGCTTCAATGCCGAAACCATGATGGTGGGTAGTAGCACTTTGCCAGGTAGAATTCTATGGTTTTGCTTTATTTTTATGAGCGAAAGAGTAGCTACTAAGAAAATGGCCTGTTGCATTGTCGAGCTTTGGGCCGAAGCTATGCTCATACAAGGTGTGAAGTCACCGATGACGCATTGACGAGCATTTATTGGTGTACTGCCTTACGCATTCGTACCACTAAATATACTTCGGGTTCGTAATCATTCAATGAGTAGAGGTGTTCAATTAGTACCAGCTTCGTTGGGTGCGTGCTAACCGGCTGTCAGGCGTCGCAGGAGATGATCGACTGCCCGGACACTGCCCAAACCAAGCCGCAGGTGTTTAGTTGGTCTGATAAGATTACTCAACAGCTTGCAGTCCGCATTTTTACTCGCTCAACCTCCTTTAGGCATTAGCGTCAGACCCCACTGGTTTAAAGGGGTAGTGCGGCCTGACGCGGACCGGGCAGGGCGTAATTAGCTATAGTAGGTTCTATAATAGCATGCCTTTATCTAGTCAAGTTTCAATTCATAATCGTATACCATGGGTAACCAGGACAAGGGAAACAAGAATATCAAGAAGGTGGCAACCAAAGCGCCTAAAGCCCCGGGTGCCGCCAGAGTTCCAAAGTACGAGCAAGGCGAAACCGGCATAACAGCCCCCCTCCAGGCTCCTAAAACCAGGAAAAGCTAGTCGTTTTGGTGTTGGACTACCCCCTCGTTTTTAAGCGTCCTGAAAACACGCCTGGCTACTGCCTTGACCTGGTCAGTTTCGCTACAGATTTGATCTACATCGGAATGTTCTCCGGTCGCCCACCGGCGTCGGGCAACCATTTCCTCTACCGGCAACTACCCCCTTCCTCACAGCATTGCAGCCCCGAAAACACCCGCACTGTCGCCCAGTTTTGGTTTGAGGAAGCGGGTGTGAATCTCGCGGCTGTTGAAGACGTATTTTCGGGCCCGCTCCACGCCTTCGGTGTACAGCAGATCAATGTTGCCCAGCCCCCCGCCAATCACGATGGCGTCGGGATCCAGCACGTTGATGATGGTGGCAATACCCCGGCCAAAGAACTCCAGCAGGCGGTTCACGGTTTGACTAGCCACCAGGTCATTCCCCGCCTGATATTGCTTCATGATGTCCTGCATCAGGTGATCCTGCCCATTCACCTGCTTGTAATACCGCTGTAGGGCGGGGCCGGATATAACCTGTTCCACGCAGCCCCGTTTGCCGCAATAGCAGGGATGTCCGTTTTCTTCCAGGATGTTATGGCCCCATTCTCCTCCTAAGCCCTGTAGGCCATTGAGCACAAAGGGCGCTTGTAGGGCTTCTTGAAGGTATTCCGCACCACAATGCCGCCCCCTACGCCGGTACCCATAATGACGCCAAACACCGTTTGGAAGTCGGGTACTATATCGGGCACGATGCCCATTGTGGCTTCGGCCAGGGCGAGGCAGTTGGCATCATTGGCCAGGGCAACCGGTACGCCCAGCAAACGACTCAAATCCTGTTTCAGCGGCTTACCGTTCAGCACGGTGGTATTGCAGTTTTTCATGGCCTGCCGGGCCGGATCGAAGGTGCCGGGGGTCGAGAAACCAATGTGCTGGGGCTGTAATCCCGTTTCGGCTTTGAGCCTATCCACAAGTCGAACAATCTGGTTCAGAATATGGTCGTAGCCCTCCTGGGCTTCCGTGTCGATTCGCTGTCGAACAACAACGGCATCGGGCGAGGGGGCCGAGAGAATGACCCCTTCAATTTTAGTACCGCCCAGGTCAATACCCCAATATGATTTCATAGATGATGAAGGATTTAGAAAACACGATTTACGATTTTATTCTTCTCGGCCCGTAACTTTACAGACAAAAATTAGTAAACACTTCATTTCAACGTGTAAAAAACATGCTTACAGCTGGTCAGAAAGCCCCCGATTTTAGTTTATTTAATACCGATAAAAAAGAAGTTTCCCTGCACGATTTTCAGGGGAAAAACCTGGTCATCCTGTTTTTCCCGATGGCCTTCACCAGCGTTTGTACCGCCGAACTTTGCGAAATGCGCGACAACATCGCAATGTACACGAAGCTGAACGCCGATGTAGTGGGTATCTCGGTGGATTCACCGTTCACGCTGGCCAAATACAAAGAAGAACAAAACCTTCCGTTTGATTTACTTTCCGATTTCAACAAAGAGGTGTCGCAGGCGTATAAATCATACTACGAAACCTTCGCCATGAATATGAAAGGAGTGAGCAAACGCTCTGCTTTTGTCGTGGATGGTGAACGCGTTATCCGGTACGCCGAAGTGCTCGAAAGCGCGGGCGATACACCCAGTTTTCAGGCAATTCAGGAAACACTTTCCACGCTTAACTGATAACGCGCTCTTTTTTTGCGTACCTTTGCGGGAAATTTCACTGGCAGCATGGCATCGTTTAATCCGGTCAAGATTTTTTCGGGGAGTGAATCAAGCTACCTGGCCGAGAAAATCGCACACTATTACGGCAAAGAGCTGGGCGGGTATACCTGCCGCCGGTTTAGCGATGGCGAGATGTCGCCGAGTTTTGAAGAGTCGGTGCGGGGATGCGATGTGTTTCTGATTCAGTCCACTCCTCCGCCGGGCGATAACCTGCTGGAATTGCTGCTGATGGTCGATGCGGCCCGCCGGGCTTCGGCCCATTACGTAACGGTGGTGATTCCGTATTTCGGCTATGCCCGTCAGGATCGGAAGGATAAGCCCCGCGTGTCTATTGCGGCCAAGCTGGTAGCCAATATGCTGGCCGCGTCGGGGGCCGACCGGCTGATGACGATTGACCTGCACGCAGGACAGATTCAGGGGTTCTTCGACTTTCCGGTCGATCACCTGGAAGGAACGTCGGTTTTTGTGCCGTACATCAAAAGCCTGAGTCTGGAAAATCTGGTCGTTGCCTCGCCGGACGTGGGCGGAGCCAACCGCGCCCGTACCTTTGCGCGGCATTTCAACGCCGACATTGTGCTGTGCGACAAGCACCGCAAACGGGCCAACGAAATTGCGTCGATGCAGGTGATCGGGGACGTAGAAGGGGCCAACGTGGTGCTGGTAGACGACCTGATCGATACGGGCGGCACGATGGCCAAAGCGGCCCAGATCATTATGGACAAAGGGGCAGCCTCGGTGCGGGCGGTGTGCACACACCCCATCATGTCGGGTAAGGCACACGACATAATCAGCCAACTCCGTGCTGGAGGAACTGGTGGTGGCTGATACCCTGCCCATGCAGCAGGCCAGCGATAAAATAAGGGTGCTGTCGGTAGCGGAGTTATTCGCCAAAGCCATCGGCCGCATCAGAGACCATGAATCTATTAGTTCACTGTTTATAAAATACTGAATGATTGAATTTTGACTGAGCGAATGGATCAAACAGCGTTCGCCCATCAGTCACTAATTCAGTCATTTACTCATTCAAAATTACGTTTATCATGAAAAAACTCGAGATTGTAGGGTATCAACGAGCGAATCTCGGCCGCACGGAATCACAAGCGATTCGGGCCGAGGGCAATGTTCCGTGTGTGTTGTACGGGGGCGATGAGCAGGTGCATTTTTACGCGCCGGCTATTCTGTTCCGCGACTTAATCTACACCCCCAATATTTTTGAAGTTGAACTGAATATCGAAGGCACCATTTACCGGTCTGTTCTTCAGGAAGCTCAGTTTCATCCGGTCAGTGACGTGCTGATTCACGCCGACTTTCTGCTGGTGACGGACAAGAAGCCCGTTAAGATTGCCGTTCCTGTTCGGTTGGTTGGCACAGCACCCGGTGTTCAGAAAGGGGGTAAACTGGTAACCCGTGTTCGGAAAATGCGGGTGAAAGGGACTATCGAAAATATCCCCGATTTTATTGATGTTGATGTATCCAACCTTGAACTGGGCAAATCCGTTCGGGTCAGTCAGATTTCGGTGAAGAACATCGAGATGCTTGAGCAGGCATCGAACCCGGTAGCCAGCATCGAAATTCCACGGGCACTCCGGGGCACGATTGCCAAGTAGGTTGTTCAAATACACTAATAGATTTACAGAAACACCCCACCAACTCGTTGGTGGGGTGTTTCTGTTTTGGGTGGGTATACCCCACTCTGCCCTGCAGCCGCCAGCGTCAGGCGTTGCCGCCGTTTACGTCCAGCAGGCTGCCGGTAATGTACGATCCATCATTAGAGGCCAGCAGCACGTAGGCTGGAGCCAGCTCGTCTGGCTGACCGGGCCGTTGCAGAATTGTTTTATTGGCCGCTTCAACGACACCCTCCGGCCCCATGCCGGCACCCGGCAGAAATGGCGTGTAAATGGGTCCGGGCAGTACGGCATTAACCCGGATGTTACGCTCACCCAGCTGCGTGGCCAGTGACATGGTAAAGGCGTGGATGGCACCTTTCGTGGAGGCATAATCCACCAGTTTGGGTTGCCCTTTCTTCCCCACAATACTCCCCGTGTTGATGATAACGTCTCCCTCGTGCAGGTGAGGCAACGCAGCTTGTACCATGAAGAAATAACCGTAAATGTTGGTTTCGAAGGTTCGGCTCAGCTGCTCTTCCGTAATATCTTCGATCTTCTCGACAATGTGCTGATAAGCCGCGTTATTAACCAGAATGTTGAGCTTGCCGAACTCGGCAATGGTCTTATCAACTACCTCCTGGCACTTGGCTTTACTACGAACGTCCGAGGCCAGTGTCAGGCATTTGCCGCCAAACTGCTCGGCCAGCCGCTTCGTTTCCTGCGCATCTATCTCTTCCTCTTCCAGGTAGGAAATCACGACAGAAGCCCCTTCCTTGGCATAAGCAACGGCCACAGCCCGCCCAATGCCCGAATCGCCCCCGGTCACAATAGCGACTTTTCCGGTTAGTTTTCCGGCGGCCCGATAATTGGTCAGGCCACTATCCGGCTCAGGGGTCATTTTAGCCTGAATGGCCGGAAACTCCTGCACATCACTGTTAAGTTCTTCCGCTTTGGGATAATCGACTGGTTCCATTAAAAAGTAGATTTCAAGTGTTGAGTAATACTAATTACCCTCATAAACTACTTTGTTCACGGCGATTGTTTGCTGCAATGCCTTTTTATGAGGCAGCGGGCAAATGAAGTGGGGGTTACCTCCGTACCCGATTGACTGGCACGGAGGTAACCCCCACTAGCGGAATGATACGTACTTTTTACCGGGGCCGACGACCTCCACCGGTAGCGGGTTGCTGAGGAGCCTGCGGCTGGTCGCCACCGCCATCCCCGCCTTTTACGTCATCATTGTTAACAGACTTCCCTCTTTTCTGCTGCCCATCATCGAAAGTCAGTTTGCCAATCTTATAGCTGAAATTCACCCGGATACCCGCATTATACAGACTTGTCAGACTGCTCTGGGTAAAAATGGGCGACGATGATTCGGAACGAACGGTGAAGGGGTGGTTGAAAAAGTTCTCGCCCGCAATACCGAAGCTGCCCCGCTTGTTTTTCATATCTTTTTTCACGCCCAGGCTGTAGAACGCAAAGCCCCCCTGATACCCCTGCAACTGCACCTGCTTGCCCCGGGCAAAAGCAAATCCCTGCAGGCCCCAGCCATTCTTCAGGCTCAGGTTAGTGAACAGCCGACCAGAAACGACCCAGCCGGAATTGGTAGCCTGGTAGATTGACGCGGCATTATTGTTGGTCAGGTAGGCATAGTACAGATCCATTCCCCCGCCAATCTGCCATTTCGAAAACAGCGTTGCGTTGCCAAAAATATTGGTACCGTACGCCGACTCGCGGCCAATGTTCAGGTAAGTAGTCCGAATGGCCTGGGCCAGAGCCGGGTTGTTTACCTGTCCCAAACTCGTCCTGACCGTATCGCGAACGCTGGTGATGGAGTTATTGGTTTGCCGGGCAAACAACGATACGTTCAGGTATACACTTTTCACGTACGCGCTGGTACTCAACTCGTAGTTGTCCGTCAGTTCGGGCGACAGCAATGGGTTTCCCTGCGTGATGTTGGTGGGGTTGGATGCGTTGATGTTCGGGTTCAGAAACTGGATACCGGGGCGCTGCAACCGGCGGTTGTAGGCCAGTTTCACCGTTTTACCTCCTTTCAGCGTCTTGGACACGTTAATGCTCGGCACGACGTTGTTATAGCTGGGGATGCCCAGATCCTGCCCTGCCTGTACTGCCTGATCGCCCACCGTCTGGCTCTGGCTGAAGAAAGCGTTGATGGTTGTATGCTCAAAGCGCACGCCGGCTTTGACCGAATACTTATTTTTAGTGGTTATCAGGTACGAGACATAACCGGCACCAATGTTCTGATCGTAGTTGAGCGTGTTGGCCGGTCGCGTAAAATCGGTTTGCAACGCCCCGTTGCCAGGGGCCAGCAGGTAGCTATAGTTACTCTCCACCTGGCGAAAGATTCCCTTACCCCCAATCTCGATCTGCTGGTTTTTACCAATCGGGGTCTGGTAATCGGCCTGGAGTGTCGATTCCTGGTTATAGCTATCGTTCAGGTTTTGCTGGCGGGCCGTAATCGTGGCGAAGTCGGCCGCACTCAGGATATCGGCGATGAAGTTATTGTTGCGGTTGTTGCGGCTGTATTGTGCCGACAGGCTAAACTCCTGCTGTGGTTTTGCGTACGTGTGGGTGTAATCGATATTGGCATCCAGCGTTCCCGAATTATCTTTCGTTTGCACATTACGGGCGTTGTACACGGGGAAGAAGGCACCGGTTGTTTTCGTGATGAAGTTATCCTGAAACTGGGTATTGTTCCGGGCCCCATAGCGCAGGGTAGCGTTCAGGGAACTGTTCTTGGTGATGTCGTAGTCCCAGCCCAGCCGGTACTGCCCAAATATGCCCTGGTTACGTGTATCGGCACTTTGCTCCGTCAGGATGGGGCCATTGGCACCAACCGTCCGCTGGGTGTTGGCAAACGTGCCGAGTACGTTGTAACTGGCCCGGCCAAAACCGCCCAGACTAAATCCCATTTTGCCCAGCCGCAAATTACCATTCAGGCCCAGGTTACTCCCCCGGTTGCCTACCCCGGAGTCCACATTAAGCGTAAATCCCTGAATAGTTGTTTTCTTGGTGGTAATGTTGATAATCCCCGCCGATCCTTCCGCATCATACTTAGCCGAGGGTGAGGTGATTACTTCAACCGTTTTAATCATATCAGCCGGAATCTGTTTGAGTGCATCGGCCACACTACTGGCAATGATGGTACTGGGCTTATTGTTGATCAGTACCCGCACGTTGCTGCTGCCCCGCAAGCTCACGTTGCCGTCCAGGTCGACTGTTAGCAGCGGTACTTTGCGCATTACTTCGGTGGCATCGCCCCCTTTGGACATCACATCTTTATCGGCATTGTACACCAGCCGATCTACTTTCTCTTCGACCATAGCGGCCTGTCCTACTACTTCTACCTCTTTAAGGGTACGGACGTCAGCTGCCAGCTTAATGGTACCGAGGTTTAGCTCCTGTCTACGGTCAAGTTTCAGCCTGGCAACGGTTTTCTCCCGGTAACCAACAAACGAGATGAGCAGTCTAAAATCGCCCTCCGGCAATTTGGTCAGGGTGAAAGCTCCTTTTTCGTCGGCAATGGTACCATCAATCGGTTTCTTCGTTGTAACATCAACCAGGGCAATACTGGCAAATTCGACCGGTTTACCCGAGGTTGAATCGACAATAGTGCCCTTTATGATTCCGTTCCCTTTCGTTTCGGGAACGATCTGGGCTCTGACGGCATCGGGTACGGCTAACAGGATAAAAATGAATAAAAGAGCGGGTACTATGTTTTTCATAATCAGGAAGTTATTAGAAGTGGTTTAGCCTACAAGCCAGTACCCGTTTTTATGAACTTATAAAACCCAGGATTGTCTCGAAACAAAACGTGTGCGGCAAATTTCAGGGTAGATCTCCTCAAAAAATCTACTTATACACAAACGGCTTGTAACCCAGACAAACGGGATGGATTACTTAGGTAAATAACGCGTGATTTTTACTCAGTTCGGGGTAGTCGGCTGGTTTCAGCACATCCGGCACATCCGTAGGCTCCGTTCTTGATGTAATCCGTTTGCTGATCGGGTAACTGTGCATGTGGCTGGCTGGGTACTGGTTGGCTAACAGGTTCAGGGCGTCTGGTTCGGTCAACGCGTTGTTCAACCATATTTGTTCAGCTTGCCGGGTCAGCAGGCAGGGCATACGCTCTTTGGTGTTGTGAATAGCCGCCAGCAACGGATTGGCCTCCCCCGTCAGTAACGTGTAGGTTCTCACCAGCTCCCCCGTTTCCGGGTCGGCCCATTCGTCCCAGAGTCCGGCAATAGAGGTAATCGGCTGATCGGTCATGGTGATGTAGAACGGAAATTTTTTCCCCTTCAGCGTATGCCATTCGTAAAAACCCGTAACCGGTATCAGGCACCGCCTTCCGGCTTTGGCGGCCGACCGAAAAGACGGTTTCTCGTAAATCGTTTCGGAGCGGGCGTTGATGGTTCGGGTTCGAATGTCGGCGGCATCGGCTCCGCTTTTGGTCCAGGGCGGAATCATTCCCCACTGCATCAGCTGCAACCGGTCCGGTTCCTGATGGGTAAGGATAGGCCAGGCTGGCAACTGCCAGGCATTGGCGTGGTAGACCGGCTCGAACGGAGCCGAATCGGGTAGTTTGACCGTATAGCGGGCCTCCAGTTCCGATGCGGTAACGGCCAGCGATTTATGAAAGCACATGAGCAGGCAATCTAGTCGTAACTAATCTGTGATGGTAATTAGTGAAACAAAGAAAGTACCCCCGGGGTTATGCCAATCGAAACAACGCTACCAAACCGCCCCCATGAGCGAGCCGCCCAAACCAGCCACCCACCCGGACAATACGAATACTCCGCCCGTTAGTACCCTATCCGACCTTGAACGTAGTAACTGGAAGCAGCTTCTGGCGGGGATAGAAAAGCCGGACTCCCCCTTTAAAACCATGACCATTGCTACCTGCACCCAGCGCGGGGCCGATGCGCGCATGGTTGTGTTGCGCGGGGTGGACGAAGCCCGGAAGTACGTCTGGTTTTACACCGACTCCCGCGCCGAAAAGGTTCTGCAACTGGAAGCGGTTCCCATGGCAACACTCCTGCTCTGGGATAGTGAACAACAACTGCAACTTCGTCTTTCGGTGGAAACCCGGCTTCACACAACGGATTACATTGCCGATGAGCATTGGGATACATTGGCGGTGAGCAGCCGCAAAGCGTACCTCTCCGGTCCGGTTCCGGGTAGTGAACAGCCGCAGCCCTACCCGGGCTTCCCCGAACAACTGGCCGATAGGCTCCCCTCAGCCGAAGAAAGCGAAGCTGGACGCAAAAATTTTGCGGTCATTGAATGCCGGGTGCTGAGGATGGAATCCCTGCACCTCAGCCGGAGCGGGCAGACAAGGGCCGGTTTTCAGTACGAACCCGAATCCCGAATGATGTGGCTGGCTCCGTAAACGACCGTGCGTTCAACTATGACCTCGATTACCGCTCCCTGAACCTGCGTGAGCAACCCGAACTATATCGGGTGGGCAAGGGCGAGCAGGGCGTGTTGCTGGTGCAGCCCTACAAAGACGAAATTCTCCCCCACTGGCGGTTTAAAACGCCCGAAATAGCCCGCGAATCAGCCGAAAAAATCTACCAGTTGTTTCTCGGTTACAAAGAAAAAGACGATTTCGTTGGCATGGACATGGCCCGGAAGTTTCTACAGATGGGCTACACCCGGTCCAGGCGGTATGCCAATCATAAAACCGGCCAGAAATACGATGGCCCCGTCCCCGACGACCAGAAAGGCCGGTCGGGTGCCCATGGCCGCGACCAGCTTCCCCGCCAGGAAGACCCCGTAAAAGCCGAATCGGCCCGCCTATTTTACGGTAAATACCTGGAGGCCCGGGAAGACGCGGACTACAAAAAACTACGAAAGGAGTGGCAGAAAAAGTACGGGTAGTGTCTGAATCTTTGCGAACTTTGCGCCTTCTCTCCGCGTCTTTGGGCTGGTGCGCCCGGCTACCGCTGTGGTTGCTGCTATCCCCCTAACGACGCTACGAACGCTAAGACAACACTATGCAACTCCTTGACGGTAAATTTCTTTCGGCACAAATCAAACAGGAAATAGCGGCTGAAGTCGCCCAGATTCGCGAACGGGGCGGCAAAATACCGCACCTCGTCGCTATTCTGGTGGGCAACAAAGGAGCCTCTGAAACCTACGTAGCCTCTAAAATGAAGAACTGCGAAGAGGTAGGTATGCACTCCACTCTCATCCGGTTAGACACCTCGGTTTCGGAAGAAGAACTGCTGGATAATGTGCGGGCGGTGAACAAAAACCCTGACATGGACGGGCTGATAGTGCAGCTCCCCCTCCCCGACCATATCAACCCCGACCGCATCATGGAAACCATCGACCCCGCCAAAGATGTGGACGGTTTTCACCCTATCAACATTGGTCGCATGGCCAAAGGGCTACCCGCCTATGTGTCGGCTACGCCCCAGGGCGTGCTGGAAATGATTAAACGGTACGACATCCCGACGTCCGGTAAACACTGCGTGGTGGTGGGCCGGAGCCAGATTGTGGGGTTGCCCATGTCCATTCTGATGCAGCGCAACACCTACCCCGGCAACTGTACCGTGACCCTCACCCACAGCCGTACCCAGAACCTGGCCGAGATATGCCGGTCGGCCGACATCCTGGTAGCGGCCCTCGGCAAGCCCGAATTCGTCACCGCCGACATGGTAAAGGACGGGGCCGTGGTGATTGACGTCGGGCTGGAACGGGTACCCGATGCCAGCAAAAAAAGCGGCTTCGCCCTTAAAGGCGACGTGAAGTTCGCTGAAGTAGCCCCAAAAACCAGTTTCATCACCCCCGTTCCCGGTGGCGTGGGACTAATGACAATCTGCTCGCTGATGCAAAACACGCTGAAAGCCGCACGGGGCGAGGTGTACGGGTAGCCTACCCGTCCTGATACACTGCGGTGAGTGGTCCTGTACGGGAACCTTACCACCACACTCATGGCGTCCTTCAACCAGAAGATTTATTGCTATTTGGGCCTGTATTCATAGCCAGCGATACTACCGGATTCAATAGAGCATCGCTGGTGTCCTGTCGCTGCAGGCGCAGAGTTTCACTACTGGGTTGCCGCAGTATCCTCAGGAAAAGGGGCATCCGCCCATCCGTATAGCCCATTGACCTAATCTCAGGGACGACTGTCTGGTTTGTCGGCACTGGTTTCCAGCGTGTTTCCTTTACGGCCGTTGCAATGCTGGCACATGGGCTGGTAATTGGCCAGTTCACTCGCTCCGCCCCTGGATTTGGGCAGTATGTGGTCAACGGTCATGAGCACGAAGTTGGCCGTATACAGGTCGACGTGATGCCCGCCACTGGGATTGACCGACGACAGCAGGTGGACCCCTTCAACACCACAACGCACGCATACCGTACCTTTGGTGGCAAATACCTGTAATCGCCGGTGGGTGCGGTACCTGGTCTGTAATAGCTCAAAATCCAACCGTTTGAGCACGCGGTTCCCGTTCAGGGTATGCGGTAATTTCATGATAATCGGTACTGGATCAGGCACAGAGGGCATCTCCTACCATTTACCTGATCACTCTATAATGAACCACAGCCCGCTCTCGCCGGACTGTTTTTGTCAGAACACCAATCCTGAAAGCGAGGTTCAACGGACGGTTGACGGGTCTTTTCAGTAGCGCCAGCTCGTCAAATCGGCACCCGGCGGGTGGCTCTCAGCCATCCGTTTCAGCATCTTGTCAACGTACATCGTGTTATAACGCAGCCGACTGATGTAGTTGGGTACGTTGGGGTCGCCGTTCCAGCAATGCTCAAAGCGGTCGCCATAGGCTACCTCACTGTTGGCCGTTGGATTCTTTACGTTTTTCAGAAAATCCTCCATCAGGTAGACCGCGTTATTGAGGTAATAATTGTCCATGTCGCCACAGTAGATATGAATTTTACCCGTCACTTTGGGGCCGAGGGTTTTCCAGTCGCGTTTCAGGATGTGCATCAGGTCGTAGTGTTCGCGCCAGTAGTCGGCCACGGATTTGTCGATGACGCCGGTCTTTTTGTCCCAGATGCGTTTGGGGTAACCATCCGGTCCGGCGGGGGAGTACACCGCTTCCCAGATGTCGAACTGATCGCCGGAGCGGGAGTGGGTGCCCAGAGCCAGTTCGCGGTGGTTGGTTTGTTCGAGTGTGGACTGAATCTGCCCCAGGTTGTTGCGGTGAGCGGGCCGGGGCGTTTGCCGGAACGGGCCTTCTTCATAGTAGGCGTTTTTGTCCTTATAAAGATTGAACACCGTGTAGGCATCGAAGGCAATGGGGTCGGGGCAGGCGGCAAAACAACCGTTAAACTCATCGGGGTAGAACACCTGCGCGGCCAGGGCTTCCCAGCCGCCCGTGCTACCCCCGTAGGTAAACCGCGCCCATCCCTGTCCAATACCCCGGAACTGCTTTTCTATTTCGGGCAGCAGTTCGTGCATGATGGCATCGCCGTAGGGGCCAATGTTCTCGGAGTTTACGGCGTAGGAATCGTCGTAATACGGGTTGGCGTGCTGGATCTCTACAATCAGCATCCGGGGAAAGTCTTTACTGGTCCATTTCCGGTAGAAATCATACGCTTCCTGCGCCACGATTTTTTTGTACCCGCGCAGATTGAACCGGGCAATGTAGTCGGTCGTATCCATATCAGCCGGGGGCGGTATTTCACTGAAGCCCGAAAAATCGGCGGGGAAGTGGCCGTGAAAAATAGCCAGCGGGTATTTGGCTTCGGGGTGTTCCGCAAACCCGGCCGGAATGAGCACATTGGCTCCGATGAACATGGGGCGGCCCCAGAATTCGGTTAGCTTCTGGCTCTGGATTTTGACGTGTTTGATAAATTTCGTGTCTTTCGGGGCCGGGATATCGGGATTCATCTGGTCTAAAACGACCGCAACCGACTGCTTACCGCCGACTCTCAGCGAAATTTTCTGCGGTTTACTGAATAGATTTCCGGGCGCCGTGCGCCAGTTTTGCCCTTCTCCCCGATCCATCGGCAGCTTTACGGTGCGCCGGGTGCCGTTGGGGCCGTTCTTGATTTGAAACGTTTCGTACCTGTGCAGCATGGCCTGCACGTAATAATCGCCGGGGGGCAGTTTAGCGAGGCTTTCGTGGGGATAACCGTATGCATTTGCACCCACTACAGCCGCCTGACCGGGTTTGAGCCCATTTACATCCATACCGAATACCTGTGCCGTTTCTACCGCATCGCTCACCTGAAGCCGGGGTTCGGGCGTGTTCGTTTTAGCCAGAATAAGCAGCACCCGCCCATCGAGGGGCTGGTTGCTCCGCGACGCAGGGAAGGAGACAGAGAACGTAGTGGATGCACCATTTGCCGGGACGGCATTCGGCGGGCCGACGCTCGGTTGGGCTAATACGTTGGCAAACAGCAGGGGGGCAAGGAGTGTAAACAGAAGACGATTCATTAGGTAGCCAGGGTCAAAATCGGCTCAAACTACGCAAAAAAAAGTTTCCCCGTACCAGGTTGGCCTCATGCTCAGCCAATTTAGTACGGGGAAACTACGCTACTTCAACTTGCCATCGGAAACACATTCACGGATTGTTCGTTAGCCGTTTCCCCGTTGGTTTCAACAAATCGGGTAGATCCTGACTGCCCTGAATACTCATGGTAATCCATTTTGTAGCCGGTGGTGGTGCATTGATCGCGAATGTCCGAACAACGTGTTCCCGTTTTTTGATCAGTTCGATTGTATATGAACCTGCCGGTAGTTCAGACAAGTCGAAGCTCCGGCGATACTTGGCGATTGACTCGTACGCATCATAGCGAACTTCCCCTTTCTCATCCCGAATCATGACGCGTACATCGCTCCGGGACAGGTTGTTGAACATAACTTTAATAACTCCGGGTCGGCTCGTTAGCGGAAACACACTCGCTTCCAACTGAGCGGGGGCATCCGTCAGGGCCAACCGGGCTTTATACGTTTGAGCCATGGTGGTCAGCGATGCGGCCAACAGCAGGTAGATAGTTAGCCCGGCAGATGCGCTGCGGTGGAGAAAAATGAACTTGATTTTCATTTAGGTATTTGTTTAGTTGTGAATAGACTTGATAAAAGAGACTTTTAAACATAAAAGGTAAGGTCAATAAAGAGAAGCGATGCGCCACAGCACAAACATGATTCAGGCACGAAGACCTGCAACTGATACCGGGGCAGGCCGGGTGTCAAGCACCGAATGAAGCGCCTGTTCAGTCGCATCACAACGGCGCGTACTTTTAAATTGAGTCGCTTCCGGCGCAGGGTATCGGTCCGAATTTTTTGCCATTCGTCCGTGTAGAAGTGGACAACAGCAGGCCTTCTGGCGTTCTCTTCAACGACCCAGAATCAACCGGCGGGTGCCGATACCGGTTGTGGCGCTGAGCGATATGTGCCTTGGGCCAGGTGCTGGCAGCCGGTGGGATGGAGTCGGGAACCTCCCCAACGGCCGTCCCGAGCGAGCCAAAAAACAAAACAATCAGGTGCATTTTCATAAAAAGAGGAAGGTTTATGATGTGGATAGATAAACCAGTATGGTTGTTGTACTGGTCTGCTGGTTAGTCGGAATAAAGGCGGCTCCGGAAACACACCCACAAAAAAAATGCGCTCATCCATTCGTTTATACGAATCAATGAGCGCGTGTTCCTGCCGTTTTCTATTCACCAGGTCGCCTGGGGTAATCAGGGTGTTGCCTAACCCCGGCGAATCTGACGCAGTGCCGGTAAACGTTACAAAGCGCTGGCCAATCAACTGATCTCCGCATATGCCTTTCGTACCTGTTCAACTAAAAACGGAGTCGTACCCGAAGCGAGACAGTGGAAGATGGATAATTATGCCCGTAGATGTCCGGCCGAACGCCATCGAACACCGGTTAAAACAGAGTGCACGAAGTTCCCCATCTCCGATAAGTGATTAGCTGTCGGTTCACCTGACACCAACTCATTGGCTCAACTTCATCCACAAGGTTAAACCAGGGTGCAATAACCTATTCGATCCATCAAAGACTTTTGCTTACCTGTAGTCAGTCAGGGAGGGCAAAAAAGGCCTTTACGGCTTTATAATCGGCGTAATCGACAGCCGCCTTACGGGCATTCGTAGCCGTTGTTGCCGGAATAATCAGTATCCGAATACTACGAACAGACGATATTACAGTACCGGCACTTCGGATAATCGAAATGGATAAGGGTGTGGCACCCGTATTGATATAGTACCGAAAGTCGTCTGTAACCACCAAACCAGGTAGCTGGTACCATAGGCCAGGATCGTTGGCCGTCTGGAGATACACCACAACCAGGCTCTTTTCAACAGTTGCCTTGTCCATATTGGCTGGCAGGGGGAAGGATCTGGCAGAAGTGCTGGGAGTAAAGGGGGTGCTAAACGTCACCTGAGTGACATTAGCATTTCCCACCGGACCGGCTGGCCCCTCCGGACCCGGATCACCCGGTTTGCAGGCGGCAAAAAAGAACATGATGGTCAACGCCAGTAACAGCGGACGAAAAATGGGTACAATTGTGGTGTGAAACATGATACTAGAGGTTTGATTGTGTGGTGGCCTTGTGGCCGGTTTGATTTAACTGCACTAAAAGAGGTTGAATACAAAGGTTGAAGAACTCCTAAAAAAAAGCAGAGTTATCCTGCTATCCGGTCACTTCTCCGAATCGCCGTGATCTACCAGAATTACAGCGTTCGGGTCGGCAGCCATCCGAAACGCACTCCGTTTACTGGCCAGCCCGTCGCTGTCTTTGATGATGCGCGAAGCACCCACGGGAAGCTGGGTGTTGTTCGGATCGTTTTTACTCTTGAAATAAATAGTCGTGTAGAAATCCTTGATTCCGTTGGCCGTGATTTCGCCCGAAAACATCCGTACCTGCTTACCCGTTACGCTACCACTCACAAAATCCAATTCGGCAAAGAAGGTGAACTTATTCCCGTTTCCCGATAGAAACCCACCGGTACCCGTGGCGGTGGAACCACTGGTTTTGATTTCGACCTTGGCCGACTGATCACTACCACTTTGCTCTGAAAACCGGATAATCAAATTGCTAAAAGTATCGCCGGGTTTATAGGAGTCAGCCGTTCCGTAAGGGCTGACAAGCGTGTGGGGCGACGAGATAAAAATGCCCTCGATATTGGGCGGTTGGGAGCCTTCATTGACGATCATCCCTCGTGAGCGAAGCCCGTCGATGTCCTGTTGAGATACAATCGTCTGGATTTTGGCCGACAGCCCCTTGGTGGGGTCAACGTCGTCGTTCTTTTTGCAACTGTTCAGGAACAGGACGCTGCTCAGGAATAGGGAAGCCAGGGCGGAGATGTGGATAGTTTTCATTGGTTATTTGGTTTGTGTGGTTAAAATTGACTTGCGCGTGGTTAAAAAAATAGTTACTGAAACAGGATGTGGTTAACACTCGTATCGTAGCGTTTGGGATCCTCCAGCGGTAACTGAAAACCAATCGGTGCGGCAGCTTCCCCCAGCACCTGGTACATATTTCCCTGCCCGTCCGAAGCCATCGGTTTGAGTGTCCAGTTGGCAGGTTTGTTAGTAAAAGCGATCCCTCCCATGATTTTGAGGGTTGGGTTATAGAGAAAGAAGGTATTGTTAAATGACCTGGAGTACACGTAGATAAATCCATTTTTCTCAAAAGCAGCTGTGGGTTCTAAAGACGCAGCTACCTGAGGAATCAGATTACTCATTGTTCCCAGATTCTCATACGTATTTGTTTTGGGATCAAAGGCAATCGTATTAAGTTTCGTATTGGCATCCGTCTGACCTCTGAGTTTCAGCCAGAAATGAATGCGGTCATTCCACATAAAAGTAGCCCGTGTTGGAAACCAGCTTCCTGCCTCTGTTTGAAAATCTGGAATGTCAGTGATTTGAAACGTGTTCAGATCGACTACTTTCGATTTTTGGCCTACACCGGTTGTAAAGGCATACAACTTGTCGCCGAGTACCATACGACAAGTTGGAAGATCGACTGACTGGTTGAACGTAATTTTTTTCGTCCACTGCCTGATGGATAAATCATATTCGTAAATCCCTGCCCTTCTATCACCAGCATAGATTTTATTTTTGTACACATAGTTGATGGTACTTCCCACATAATCCTTGCTGGTAAAGGGCATTTTAGGTAGCTGCGTCCATTTTTTAGCGGCTATATCGTACTCCCAAAAATCATCTGTGTCGGGTTGAGTAGCGGTCGAATTGCTACTGGTTTCGGGAGTCCCTCCGCCGAGCGTATATATTTTTCCGGCCAGATAAAGTACTGACGGATCGTAGATGCCGCCTTTGGGAAAGGTAGTCGAGTGTGTACTCCACGCTATGGATTTGAAAATAGGAGCCGTACCGGACACCGCCGACGTTTTCACCTGCCCCACCCCACCGTAACTCGTTCCGGTAGCGTTGGTAGCAAAGGCCCGCACATAATACATGGTATTGGCGTCCAGGCCCGTCAGTTTGCCCGTCAGCGTGAGCGGGAACGGCCCGGTAGTGGCACCCAACTCAAGTTTGCTGTCGGTCGGGGTGGGTAGCTGCACCGTTTTACTATAGACGAAGCCGTGCTGCGAAATGGCCGCTCCCCCATTGCCATCCAGTACCGCCGACACCGTAACAGACGAGGTCGTAATGCCCGATGTAGTGGGCACGATGGCCGTGCTGAAGCCCGGCGCGGTCGTTGTGGTCGTGGTCGTCCCATTGCCCGGTGTGGTGGTGCCAGAGCCGGGTTTAATCGGATCGGGTTCGGTCTTTTTGCAGTTTTGCAGGCCCAGTGTCAGGGCCAACAGTAAGCTCAGGTAGAGCGGGAAGGTTTGTAATCGTTTCATAAAGATGTGGTGTTTGGAAGCGGAAAGCCGCTATGGTTAGGTAAAAGATCATCAGGGGCGTCGGACTATCATTGTATAAGTGCGGCATTCTTGCCCGATGAGCGTTGCTACCCGGTTAGTCGCACGTTGGATAAAAACCGAAAACATGCAAACTCATTTATTTTTGATAAACCGTTTTTTCCTTTACCTTTCTATCCTAATCCCACGCTATGAGCCTTTTTTCCAGACACTTACCGGATGCCGATATCATTGCCGGCATACAGGCCGGTGGTGCTACCCGCCACAGCGTTGAGAATCGGCTCTACGAAAAATACCTGTATTTCATTCGAGAAGGCACCCGCAAGCACCGGCTTCCGGAAGAAGACTGCGTTTCGACTTACGATGACACCATTATGGCGGGTATCGACCATATTACTACTGGGCGATTTAAGGGCCAATCCAAGCTGGAAACGTATCTCTATCAAATATTTAGTAACAAGTGTGTTGACCTCATCCGTAAAAAAACGACTAACCGGGAGCAGGTCCACAACGCCGTTTCTATCGACGATACGCTCCTGCAACTGCCTGACCCCGCCCGGACGGTGGTACAACAACTTATCGTGCAAAACGACCATGAACAGCTCCACCAGCATTTACAAGATATTGGAGACAAGTGCCGACAGATGCTGCTGGCCTGGGGCGAGGGGTACAGCGATGAAGAAATTGCGCAGCAACTAAATTATAACACGGCATCGGTCGCTAAAACCAGCCGTCTGCGTTGCCTGGAACGATTGCGGGATGCGTATAAACTGACAAACAAATGAACGATCTGGATACCATCGACAATTACTTTTCCGGACAATTGACGGGCCCGGAAAAGGCGCAATTCGAGCAGCAGATTGTGACGGACCCCAATCTGGCCGAAGCCGTAGCCTTCTACGCACAGGCCCGCCAAACCGCCCGGCAGCAGGCACAACGCAAGCCGTAAAGCCGAGTGGACGGCGCTCAGGGAGAAACAGGGGCGCGTGGTTCGCCCCGTTTGGCAGCCCATGTCCTACGCGGCCGCGGCCTGTGTGGCGTTGCTGCTGGGTTTCTTTGTATTCTGGCCAAAACCGGCTGGCTCGCCGGAAATGGCCGACCGCTACATCCGGGAAAACCTTACCACCCTGCCGGTAACGATGAGCAGCCAGCCCGATACGCTTCAACTGGCCAGGCAGGCCTACAACAGCGGGCAGTTCACTCAGGCCGAAACGCTGGTTTCTGCCGTGCAACAGCGGGATCCTGCCAACACCGATGCACAAAAACTAGCCGGACTTGTTTCCCTCCGGCAGGGTAAGTACGACAAAGCTATCGAACAGTTTCACCGTCTGAGCCAGCGTACCGATTTGCGGGCCAATCCCGGCTTGTTTTACGAAGCCCTGGCCCGGATGAAACGTGACCAGACAGATGATGCCGCCACCGCCCGGCAATTGCTGCAAACGGTAGTTGACCAGAATCTGGAAGGCAAAAAAGCGGCAAAAGCATTGATTGACGAGTTGTAAAACTACCCTAACTTCTTAAACTTTCTGCACTATGTCCACTTTACCGCTTAATCCCGAGTTTACGTCTGGCGCACTCGAACGGCAAGTAGAAGATTTTTTAGATGAGAAGTATCCCCATGTTGCTGTACGGAACGGGGTTCCTTATATCCCCGGGCAGTACATTGCGCGTTTTCAATTTCCGAATCGCAAACAACTAAGTTTTGAACAATTGCTGACCCGCCAGAAAAAATTCCCATCCGAACTACCAAAATGGGCAAAAGAACTACTGGATGGCAAGCAACTTGAGTTTAAGGAAATATATCAAGTAAAACGCTACCAAAAGCCCGAATTTGTGCGCGGCACCCTTTCTTTCCGGTTACTGCAACTTTGCCGCTGTTGCGATACGCCCCTTTTGCTGCTCAGTATCACACTCAATAATGCAGATATAGACATTGTAGATTTGCTGGGCAATTCTGTCCTGATTAATCCCGGCCCCGATGGCACAGCCCAGAATACCTCCGTTACTATTAGCCCCGGCCCCGATGGCACAGCCCAGAATACCTCATTGGATATTATCGGCCAAAATCAGCTTACCTTTTCGGCCGATCAGCATCCACCAACTACCGATTTAACTGATCCAGAAATGGAAGCGGAATCGAGCTTAACTAACCGAACATATAAGGAATTGTACAATTCCTACAAGCCATTACAAGAAAACAATAAAGCTGTTCGAGTCGCTATCATCGACACAGGCTTTGATCGGGCACTAATGGAAGGCCCTATTCAAAACGAGGTTACTATCTGGAATAAAACCGACTCCAGTTCCTGTGGCCTGACCAACGACCATGTCGGCTGGAATTTCGTTGGGAAACCTACCTTACAGGAGTTAATCGATGATAACGCATATGGGGTAACCCCATCCGGCGGAAGGATTGAAAACAGATTTGAGAATAACAATCCCCACGACGATAGTCCCATAGAGCATGGTACCCTGCTGGCGGGTCTGATTACACAATATGCAGCCAGTACACCAATGTCTTTGATGATTTTGAAAGCGTTCGATAGAACGGGGAAAGGCACCCTGTTTGCCGTTATCTGTGCCTTCTGCTATGCACAGGCAAACGGAGCCGATGTTATTAACGCGAGTTTTGTCACACACGCATCATCCGGTACCGACTTTCTAGAAATCGTTATTGGTGATCTCGAAAGAAAAGGCATTATCGTGGTGTGTGCGGCTGGTAACCGGGGTAGCGGCTCTGATAACCGGGGCCAGTTGCTAACAGGCCAGTTCTTTCCGGCCTGCTTCAGTCAGGGGCATAAAAATGTAATTACTACCACCAGTGTCTGGGGGGCAGACGTATATAGACAATTTGGCCTGTTTTCACCGGCCAATGCTGAAAACTACTCGCCCGAATACGTCAACGTGGGCCTATTAACCAATCATCCCATCCGGGCCAATGAGGGCTATTTTAAGGCTCCCTATCGCTGGTATCGAGGGCTGATCGGCGGTAGGGCCGACCTACAGGCGCGATGGTCGGCCGCGGGTATTGATGGTGTAGTAGGTAGCTCATTTGCAACGGGCATTATGACAGGAATTATAGCAGGCATACTCAGCCATCATCGGGGCATAGCGAACCTTGTCGGGCTTCATGCTAACTTTTCAGGGACTGACCCCCGGTCGGCTATATTGAGCAGCTTACCCCACGCAGTACGGCAGGGTGTTGGGCTGGTAATCAATAATGTATATGTTCAGGCGTAGCACCGCAATAACACAGATAGCTATCGGGTTAATACTCGTTCAAACGGGCTGGGGACAGGTAAATAGCTCCCCAGCCCGTACTGCGTTGGTACGCCAGTACCAAACTTTTTTGAGTGGTAGAACAACTCCCCTATACCCTGTTCTACTAACCCTGACCCAGCAGTGGGAAGCCCAGTCTTACCCCACTGATTCCGTTTACTTGGATTTACTTTACCAGTTAGCCAGAGATGCCATCTATTACCGGGCCGATTCGCTCGCTCTACAAACTGCAGCAAAGGCACTGAATATAACTCGTAAGCCAGGCGCAGGACAAAGCCGGTCTGATTTGCCTAAAGCCCTTTTTCGGCTGGGAAAAATCTATGCCGTTTCCGGCCAGACAGACCAGGCAGGCACGTATTTCAAAGAGACTCTTGCCTTAAGCCTGGCTCGGAAGCAATGGAAGTGGGCCAGCACAGCCGCTTCTGAAATGGCCTTCCTGAGTTTCATGGCAGGTGACCATGGACAGAGTTTAGTCTGGACAGAACGGGGTACTGCCTGGGCCAGAAAAGTAGGTGATGTGGAAGCCGAAGTGCATAACGATTTCGAGCGCGTTCGTACCCTGAACCTGATTGGCAAATCGAACGAGGCTCTACAACTGGCCAAACAGATGCTGGCAAGGGGGGGAGATATTCCCGCTCTGCGAACCGATCTTCCGATTTATAACCGATTAGTGGGCAATATTTTGAAACAACAGGGCCGTTTCGCTGAAGCTGAATCGTATTTCCTAATTTCATTAGCCCTCACTAAAAGCCTCAATAATCCCGAACGAATAGCCTCTTCTGAACTGGATCTGGGCTTTTATTATTACGAACGGGCCAACTACGACCGGGCGTTGTACTACTACAAGCAGGCTCTTCAGAAAGCGAAAGATGCAAACCGGCAGGGCCGTTTGTATGACAATATCGGGGCGGCTTACTGGATGATGAAAGACTTTAAAGCCGCTATCGACAACTACCAGCTTGGATTGGTTGCCCTAAGAACCGACGTTAAAAACGCAGCTAATCAAACAGCCAACCCCTCGGCCAATTCCATCCGGTCGTCGACTTACAAAGAGTATCTGCTCACGCTCATTCAGGACAAAGCCGATACCTGGCTCGATTGGGCTAAGTCCACCCAAAATAACCCCGCCCGACTCCGTAATGCCCTCAACACCTACGCTCTGGCCGACACCATGATTGACTTTATGCGCTGGGAGCATACGGGTCAACAGTCCAAACTATTCTGGCGGGGCAAAACGCACCGTCTCTACGAACAGGCAATCGAAACGGCGTTCCGGCTCAACGATGCCGCCAGTGCCTTCCGGTTCATGGAAAAAAGCCGGGCGGTGTTGCTCAACGATAAACTCAACGAACTGGGTGCCAGTCGGCAGCTTGCCCCAGCCCAACTCGCGCGGGAACAGCAGCTCCGCCAGCGCGTAGCCGACTGGCAGACGAAAGTGGCCGCCGACTCATCGGGCTCCCGTACCTACGCCAGCAATCTCGACAGTTTGCGCATCCTGCAGGAACACCAGGAATCCTTCGTCAAAAACCTGGAACAGACTAACCCGGCCTACTATCGTTACAAGTACGACAACCAGACCATTCCACTCAGCCGGGTCAGAGAACAGCTCATCAAACGAAAAGCCTCCCTCCTCACCTACTTTATCGGCGACAGTACGCTCTACGCCATCGGCATTACACCTACCGGCACCAAACTCCTGCGTATGGCCACAACGGCCTACACCAGACCGGCCGCCCAACTGCTCGCCCTCAACGCCAATCCCGATGCGCTCAACCAGCAGTTTACGCACTACCTCACCGTTTCTAACCAGCTTTACCGTACCCTGCTGGTCCCCATGAACCTGCCCCCCGGCCGGGTTATCGTATCGCCGGATGGAGCACTGCTACCCTTTGAGGCCCTGAGCACCTCGGCCACCAAACCCGAATTCCTGGTAAATACCCACGCATTCAGCTACGCGTATTCCCTGAATCAACTGTTCAAAGAATCAACGGATGCGGGTACCAAACCGGGCTGGTTCAACCGGTCAGGGTCGTTTCTGGGTATTGCGCCGGTTGATTTTTCAGCCCGGCTGGGGCAGATTCAGTTGGCGGGTTCGGATGCGGTGCTAAGCCGGATTGGCGGGCAGTTTTCAGCGCCCGCCCTGCTTACCGGGCGTCAGGCCACCCGGCGGGCATTTGGCGAGCAGGCGGGGCAGTACCGCATCATCCAGTTGTTTACCCACGCCGATGCCGACAGCACCGACCGCGAACCCACGCTATTTTTTGCTGACTCCACGCTGCGCCTGTCGGAGTTGACTACCACCGGGCAACTGCCCGCCGAACTGGTGGGGCTATCGGCCTGCAAAACGGGCATTGGGGCCAATCAGCGGGGCGAGGGCGTGTTTAGTCTGGCGCGGGGCTTTGCGTCGCTGGGCGTTCCGAGTATACTGACCACGCTCTGGAACGTCGAGAATCAGGCGACCTACGCCCTCACCGAACTCTTTTACAGCAAACTGACCGAAGGCTTACCCAAAGATATAGCCCTGCAAGAGGCCAAAATAGCGTACCTCGCCGATGCCGACCAATCAGATCAATTACCCAACCGCTGGGCAGGTCTGTTACTCGTTGGCAATGCCGAACCCATCAAAAAGCAACTGCCATCTGGACAAATGGGTGGGTGGTTTCGGCATCGTAGCGGGGCTGTCGGGTGCGTGGTGGTTCCATCGTCGCAGGCAGCGGCTACACTAAAGCAGCACTTGCAGTCCCGTTTCCGCCCGCAAAAAAAACGACTCTATTTTCGGTGGGGTTTACCAAAGCCGGAGGCACAGCCTCTCTGCAGCGGGTTGTATTGGCAATACCCCTATATTCGTAGCCAGACTCTCCCGACTTACGGCATGAAAAAACGAGCAACCGACCCATTCCTGCCCGTTCTACCAAATCACTACGCACGCTCGGCCCCCGGGCAAAACCGGAAAGTGAATGGTATACCATCGGGCATAGCCGTGCAAAACCATCGTACAGCGCCCTACCCACTCCCGATGAGTCCCCCATGAGCCAGCCTCTCATCACCAACGATGCCATCACGCTTGGCCTGTTTCTGGTCGTTCTGACTCTTATTTTTATTACCTCGCAGTCTGCACGTCCTTTTTGGCGACGGCTATACACGTACATACCATCGTTGCTGCTATGCTACATTTTTCCGGCTACGCTGAACAGCATAGGTATCATTTCGGGCGAGGAGTCCCGTCTGTACAACGTGGCGACTACCTACCTGCTGCCCGCGGCTTTGGTGCTGCTCACATCCACCGCCGATTTACGGGCCATTGCCCGGCTGGGCAGCAAAGCACTCATCACCTTTTTGTCCGGTACGGTAGGGATAATCATCGGGGCGCCCATTGCGTTTTTCATCGTCATGGCGCTGGTTCCCGGTTTCCGCGAACAGGCCATTGCGGGTGAGTACTGGAAAGGCCTGGTTACCATTTCGGGGAGCTGGATTGGGGGCAGCAGCAGTCAGTTGGCCTTGAAAGAAATTTACGGCTGCAGTGAAGCGCTGTTTGCCGTTGTGCTGGTGGTGGATGCGGTGGTTTCTACCAGCTGGACAGCCTGCCTGATTTGGGGTGCGGCCCATAAAGACAGAATAGACCGCTGGCTCCGGGCCGATACAACCTCCATTGAGGCCGTTAAACAACGCATTCTACAGTATAAACAAACACCCGACCGCCCGGCCAACCTGCTGGATCTGAGCACCATCCTGGCCCTCGGGTTTGGTGGAGGGGCCGTTGCCCACGGGCTGGCTTTCGTCATTTCGTCCCGGCTGCAACCGTACAAATCCGCCCTGGCCGAATACGGACTGGATCCGTTCACGTCTAATTTTTTGTGGGTGGTGATGCTCTCCACCACGCTGGGCATCATACTGTCGTTCACCCGCCTGCGTAAACTCGAAAAACTGGGTACAACCGACCTGGCTACCCTCTTCGTTTACTTCCTGATTATGACCATCGGCATGCGACTCGACCTCTCTAACCTGGGTGGTAACCCCGGCCTGTTTCTGGTGGCGATTATCTGGATGCTGATTCACGTGCTGGTTATGCTGGTAACAGCCCGCATCATTCACGCCCCTTATTTTTTTGTGGCCGTAGGCAGTCAGGCCAACATTGGCGGGGTTTCTACGGCTCCGGCAGTAGCGTCCATTTTCCATCCGGCGCTGGCCCCGGTGGGCGTACTACTGGCCGTGCTGAGTCATGTACTGGGAACGTACGGCGGACTGTTAACAGCCTGGCTCATGCGGTTGGCAGCAAGTTGGTAGCGGCCACTTACCGAAGCAGGAACTGGTATATGTACCTTTACAGGGCACATTCTTTTCTTTGGCTCAATGTGTCAGGTGCTTTTTTCGGCGCAGTACTTCGCCGAGCCGTTCGTGCCAGTAGTAAGTAGACCCGATACGAGTCTTTGAAGCAGACATAATCATTGATAAAGTAAATGAGTGATCCTATTATAGTTGTAGCCGGTGGGACTGGCAATCTTGGCGGTAGAATAGTAAAGGCGCTGGTGAACAAAGGCGCTCAGGTTCGGGTGTTGGTTCGTTCAACCAGTGACACCGAAAAAATAAGTCATCTCAAACAAATTGGGGCGGAAGTGCTAACGGTAGACATGACCGACGAACAGGCAATAGCGACGGCTTGTACCGGTGCTACGTGTGTCGTTTCTGCCCTGGCCGGTTTGCACGACGTGGTTATTGAAGCCCAGACGATACTGCTGAACGGGGCGATCCTGGCAGGCGTGCCCCGGTTTATCCCGTCCGACTACTCCCTGGATTTTACAAAATTCACCGATGGAGAAAACCGTAATTTAGATCTGAGAAGGGCTTTTCATACCTACCTGAACAACACCTCCATCGCAGCCACATCCATCTTTAACGGGGCTTTCATGGATATGCTGACGGATGAAATTCCTATGATACTTTTCAACCAGAAACTCATTCTCTACTGGGGCAATGCGGACCATAAAATGGGGTTCACTACGCTGGACGACACCGCCATGTTTACGGCCAATGTTGCGCTGGATGCCTCCACGCCCCGTTATCTGCGGGTTGCGGGTGATCAGATAAGCCCGAGGGAAATCAGAGAGGTGATGACCAGATTGTCCGGGCAAAAATTCCGTATGATCAGAACCGGAGGACTCGGATTGTTGAGCTTACTCATAAAAATAGCCAGAAAATTTGCACCGGGAGAAACTGACCTGTACCCTGCCTGGCAAGGAATGCAGTACATGCGAAACATGATGGACGAACGGGCAACGTTGCGCACCGTCGATAATAATCGGTATCCGGAGATGAGATGGACGACCGTTAAAGAACTACTTTCAGCTCATCCACTTAACTGACCTCTAACCTAGCTCCCGGAGCCTGATCTACCCTGCTCAAAAGGCATACCCATCAGCAGGGCTACCCGTATCTCTTCGCCCAGCATGGCATCCGTTACGGCACCAAACTTGAATAGTTTCACCTCCCGGCCAACGAAGTCGCTGATGCCGTTGGAGATGGCTACCTGTTCGCGCAGCAGCAGTGGTTTTTCTTTACCGGTGCTTGTTATTAACAGAATGCGGTCAATGGCGGGTCCACCCTTCGTTTGGGCCTGTATCTGACTAATCAGTGCATTGACCGTATCAATCGCCCGGTTATTCCCCTTACCCGTTGCGGTAGCCACTGCCATACGGGCCTTCCAAACGACTCGTTTAACATCCGGAAAGTCAGCGGTGTCAATGGTCGATTCGCAGAAAACGGCCAGTATACTCACCACGTGGGCTAGCTGTTCGACCCGCTTTTGATACGCTTCCTGCTCCTGGTTACACAGCCAGACACTATCCGCCTGCTGTTGCAGGGCAAGTATCATGTCATCAACCCGGCTGCGTTTTTCAGGATCAGCATCCGGGTACAGGCCAATAGTAGGAACCGTTAACTTTCCCTGCTCCCTGAACAGTTGCGTGAGTAAGGCTACCTGGCGGTAATCATCCGGGTTGCGCAGGTCGGATATGATAATGGCCACCCTGCCGGGCAACTCCGGATTGCTGAGTGCGTCGGTCAGATGCCACTTTGCTTCATCATCGGGTCTGTCAACTTCAAACAACACCTTATTGGGCGATGAAGAAGCCCGCAGCACATCGGCATTGCCATGACAGATGAGTAGACTGGCACTGTATACTGGCGTTTTGAGCAACTGATGAACCACAGCCACCCCCATTTCGCCCACCCCAATAATGGTCAGCGTCGGCACTTCTTCGTCGTCGTACATGGTGTAGCTTATTTTGTCTGAAGTGTATCTGCGTTTTACTCGTCGAAATAATCGTTATCCATCCGTTTGATCTCGTACGTCTGCTGGACGCCAAACGGCTTTACCACGCTCAGTTATCACAACCATAGCTCTTCTGGGAGATTCCAGCAAGCCCGCTTTTTTCAATAAAGCCTTGCCCAACCTACTCGATTCCCAAACAGGAAACGTTGACCACTTGGAAGCAATTCACTTTTCTCGTCTTCAGCAAGGCGAAACTGTTCATTAGTATTTCGACCAGATCATTGAATTTGTATTCCCGACCATCAGCAACCAACGTAAAGTGGTAGCATAGCAGATTGATAATCAGGGATAGGCATAGGTATGAATTTAGGTGGCAAAGATAGTACCAATATGATAAAGCAATCCATGGGGAGCGCCCGACTGCACCCTAGCGACCGATCGTTTCAGGCGCACCGTAATCGTAGTTGCCAAAGACTCGTACGCTGATGGAGAAGAAATATTTATATATCCAGCATCTGAGGCCCTCGACCGCTCCCGCTCACTTTACCGGGCGGATGATAAAATTTTTAAGGGAGTTTTTCTTGACGATTCTCACCAGCTGACCACCCTCATACACGTACTCATCTTCCCGGTCGTTGAGCCGGGCGGAGTAAGATCCTTTTGAGGGTGACGTGAACGTGAAGAAATCGCCGAAGTATTCCGAGTAGATGCGGCTTCGGCCAATGGGTTCACCGAAGTACACGTTGCTCAGAATATACGTGATGGGGCGGGTTTCGGTAGCTTTTCGGGTGTATTTGTACTGGTCGGCCACAATCTCGTAATGGTCGTTTTTCCACTCCGTTCGGGTCGAAAAATTGCCTTTGTTGGTTCGGGCATCCGCCGTAGAACGAATCAGCTTACCCTGCTGCATCAGACTCACCAGTTTGTAATAGACCTTCACCTTGTATACCACCAGATTGACACTTACGTCGGTGATGATGGTATACAGAACGGACTGGTTACCTTTCGGCTGACGGGTGGCTGTCATGGTGCCTACTTTAATACCGGCAATGTCGATGATGAAATGCCGGGTCTGGGTACTATCAGGCACCTGCCCGAACCCGGACAAGGACATTCCCAGTATGATAAGCAATAAAAGCAATCCCGTTTTGGGGAGCTTCCGAATGACTATGTTGTAATCCGGTACGTGTGATTTTGCACTGTTATTCCTTACTTCTACCATCATAATTTTACGCGTATACCGTCATTTCCCAGCAAAATTGGGTTTATAGCAGGCATGCGGGTTGCCTCCGAATCATTTTCCAGGTTTAACACACCCCGTGGGCACACCGCCGAACAGATGCCACAGCCCACGCACGACGACCGGACAATGTCCTGACCGCGCTGCGCGTACCACCGAACGTCGATCCCCATTTCGCAGTAGGTCGAGCAGTTACCGCAGGAAATACACTGCCCACCGTTAGTTGTGATGCGGAACCGGGATTTGAAGCGTTGCACCAGACCCAGATAAGCGGCCAGCGGACAGCCAAACCGGCACCACACCCGGTTGCCCATGAAGGGGTAAAAACCGGTCCCCACCACACCGGCAAAGATGGAGCCGATGGCAAACCCGTAGCTGGAACGCAGGCTGTACGAGTCCAAAAACCCAAACAGTGCTGATTGGCCGCTCAGATACGTGTACAGCACCGCCACCGTCATCACCACGGCAAAAACGAGCACACCATGCACTACCACCCGTTCAAACTTCCAGGCAACCAGCCGTTTATCGGACAGTTGGCGGTAGGGGTCGCCCAGCGTTTCGGCCAGGCCACCGCAGCCACATACCCAGGAGCAATACCAGCGTTTGCCGAAGAAATACGTCATCACCGGCACGCCAATCAGCCAGAGAGCCGTTCCCCATACCAGCAGGAAAAGGCCAAACGTACCGGCCTGGATTTTCTGATCGATCCGGTAGTCGAAGTAAAAACTGTAGTCGAGCGGCCACATGTTTTTCAAATCCTGCGAGGGTTGATTGAACAGCGACAGGAGTTCGGGGATGAGAAACGCAAAGCAGGTCTGGAAAAACATGACCGATACCGTGCGTATCTGCTGGTAAGGGTTACCCCGGTACTTGACCAGCATCCGAATGCCCATGACCACGATGGCCAGTGTGTAGAGTGTGCCGTACACAAACCACTGGCTGGCGGGTCCGCCGTTCAGCAATCGGCTCAACGGGTCGAACATAAGCACCCAGTTGGTCAGGTATTCGGGGTAGAAATACAGTACCACGTAAAAGCCAATCAGAAAACCACCGACTACAATGCCAATCCAGCCCCGGTTGGTGGCCGGGTCATGAAAAACACCGTTGTTTTTGATACCCGGCATCTGCCGCTTTTGCGGTAGGATATACAGCAAGGCGCCCCCCACGCACAGCAGCAGACTCAGGCAGAAAAACAGCAGGCTGTTATTCGGGAAGAAACCAACACTGGCGGCTTTGGTAATCGGAAATGCGTAGTCCTCGTAAATGATTTTATCCTTTTCGTTCCGCGTTTTGTACCCGTCGTTCAGTTGGGCGATGGCGGCCTTAAAGTCGCTCACGAATCCAAACGCCGACCCGTACACCATACCCTGCATGTTTGCCGTGGCCCGCTGAACATCAGCCAACTGTTCTTTTTTGATCGTGCCGGTCAATACCCGGTCGGTCAGCTGGTACTGACTCAGGCTGAGCGAACCCACGAACAGGGCAAAGCCAATCAGGAAAAGGGTTAAACCGATACGTTGGGTGTTTGAGAGCATGATATAGATGAGGTAAAGAGTGAGTTGGACGTGGACGTCCAACTCACTAAAATCAGGTAAACAATCGCTGTAGCCACCCTTTGCGGGCGGGTGCTTTGCCCTGCAACTGGTTTGTGTACGACTCCGAGAATTCCGGGTTAAAATCGGCTTGCTGAAACTGGCTCAACACGTCCGGCAACGGGCGGTGTTCCCGAATCCAGCGTTCGCAGACGGCGTGGCGCAGGCGCAGACCCAACGCATGCATACCCACCACGCCTTCCCCTTTCGCTTCGTAATTGATGCGCAGGCACTGTTTCCCGTCCGGATGTTCCCAATAATAAGTTTGTTCACCATCGGCCAGTTTGGCGTTCATGGTGCCGTAGGTCTGGTACTCGATGTCGAAGAACTTGGCGGAGTTGAAAAACACCCCCGGCTGGTAGGCCGTACGGGTACCACACAGCGTTTGGGCCAGCGTTTCGCCGTGCATCCGTCCCGTGTACCAGATTTGTTCGATGGCTTTTCTCGGGCTGCCGTCCGTGCCGGCTATTGGGACTCGAAACTCATTACAGTCGCCAATGGCGTACACATCCGGGATATTCGTTTCGAAGTATTCATTGACCAGAACGCCCTTACCCAGTTCGATACCGGACGTTTTCAGGAAGCCAACATTCGGCGTTACGCCCACGCCCAACCCCACAAACTGGCAGGCCATCTCCCGCCCATCGGTGGTGACGATAGCCCGCACGTGCCCGCTAGCATCGGCCAGAATTTCCTTCAGTTCCGTTTTCAGTTGCAGATCAACACCGTGCTGACGGACGTGGCGACCGATGAGTTCGCCTTCTTCGGCCGGGATGGTTGAACTCCAGTAGTGCGTATCGCGCACTAGCAGCGATACGGCAATGTGGCGGGAATGGAGCATCTCGGCCAGTTCGATCCCAATAAGCCCCCCGCCTACCACGACGGCCCGATCAATGTCTTTCGTATGGTGCTCCATACTTTCCAGGTCCGGCAACCCATACAGTCCCTGCACCCCCGTGGCATCCAGACCCGGCCAATTGACGGTACTGGAGATGGAGCCGGTGGCAATGACCAGCGCATCATACGCCAGCCACGTATCGTCAATCAGCCGGACCCGTTTGGCGTCCGTATCAACCTCACTCACATACCCCCTCACCAGGTCAATGCGGTTTTTCTGCCAGAACCAGTCCTCATACGGCTTGGTGTGTTCGTAAGTCATGTGCCCCATGTAGATGTACATGAGAGCCGTACGCGAATAAAAGTGCTCAGATTCCGCCGAGATGACGGTAATCCTGGCAGTGTCGTCCTGCATACGAACGTGTCGGGCGGTGGTGATACCGGCAATGCCGTTACCAATAATGAGGATGTGCTTCATGGAAAGCCGGTTCGGCAACGAATTATTTCTGCTCGTTGAGGTTCCAGTTATAATCCATGTAATCGATTTTGGTGTTGTCGTTGATTTTAGTGGTCGAGTATTTATTGACCCATTTCACCACCGACTGCCCGCCGTCTTTCCAGTCGCCTTTGTACCAGTCGAAGTACTTCGATAGTTTGGACGCATCTTTACTGATTTTGTTTTTAGCCGGGTTGTTCAGGAAATCACTCCCCTGGTCGTTCAACTGCGCTTCCAGCTTATCGGCGGTAAACGCTTCATTCCGCAACCGGGGGCAGGAAATCGACGCACACACCAGCGCGAAGTGAATCCGGGGGTCGTTGTATTTCTTGCGCAACGTACCGTGTTCGATGTTATCGAGACTCATTTTTTCCCCGCCAATGGTAAAAAACTTCTCAGCCCAGGGTGTGGTAACGAACGGAATCTGGATGGCTGAACCAATGTCCTTGATGCTTTTGATGGGATAATGTTTCACCACGTCCTTAATGGTAAACGCGTTATAGGCGTTGATCCAGTAGGCCATCTCCTCGTTCTTACCCCAGGACGATGCCGGTGGATTCTTGCTCAGCATATCCAGGTACTGATCCAGTACCTTTACGTCTGCTTTGAAACCTTTATAGTTGACCAGCCCTTTATCGTTGACGTGTTTTTTCAGTAGTTTATCAAACGTGCTGTGGTCAACGGGAGCCGCGCCTGTTGTAGTATGCGTAGTGTTATTATCGGTCGTGCAGGTGAAAGCTGTTAGCAGAGCGACAAGCAGTCCTGCCAGAGCCAGTGTTAGAAATGACGTTTTTTTCATAGTACCTTTAAAAATTATGTTACTACTTGATATACGACCCGAGCGCCCAAAAGGTTTTTGTTTCGTTCCTGCTCAAACCATGGCGGTTACTTTATCGTAAGCTAAAGTACGTCAACTTCTACGTCAAATGCTGCTTTTAACCCTGTTTACTGCGTTATCCGTTTCTGCCCCTGCCGACAGTGTTCCCAAAGCGTTTAGTTTACTACCCTTACCCCTTATTTACTACACCCCCGAAACGCGGCTGGCCTACGGATTAGCACCCACGTTTACCTTCCGGTTCAGACGGGATATGGATGCCCTCCGCACCGATTCTGCCGTTACCGTCCGGCCCTCGCAGGTCACGCTCGGGGCGGCCTATACGCAAAACAAACAGCTGCTGTTTTACGTCCCTTTCCAGCTGTTCTACGACCGGGATAAATACTACATCAACGGCGAAGCGGGGTACTACAAATACAGTTATTTCTTTTTTGGCGTGGGTCAGCGGGAAGTACCCCGTGAGTTATACGCCGTCAATTTTCCCCGCATCCGGGTCAATGCGTTCCGGCAGATAGCGGCTACGGCCATTCCGGTTGGGAAATTATACGCCGGGGTGCGGTATCAGTACGAAGATTATCAGGTCACCAGCGTCGAACCGGATGGCTTGCTGGCAATGGGCACGGTGCCGGGCGGACTGGGCAGCAAACTGGCGGGAGCGGGACTTGGTTTGTTTTACGATTCCCGAAACCAGCTTTTCTTCCCCACCAAAGGCGTCGTGGCCGATGTTGCCTTTCTGAATCAGGGCCGGTTGTGGGGCAGCAACGTCCGATTCGACCGGTACTCCGCCGACGTGTCGTCTTACCACGCCTTGAGCAGGCGGGCAATCCTGGCCCTTAATTATTTCGTAAGTTTTACAGCGGGTGTCGCGCCGTTCAACGCCATGTCGTTATTGGGCGGCACCAAGCGGATGCGGGGCTATTATGAAGGTCGGTTTCGGGACCAGAATGCCGCGCTGCTGCAAAGCGAAGTCCGGTTTGCTATTTATAAACGCCTGGGCGGGGTTGTGTTTGGTGGGGTAGGCATTTTGGGCGACGATGTCTCGCTCCTGCGCCCTGCCGACCCAAAGGTGGCTTACGGTGCCGGGCTGCGGTTCACCATCAATCGGCTGGACCACCTCAACATTCGGGTCGATTACGGATTTGGTCAGCAATCGAGTGGATTTTATCTTACCCTCGGGGAAGCATTTTGAACCAAATCCTGGGCGAATCGCCTTTCGTAGTTGTTCAGGGCCAATAAATGTAGTAGTTTTCCTATTGTAATTACCGACTAATGACGCTTAGTGCCATCATTCCTACCCACAACGAAGCTGGTAATATCGGGCAGTTAGTGCATGATTTACGGGCATACGGTGGGCCACAACTCATCGAAATTCTGGTTATCGATGCCGGCAGTACAGATGGCACCCCCGATGTGGCCCGGCAGGCGGGTGCGTGCGTGCATCAATCGCCCAAACCGGGTCGGGCCGCCCAGATGAACTTCGGGGCCAGCGTTGCCAGCGGAGAACTGCTCTATTTCGTACACGCCGATGTTCGGGTTCACCCCGAGTTTACGCAGGACATTGCCCAGGCCGTACGGTCGGGCTACGAATCGGGCTGCTACCGGTTTCGGTTCAACTCCCCCAAACCACTGCTCCGATTCAACAGCTACGGAACCCGTTTTCCGGGCATCATGAGCCGGGGGGGTGACCAGACGCTGTTCATCACCCGGACGCTGTTCGACCGGCTGGCAGGTTTCGACGAACGCTACGTCATCATGGAAGATTTTGACATTATCGTGCGGATCCGGAAAGTTTCCCGTTTTGCCATCATCCCCAAAGATGTGCTCGTGTCGGCCCGAAAGTATGATACTAATAGCTGGCTGCGGGTGCAAGTGGCCAACCTCACCGCTTTCTCCCTCTTTTTTCTGAACGTATGCCCCACCCGGATTGCTCGTACCTATAAAGCGCTGCTCAATTATCGCTGATGAATAAAACGGTACTGGTCACCGGCGCCAATGGCTTTCTGGGTTCCCACCTGACCCGCGAGTTGCTCCGTCGTAACTACCACGTAAGGGCGTTGGTCCGGCCTGGAAGCGACTGCCGGACGCTGGCCGGATTGCCCATTACTTTCTGCGAAGGGGACATCCGTGAGCCGGATTCGCTGGAACGGGCCATCGACGGGTGTGATGCTCTGATTCATGCAGCCGCGCTGGCGCAGGTCAATCCGGCCCGCAGTCCCGCCATCTGGGCCATGAATCTGGCGGGTACCGAAACCGTTATTGACGTAGCGCACCGCGTACAGGTAAAGCGTTTCGTGTATGTTGGTACGGCCAATGTCTTTGGTTTTGGCAGCCGGGAAAACCCCGGTACTGAAACAACGCCTTTTGCCGGGCAGGGCTACGGCTCGGACTACATTGACAGTAAACGAGCCGCTACGCAACGGGTGCAGCAGGCCGTGCGCACACTGGGTTTGCCGGCGGTGTTGGTTCACCCGACGTTTATGCTGGGGCCGCTGGATGCCAAACCCACCTCGGGCCGGATGCTCATTGAACTTTTCCGGGGTACCGTCATCGGGTATCCGGTGGGCGGCAAGAATTTTGTCCACGTTCGGGATGTGGCCGTTGCCACGGTTAATGCCCTCACGCAGGGGCGCATTGGCGAGTCCTATATTCTGGGCCATGAAAACATGAGTTACCAGGAATCATTTCAACTGATGGCCGGGCTGCTGGGTGTTACTCCGCCCCGATTCCCCATTCCGCCGGGCCTGGCCCGATTATACGGTTTTTTATGCGATGCCTGGACACGGGTAACGGGCCAACCGGGTCAGCTTAATTCGGCCATGATTGCCGTTGCTAACGACGGGCATTATTTCTCGTCCCAAAAAGCCATTACGGAACTGGCCCTTCCGCAAACACCTATTGCCGAAGCAATCCGTGATGCCTTCGACTGGTTTAAAAAGCATAACTATGTTACAACAAATGCCGGAACTAAATAACCCCTCCCTCCGGCGGATGCCGGACGTATCCGGACGGGCAGTTGGCGAAACGCCGGTGTTCGGTTCCCACGAAAAGCCAGTTAGCGTTCGCCGGCCGGCGCCGGGTAAACCCGGTCCTTTTGCCGGCAAAGTAGCCATCGTTACGGGTTCCGAATCGGGCATTGGGAAAGCCACCGCCCGCGCCCTGTGCGAAGCCGGGGCATCCGTTGTGCTCAACGGTCGCACGGCCGACCGACTTGACCAGACCGAGCGGGAGTTTCTGGCCGGGGAATTCGCGGTGGTCAGTTGCCTGGCCGATGTAACGGTCTACGCCGACTGTGAGCGCCTGATCAACACCGCCATCGACGCCTTTGGTCAACTGGATATTCTGATTACCAACGCCAGCATTTCCATGCGGGCTTACTTCGCCGATATGCAGCCCGACGTGTTTCGGGCGGTATTCGACAGCAATGTGTACGGCAGCGTTTACCCCCTTAAGGTGGCCCTGCCCTACCTGACCGAAACGCGGGGCAGCGTTACGTTTATCTCGTCTATTTCAGCCCTTAACGGGATGCCCAGCGGCTCTGCCTATTGCGCCGGAAAAGCCGCCCTGACCAACCTGGCGCACACGCTCCGGCTGGAACTGGATCACACGGGTATTCAGTTTGGTGTGGTCCACATTGGGTTCACCCAGAACGACCCCGAAAAGCGGGTGCTAGATGCCGGTGGGCAACTGGTGCCGATTGCCCACCGGTCCCCACGCTGGCAGAAAAGCCAGAAAGAGGTAGCCGCTATCATTCTCAAGCACATTCGCCGTCGGCAGAAACGAACAGTTATTTCGGCTTTAGGCATGTTAATCGCGGTGGTACACACGTATTTCCCCCGCATTGGCGATTGGGTAGTGCTGACCAGCATCCGGCGAATGCGTCATTTTTATGAATAGATTCGTAGTCATCAGAATTCTTCGCCATTAGGTAGTCATTCGTGGTCATTAGCTCGTCATTGATAGTCATTCGCTGGCATTTGTGATCGAAGGAAACGGCGAATGACTATCAATGACCAGAAATGCCGATTTAATGACCACCTGATGACAACGAATGACCATCAATCCAGAAACAGTCTTTATTCGTTTATATACCAAGATCTTTCAAGCAAATGGACACGTATTACAATCCTGAAGACCTCAAGAAATTTGGTAAAATTGGTGAGTTCCAGAAAGAACTGGCCGACAAGTTTTTCTCTTACTACGGCTCCGTTTTTGCCGAAGGTGCCCTGACAGCCCGCGAAAAATCGCTGATTGCCCTGGCCGTTTCTCATACCGTACAATGCCCCTACTGCATCGACGCCTATACCAGCGACACGCTCGAAAAGGGCTGCTCAGAAGCAGAAATGATGGAAGCTGTTCACGTAGCGGCCGCCATCCGGGGAGGTGCCTCCCTGGTTCATGGCGTCCAGATGATGAACAAAGCAAAAAGCCTGTCCATGTAGTCAAAGGCCGTTTACGGTATACCATAAAATTCTCTATGAAATCACTCAAGGCCAGCGGCCACCAGTTAGCCAGTTCAGCCGTTCAGTTACAGTCGCTGCACGACGAGGTAGCCGATACCCTACAGCTCCCGCTTTTTCACGAGAAGTTGCAGGATGCAGGACTTTTTCCGCTGCTCCCCAACCAGCCTGCCATTTTTCAGGTCAACGTGGGCAAGATGTGTAACCAGGTTTGTAAACACTGCCACGTCGATGCCGGGCCGGACCGGAAAGAAATCATGACCCGCGAAACGATGCAGCACTGCCTCGACGCGCTGGCCAAAACAAGCATTGCTACGGTTGACCTGACCGGTGGTGCCCCGGAAATGAATCCCGATTTCCGGTGGTTTGTGGAAGAAATCCGGAAGCTGGGCCGGCACGTAATTGTACGGTGTAACCTGACCATTATCGTTGCCAATCCCAAGTATAATGACCTGCCCGAATTTTTCCGCCAGCATCGGGTGGAAGTGGTGAGTTCACTGCCTTTCTACAACGCCGACAAAACGGACCGGCAACGTGGTAAAGGCGTTTTCGGGGACTCCATCAAGGCACTGGGTATGCTCAACGCCGTTGGGTACGGCCAGCCCGATTCTGACCTGAAACTGAATTTAGTCTACAATCCAAACGGGGCTTTTCTGCCCGGTTCGCAGGATAGTTTGACCCGGCAGTTTAAACGAGTGCTGTTCGATGAGTTCGGTATCGTGTTCAACGACCTGTTCGCCATCACCAACATCCCCATCAGCCGGTACCTGGATTACCTGATTTCGTCGGGCAACTACGATGCCTACATGGAAAAGCTGGTCAACGCGTTTAACCCCGTAGCGGCCATGGGCGTTATGTGCCGGGATACCATCTCGATCAGCTGGGACGGTTACCTGTACGACTGTGACTTCAACCAGATGCTGGATTTGAAAGTGGCCAGTCCGGTACAGCACGTCCAGAACTTTGATGTAGACACGCTGGGTCAGCGCACCGTCGTCATCAACCAACACTGCTACGGCTGCACTGCCGGAGCCGGTTCCAGCTGTGGCGGTACCACTGCTTAAGCGAACCTGAACGAACGGAGTACCCTTTTTTTCATCAAAACGGTCTGGCAGGTTGTCTCACTAATTGACAACCTGCCAGACCGTTTTGGTTTATGCTACGCTCGAATCGGGCTCGCTGGCAAACTGAGTTTACTCCGTTACAGTAGTGCTGATCAATTTATCAAAGATAGTGCGCCATGCAGTGCGCCTGACCATCTGCAACTTGCCCGACATATAACGGTGAACCTACCGGATCGTTGTTATTTTCGGCCTGTGGCGACAGGGATAAGACACATACGGCCACAAACCGGAGTTTATGAGCAGCCTACCCGTTCAGCAGCCTTCTGTTTTCCTGCCCTGATGTGCCAATTGGTCAATCATGACGCCAGAATTGGCAGAAACCAATCATTCGTTATGGCCTGCACCTTGCTTTACAACGTTTATGCCTGCCACCAAAACGCACAAAAAATCCCCATTGCTATTTGTGTATACCCGATTCTTTCGTGGCGAAATGCGGGTAACAATTCTGGCAAAAAATGGGGTATTTCCCCTTTTTTGCCAGAATTGTACTCACTACGTTTACCATTGATTTCGTGAGGGTTAATAGAGCTAACGCACGAGAATATACCCCAAAAGGGGTATTGTTCATTACCAACAATCAGCAGATATTTATCCGCAAATCAATTTATCTAAACCAAACCAATTCATGAAAACATTACACTGCAAGGATGTGGGCTTCGATTGCCCCGGTATTATCCAGGCCGACAGCGAGGCCGAAGTACTTCAACTAGCCGCGCAACACGCGCTCGAAGCCCATCATACAAAAGTTACGCCGGAGATGGCCGAAAAGATCAAGCCACTGATTCACGAGGAGTAAGACAACCATCGTACGCCATGAATCACAAACGCCCTCTATTCACCCTGCTCCTAACACTGATGGTTTGCGGTATCCTGTACGCCCAGCCAGCAGCCACTAACCCCGCAAAAAAGATGACATTCCTGATTCACGTTACCTGCGGTCCCGAAAACCCTACGAAAGCAGCCCTTGCTTTCCTGGTCGCCAAAACGGCCCTGGACGAAGGCCACTCTGTATCGCTCTTTCTGGCGGGCGATGCCGCCCCCCTGCTGAAAGATGCCGAACTGGACAAGGTGACGGGCCTGGGTACTGGGAAACTCCGTGACCATTACGAGGCTATTATGAAAGCGGGCGGGCGGTTTTATGTGTCGGGGATGTCGGCAAAAGCACGGAACATGACCGAAGCGGACATTGCCGGAAAACCGGCGGAGTTGGCCATGCCCAAGAAACTGGTCAATCTGGCCGCCGACAGTGACCGGATGTTTACGTATTGATAGGATGCGCAGGCCCAAAACTCATACACTCCCCCCTATCGGCCAGTGCCATCACACCATTCTGGTTCCTAGCACCAGTAAACAACAGACTTTTCCGCTACGGGACCTATATCCGTAGGGCGTGGCTCGTTGGTGCAGTTACAAATAAGCATTATACCGATAGCAACCGCGCTACGTGTAGTTCCGGAAACAGCTTGATGAAATGGGCTTTAATGAGCTGGCTCAGCAGCAGCCGCTTGTAGGTCTCCGAACCCCGGGCATCGCTGATGGGGCTGATTTCGGTTTGAGCAATGGTGATGGCTTCCTGAATCAGCGCTTCGGTCAGTCGTTTTCCGGTTAGCAAGGTGGCCGTTTTCGTCAGCTGCTTCGGAACAGGCGCTACGCCCCCGGCCGATAGTCTGACGTTTGTGATAACATCTTCCTCAATCGAAATGCTCATAGCCGAGTTGACACTGGCAATATCCAGGTGCGTCCGTTTGCTGACTTTCTCGAAATTGAACCGGGTGGTTGAGCCGGGCAACGTAAATCGAATCTGTTCCAGCAACTCGTCGGGGTGTTTATCCAGCGTCTTGTAGCCCTGATACAGCTCACGCAGCGGCAACTCCCGTAGTGTGTGCCCGGCACGAAAGGTCAGGGTGGCATCCAGTGCCAGAAAGAAAACGGTAAAATCGCCGATGGGCGACGCATTAATGAAGTTCCCCCCGATGGTGGCCATGTTACGGATGGGCGTCGACGATATCAGTTTCGTGTACTGCCCAAACGCAGGAAAATAAGCCTGAATGACGGGCGATTCAATCAGGTCCGTCACCGTTGTTGAGGCACCCATCAGGCACTGGTCACCGGTCTGCCAGACACCGTTTAATTCAGAGGTGTCGGACAGAAACCGGATGGATGCGTCCCGAATTTCGTCGTGCTTCTGCACGTACAGGTCTGTACCTCCCCCAACCCGCTGCGCAGCTGGATTTCCATTCGTTCGTTCGCCGTTGAGATTCAGCGCCAGCCTTTGGAGCCGTTCGGCAATAGTTAAAAAATAGGCGGGTAGAATGGCCTGATCCGCAGCAAAGTTTACCGGTGCTTCTTCCCGCCTGTCTGCCAGCAGCTGAGCAACCCGCGCAGCGGCCCGCTCAATGGACTTGTAGCCGGTACAGCGGCAGATATTGCCATCCACAGCCGCAATGGCATTCGTTGTTGTCGGGGCTTTTTTACTGAGACAGAATCCCGCCATCGACACTACGAAACCCGGCGTACAAAAACCGCACTGCGTCGCCGATTCATCGGCCATGGCCTGCTGTATCGGATTCAGTTCAGCCATGTTCAGGCCTTCAATGGTGACTATGTGCTTACCGTGCGCATTCCCCAGGGGCATCAGGCAGGAGGTGGCCGTGCGGTATCGTAACGCGCCGGTCGACATTGCACCAACCAGCACCGTACAGGCCCCGCAATCCCCCTCACGACAACCGATTTTGGTACCGGTCAAATACTGATTATAGCGCACGAAGTCGAGCACCGTAGTGCCGGGGGGCAGCGCTGTACTGACGTCTTTAGTATTGAGAATGAAGCGTATCAACAGTCAGGGAATTAATGGTCATTCAGGGGTAGTCCGCGTTGTTGAAATTCTTTCCAGTTCAGGTATTCATCGCCTTTGCGCTGCTCCACCATCGTGATGCAGCTATCGACCGGGCAGATTAATTTACACAAATTACAGCCAACGCACTCATCTTCTTTGATGGAATAGGTGTTATACGGATTGCCGTAGGTCAGGCTGATGGACTGGTGGGAGGTGTCCTCACAGGCAATGTAGCACAGGCCGCAGTGGATGCACTTGTTCTGGTCGATGTTGGCAACAATATGGTAGTTGATGTCCAGGTCCTCCCAGTGGGTGATGGTGGGCACCGATTTGCCGATGAAATCATCCAGGGTTCTGAAGCCTTTTTCGTCCATCCAGTTATTCATGCCGTCGATCATGTCTTCCACAATGCGAAAACCGTGCTTCATGACGGCGGTGCACACCTGCACGTTGGACGCGCCCAGCAGCATGAACTCCACGGCGTCTTTCCAGGTGCTCACACCCCCGATTCCGGAGATAGGCAACCGGGACGTTACGGGGTCCTGAGCCAGGGTGGTCAGCATTTTCAGGGCGATGGGTTTTACGGCCGGGCCGCAATAGCCCCCATACACCGATTTCCCGGCTACATACGGATTGGGGACAAACGTGTCCAAATCAACCCCGGTAACAGACTGGATCGTATTGATTAAAGACAGCGCATGGGTACCGCCTTCCACCGATGCCCGGCCCGTTGGCACCACCGAATGCACATTGGGCGTCAGTTTGGTAATAACCGGGATGGTCGCTTTCTCCATCACCCATTCTACCACCATCCTGGCAATTTCGGGGTCCTGTCCCACGGCGGCACCCATGCCCCGCTCCGTCATGCCGTGCGGGCAGCCGAAGTTGAGTTCCAGCCCGTGGGCACCGGTATCTTCCACCTGCGCAATCAGTTCGTGCCATTTCTCGCGGCTGTTATCGGCCATGAGCGACACGACCATGGCCCGGTCGGGAAACAGGCGGACGCACTCGGCAATCTCGCGCAGGTTGATGTCCAGCGGTCGGTCGGAGATGAGTTCGATGTTGTTGAAGCCCATCACTTTATGGCCACCGTAATCTACCGCCGAATAGCGGGAAGAGACGTTCTTCACCTGGCTGCCCAGCGTTTTCCAGACCACGCCCCCCCAGCCCGCTTCAAACGCCCGGAGCACGTTATACTGTTTGTCCGTTGGGGGCGCACTCGCCAGCCAGAACGGGTTCGGCGATTTAATACCAAGAAAATCTGCGCGTAGATCTGCCACGTTATAAAGGATGAATTATGAATGATAAATGATGAATGCCTGCCGGGACGATAAAGTAGCACAACTTCCCCCCTTCACACATTCATCATTCATCATTCATCATTTATAATTCTTTTCAAGATTGCTTTCGCCCCGTCTTTTCCCGCCTGAACGGCGTCGACGACTTCCTTGCCGCCGTTTACGCAGTCGCCACCGGCAAACACGCCCGGAATGTTGGTAGCGCATTGGCTGTCGATAGCCACTTTGCCGTTCCAGTGGTTCAACTGGTTCCCGCTGACCAGCACTTCATAAGGCACCTGACCGGCGGCTTTGATGACCATATCGACATCAAGCGTAATGGTTTCGCCCGTTTCAACGGGTGAGCGACGGCCACTCGTATCGGGTACGCCCATTTCCATGACGTGGCAAATCAATTGCGTAACCCGGCCGTGTTCGCCCCTGATTTCTTTGGGAGCGGCCAGCCAGATGAGGTTACATCCGTCCAGTTTCGCCAGATTCAGCTCAACTTCGGTACTGGGCATTTCGGCCTGGGTTCGGCGATAGACGATGGTTACTTCTTTCGCTCCCAGTCGTTTGGCCTGCGTTGCCGCATCAATGGCGGTCATGCCCAAACCAATCACCGCTACTTTGTCGCCAACGGGAACGGACGGATAGCCCTGTTCGCGAATGTCGTAGATAAATCGGATGGCATCCTCTACCCCGGTAAGGTCTTCACCCGGAATGTTCAGTTGCCGCGCTACACCAACCCCAATGCCAATGTACACGGCATCGTAGTTGGCTGCGTAGTTCCTCCAGCGTAATATTCTTACCCAGTTCCTGGTCGTATTTGATGTCGATGCCGCCCAGCGACGTAATAAAATCCACTTCATCGTCGCAGAATTCGGGGGTTACCTTATAGGCGGCAATGCCGTAGGTCATCAGGCCACCACCTTTGTTTTCCTTTTCGTAAATCGTCACGTCGACCCCTTCCCGACTCAGCGCGTGGGCGCAGCTTAAACCGGCTGGCCCCGCTCCTACCACCGCTACTTTCCGCCCCGTCGATGGTTTGCGCTGAAACAGCGGCCACTTGTGGGCAATGGCTTTTTCGGTCGAATACCGCTGTAGTTTGGCAATGGGAATGGGTGGTTCATCCATCAGGTTGAAAACGCAGGAGCCTTCGCACAACTTCTCCACTGGACACACTTTCGAGCAGCCCCCCCCCATGATATTAGCATCCAGAATGGTGAACGCCGAGCCTTTCACGTTATCCGTCGTTATCTGTTTGATGAACTTGGGAACATCGATACTCGTCGGGCAGCTTTTGGTACACGGGGCATCATAGCAAAACAAACAGCGATTCGCTTCCACCAAGGCCGCTTCGCGTGAGTCGAAGGGCGGGTGGATATCGCTGAAGTTATGCTCGTACTGCTCAGCCGTTAGGCGATTGTTTGTGATGGACATAAATCATTGTGGTCGTAGAGACGCAATACCTTGCGTCTCATTATGCGTCAGCAAAACCCTCCGGATAGTGAGACATAAGGTAGTCTCATTATAAGTCAGCAAAACCATCCGGATAGTGAGACGCAATGTATTGCGTCTCTACATGGGTCATCTACAATTCTACCAGTTTATCGTACGTTTCCGGGCGCCTGTCCCGGAAGAACTGCCAGACGTTGCGAACCTCTTCTATCATATCGAGGTCGAAGTCGGCGATGAGGAGTTCGTCTTTATCTTCCGACGCGGTGGCAAAAATCTGGCCGCGTGGGTCAACGAAATACGAGGAACCGTAGAACCGCCCCAGATCCCAGGGCTTCTCCTCACCAACGCGGTTGATGCAGCCCATAAAATAACCATTGGCTGCGGCATGGGCGGGTTGCTCCAATTTCCAGAGGTATTGCGACAGGCCCGCTACCGTGGCTGACGGGTTGTAAACAATTTCGGCACCGTTCAGCCCCAGGCACCGCGCGCCGTCGGGAAAATGACGGTCGTAGCAGATGTAGACGCCGATAGTAGCGTATTTGGTTTCGAAAACCGGATAGCCCAGATTACCGGGTTTGAAGAAGTATTTCTCCCAGAATCCGGACGTATGCGGAATATGATTTTTGCGGTATTTGCCCAGATAGGTTCCGTCGGCATCAATGACGGCGGCCGTGTTATACAGAACCCCCGGCTGCTCTTTCTCATACACCGGTACGATCATGACCATATTGTATTTTTTGGCGTATTCGGCCATGCGGTCGGTGGTGGGACCGGGTACCGATTCGGCCGATGCGTACCAGGCATTGTCCTGGCCCGGACAGAAATACGGCGTGTTGAAAATTTCCTGTAAGCACAAAATCTGCACCCCTTTCTGACCAGCTTCTTCGATGAGCGGGATGTGCTTCTGCACCATCGCTTCTTTAATTTCCTCAATTGTCCCCTCCCCTTCGGTCATGGGCAGGCTCATCTGTATCAAGCCCGATTTAATGATTCTTGGCATGTTTTTTAGGTTTGACGTTTGTAGTTAGTGTTTAAGGTTTACGGTATTCGGTTTACGGTGGTCCGTCATTACGGTGTTCATTGGTCGTCGCTACGGTAGGCTGACGCAGGATTGATCGTCTGCCTACCGTAGCGACGGACCAATGAACACCATAAACCGTTATCATATCTTTCCGCTTACTTTATTTCGTTTGATGAACTGCCCGTATCCTTTGTCAATCAAGCACTTGTTATCATTGATAGCGACGGTGCCGCGCAGCAAAACGATTTTCACTTTGCCGGTCAGCTCCATGTCTTCGTAACCCGAATAATCAACGTTCATGTGGTGCGTTTTGGCCGAAAGCGTGTGGTTTTCTTCCGGGTCAAAAATAACGATGTCGGCATCGCTGCCCACGGCAATGGTTCCCTTTCGGGGAAACATTCCGAAGATCTTTGCGGGGTTGGTACAGGCTACTTCAACGTATTTATTCAGCGTGATCTTTCCTTTATGAACGCCTTCGTTATAGAGCAGCTCCATCCGGTTTTCGATGGCGGGGTGGCCGTTGGGTATCTTCGAGAAATCGTCTTTGCCCATCAGTTTCTGTTCCCACATAAACGGACAATGGTCGGTGGCCACCACCTGCACCAGTCCCTGATTGATACCCGCCCACAGGGTCTGCTGGTCTTTTTTCTCCCGCAACGGCGGACTCATCACCCACTTTGCGCCATCGAAGTCCTTCTCGTACAGGGAGGCATCCAGAATCAGGTACTGAATACAGGTCTCGACAAACACCTTCTGATTGCGCCGGGTGGCGTTCCGAACAGCGTTCAACGCCCCCTCGCAGGTCAGGTGAACAATGTACCCGGGGCAACCCGTATAATCGGCCATGTCGGCAAAGCGTCCGCTGGCTTCGGCTTCGGTCACTTCGGGTTGCGACAGGTAATGATAGAGGGGCGATAGCTTTCCTTCCTTTCTGTGTTTAGCCACCAGAAAGTCAATGACATCCCCGTTGGTGGCGTGCACCGTAACCATACCACCCTGTTTTTTCACTTCCTGCATCAGGCCAATCATTTGCCTATCGTCAATCATCAACGCCCCTTTGTAAGCCATAAAGGTCTTGAACGAGGTGATGCCCTCTTCCTCAACCATTACTTTAATTTCGGCTTTGGTGTCGTCGTTGAAATCCGTCACGGCCATGTGGAAACTGTAGTCGCCCACGGTGGTGCCTCTGGCACGGGAATTCCAGTCGGCGAGGGCTTCTTTGAGCGAATGTCCCTGTTTTTGCAGGACAAAGTCAATGACCGTCGTGGTGCCCCCGAACAGGGCCGCGCGGGTTCCCGTTTCGTGCGTATCGCTGGAAAAAGTACCCATAAACGGCATATCCAGGTGCACGTGCGGGTCGATACCACCGGGAAAGACGAGTTTGCCCGTAGCGTCAATCGTCGTGTCCGCCTGCATGGGCAGGTTCTTCCCGATAGCCGAGATGGTTTCGCCTTCTATAAAGATATCGGCAATGTAATCATCGGCAGCGGTGATGATTCGGCCGTTTTTGATGAGTATGCTCATTGGTTTACATCATTTCGTTGCCATTCATTGCCAGGTGCAAACAAGCCTAATAATACACGTTTCAAGGGGGTTCAGTCGGCCAGAAGCATAAAGACTATTGGCCGGATACATCATGAATCAACTTCCCGCTTAATAATGGCCTCCCCACCTACTCTGGCAGCAACACCAGACAGGATAAGGACAACTACCACCGCAATGACCGTTGCAACAACGGCGTATATATATTTCGATAACAAGCCATCATTACCGCTCAATAGCAGCTTAATTGTCGCCTTAATTGCATCATTCCAGGCGAGAGCCGCAACCAGACCAAGTGCCGCGCTGGAAAGTGTAATCATCGATTGTAGAATCATTTTGGTTGTTTGTGCACTCATGATCCTTCCGGTAGGTTCAACTGATAGTTAGTGTTACACAAAAATTAATCAACGTATTTAATCGAAGGCTGCTCAAGGGGCATTTTTTTGTGTAGCTGGCGATTAAATAAGGGATTACTCATCAATATCAAATACACGCCACCACTCACGAAGAACCCGACAAACCAGGCATAATTGTACAGTTGCGAAACCCAGCCGGGGACACTATCAGCCGAAATAACCTGAATCGTCGTCAGAAAGCCAGGAATGTTGGGTAGAATTCCCAATAACAACGCTACGATAGCAGCCGTATTAAAGCCGTTTCCAAATGCATACATTCCCGTTTCGCTGTATAAATCGCCCACACTGGAGCTGTTGTTTCCGCAGGAAGAAGTAATCGGCAATCATGATCCCCCCTACCGGGCCAAGCAGACTGGAATACCCCACCAGCCATGTGAAAATAAAGCCGGTTGGATCGGCAATTAGCTTCCAGGGAAAAATTAAAATACCAATGACACCCGTGATGTAGCCCCCCTTCCGGAAGTCGATTTTCGCGGGGGCCAGGTTGGCAAAGTCGTTGGCCGGACTAACGATGTTGGCGGCAATGTTGGTCGCCAGCGTGGAGATAGCCACCGCAATCATGGCCAGGCTAACCAGTAATTTGCTGTCGAATTTCCCGGCCAGCACAAGCGGGTCCCAGATGGTGGTGCCGTAAATGAGGGTAGTGGCCGACGTCACCACGACGCCGATAAACGAAAACAGCGTCATGGCCGGTGGCAGCCCGATAATTTGCCCCGTCACCTGCGCTTTCTGGCTGACGGCATACCGAGTAAAGTCGGGGATATTCAGCGACAGCGTAGCCCAGAAACCGACCATGCCGGTAAGAGCGGGAAAGAAAAACGCAAAAAAGGCGGCTGTCGACGTGAATCTGGCGGGTTGCTCCAGAATAGGCCCCAGCCCATTACCGGCCGAAATGGCCCACCAAAGCAAGGCCAGGGCTGCTACGGGCAGGAAAAAGGCCTTGAAAACCAGCAGTTTCCGGATGCTGTCGACACCGAGGTACACGACATACATATTCAGCAGCCAGAACAAAGAGAAACAGATGGCCGGACCCGTTTCCAGTCCGAACGACGCCGGAAAAACCGGCGGCAGGGTTTCCAATGAGGGTATCCATAACCGGAGCATCTGGTAGATGGAAAAACCGCCAATCCAGGTTTGAATGCCGAACCAGCCACAGGCCACAATGGCCCGCAACAACGCCGGAATATTGGCTCCTTTTGTACCGAAACTGGACCGGACCAGCACCGGAAACGGAATGCCGTATTTGGCCCCCGCCCGGCCGTTCAGTACCATTGGAATCAGGACGATAGTGTTCCCCAGAAAGATGGTCAGAATGGCCTGCCACCAGTTCATACCCCCCTGAATGAGCGAACTGGCCATCATATACGTAGGAATACACAGGCTCATGCTAATCCAGAGGGCCGCATAGTTCCAGGTTGTCCACGTCCGTTTCGACGCGGGTATGGGGGCTAAATCCTCACTGTATAACGCAGCCGATTCGGTGATGGGGGCTTCTGTAATTGTCTGCATCAGAAAACGGTTTTCAGTGAGTAGCTGACCGATAATCAGCCGGTCTAGTGTGAAATCAATGTTTGTTAATCCAATCTGCGTTTCATTCCCTCGTGCGTAGCCCGAAATCCCAGCGACTCGTAGAACCGGATGGCATCGGGCCGTTGCTTATCGGAGGTGAGCTGAATCATGTGGCACCCTTTTTCTTTGGCTCGGCGAATGGCGTATTCGAACACGCTGGTTCCAATTCCCTGACCGCGATAGGTCGATTTTGTTCTCACAGCCTCAATTGCGCCCGTAACCCACCCTTGTAAGTCAGGTACTGAATATAGGTCAACTGAAACGTCGCTACAATTTCACCGTTCAACTCGGCAACCGTTAACTCCTGACTGGGATCAGCGTCAATCGTTTCGAATGCGTTCATGTACCCGTCGGAAAGCGTATCGTTCTGCTTTTCCCGTAATGCACCAAGTACATCGTCGGCTAACATACGAATTACATCAGGCAAATCATCCTTCGTTGCCCGTCTGAATAGCAAATTCGGGTTCATTCTTTGCGCCAGACGGTTTATTCCACATGCGCATCCGCAATTTTCAGGGCTTCGCTGATAATGGCCAGGCCTTCATCGATTTGCTCCTTCGTGACGCACAGGGGTGGTGCCACGAAGATATAACTCCAGCGCACAAACGTGTACATGCCCAACTCCTTAATTTTGGCGGCTACCTTGGCCATCACGGCCATTTCGTCGGGTCTGGCGTTGAACGGAGCCATCGGCTCTTTAGTCGTTCGGTTTTTTACGATTTCAAAACAGCCCAGTAGACCCGTCGTCCGGAAATCGCCGATGCTGGGGTGCTTCTGCTTCATCAGTTCGGCCTGAGCCGCCACGTATTTGCCCATCTCGACCGTGTTTTCAATCAGGTTGTCATTCTTCGTAGACGTTGATGGTTGCCAGCGCAGCCGCACAACCCACCGGATGGGCCGCGTAGGTCATGCCCGTTGCCAGCACCGTATCATCATAACGAGCCGCAATTTTATCCGTCACCATCAGGCACCCGAAGGGGATGTAACCCGAGGTTATGCCTTTGGCCATCGTCGCCATATCGGGCACAATACCGTGATTTTCAAAACCAAACCATTTGCCCGTCCGGCCAAAGCCACTCATTACCTCGTCGATAATCAGCAGCATACCGTGTTTATCGCAGATGTCCCGCACGGCAGCCAGATACCCCACCGGGTATTGCAGACAACCCGACGTACCCGATTCCCCTTCGAGCATAATAGCGGCAATATTACCGGGCCCTTCGTAGGCAATCATCCGTTCCAGTTGCGCCACAGAATCAGTGAGCATACTGGCTTCGTCGTGATTCCAGCGGTACCTATACGGGATGTCTATATGCACGAAATTAGGTGCCTGCTGCGCATCGTCGGGTAGTTTCCGGGGGATCACCACCCACCGACAGGGTGCCGTAGGTAGCCCCGTGGTACGATTGGTAGCGACTCAGAATTTTATGCCGACCCGTGTACAAACGCGCCAGTTTAATAGCCGCTTCGTTGGACGTAGCTCCGCACAGGGTAAAAAACGCTTTATTCAGGTCGCCGGGGCAGATTTCGGCCATCTTTTTACCCAGCTCCCCCCGCACTTTGGTTACACAATAGGGCGTCACGTAGCTTACCTCCTGCATTTGCCGGACTACGGCCTCGGTAATGCGCTGGTCGCCGTGACCGATGTTCACGTTCATCAGGCCCGACGAAAAATCGAGGTACCGTTTATCGTCGTAGTCGTACAGGTACACCCCTTTACCGTATTTTACGGCGATGGGCGAAATATTTTTCTGTTTGCTCCAGGCAAAAACGGTGTAGTCGAAGTTATCCTGCAATACGTCCTGCGTTTCGGACATTGTGGCGGTGTCAAGCATGTGAGAGTTAAGTTTTAATGTAGTTTTCAGGTACTTAACTCATCCAGTTTATCCCGGCTTCGGGGTTCCACTTGGTGGTACTTTTCTTAAGCTTTGTCCAGAATTCGATGGAGCTTTTGCCGGTGATGTCCCCCACGCCGAAGCGGCTCTCATTCCAGCCACCAAAGGAAAAAGGCTCACGCGGAACGGGAACACCCACGTTTACGCCCACCATCCCGGCACTGGCTTTGTCCATCACGTACCGGGCCATGCCGCCGTTCTGGGTAAAGACCGACGCGGCATTGCCGTAGGGACTGGCATTTTCGATGGCCAATGCTTCATCCACCGTGTTGGTCCGCATGATGCTGATGACCGGCCCGAAGATTTCTTCCCGGGCAATGGCCATATCGGGCGTAACATAGTCAATCACCGTCGGGCCCACGTAGGTTCCATTTTCTTTCCCGGCCACCGTTGGGTTGCGGCCATCCACCAGCACTTTGGCCCCCTGGCTTTCGGCTTCGGTAATGTACTGTTCTATCCGGTCTTTCGATTCCCGGTTTATCACCGCGCCGAGGTTCTGGCCGGGTACCACTTTGCGGGCCTCCTCACACAGTTTCCCGATGATATGGTCGACGGGACCAACGGCCACCATGGCCGAAGCCGCCATACACCGCTGACCCGCGCACCCCGCCATGGACGCCGTAATGTTCTGGGCGGTCATGTCGGGGATGGCATCGGGCAGTACGATCAGGTGGTTTTTTGCTCCCCCCAATGCCAGGCATCGTTTCAGGTTGCCCGTGGCCCGTTTGTACACCGCTTTCGCAATTTTGGTGGACCCAACGAAGGACACGGCTTCAATGTCGGGGTGGTCGCAGATGGCTTCCACAATTTCCCGGTCGCCGTGCACTACGTTGAAAACCCCCGGTGGTAGTCCGGCTTCCTGCAACAGTTCGGCCAGTCGGCCAACGCTCAGCGGCACTTTTTCCGACGGTTTGAGAATCATGCAATTGCCCAGCGCAAGGGCGTTGGGGATGGTCCAGTTGGGCACCATACTGGGGAAGTTGAACGGCACAATACTCGCTACCACGCCCAGCGGCACATGTTCCGTGCGGCATTCGACGCCCCGGCTCACTTCCAGAATTTCGCCGGTTACAAGTTGCGGTAGGGAGCAGGCAAATTCGGCCAGTTCAGCTCCTTTTTCAATTTCGGCAACGGCTTCCCCGTAGGTTTTCCCGTTCTCTTCCTGAATCAGTAGGGCCAGCTCGTTCAGGTTCTTTTCCAGCAGGGCTTTATACCGGTAAAAAACCTGCACCCGCTCTTTAATGGTGGTTCGGCTCCAGGCCGGAAACGCCTTTTTAGCTGCTTCAACGGCCGTTGCCAAATCCGCAGCCGTTGATAGAGGAACGGTAGAGAGCAGGGTGCCATCTATAGGAGAGACAACGAGTAAGGTCCGATCGGTGGCGGCTGCCACAAATTGTCCGTTGCTATAATTCTGAACCGGGGTATACTTCATATACTTTGCGCCGATAACTGCATATTTTTCAGCAGAATAAGGTGCAAACTAAAAAAAAGTTAGAAACCAGGCAATTGAATCCATTATTTTTAAGGCGAATTTATTTCGCCGTGGAGAAAACACAACTCATACTGGACGACCTGGACTTTAAGGTGCTTTCCTGCCTTCAGCAGGATGGCCGGATGTCGTTCACCGTCATGGCCGACCGGCTGAACGTGTCGGTGGGCACGGCCCGTACCCGATTGAACCGCCTGATTGACGACGGTATCGTTAGCATCATTGGCCGGATTGACCCCGACAAGGCTGGTTTTGGGGCTTACGCCCACATTGCGGTATACGTTCGCCCGGCCACGCTGAAGGAGTCAGTGGCCCATACAATTGCCAGCCGCCCCGAGGTTAGTTTTCTGGCCAGCACCTCGGGTGAGTATGACCTGGAAGTAGATGTAATGTGCCCGGACAATGCCCACCTGGTGCAGTTTGTGAGCGACCTATCGACCATCGAGGGTGTTTATCAAACCAAAACAACCCTGTATTTCAAGGTGTACAAATACGCCCAGCCGGATTTGAGTTTGCTGAAGTGATATGTAGTAAGCCAGCAAGGCATAGCGCAAAATTGCTATGCCTTGCTGGCTTACTGGCTCAGACCGTGTTTCGGAAAACCAATCATTTTTTCATTAGTCGCAAAATCTGGCTATCCTTGCTGGTTTGTACCTGATACAGATATACGCCAACGGGTAGACGACTCAAATCGAGTAAGGTACGGTGCGTCCCTGCCGATTCAACCGTCTGTCCGTCTGATTGCCGGATCATACGCCCATGGGCATCCGTAAGCGTTTGCGTGACGCGGAGTGATTCGGGCAAACTATATTCTACGGTCGTTGTGGTTTCGAACGGATTCGGGAAGGCCCTGACCGTTAGCGTTGTACCAGGTTCGGGTGACGTAGTACCCACGATGGGCTGTATCGTCGCCAGAAAGACGGAGCCGGCCTGCGCCACAAAACCCGGTTGTAGCGTGACCGACTGGCCAGCCGTGTAACGGGCCGTTGCGCTGGCCTCTACCACGTTCGTAGCGGTCAGATGTCAATGGCCCGGTCTTCGTGAACGGTCCCGGCTGGTACAGATTGGGTAAGGGTAGCCGTACGGGCCTCCCCCTGCGCGAAAGCACCCGCGCAGGCCAGCAAAAAAGTAGGGACAATCAGTAATTGTTTCATGATGCTGTCGTGTTAATCGTGTTAGAAGGTTTACTTTTTGCGCAGAGCATTACGTTTCGTTACGGGTTGGGTACGCTCCTGACGGAGTTGTTGAACTTCGTTATGCAGGGTCACAACATACAGGGTCAGTTCTTCTATTTTCTCCAGTAGTTTGGCGTTCATCTGTGCCACGTCAATGCCCTCCTTCACCATTTCCTCCGCCGAGGCAATACCCGGCAGGTGCTGGTGCTGCTGAATGTACTGCGCCACCTCACCCAGTGGGGCCAGCCGGTAGCCTGGAGCAAAAACCTTGTCGCTCCAGTCGTCGGTGTTTTTGATGGCCACTTTCACCTTCTCGGCCAGCAGCCCCTGACCCACATACAGACTGTAGCCCGCCGGGGTCTTGCTCACCCCTTCACCAATCACCACGCCCCCGGCCCTGTTACGCACCAACTCCCCCGACCGCTCCCAGAGGGCATCCTCAGCGGCCACCCGGGCCGAGCCATTGCTACTGGCCAGAATCACATCCCCAGCCGCATCGACGGTCAGAAACTTGGTCTGGTTCAACACACTGGCCGGCGAAGCGCTCGTCAGATTCGTCAACCGTAGACCACTGGTTGCCCGCTGTCCCCTGGGTGATCTCCAACTTGTTGGCCAGGGCCGTGGTGCCAATGCCCACATTCACCCCGTTGCCCAGTATCAACGCGTTGGAAACCGTCACCGAGGCATTGTAGCCGATGGCCGTTGCATTCTGCAAACCCGGATTGGAGGCCGAGACGCCCGCACCCGTGCCGATGAATGTATTCTGGCTCCCTATGGTATTCAAGTAGCCTGCTCCGTAGCCTAGAAAGGTATTAAAGGTTCCTGTCGTGTTACCAAAACCTGAACTCTGACCCAGAAAGGAATTATTCGCTCCTGTTATATTAGCCTGACCAGAGGCTTGTCCTACAAAAACATTATAAGATGCGGTTGTACTATTGTATCCAGCCGCATGACCTATAGTTGTGTTGTTCGACCCAGTGGTATTGGAAAAAGAAGCTGTAGATCCTAATGAGGTGTTATAAGAACCAGTATTTCTATAGCCGGCAAAGCCCCCAATAAACGTGTTGTAGAGCCCTCTTACATTCGAATGCCCCCCGGCAGTGTTCAGAGGATAATTAGTATTTCCCGAAAAGGCACCGTAAAAGGCATTAAAAAAATTATCGTAGGTCGACTGCGACTGTGCTAACAGAGAATAACTCAACAAGAATAGCAATGGGTAAAGTAGAATTTTCATAATATATGTTAGTTTAAGAGTACATTAATTAACCGTTAAACATAAATAATTTTCTCACTTGCTAGCTAGACTCCCTTCTTGTATGACAATTAGGAACAGAAAAAAAAGAAAAGTTAAAATTCAACCTTGTTGTTGGTCTCTGTACTCCCCAAAACCTGGCAGTGAAATAAGCAACAGCCAAATCTGCATCTATATTTACCTCCACAAAAGCAAGTAAGGCAGTATGGACCATTGTGGTAACGGATTATCAGAATTTTACAGACTAACCCAATGGTCCAGTTTTGAGCAGAAATTAGGGAGTTTATTTAATTTCTAATTTTTTTTCAGTAACTGCCTGACCAAATCTTTTAATTCATCAATTTGTACCTGCATATTCTGGTTTTGCTTCTGGAACTGGATGCTGTAGAGAGTCAGTTCCTCGATTTTTTCCAGGAGTTTGGCATCGGTCTTATGTAAGTCATTACCCTGCTCTACCATCTGCTTAGCCGAGGGAACACCCGGCAGATGTTTGTTAGCCTTAATGAAATCCTCGACCTCCTCTAACCGGTGCAGCCGGTAACCCGGTTGTAAAGACCTTATCGCTCCAGTCGGCTGTATTCCTGACTGCTACCTTTTTACTTTTTCCGTTAGAATGCCTCTACTCACAAACAAATTATAATCAGAGGGGGTCTTCTCCACTCCACTTCCGATAATTACCCCGCCCACGTTTGTATTTTGAAGCAACTCCCCGGCCAGAGTCCAGTTTCTCAGCGGCCACACGGGCCGAGCCGTTGCTGCTGGCCAGGATCACATCCCCTGACTGGCATTGACACGTCAGAAACTTGGTCTGGTTCAACACACTGGCTGGCTATTGCACTCGTCAGGTTGGTCAACCGCAGGCCACTGTGTTGCCCGCTGTCCCCTGGGGTGATCTCCAGCTTGTTGGCCGGGGCCGTGGTGCCGATGCCCACATTGGCCCCCGCGCCCAGAATCAGACTGTTACTCTGACTCACCTGAGCCCCGTAGCCCAGCCGTTGCATTCTGCAAACCCGGATTGGAGGCCGAGACACCCGCCCCCGTGCCGATAAAGGTGTTCCGGATACCGGATGTGTTCTCTAAACCCGCGTTGTAGCCCAGACTCACATTATCCGATGCGGTGGTCTTGAAGCCCGCGTTCAGAGCCCAGGAAGGTGTTATTGTTGCCCCCGCTGTTGGAGTAGCCCGCCCCGTTGCCCACAAACGTGTTGTAGATACCACTGGTGTTGGTGTAGCCCGTGGAGGCACCCAGAAACAGGTTGAAGGCGCCATTGGTATTGCTATAGCCAGCCCGCTGGCCGAAGAAAACGTTGTTCTCCCCCGTCAAATTGGAGTAGCCCGAATTAAGGCCCACAAAGGTGTTGAACCGTCCGCTGGAGTTGGTGAAGCCCGAGCCAGACCCGAAGAACAGGTTTTCCCGTCCCGACGTGTTGGCCTGTCCGGCATTGCCCCCCACAAATAAATTAAAGTCACCGTCTACGTTACTCTTGCCCGCGTTGACCCCAATAAAGACGTTGTCGGTGCCCGAGGTGTTGGTATTGCCCGCCCGGTACCCCACAAACGTGTTGGCCGATGAGTAAGTATTTTGGCCTGCCTGGTAGCCAATCAGGGTGTTTTGCCCGCTGGTAGCTGGCAAACTGCCCCCTGCACTGGTACCGTGTAGCGTATTGGTATTGGGGATCGGTGGGTCGGTCTTAACGATCGTAAACTGATCTTTCACGAGGCCATCGTCGCCAATGAACTTTCCATCAAGTTGGGCACCATCAATTTCTAAGTACAGCGACCCACCCTGGTTAATCGAAAAATCCATTGCATTGTGCGGATAACCAGCCGGGGTCCCTGTGAAGCCATTGGCCCCGCCCGCACCATTCACAATGTACATAATACCCTCGTTTACAATAGCCTGCTGGCTTTTATAGTAGTAATTGGGGGTTGGTTCATTGTTCGCTGGTGGGGCGTTATGAACCGCCGGGTTGAAATCCGTTTCCAGCGTCAGGTAGTTTTTCATGAGCTTGGACCGTTCATACACGTGGTCGTGTCCGGTGATCAGCATGTCCACTTTGTACTGATCCAGCACGGGAACCAACTGCTGACGGATGTTGGTCAGATCACTCTCGTTGTCTGAGTTGTGCGTACCTATCGTGTAGGGCGGGTGATGAGCAAACACAATTACCCACACAATGGCGGGGTTGGCTTTGGCAGCCGCTAAATCTGATTTCAGCCACGTTATCTGGGGCCCATTGGGGGCGAAAATAGCGGTGCCTTGGCCGGGTTCGTGCCCATACGAGTCTAAACTGACAACGTGAATGTTGCCGTGATTGAACGAATAATATTCTTCTTTACCCGATGCGACCCCTCCCCCTTCCGCATTTTTGAAATTGCTAAGAATGTCGAAGTAGGGGATGATGTGGTTTGCTCAGTTACTGGCATAATCGTGGTTGCCGGGGGTAGCATAAATCGGCGTTTGTCTCATAATTCGGTCTGGCCCGTAAATATCGAATACCTTGGTCTGATACTCTAGTTGACTGCCATCGCCAATACCGTTCTCAGCGTAGGCATTATCGCCCAGCCAAAGCCACAAGTCGATGTAATTATTCCCTACGTAATTTAAAAACTGATTTTTTACGTTACCCTGCCGGGCTGTAACAGGGCCTAATCCAAAATCACCAAGGGCCCAAATCCGGGTTTTTTTGGTTGTTCCGGTTAGAGGTGCCGTATAAAAATAATTGTCAGCAGTGCTCTGTAATATAGTACCGTCGGTGCCGCCAATGGTATAATTATATCGGGTGTTGGCGGCTAATCTTGTCAGGCGTTTTTCGTGCTCTGTGGTGGCTGTTGATTCGTCGGCATTAATGGTTTGGCTACCTGGTGCAGTAGTCCAATAACGTACCCGGCCTGTATTGGTGCTACTGCTGCGCCAGCGGAGTGTCATCTCGTTGGGCGTGCCCATTTGCAGGTATGGGCCCCGCGTCAGGGCCGCCACCGTCCCCACCGTCCGCACCACTTCCATATTAAACCGAATGTCGGAACTGCCTGGGCCTGTCTGGTGAATTTCGACAGCAATTACATTGTCGCCGGTATGAAACAGGCTGGCCGACACTGGCGGAACAACGGTTATCCAACTCGCTTCGTCAGCCTCTCCAACGGCCGTGGCAGTGGACGAATAGGTTATGGTAGTCGCGGGCAGGTTCTCGCGGTGAACTTCGGTACCGTTGACGTAGATGACAATACCATCGTCGCGTTGGTACCGAATAGCATACGTACCGGATGCGTCGCTAAGGTTGAGGTGATGCCTGAAATAAGTGGTGATGCGTTTAGTTTGGCAGTTATCTGCACAGTTATTTGTAACGGTGGTACAGGTGCAGCCAACACAACCGCTGCAAATTGTTGTGCTGGCACCGTCACTATTGGCGGTCGAATAGCCTAACGGCGCTGGGCCAGACGCCCAGGCAGCATCCGCGAAGGCTTCCTCCCGCCAGGCCGTTCCCAAATCAAGTCCCTCGCTTTGATTTGGAGCAAAAAATTTCCAGATGGCACCTGGTGCAACCACCGTTTGGCTGGTTGGTTGTGCCTGCACGCCCACGCCTAGTAGTGGGAGCAATAGTAACAGTAGTACATTTTTCATGGCGCATAATATTTATACAAATTGTTTAAATTGTTAAATTCTCAATGCACACAACGAGAGTTTACCCTACTATTTTCTATTTACTAGGTTGATAATGGCTATGGGATTTGGTACTGTCGAAATTACAGCAGACGCTGCCGGTACGCGCCCGCAACTCCAGACGGATCGATTCGCATTCAGGGATTTCTGATCCTATCAGGGTCTGCCTACCTTACGGATAAGTCGTTTTAATTCGTCAATCTCTCTCTGTTGTTGCTGATTGACTTGTTGCTGTTGTTGATTGTCCTTCTGTTGTTGCTGGCGTAGGGCCTGATTAGCCTTTTCCAGTTGGATGCTGTAGAGGGTCAATTCTTCTATTTTCTCCAGTAGTTTGGCGTCGGTCTTGTGTAAGTCATTGCCCTGTTCTACCATCTGCTGGGCCGAAGGAACGCCGGGCAGGTGTTTGTTAGCCTTAATGAAATTCTCGACCTCCCATAACCGTCGTAACGGATAATCCGACTCAAAAACCTTATCACTCCAGTCGTCGGTGTTTTTGACGGCTACCTTTATCTTTTCCGTCAGAATCCCCTCTTCGACAAATAACTTGTAGCCCACCGGGGTCTTCTTAACTCCCTGCCCTATAATAACCCTACCCGCATTGGCATTTTGAAGAGACTCCCCCGCAATCGTCCAGCTTTCGGCTCCCACCCGGGCCGAGCCGTTGCTGCTGGCCAGGATCACATCCCCTGACGCATTGACACTCAGAAACTTGGTCTGGTTCAACACACTGGCTGGCATTGCACTCGTCAGGTTGGTCAACCGCAGGCCACTGTTGCCCGCTGTCCCCTGGGTGATCTCCAGCTTGTTGGCCGGGGCCGTGGTGCCGATGCCCACATTGGCCCCCGCGCCCAGAATCAGACTGTTACTCTGACTCACCTGAGCCCCGTAGCCCAGAGCCGTTGCATTCTGCAAACCCGGATTGGAGGCCGAGACGCCCGCACCCGTGCCGATAAACGTGTTCCGGATACCGGATGTGTTCTCTAGACCCGCGTTGTAGCCCAGACTCACATTATCCGATGCGGTGGTCTTGAAGCCCGCGTTCAGACCCAGGAAGGTGTTATTGTTGCCCCCGCTGTTGGAGTAGCCCGCCCCGTTGCCCACAAACGTGTTGTAGATACCACTGGTGTTGGTGTAGCCCGTGGAGGCACCCATGAACAGGTTGAAGGCGCCATTGGTATTGCTATAGCCAGCCCGCTGGCCGAAGAAAACGTTGTTCTCCCCCGTCAAATTGGAGTAGCCCGAATTAAGGCCCACAAAGGTGTTGAACCGTCCGCTGGAGTTGGTGAAGCCCGAGCCAGACCCGAAGAACAGGTTTTCCCGTCCCGACGTGTTGGCCTGTCCGGCATTGCCCCCCACAAACAGGTTGAAGGCTCCGTCTATGTTACTCTTGACCGCGTTGACCCCAATAAAGACATTGTCAGTTCCAATCGTATTACTCTGCCCTGACCTGAAGCCCAGAAATGTGTTGTTTCCTCCACTACTATTGGCAAACCCGGCCTGGTGACCGGAGAAGACATTAAAGGAGCCGGTGGTGTTGAAGTGCCCGGCGTCCAGGCCGGAGAAGACATTGAAGGAGCCGGTCGTATTCTCGTAGCCGGCGTAAGCCCCAGCGAAGACGTTGAAGGAGCCGGTAGAGTTTTTGAAACCGGCTTTGCTACCCACGAAGACATTGTTGGAGGTAGTGTTATTGTAGCCTGCCGAATCACCTATGACCACGTTGTTGTGACCCGTTCCACTACTGTATCCTGCCCCAACGCCTACGTAGGAATTGCTATAGCCAGTAGTGCTATACAAACCGGCTTGGAAGCCCATAAATGTATTATTCTTGCCTGTGGTGTTAAGTGATCCTGTAGAAGCCCCTATAAAGGTATTATAGCTATTTATACTATTCCGACCAGCACCTGATCCCATTAAAGGTGTTTTCATAACCCATAAAATTATCATGACCAGCTTCATGCCCAACATAAGAGTTAGCATATCCGAAAGTATTATTATGACCAGCCCGAAAACCCATAAACGAATTTCCCCATCCTCGGGTATTAGAGAAACCAGATCAATATCCCAAAAAGGCATTGTTAGCACCTTCAGTGTTAGAATAACCGGCTAAAAATCCTACGAAGGCATTGTTGAAACCGTAAGTATTACTTTGGCCCGTCTGAGCACCTAAGAAAGTATTCTGGGTGCCGGATGTATTATTTAAACCGGCATAATTACCTATAAAGGCATTGTAATTACCAGTTATAGTTCCATTACCAGCTTGAATTCCTACTAGCGTATTATTTTGTCCCGGTGTAGCCGAAACAGGTGAAGTGGCTACGTAGTTGTTTTGAGCTAAAGAGCGTAAAGCAGGCAATAGAAGAAGTAGGACAATGCCCCAGCGGAAAATGGTAATGGTTTTCATACTTGTACCTGATTGACGTGAAAATTGAGAGAAATTTTAGGGTTGTTACAGAATATATAGTTAAGGATTTAAGCCCCACCGTTGCAGCCTTACCAGCGGTGACTTAAAAGCGCGCGTTATACCGACCGGACAATTACATCCCGGCGGCTAAGGTATTGTATAAAATCAATAATTAATTAGCTCATTGATAGAATGTCCTACGAATTAATTAGCCGATAAACAGAATGTCCCGTAAACGAAAGGAATAGTCCCAGGATTGATAGGGATGATGCCCGGGCGAACAAAATTAGCGCCTATTGGCAGGCTGAAAGACTGGGCGGGCAACGGGCACGGCGCTAACAATGTGATGGATCGAGTAGTTTGATACCGGGAGTACGGAAGCCGGTAATGAAAAAAGTATCCTCGAAAAGAGCCTCGTAACGGGTTGGGGAACGCCGTTAAAAACGCCAACGACTGCCCCATCAGAAGCGGATGCGCACAGTCGTTGGCCGATAGAATAATCTGGTGGTAATTGGCGGGGAGGGTTACGCAGGGTACTCCACCCCCTGACACTGTAAATTAAAATTAATTCCTGTACCGTTGAAATGCTGGCTACTTACCTGGTTGGGTTGCGTTAACAGCCAGGTTGAGGTGAACACTTTTACCCGCGTAAACGCCTTGCGGCAGGTCTACCACAAACAGGGTACGGTTTTGCTTTTCGTCCACTATAGTCCGGTAGTTTTCTCCGCGATGCTGGTACACGCCCGTTATCGAGAACAGCATCCGGCTGAGCTGGCGGGAAGGATCGGCCAGGGTCAGCTCGTTCAGCCGGCCGCCCTGCATCTTCAGCATGGCCATGCCGGGACCATCCAGACCAACATCGATTCCTTTTTCGATGGCGACAACGCCGGCCCGGTAAAAAGCCAGCTGGCTAATGCCCAGTTTGCGGTGTACAACGGCCTGCATGTCGCGGGTGTTGGCCAGGATGTCGATGGAGCGGTTCGTACCGGCGGTTTCGCTCAGTTGCTGCTCCGTGGCACCGGGCACCACTATGTACTGGTAGGCAGACCCGGCTGGTTTCTTGCCGTGGTCGAACCACAGGGCAAATACGTCTTCGCTAACCAGGTCTTTACTGATGTTTTTCTGATCGGTGATGTCCGACCAACGCCCCGTTTCGGTCTGGTTGGACAGCCCAACGGTGGCGGGTTCCGGAAACAGGTAGCCTACATTATCGTGGTGTACCCACTTTACCCCGTCCAGCGCGCGGCTGCCTTTGGGCACGCTTTGCCGGGTACCGTTCTGCATCATCGTCACGTCACTCCGCAACAGTGTCTGATTAACGGTGGTAAGAACCGGCAGAGCAGGCTTCGATTTAATATCGGCACCCAGACAAACGTATTCGTCATCGAAGAAAAACCACGACTTTTTGGCCTCCACCTGATCGTGCGGGCTTTTAAAATCAAAGACTACGGCCCCGTACAATCCGTCGGTTACGGCGCCCACAAAATCGGTTAGCCCTTCTTTCTGAATATCGTTGGGTCCGGGCAGTTGGGCCTTTTGCAGAATGGTGGTGCCGGAAATTTTCTGCCAGTTGTACACGGGCCAGATGTTATGGTACTCGTCCCCCTTCAGCATCAGGTAGTTGGTACCGTCGGCGCGGTGGTGCGTCAGTTTACCCGGTCCGTTGTAGGGTTCCTCCATGTTGCGGTTGCGGGTCGAAAACATCCGGACAGTGGTATAAAACCGGGGGCGCTGAAAGACAAAATGCTCGGTCTGCCAGAAGAATTTGGCAAACGAGGCCGAGGGTTTTGCTTCACCCTTCCGCAGCCGGATAATCTCTTCCAGCTCCGCTTTCCGGTAGTCGGTACCGGCCAGTACCCGTTCAATCTCAAGCGTACTGTACGGATGAAAGGTGGCCTTGCCCGATATGCTCCGGTTCTTGACGCTGATATCCTCGTAAATGCCGTACACCATCTGCTTGTAAATACCGTCGAGGTAATAATCCACCAGTTGGTTCAGCTGCTCTTTGGCAAAGGCATACCGGGTACCGGCAACGTAGTACGACCACTCGCCGTAGGCATTGGCGTATTTGCCGTACCCGTAGGACGTGGTGTTGTTGACCCGGTCTACGCGGTGATGAAAACTGTAGTCGTGCTGCATACCCCGCTCCCCGGTCGCAAATTTCATTTCCCCCTCAATGATTTTGATAATCTTGTCGAACTCCTGGTAATCATTCCTGAACAGCAGGTTTTTGGCCAGAATACCGGCAATCACGATGCGGTCGCCACTCGGACGGGCGCCCGACGCGTTCATGTTGGCCCGACCGATCATGGGCTGGGCTTTGACAACCAGTTCCTGCGGCAGTTCATCGCCGATAACCAGCATCAGGTCCCCCAGGTTGGTCGGGGTAGTAATCTGGTTATCGTGCCAGTTATCACCCACGAAATCATGCTTCACCCAGAAATCCAGGCCCCGGACAACATGATCTTTCACCGCCTTATTCCGGTAGTATTTCGACTTTTTGTTTTTGTAGGCTTTGGCCAGATACACCAGGTCGCGGGTGTGCCCGCCGTGCGGAAAGCTGGCCGTCCGGCTCAGGTCATCGTAGTTAATAGTCCTGAAACTGCCATCGGCGCTCATCCGGGCCATAATATCCGCCACCTGACGGTCGGCAATAGGGGTAGCCATCAGATCGACTACAACCCGCTCTTTGATTTGGTTAATATCCTGCTGCTGAGCCAGGCCGAAAGAGGCCCACGAGGTAAACAATACGAACAGCAACAGGCGGTGAGGTACGTTGGTCATGAAGGGTAAGAGATCTTGATTGGGGTCCAGTTGCTTTATAAAGCTTGCTTGCCCCGTTTTCTATCGAGGCCAAAAGGGTAGAAAAACAACGTAAGCTGCCACCAAACTACTGGTAAAATTCCAATGTAGAAGCAACGTATTCATCCCTTTGTGGAGCTGACTTCGTCAAAAAGGCGCATGGCCATCAGGCCATTTCCAACGGCACCACCCGCCCGAATAGCGGCCGCAATGAATACGGTTTCGGCAATTTCCTCGCGGGTGGCACCGGCCCGAACAGCCTGATTAATGTGGGATTCGATGCAATAAGCGCACTGGGTTGTCAGGGCAACCGCCACCGACATCAGTTCCCGGTACTTGACAGGAATGACACCATCCGTTCGTTCTGCTTCGTGTTTGAGATGCATGAATGCCGCCCCCTCTTTGGGAGCAGAACCGAGCAGGGTGTCGGTATAGTCACGGTCTTTGGGTGTTTGGTATTCGGTCATGTGATTATCTGAAAAGGGTTCAACAATGGGAGGAAAAAGGCACCATCAATCACGGACTGACAGCGTACATAAAAGCCAGAAAAACGCCCTGTTTACTCCGTTCATCTGGCTGTAAGTACCGGCTGAAACACTGGTGGAATCAGGCACGCAATGGCATGTCGACATAGCGAAATGCGACTTCTGCCAGCCAATTGTACCGGTTGGTGACAACGCACAGCAATAAATTTATCCCTTCCGGTCTGAATTCCGCGGGCAACTGTTTTACCCTATCGCGTTTCCGTTCTTAGGCATCACAAATAGGGCTTGACTGGTCATATTTAGGGTTTATAGGCCGGATAACCGAACGATGAACGCATACATGGTGTTGTACTACTATAGTTAATCTCCCGTCTTTCGGTTGCCACATATGCCCTATTGCATTGCGTACGTATAGCTTTAGCGTCTATATTTGGCCCCACCGCGTATGTAGTACCACGCGGACCATTCGTAGTCAACTGGCAGCGGAAACAGTTTCAACCTGAACACCATATTATGTCGAAAAACTTAGTCATTGTGGAGTCGCCGGCAAAGGCGAAGACCATAGAAGGCTATCTCGGAAAAGACTTTACCGTGAAATCCAGTTTCGGACACGTCCGCGATCTGCCCAAAGATGGGATGGCCGTTGATGTGACCAATGGCTTCAAACCTTCCTACGAAATTTCGCCCGATAAGAAGAAATTAGTCAGTGAACTAAAGGCACTCGCCAAGTCGTCGGACGAAGTGTGGCTGGCAACGGATGATGACCGCGAAGGCGAAGCCATCTCGTGGCATCTGAAAGAAGCCCTCGGTTTGCGCGACAATACCAAGCGGATTGTTTTCCGGGAGATTACCAAAACGGCCATTCAGAATGCCATTCAGTCACCCCGCACCATTGATGTCGATCTGGTGAACGCCCAGCAGGCGCGTCGCGTGCTGGACCGGCTGGTGGGTTACGAACTATCGCCGGTGCTGTGGCGCAAAATTAAAGGCGGCAGTACGGGCCTGTCCGCTGGCCGGGTACAGTCGGTGGCGTTGCGGCTGGTGGTAGAGCGGGAACGTGAGATCGATCAGCACAATTCGAAATCGTCCTTTAAGGTAACGGCGCAGTTTATCGTGGACGGCAACAAAGTCCTGAACGCCGAAATCCCTAAAAATTTCCCCACTGCCGGTAATGCCCGCGCGTTTCTGGAAGCCTGCGTTGGCGCAAATTTCACCATTAAAAACTTAGAGACCCGCCCGGCCAAAAAATCGCCCGCGCCCCCCTTCACAACCTCTACTTTACAACAGGAGTCCTCCCGCAAACTCGGCTACTCCGTAGACCGTACCATGCGGATTGCCCAAAACCTCTACGAAGCCGGTAAGATTTCGTACATGCGGACGGACTCGATCAACCTGTCGGAAGAAGCGATCGGAAAAGCCGTTGCCGAGATCAGTACCGAGTTTGGCCAGCAGTACGTGCAGACGAGGCATTTCAAGAACAAAAACGAGTCGGCGCAGGAAGCCCACGAAGCCATCCGCCCCACCAACTTCAACGACCGCAACGCCGGGGGCGACCGCGACCAGAAACGCCTGTATGAGTTGATCTGGAAACGGGCCATTGCTTCCCAGATGGCCGATGCCCAACTGGAGCGTACCACCGTGACGGTTAACATTGGCAACATGAAAGCCACCGGTGCGGGTAATGCAACGCCCAGTTCGCCGGACGACAGCCCGTTTGCGGAAACAGGGGATAAACTACAAACCACCAACTTCCCCAATGAACTGGTGGCGCAGGGCGAAGTCATCAAGTTCGATGGATTCCTGAAGGTGTACCTGGAATCGAAAGATGACGAAGACGATGAAGATGCCAAAGGCATGCTTCCCCCCTCACCATCGGTCAGACGCTGGATTTGGGTCAGATGAAGGCGACGGAGAAATTCACCCGTCCGCAACCCCGCTACGCCGAAGCATCGCTGGTGAAAAAACTGGAAGAAATGGGTATCGGTCGTCCGTCTACCTACGCCCCTACCATCTCTACCATCGTAAACCGGGGCTACGTTATCAAGCAGGACCGGCCCGGTCAGGAGCGCAAATACGTCGAGTATACGCTCCAGAAAAACAACGTCAGCGAAACCAGCGGTAAAGAAACCTTCGGCTCCGAAAAAGCCAAGCTGTTCCCGACCAACACGGGCATCGTGGTCAACGATTTTCTGGTCGAATATTTCCCCGACATTGTAGACTATAAGTTTACGGCGACGGTTGAGAAAGAATTTGACGAGATTGCCGACGGCCGGATGAACTGGCAATCCATGCTTCAGGGCTTTTACGGCGATTTCCACAAAAACATCGAGGCCATTCAGGGGTCGTCCATCGTGTCGTTCAAGACGGGTGCCCGCGACCTGGGCATCGACCCGCGTTCGGGCAAAAAAATATCCGCCCGGCTGGGCAAATACGGTGCCTACGCCCAAATCGGTGAATCGACCGACGATGAGAAACCCCAGTACGCCAACCTGCGCGAAGGGCAGTTGATTGAAACCATCTCGCTGCAGGATGCGCTGGATTTGTTCTCGCTGCCCCGCGAAGTGGGCTTCTTTGAAGACAAACCCATGACCATCGGCATCGGTAAGTTTGGCCCGTACGTGAAGCACGACAACAAATTTGTGTCGCTCACCAAAGAGGATGACCCGTACAGCATTGAAGCCGACCGCGCCATTCAACTCATTGTCCAGAAGCGGGCCGAAGCCGTTAGTGAAGCCATTGGCGACTATGAGGGAAAGCCTGTTTCGACCGGCAAGGGTCGTTTTGGGCCGTACGTGAAGTTTGAGGACAAATACATTTCCATCCCGCGCAACGAAACCCTGGCGGGCCTAACGCTGGCCCGGGCCATTGAACTCATCGAAGCCAAGCGGGTATCGGAAGCCAATAAATACATTAAGGAGTTCCCGGAGAACCCGGCCATCAAAGTCATGAACGGGCAGTACGGTCCATATTTGGCGGTGGGCAAACGCAATGTCAGAATTCCGAAGGATGTGGACGCGGCCAGCCTAACCCTCGACGACTGTCTGAAACTGGCGGGCGACGACCCAACTCCGGCCAAGGCAACGGCTAAAAAGGGAGCCAAAACTACAACGGCGGCCAAAGCCCCCGCCAAAACGAAGGCAGCCGCGCCTAAGAAAGCAACCACCACCAAAAAAGCGGTGGCGAAGAAATAAAAGCCCGGATTCTGCCATAAAGCGGTACCGGGAGTTGATTTGTTTATCGATTATAGAGACCTTCCTGCCGGGAAGGTCTTTTTCATATCAGCCCATTTGCGTCATTTTAACGAATCGGTATCTTGTCTTAATTTATGGCTTTTATGATCGCTTAATCGCAACACATCGGTCATGCAACAGAAGGATAATGAACATACATGACGCTTAACTATAAGTACCTGATATTCAATAGTAAGTAATTCCGCGATTTGTCGTACACTAATATATTGGGTGACCCGATAAGCAGAAATGAGTATTTGCGGTCATCGGTCGACACGAGGTTCGGGCTCGGACAATGAGCTTTCAGGTTGCCAAGTCCGGCTTTCGTCGATACGAGAAACGCTTTATTAGGCCGCTCTGGGCCTCAATTTCGGGTTTTATGCGACTCAGGAGACGCTCCGGTTAGGAAGGCTAAGATTTGTAAGGTCACACTTTGGTGACAGAATACATATGAAAGAACAGATTGAAAGGCTATTGCCAAATGATAACCAAAAGCGGAAGTGGACGGCAATTAGTCTGACCGTTTTTGTTGCTGGTCTTTTAACGCTCTGGGGCATTTACGGCATTGGACAGTATGGCATCGCCCTGTTTATTTTAACACCTATTTTTATCGGGGCTGGTTCCACGATTCTTTACGGTCTGAACAAGCAGATTACCCGACGAGATGCTTGGCAAATCGGTTATTTAACATTAGCGATTTTCTTGGCAGTGCTTTTAGTGTTTGCCATTGAAGGCATTATCTGTGTTTTTATGGCGGCCCCGTTTGGGCTTTTATTGACTTGGGTCGGCAGTTTAATTGGCTTTTCAATCATAAACAAAAACTCAACCAATGCCCCGATAACCTTCATATTGTTGGTTGGCATTATTCCCACAACAGCATTCCTGGAAAAAAGCAGTCATCCCCTGTTGGTTTCTGTGGCAAGCTCCATTGAGATTGACGCACCTCCGCAAACCGTTTGGAAGAATGTAATTGAGTTTCCCCAACTGGACGAACCGGAAGACTTCATTTTTAAAACCGGCATTGCTTATCCAATCAATGCCAGAATCAAAGGCGTAGGCGTTGGGGCGGTGCGCTATTGCAACTTTACAACAGGCAGTTTTGTCGAGCCAATCACGATTTGGGATAAACCACGATTATTGAAATTTGAGGTAGTCGAGCAGCCGGAGCCAATGAAAGAATTGAGTTTTTGGGATGTGGATGCTCCCCACTTACACGACTACTTTGTCTCGAAGCAGGGGCAATTCAAGCTAACCCGACTACCCAATGGTAAAACGCTTTTAGAAGGCACGACTTGGTACTATCACAATATTAAACCGGCTGTTTATTGGCAACTCTGGAGTGATTACATCATTCATAAGATTCATAATCGAGTGCTAGGGCATATAAAGAAAAATTCAGAAGGGTAGCTTTCCGTCGACAGAGAGCACGCTCCGCCGGAGAGTTGACAGCCCAACTAAATGAGAGTGCAAAGGTTTAAGTACGTTCATTTGTTCTGACTTGAGGTATTACCATCAACACCTGCGGTCGTTGGATGAACCAGATAAATAGTTTCGGTGGCGCAGCGTTGCAGCAAGGAATTGACACAAGGGCAGAAATGGACTGTACAAGCAAGGTCGACCTCGACTTCTACCAGTTGGCTCCCCTCATAGTGACTCCGCAGGAAGCCTGGTTAAAACTCCTGCGCCAGGTTGAAGAAAAACCCCTTGTTTCCCTGCGCGTTTACGGTGCCGCTGAAACGCATTACCAGGTTATAGAATGAAACCACATCGACGCTTAGCCCCGTGCCAGCCAGCAGCTGGTTCGCCAGCCTGCTTTGGTACTGTTCGGCAACGGTACTGCTCACGTAGCCCACATCGCCGAACGCCGTCAGGTAAACCGCTATCGGTACGGTATTGAACTGTCGGATGTGCAGCCAGTTCAGTTCTTTACGGACATTGAGCAGCTGGTATCGAAAGCTGTTTCGCCAGATAGCCGTCCGCTGTCCATCAACAACGAAGAGTTCATAGCCCCGCACCATATCGCTGGAACTGCCCAGGCCACGCAGGTTGAAGTAGGGTTGCCGGGTGGGCCAGGTAGCGCGGGCGCGCAGGCTTCCTGCCCCGTAAAACCGCCCCCCCATTGACCAGTACCGGGTCATGGAAGCCGACAGATCCAGAAAGCGAAAATTATCGGATGGCAGGATGCCCGATACGCCCACCGCTGCGGTGAACAGCTTTCCGATTAGGGGAAAAACCACATTATCCCGCCGGTCGTACCGGTAGATATAACTCATGGCCAGAAACTGCTGCCGGGTGCGGCCAGCCAGAAAATAATCCGGGTTGAGCCGGGCAATGGTATCGGCAATGGTGTTTCGGGTATAGCGCGTGTCCACCGTGTGGTAATGATATAGCCCGCGCCGGTTGGTCAGGGTAAGGCTGGCATAGGTCCGCTCCCGAAGCACGTTTTCCGATTTTGTGTACACCCACTTATCGAACTGGGTCCGGTACGGTATTTCCTTGTTGGTAGTGTAACCAACGTCAACCCGTAAACCAATTTTCTGAGCCTTGTCGATGTACGGTTTTGAATAGGACAGGATCGTGCGCTGGAGGAATCCCCGTTCAATAACCACCTGGAGCCGGTCATTCGTGCCCGTCACGTTCCGGTAACTGAGTCGGCCACCGTAGATGACCCGCCGAAAATCGCGTCCCCGGTCGTACCACCACTCGTTGAAATTACGGTCGGCCAGGTCAAAAACGGGGTAGGCAATGATATACCAGCGCTCTTTCATCACCACGGTCAGATCCAGCTGGGCCAGCTGAGTTGAGTCGGTAGCCGGGATAATCCGGGTAGCGATATCGACCGTTATAAAAAGGGTGGTGTTGTTGATGTTACGCTGGTCCCATTGAACCCGGCCCGGCAAATCGGCCAGCCGCACAGAGTCCCCGGCGTGAAGCGTCATTTCGCGCAGAATGATCCGATCCTTCGTTTTAACGTTTCCCTCCAGCGTAACAGAACGCACAACCACCGACTGCGATGAGTCGGTCTGGGCATAGACAGGGATGATTTGAGCTGATAACAAAAATACCGTCAGAACCAGACTAGCTATTGGCCATTTTTGGGGAATCATGCTCAACTGTATGTCTTTACAAAAAAATAAGCCAAGAATATCTCTATATCCTGCAAATCGCTCCGTATTATTGCTACTAGTACTATGTCACCTATGATAACAGTTTAAAGATACGATAATCTATGCAAACGGGAAGCATTGAACAGTCCTCGGCAAAGGTCAGGCCTACCCTGAACTTCTGGCAGATCTGGAATATGAGCTTTGGTTTTTTCGGGATTCAGTACGGCTTTGGCTTACAGCAGGCCAACATGAGTCCCATTTTCCGATACCTCAACGCCGACGAAGCGAACATACCCATTTTATGGCTGGCGGGTCCGGTTACGGGGTTGATTGTGCAGCCCATCATTGGCTCCCTCAGCGACCGGACCTGGTCCCCCCGCTGGGGTCGGCGGAAGCCGTTTTTCCTGATTGGGGCCCTGGTTACCAGTTCAGCGCTGTTTCTGATGCCCAATTCGTCGACGCTCTGGATGGCGGCCAGCCTGATGTGGATACTGGACACCGGCCTAAACATTACACAGGAGCCTTTCCGGGCGTTTATCGGCGATAAACTCACCGAAAAGCAGCGGGGACTCGGCTTCGCCATGCAGAGTTTCTTTGTGGGTTTTGGGCAGACGCTGGCGAACCTGATGCCGTACATTTTACCCATTTTCGGGGTTACGCTGCTCCAGACCAGCAATGGCGGTACCATTCCTGATTTTGTCAAGTATTCGTTTTACATCGGTGGGGTAGCCGTCGTGCTGGCCGTTCTCTGGACGATGTACACCACCGACGAGTACCCCCCCGACGATATGGAAGTGTTTGAGAAGCAGAAACGGGAAGGGGCGGGTATTGGCGGGATGTTGATGGAACTGGGAATGGCCCTCAAAGAGATGCCGACTACCATGAAGCAACTCTGGTGGGTGAAGTTTTTCACCTGGTACGGCCTGCCGCTGATGTGGCAGTTTTTGTCGCTGGCCGTTGCCCGGCACGCGTTCAATGCACCCAACGCCACCAGCAATCCACTGGGTTTTGCCGAGGGCACGCAGTGGGGTAGTTTGTGCCTGGCTATTTTTAACGTTGGGTGTTTCACCATCTCATTTTTTTTACCCGCCATTGCCGACCGTATCAGCCGCCGGGGCACTCACGCCCTGTTCCTGACCATTGGGGGCTTTGGCTTTCTGTCCATGCTCCTGTCGAACGACAAATACATTTTCCTGTTTGGGATGGGACTGGCCGGTCTGGCCTGGGGGTCTATTCTGTCCATGCCGTATGTGTTGCTGGCCAATTCGGTCCCCAAACAACGCATGGGCGTATACATGGGCATTTTCAACGGCTTCATTGTGGTGCCCCAGATTATCAATAACACTACGGTCAAATACATTTACGGGCCGCTGCTCAACAATGACCCGCGCAATGCCCTGGCCCTGTGCGGCATCTGTATGCTGCTGGCGGCCGGGTCCTGCTTCCTGGTAAAAGAGACCACACGCAGTGAAGAAGCGGCCTTCCCCATCGAACCCGGTGGAAACTAATCGTTACTCCATTTCCACTTTCTTATTCTTCTGAGTAGCTTTCCAGCCGTAAACCTATACGCTGGAAAGCTACTCAGAAGAATAATTTTTGTCGATGATAGATTTAACCCGTCCCTTCGCTGTACTGTCAGTTGGCGAATTACTGGCCGATTTGATTGGCCACCACGTATCGACTAGTTTGCTCGATGCGCAGGATTTCAGACGCTACCAGGGTGGTAGTCCGGCCAATATGGCGGCCAACATGGCCCGGCTGGGTGGCAAAGTAGCCCTGGTTGCCTGCGTTGGCAACGATAATATTGGTAGATACCTGATCCGGCAGGTAGAGGAAACCGGGGTGAACATAGATCATGTTACGGCCGACCCGCTGGAGCCCTCCTCCGTCGTGGTGGTGTCGCGGACAGCGGGCACGCCCGATTTTGTGGCCTACCGCCATGCCGACTGCCTGATAAAGCCCGACCAACTCCCCGATTCCCTTTTAAACCAGACTCAGTTATTTCACACCACCTGCTTCGCCCTAAGTCGCCAGCCCGCCCAGGATACCATCATTGATGCCGCTCGCCGTGCCCATGCGGCTGGTTGTCAGGTGAGTATTGACGCCAATTACGCTCCCACCATATGGCCCGACCGGGATCAGGCCTGGCGCGTGCTGACGGATTATTTTGCCTCTGGTGCCCTGGTAAAAGTCAGTGAGGATGATGCCGAGCGATTGTACGGAGAACCGCAGGAACCAGATAAGCTTCTAAGCGACTTTCATGGAATGGGTGCTTCTGTAATCTGCCT
>CAWAJC010000009.1:0-121726 GCA_963782245.1 uncultured Cytophagales bacterium
ACCGCCCAGCAACTCTTTGCCATCTTGCCGATACGTTGATACGCTTGTAAATACCCTTCGCCCTGTTCTCGTAAACAACCGTCCGGCACTCCGGCTCGGCCGCAAACGGGTCCCCGAACGAGCCAACATCTGTGCCAATCAGTTTTAGTTTGGTCGACATATCGAACGGAGCTGAAACTCCTTTTCGTCGCCCATCATCCGGGCGGCCACCACTTCTGCCATTTCGTAGCCGGGCGCTACCAGCCCATAAATCATGTGATGGACAACGGCGCACTCACCAATGGCAAAAATGGATGGGTCGGATGTTTGCAGGAAGTTATCCACCACAATACCGCCACGCGGGTGCGTTTCCAGGCCCGATAGTTTGGCCAGTTCATCGCGGGGACGGATACCGGCGGAAATCACCAGCATATCCACTTCGAGGTGGGAGCCATCGTTGAACTGCATACCCGTTATGGTATCGTCGCCGGTAATTTCCTGCGTGCTTTTTGACAGGTGGATGTGTAAACCCCAGGATTCGAGCTGACGCTCTGAGAACGCCCGAACCGGCATCATCTAGTTGGCGGGGCATCAGGCGGGGGGCAAACTCCACCACGTGGGCTTCCTCCAGCCCTAAATCGAGGAGTGCCTTGGCCGCTTCAAGACCCAGTAACCCGCCACCCAGTACCGGCTCCTTTTCGGGCTTTACGTGCGTGTGATTGTATGAGGTCCAGGTCTTCGATGGTCCGGTAAACGAATACGCCATCTTTTTCCACACCGCTGAGGGCCGGAACAAAAGCACCAGACCCCGTAGCCAGAATCAGGTCATCGTACGGGACAACGATTCCGTGGTGGGACCTGATTTGTTTACGTTCCCGGTCTATATCAACAACCGGGTCGGAGAGGTAGAGTTGAATGCCTTTGTCGATGTACCAGTCAAGTGGGGCCATCGTCAGGTCTTCAGCCGTTTTACCGTCGAAGTAAGCGCTCAAATGAACGCGGTCGTAGGCTACCCGTGGCTCTTCACCAAAAACGGTTAGGGTGAATCGCTCGCTGTTTTTGTCTTTGGCCACCAGTTTTTCGCAGAACTTGTAGCCAACCATGCCATTGCCTATCACAACGACATTGCTTCTTTTGTTTGTGATCATAGTTATAAGTAACTATAAAATTGTGAAAACCCTGACTAATAATTGTACTTATTTAATAAAGATGCCTTGTTTCCCCCGAAAAAGACAAGTCAAAAGTAATAGGCGTTTTTATGATTTCCTAACTTATTATTTCGTTAAAAGTTTATTTACAAAGATGATTTTTTGAAAAAGGCTTGTTTTTACAAATTTCATCTCTACTTTTGAACTGTCAAAGCGGAATAGTGGTGTTTTACTAAAAATAGTACTATACTACTATAAGCACTAAAAGGGAAGTCAGATGCAGCCAAAGCTAACACTCGTGGGGGCGGGTCCCGGCGACGGCGAATTGATTACCTTAAAAGGGATCAGGACGCTTCAACAGGCCGACGTCGTTTTATACGACGACCTTGCCAATAGTACCCTACTGGAATTTGCGCCCGAACGGGCCCTGAAAATGTATGTAGGCAAACGCGCCGGAAGGGTGTCCTTCTCGCAGGACGAAATCAACCGGCTGATCGTCCGGCTGGCGCAGGAGCACGGGCACGTTGTCCGGCTCAAGGGGGGAGACCCCTACGTGTTTGGACGGGGCTATGAAGAAAATGACTATGCCCGTCAATACGGGATTGCCTGTGAGGTAGTATCGGGCGTATCGAGTTGTATTGCCGTACCGGCCTCACAGGGCATTCCGGTTACCAGCCGGGGCGTCAGCGAAAGTTTCTGGGTCATTACCGGTACCACCCGAAACGGAGAACTATCGGAGGATTTGAAGCTGGCTGTTCAGTCGAACGCTACCATTGTAGTCCTGATGGGCTTAAGTAAGGTAAGTGAATTATGTGCCATGTATTGCCAGGCCGGACGCGGTCATTTACCAATGGCAGTTGTACAAAACGGGACGCGGCCTGATGAACAGTGCGTCATTGGCCAGGTCTGGAATATGCCGCAGTTGGTAGCAGAGCAGGGTGTGGGGGCACCCGCTGTGCTCATCATCGGCGAAGTCGTCACGCTGCATCCGTCCTATTTGTCGGCCTGTTTGCAGCGCGTCGTTTATAGTCATTAGCGGGGCATCATTCGCTTGTCAGCCGTAATGTTGACTATCAATGACTACCAAATAAAAAAAGCCGATCCGGTGTGGGGGCACCTAGTGGATCGGCTAAATCAGGGTTTTGTTTATGCGAAAAACACAAACGATTCAAAGAAAATGAAAAAAAACACGTAAAGCAAATCTGCTTTCTCTAGGGTTGGGTTACCTGTTCACCTGAATCACTCGATTCCCGACACCCAACTACTGTCTTCTTATGTACTAACCATCTGACTTTTACTACGCTGGCGTGGGTAAGGGGATGCTGCGCGGAGACACTGCCGGCCATACGAATTCCGAGAAAAGAAAATACCCGTCTACCCCGACCATACAAGTCAGAAAACACGGTTCAGGGCAATTCTTTCAATCATTTACTCCTTCTACGATTTTCACCAAAATGGAAAAATCATACCTCATACGAGTGTCATTTCTGTGCGTATTCCTGGCGGGCATACTGCCCCAGGCCAACGCCCAGTTCTCCCTGATTGGTCAGCTGCGTACCCGGACCGAAATTCGGAATGGGGTTGGTAGCCTACCCGTAGCAGGTAGCCCGGCAGCCGCTTTTACCTCGCAGCGGGCACGCCTGACATTTGGCTACCGGTGGGACCGGATTACGTTCGGCATGGCCATTCAGGATGTGCGGGTTTGGGGGCAGGATGCCTCAACTATCTCCAACGCCGACGGGAACAAGCTCATGGTTCACGAAGCGTGGGCCGATGTGACCCTCATTAACCGGGCCGATACAACAATGAAATTCGCCCCCATCGACTACCTGTCGCTGAAAATTGGGCGGCAGGAAATGGTGTACGATGATTCACGACTGATTGGGAACCTGGACTGGCTACAGCAGGCCCGTCGGTTTGATGCGGCCCTGTTGAAAGCGCAGCACAAGGGATGGCAGCTGGACCTGGGTACCGGATTCAATCAGAACACAGATGCTTTTGGCGTAGCCGGTACGTACTATACGCCCGGCAACGTACCCACATCGGCACTATCTACCAAGAGCGTGACGCTGGCTATTCCGGCCGGATTTATCCCAACCGCTACCAAAGGGGGGGCACCTGTGCTGGCTAGTGCTGTAGGGACCAATGCGCAGAATCAGCAGTTCAAATCGTTCAACCTAATTTACCTGGCGCACAAGTTTGATAAGACAAAATTTTCGGCCCTGTTCTTCAATGACAACTTTCAAAAGTACCGGGCAGACTCGATTGGGTCCGCTACCAACGGTTACGTATACGGCCGCCGTTATGACGTAGCTGGTACCAATTCCCGCGTAACCTACGGAGCTATGCTGACCGGAGAGGTCGGTCGAGTCTGCCGATTGCGTGGCAGGCATTTGCTTACGGGCAGGGTGGTAAAGACCGGGATGGACTGCAACTAAAAAAAGCGTATCACTACGGAGCGAACCTGATGTTCCAGCGCGGTCCATTGAGTCTCGGGCCGGGTTACGAGGTACTGTCGGGTACGAACGATGCCACCATCAGGGCCGGGCAAACCAGCCGCTTCGATCCGTTGTATGGTACGCCCCACAAATTCTGGGGGCTGATGGACTATTTCTACACCGGTACCGGCTCCCCGTCAGGTGGCCTGAGAGATGGGTATCTGAAAGTGAAATACACCGGCAAGCGGCTGACAACCAGCTTCGATGCGCATTACTTCGCGCTGGCCAGTACCGTGTACAATAAATTGCCCGATGCGGCCCCGGCCACCCCTCTGGCTGCGAAGCTAGGCATGGAATACGACCTGACGGCTACTTATTCCCTCAATAAATTCACGACGGTGGAAGGTGGTTACGCCATCATGAATGGCACCAACACGCTTGAATACACCAAACAGGGGACCATGAATCAGAAGGCTAAGGTGGGTACCTGGGCCTATCTGATGATTAACATTCGCCCCGATTTTTTTGCCGCCAACGCCCCCAGAAAGTAAGAAACCTATTTGTTGCACAACCTCAAACATCTCGGAAATCATGAACGTAGCTGAATAAGCCACTCGAATCAATCAATGTTTTTAGTCTGAAAGGCGTTCAGATGCGAACGTTTCACCTGACCTGGATTGCCTTTTTTGTCTGTTTCTTCGGCTGGTTCGGACTGGCCCCCCTGATGCCTGCCATTCGGGAAGACCTGAGCCTGACCAAACCCCAGATTGGTAACATTATCATCGCGGCTGTATCGGCTACTATTTTTGCCCGGCTCGTTGTGGGTAAACTCTGCGACACCTGGGGCCCCCGTAAAACCTACACCGCGCTGCTGGTGATAGGGTCACTGCCGGTTATGCTGGTTGGGCTGGCGCACGACTACACGACGTTCCTGTTGTTTCGCTTGGCCATTGGTACCATCGGTGCATCCTTCGTGATCACCCAGTTTCATACCTCAACGATGTTCGCGCCAAAAATAAAGGGCACGGTCAATGCCCTGACGGGTGGCTGGGGTAACCTGGGTGGTGGTATTACCCAGTTAGCGATGCCCCTTATCATGGCGGTGATCGTTGGCTTTGGGTACACAAAACCCGAATCCTGGCGCCTGGCCATGATTGTACCGGGTGTGATGATGCTCATTATGGCGTACCTCTACTACCGGTACACCACCGATACACCAGCGGGAAATTACGATGACATTGACCGGACAGTGGCCAAAAGCGAGCAAATCAGCTTCTGGAAAGCCTGCTCCGACATGCGCGTGTGGGCCCTGGCACTGGCTTACGCCTGCTGCTTCGGGATGGAAATTACGTTTGATGGCGTGGCTGCTTTGTACTTCTTTGACAATTTCCAGATGGAGCAGACCGAAGCCGGTTTCTGGGCCATGCTGTTTGGTTTCATGAACATCTTTGCCCGTGCCCTGGGTGGTATCGTCGCCGATAAAGTAGGTAACAAATACGGTATGCGCGGTAAAGGGGTGTTGCTGGCGGGGCTGTTGCTGCTGGAAGGACTAGGAATTATGCTGTTTGCGCAGGCGGGCAGCCTGCCACTGGCCATTGCTTCCATGCTCACCTTCGCCCTGTTCCTGAAAATGTCGAACGGGAGCACGTACGCCATTGTCCCCTTCGTGAATCCCAAAGCCGTTGGTGTTATTTCGGGTGTAGTAGGTGCCGGTGGCAACGTGGGCGGTATGCTGATGGGCTTCCTGTTCAAGTCACAAAACATCAGCTACGGGCAGGCATTTCTGTACATCGGTGCTGTGGTCGCCGTGGTGGGTGTGCTGCTGTTCCTGGTCAATTTCAACAAAGCCGTCGTTATCGAACCCACCGAATCGGAGTTGCAGACAGCGTAATTTAATGATGAATTATAACCGGGTCGCCCTTTAGGTTTGTGGGCTGGTAATATTCCATGATTTGGTCGCTTGCCAGTAGTCAACCAGAGTGGGCTACCCTAACGGGTCGCCAAGGAGTTAGCCCTATGCTCCGATTCAGGTCCCACTCTGTTTTTACCTGCCTAGACTCGGATAGAAATTAGGGTTCTGCAGGCCCACAAAAGGGTTCGAGTAAAAGCAAGGAGTTGACTACTCATCTCAAAACTAAACCTTGTTATGGACTTTTGCTATTTTATCGGGATCGACATTGCCAAGGATACCTTGGATTGGGCCGTTTATCATGCTCAACAGGGAATCGTACTGAGCGTTCACGCCGACAACACCCTCAAGAGTATCAAGCAGACTTTAGCTCAGCTAAAGGCCCTTCCAGGCTGGAATTCAGCACAGGCTGTATTCTGCATGGAACATACGGGCATCTATAACACTCACCTACTAGGAGTTACTCTACGAGTCGAAACTCTCCGTTTGGTTGGAATCTTCCCTGCAGATCAAGCAGGCGGGCGGGCATGCAACGGGGCAAGACCGATAAAGTAGATGCCCAACGTATCGCTCAATATGCCTTATCGCTTCCGCGATCAGATGCGCCTGTGGCAACCACCACGCGAGGTATTATCCAGAAATTAGCCTTTCTGAGTGCCACTCGCCAACGGCTCAATCAAGCCTATAACATGCTAGCTGTTCCGGTAGCTGAACAGGATACCTTCATCAGCAAATCGCTACAAAAGACCCTCAAAGGCAATGTCAAAAAGTCGTTAGGGGCCCTCAAAGAAGAACAAAAAGCCGTCGAGAAGGCACAGATTCACGACTTGATTCAGGCAGATACACGCCTAAAAGAGTTGTTTGAGTTGATGGTCTCAGTACCAGGTGTAGGCCCTGTTATTGCCACGGAATTACTAATAGCGACCAATGAAATGCAGTCTATCAACGATCCTAAAAAGTTAGCCTGCCACGCTGGGGTCGCCCCTTTTGAATATCGCTCCGGCAGCAGTATACGCGGCAAAACCAAAGTGAGTCATCAGGCCCGCAAACGCCTGAAAGCTTTGATTCACTTAGGCACCATGTCGGCCATCCAGGTGGCAGGCGACTTACAGGATTACTACGCCCGCAAGATTAAGGAAGGTAAGCCTAAGATGCTCGTTATCAATGCGGCTCGCAACAAACTGATTCACCGGGTTTGCGCTGTCGTTCGCCGGGGTAAAAAATATGAAAAAAATTATTCGCCAGCCCTTGCTTAACCCATAGAAATCGGTGCGATGATGAATGCACTAACCTTAGCTGTATGGATAATTCATCATTTTTAATTCATCATTCATCATTCAACAGCTTATGGCTCATCAAACTACCTGTTGTTATTGTGGTGTTGGTTGCGGAATCGTAGTCAAACAGGAGCAGCACGGGCGGCTAACCGTCGAGGGGGATAAAGACCATCCCTCTAACCGGGGACTGCTGTGCTCGAAGGGGATGAATCTGCACTACACGGTCATGGATCAGTCCGACCGGCTGCTGTATCCGCAGATGCGGCTCAACCGCAACATGCCACTGCAACGGGTTAGCTGGGATGCTGCTCTGGAACGCACAGCCGCCGTTTTTAGAACGCTTATCCAGAAATACGGCCCCGATTCCGTTGCGTTTTACGTGTCGGGGCAGTGCCTGACGGAAGAGTACTATCTGGTCAATAAGCTCATCAAGGGGTTTATCGGCTCCAACAACATCGACACGAACTCCCGCCTGTGCATGTCGTCGGCAGTGGTTGGGTACAAGTTGTCGCTGGGGGAGGATTCGGTGCCGGTTTGCTACGACGACATCGAAGAAGCCGACGTTTTTCTGGTGCAGGGGGCAAACCCCGCCTGGTGCCACCCCGTTCTCTGGCGTCGGGTGGAAGCCCACAAAGCGGCCAACCCACACGTTAAAATCATTACGCGTCGACCCCCGAAAGACCGACACCGCCCGCTCGTCGGATCTGCATCTGCCCATCCGCCCCGGCACCGATATTGTGCTCAATAATGCCATTGGCCGGTTACTGATTGAAACCGGTACATTGACCTCGATTTTATTACCAACCACGCCGATGGCTTTACGGCCTATCAGGCGCAGGTGATGCTGCGTACTATCGACGAAGCCGCCGAACTGTGTGGCATTTCGGCCGACGATATTCGGCAGGCAGCCCACTGGATTGGCCGGTCAAAAGGGTTTCTGTCGCTCTGGACGATGGGCTTGAATCAGTCGGCCATCGGCGTCAATAAAAACCTGTCGCTCATCAATCTGCACCTGATTACGGGCCGCATCGGTACACCCGGCAACGGGCCGTTCTCGCTCACGGGACAGCCCAACGCGATGGGTGGTCGCGAAACGGGCGGCCTGGCCAATATCCTGCCTGCCCACCGCGACGTAACCAACGCGGCCCACCGCGCCGAAGTAGAAGCCTTCTGGAACGGCCCCGTAAAAATCGCTGACAAACCCGGCCTGACGGCCACCGAAATGTTCGATGCGCTGGCCAGTGATACCTTGAAGGCCATCTGGATTATCAACACCAATCCGCTGGTGAGTATGCCCGATGTCAATGCCACCGAGGGTGCCTTGAAAAACGCCCGCTTTGTGGTGGTGCAGGACGTGTCGAGCCGGGCCGATACCGTGCAGTTTGCCGATGTGGTGCTTCCCGCTGCGGCCTGGCTCGAAAAAGAAGGGACCATGACCAATGCCGAACGCCGGATTGCGTACCTGCCCAAAATCATCGATGCCCCCGGCGAAGCCTTGCCCGACTCCGAAATTATCTGGCGCTTTGCGCAGAAAATGGGGTTTGGCGATTCATTTAACTACACCAGCCCATCGGAGGTATACGATGAATACGCCCAACTGACGGCTGGTACAAACGTCGACATAACCGGCGTAAACTATGACTTGCTCAAGAAAAGGCGGACGGTGCAGTGGCCTTTTCCAGCAGAAGCTAGGAGAAAGGAGAAACGGAGTCAGGGAATGCAGGAACCCCCCGGCTCTTCACCGACCACAAATTTTACACACCCAATGGCCGCGCTACACATTCACGCCGTACCCGACGAGAACACCTCTGAGCCGACCGACGATGATTTTCCGCTGGTATTGACCACCGGCCGTATCCGCGACCAGTGGCATACCATGACCAAAACGGGGCGGGTGGCCAAACTCAACCAGCACAGTCCGCAACCCTTTCTGCAACTCAACCCGACTGATGCCCGCGTCCGGAATATCCAGGATGGGCAACTGGTAACGGTGCAGGGGCGCAGGGGTGAGGTCCGGGTGAAAGCGCAACTGACGGAGGATGTGCGGCCCGGCCTGTGTTTTTTGCCGATGCACTGGGGAAAACAACGGTCTGGCAATGCGCTGAACGCCAACCTGAACCGGGCCAATAACCTGACCAATTCCCTGGTTGACCCGCGCTCGAAAGAACCGGATTTTAAATTCTCGGCGGTGGAGGTGACGCCGTACAAAAAGCCGGTTGAGAAAATTATCATTATCGGGGCGGGTTCGGCCGGGCTGGGCTTTATCAATGCCTACCGCGCCCTGCGTTCGGGCCGTACCGAATGGCCGGTGGAGGATGAACTGCATGTGTTCTCCAAAGAAATTTATCCGTTCTACAACCGCGTGTTGCTCCCCGATTACATCAGTGGGGCGCAATCGTGGGAGCAGCTCGTCAAACTGCGCGAAGACCAGTTCGACGAAGCCCGCATCATTGTGCATAAAGGGGTAGGTATTGCCCACATCGACCGGAAAGCGAAGGTGGTAACGGATACCGAAGGGGTAGAGCACAGCTACGATAAAATTCTGCTGGGTACCGGCAGCCGGGCGTTTATGCCCAAAAGTATACCGAGTCTGCCCGGAATTTTTAACATGCGTTCCCGGCTGGATGCCGACTCGCTCCTGCCATTCCTGAATCCACCGGGGGGTACATCGGTTGAACCACCGGCCGCCGTCATTGTGGGCGGGGGTTTACTGGGGCTGGAACTGGCCGCTTCCCTGCGGCAGATTGGTGTTCGGGTAACCGTTGTTCAGCGGGCGGGCCGGTTCCTGGAGCGTCAGCTCGACCCAATGGCCAGTGAGTTGCTATATCTGGAACTGATTGACCGGGGCGTTGATATTTATTTCAATGAAGAAGTCCAGACTTATATCGGAACGGACCGCGTGGCGGGTGTGCGCTTGAAATCCGGCAAACAGATTGCCTGTCAGGTGGTGGTTATTGCCATTGGCACCGTGCCCAATACGGAACTCGCTCAGGCAGCGGGCCTGGTTTGCAACCGGGGCGTGGTCGTCAATGATTACCTCCAAACCTCCGACCCGGCTATTTTTGCCGCCGGCGAAGTGGCGCAGTGGAACGGGCAGATGTGGGGGATTACGCTGGCGGCTGAGCAACAGGCCGAAGCGGCCGCCCGGTTCATAGCGGGCGATATTTCGGAACCCTACCGGGGTAGTCTGGCCATTAGTATTCTAAAAATGGAAGGCCTGCACCTGTGCAGCATGGGCATGACCGAGGTGCCGGCCAGGGCCGGCAGTAGTGAGTATGAAGAAATCATCTTCATCGATAAAGCGAAGCGCTATTACAAGAAGTGCATCGTGAAGGGCGATAAACTGGTGGGGGCGGTGCTGGTTGGTGATAAAAACGAGTTCGCCGAGTTTCGCGAACTCATTGCCAGCGGACTCGAACTATCCGAAAAACGACTGCAACTGCTGCGGGCCAGCAAAAAAGTAGACCCCGTAGAGGGCAAACTGGTTTGCTCCTGCAACAGTGTCGGGCAGGGCAATCTGGAGCGGGCCATCCAGGCAGGATGCACCGATTTTCAGCAACTTTGCCAGCAAACGGGGGCCGGAACCGGTTGCGGCTCGTGCCGACCCGAAGTGCGGAGTATCCTTCTATCAATGAGCGAATTGGTGTAATGTTAATGTAGAGACGCATACTTGCGTCTCATATGCGTCAGCAATACTTACGCCAGCAACATAAAACCATCCGGTCATGAGACGCAAAGTATTGCCGCACCGGCGGACCGGTCTCTACACATAAAATCATGCGCGATTATTATACTGTAAAAGTCAATATGCCCGGTGGCATTGTAGCGCCCGGCACCCTGCAAACCATATTGACGATGGCGCGTGATGCGCAAGTTCGGACTGTGCGCTTTGGTGCGAGGCAGCAGTTGCTGATGACGGTGCATTATGAGGATATGCGTTTTCTGGAAAAAGACCTCAAACAGCAGTCGATGCCGTATGAGGTCAATACAGAACAGTATCCAAATGTTATCAGCTCCTACTGTGGGGAGGACGTTTTTCGGGCGGGGGCATGGCTGCGCGAAAGTGAGTACCACACCATCCTCGACCAGTTTGATTACGGCCCGCGACTCAAAGTAAACCTCTCCGATTTTAACCAGAGCTTTACGCCGTTTTTTACGGGAAATCTGAATTTTATCACCTCCCCCGAACCGCATTTTTTCTATTTATACATCCGGCCGAAACAAACGAATACCCTGTTCAGGTGGCCCGAATTGATTTATACCAATGACGTTGGCCGACTTGCCAAAGCCATTGAGGAGGCCATGCTGGATGGGGGCAGGCAGACGGAGGAGGAGATTTACAAAGCCGTAATGACTGGTCAGTCCTTCATTACACAACCAGCCGTAAAGGAAATTGACCTGCCCGAATTTTCGCTACCCTATTACGAAGGCTTCAATCGGTATGGGCAGCGGTCGTGGCTGGGGCTTTACCGGCGGGATGAGCAGTTTTCGGTTGCGTTCCTGCTGGATGTGTGCGCGTTGTGCCTGAAAACCCGTATCGGCGAGCTGTGCGTGACTACCTGGAAATCACTCATTATCAAAGGGATTGAAGAGAAAGACCGGGCGGCCTGGTCGTACGTACTGGGCAAACATAACATCAACGTGCGCCACGCGGCCAATGAACTGGCCTGGCAAACGGAAGACCAGAACGAAGACGGTGCCCAGCTGAAAAACTACATTATACGCTTCTTTGCGAAAAATGATACCCGAACCTTTGGGCTTGTGTTTTGGTATTCAGACCCGGCCAAAATCGGAGCGGTCCGACGGTTCGGTATTCGGCTCCGTTCTGATTCGGAAACGCCCCTTGTTGCAGATTGGTCAGTTGTCCCTGTTCAGTGTATACGACATTTATTTTACCGAAAATTTCAACCCGAACAGCCGGACGCTATCATCTGTTTGAAAAAGGGCTTATTCAAGATGCACCTGCCCAACCAACTCCATCGCCTGTGCCGTAAATTCAACGCCGGGCGGATACAGGAGGGAATGGAACCGGTGCGTCAGGAGACAGAAAAAGTAGAACCTGCTTCATAATGATGCCCCGTTGGTACACCAGTGCCCGCACTGCTTTACGGTCTACGACGAACAGTATGGCGATGAGCGTCAAGGCATTCCGGCGGGTACGCCGTTTGGGCAATTACCGGCGGATTATGCCTGCTCAACCTGCGATGCGCCGAAAGAGGATATGAAGGCTGTTCAGTTAATGGCGATGGTATAGGACGGTCGTTAGGAGAAAAGTCTTATTTTTAAGGCATGACTCCGCATACCAGTGATCTCAAACAGCAAATAGAACGGGTGTTGCGCTGGGAGCAATCGTCCCACTGGCGGACGCGTGATTTTGCTCACCTGAGCGACCTTGTTTTTCGCCATACCCAGCAGCGGGTCGATGCGCATTCGTTACAAAATTTCTGGCAATCGTCGGTCGTTCCCTCCCCGGATTTTCTGGATACCCTGGCCCGGTTTGTTGATTATGAGGATTGGGATGATTTCTGCACCCGAAATTTTTACGGTGTAGTGGAGGCCGACGATGAAACGGAACTTACTCCACGCGCCCATGTGGGAAATTCCCATTCGGTGGGTAGTCGCTATCTGCTGGTTCTCCGTTATTGCATCGGTCATCGTTGCCCTTCTGTTAGTGTGGAAACAGTAAGAAATGGGTTGCCTTAATCGTTTTTAGGCTCAAATCGCTAACTCCACCCATGGCTAAACGATTCGTACATTGTGGCGTTATTGTTTCAGATTTTATCCCGTTGAACAAAACCCGCAGGCGACCAAATGGTACGTTTTCCCTTAAGCATAAGTTTATTACTGAGCACAGCACTGGTACTGGCTCAACCCACGCCCAAAGCAAAATCATCCGGTAAGACTGCGCCCCAGACAGCCGCGTCGAAAGCCGGAAAAACATCCGCAACCGTCAATCTGAACGCCCCATTCCGCTCGACCCGGCCGTGAAAGTTGGTATGCTGCCCAATGGGCTGACCTATTACATCCGCAAAAATGCCGAGCCAAAAAATCGGGCCGAACTACGGCTGGTCATTCGGGCGGGGTCGGTGCTGGAAAACGACAACCAGCAGGGGCTGGCGCACTTCATGGAGCACATGGAGTTCAACGGCACCAAGAATTTCCCCAAAAATGAACTGGTTAACTTCCTGCAATCGGCGGGGGTTCGGTTCGGGGCCGATCTGAACGCCTACACCGGTTTCGACGAAACGGTCTATCAACTGCCCGTTCCGACGGATTCGGCCAATGTGTTCAAGGGCGCTTTCAGATTCTGGAAGACTGGGCGCATAACGCTACCCTCGACCCAACGGAAATTGACAAAGAGCGCGGCGTCGTGCTGGAAGAACGGCGGCTGGGGCGTGGGGCCGGGCAGCGGATGCGCGATAAGTATTTTCCGGCTCTGCTCAATGATTCGCAGTATGCGAAACGGTTGCCCATTGGTACGGAACAGGTGCTGACAACGTTTAAACCGGCTACGCTGGAGCAGTTTTATAAAGACTGGTACCGCCCCGATCTGATGGCCGTTATTGCCGTGGGTGATTTCGATATCAAGCGAGGTAGAGGGAATTATTCGCGACAAATTTGGTCGGATTCCGGCCGTAAAGTCGGCCAAACCCCGCACGGAATACGAAATTCCTCCGCATAAGGACACCAAAGTGGTTATCGTTACCGACCCCGAACAGCCCAACACGGTGGTGCAGGTGATTTACAAACGACCCGAAATCAAGGAAAAAACCCTGAATGACCTGCGCGAAAGTATCAAACGGGGCCTGTTCAACACCATGCTGGGCAACCGGATTCAGGAACTCACCCAACAGGCCGACCCGCCGTTTCTGGGTGGCTACAGTAACTACAGCGATTTTCTGGGAAATCTGGATGCCTTTACCTCCATTGCCATCGCGAAAGAAGGCAACGTGGAGCGGGCCATCCGGGCCGTGCTGGACGAGAACGCCCGCGTCAAGCAGTTTGGTTTTACCCCCACCGAACTGGCCCGCGCCAAGCAGGAATTTATGACCAGCGTGGAGCAGGCGTACAGCGAACGGAACAAAACCCGGTCGGTCAATTACGTGAACGAATACGTCCAGAACTTCACGGACAAGGAGCCGTACACCAGCATCGAGTTCTACTACAATTTCCTGAAACGGGAGCAGGACTGGTATCAAACTCGCCGAAGTAAACGCGCTGGTCGACCTGTTCATTCATAACGACAACCGGGCCGTTATTGTATGGCTCCCGAGAAAGATAAGGCCAAACTCCCAACCGGAGCCCAGATTCTGAGCTACGTAGACGATGCCGGTAAAGGGCCTGACCGCCTACGAAGACAAAACGCTCGATAGCCCATTGCTGGCCAAACAGCCAACGGGCTCGCCCGTGGTGGAGGAGAAGAAAATCAAGGACATTGGCGTAACGGAATGGACGCTCAAAAATGGCGTTCGGGTGGTGCTGAAGCCGACGGATTTTAAAAACGACCAGATTTTGTTTTCGGCCAGCAGCTTCGGTGGCACTTCGCTCTACGACCTGAACGATTTCCAGTCGGCGCGGTTTTCGTCTACGCTGGCGGCTATGGGCGGAACGGGTGCTTACAATCAGATTCAGTTGGGCAAATTTCTGTCGGGCAAGCAGGTCAGCGTGTATCCGTTCGTTGGGGAATTAAGCGAAGGAATCAGTGGTAGTGCGGCTCCGAAAGACCTGGAAACGGCCCTGCAACTGATCTACAGCTATTTTACCCAGCCCCGGAAAGATGCCGATGTGATAAAAGGATTTCTGTCCAATCAGCGGAGTGCCCTGCAAAACCGCATCAATACGCCAACGCCCCAGCAGGTGTTTCAGGATACCGTAACGGTAACGCTGGGCAATAATAACCCGCGTCGGCAACCGCTCAAACCCGACGATTTGGAAAAATTGACCTCGACCGTGCGTTGAAAATCTACCAGGAACGCTTCGCCAATGCGGGTGATTTTACGTTCTTCTTCGTGGGTAATTTCGAGGAAGAAACGCTCAAGCCGTTGGTCGAAAAATACCTCGGCGGTTTGCCTGCAACGGATACAAACGGAGAAATTTAAGGACCTGGGTATCCGTGCGCCGAAGGGAGAAGTCAGCAAGACGGTTTACAGAGGGCTTGACCCCAAAGCATCTGTTCAGCTGGTTTACAGTGGCGATATTACCTGGTCGCCGGAAACGACGACGCAACTGGACGCACTGGCCGAAGTACTGGAAATCAAATTGATTGAGAAACTGCGGGAAGAGGAAAGTGGCGTGTACGGCGTAAGTGCCAATGCTGCCTACGCCAAATACCCGGTGCCGCGCTACACTTTCCGCATCAACTTTGGTTGTGCCCCCGAAAACGTGGATAAACTCATTGCCAAAACGCAGGAGCTGATCAACGACCTGAAGCAGAAAGGAGCATTACCCGCCGACATTGCCAAATTTAAAGCCGAAACCCGCCGGGAAACGGAACTTCAGTTAAAAGACAACCAGTTCTGGCTGGGTTATCTGCAGAACCAATATTACAACGGCGATGCCCCCGACGAGGTCCTTCAGGAAGATGCGCAACTGGATAAAGTGACCGTAGAAAGTACGAAAGATGCTGCCAATCAGTATTTGGGCAGCCAACTACATCCGGTTGGTACTGATGCCCGAGAAGAAGCAGTAGACAGAAGAGTTGAAAAAGGGCTTTGCCTGATTATTCCGTAAGCGGGCGATTTAAATCGCCCGCTTACGGAATATTCGGGATGGATTACTAGCAACGTAGCATGTTTGCCCTCAATGCGGCAGGTGTTTTCGAATGGCTCTGTATACCCATGTGCCGCCAATGGCACTCAGCAGAAAAGCGATCACGACGGAGTAGTCAGCCCCAATCTGCCCCCGGCTGAACTGCTTAAGCCGTATACCAGGGCTGTGAAGTGAAGCTGAGTGTAGTTGGTAAATAGTGATTGAGCAGTTAGTTTTTTTTCATCGGTATCCCTGCTTTTTGGATGGCCGCGATGCCTCCTTCTACGTTCACGACCGTATCAAACCCCCGTGCCTTAAGTATCGAGTTAGCGATCATAGAGCGATAACCACCGGCACAATGAACATAAATCGGTTCGTTATGGGGCAATTCTGCCATGTAATCGTTGAGGTTATCCAAAGGAAAATTCTCGGCGTTGGCTATATAATCACTCGTAAACTCATCGGGTTTCCGAACGTCTACAACGGCTATTGCCGGATTTTGCCGGTACTGGTCGGCAAACTCATCGGCCGACATAGAGTTAACCGTATCTACTTCCTTTCCTGCCTGTTTCCAGGCATCCATACCACCCTGCAAAAAGCCGATACAGGCATCGTAGCCAACACGGGCCAGCCGCAAAACGGTTTCGCTTTCCTGTCCTTCGGGGGTGACGAGGGCTATTGGCTGTTTCAAATCAGGAATAAGTGCACCTACCCAGGGTGCAAACTGCCCGTTCAGGCCAATGTTAATGGCATTTGGAACAAAACCCTTCGCAAAATCGGCGGCTTCCCGAACATCCAGTACCAGGGCTCCCGTTTCATTCACCAGGGCCTCGAAGGCCGTTGGAGACAGTCCTAGACTGCCCCGTTCCATTACCCGGTCAATGGATTCGTAGCCTTCTTTGTTGAGCCGGGCATTCTCCGCAAAGTAAGCAGGAGCGGTAGTCAGCCCAGCCAGTACTTTTTCAACAAACTCCGCCTTCGACTTAGCCTGTAAGGCATAATTGAACCGCTTTTGATTACCCAGCGTGTCGGTTGTTTCCTTACTCATATTCTTGCCACAAGCCGAACCGGCACCATGAGCTGGATAAACGATAACGTCGTCGGCCAGGGGCATAATTTTGGTTTGCAAACTGTCGTACAGCATCCCGGCCAGGTCTCGTTCAGTCAGCTTTCCTTTGATGGCTAAATCCGGCCGACCAACATCCCCAATGAATAGCGTATCACCAGTGAAAATAGCGTGGTCTTTCCCTGTCTCGTCAATCAGCAGATAGGTGGTCGATTCAAACGTATGGCCGGGCGTATGGAGCACCTTTATGGTGATAGCACCCACCGTAAACAGCTCACCGTCGGTAGCATGATGAACCGGGTAGGCCGTGTTGGCCTGCGGACCATACACGATAGTGGCACCCGTTTTTTTCGCTAAATCCAGATGCCCCGACACGAAATCGGCGTGAAAGTGGGTTTCAAATACATATTTTATGGTTACCCCCGCCTGCTCCGCCTTCTGTACATAAGGAGCTGTTTCGCGCAGTGGGTCAATAATGGCAGCTTCGCCATTGCTTTCAATGTAGTAAGCTCCCTGCGCCAGGCAACCTGTATAAATCTGTTCAATCATCATAATACTTGATTGGGTATGAACCCATTCTGTTAAGGACAAATTAATGCCCGTGAGACAATTCCTGAAAAATCATGTAACCAGCTACCGTTAATACAAACCAGCCGAAGCCTTTTTTCAATTTGTCAGGAGCTATAAAGCGGGCCAGATACATGCCAATAAAAATGCCCGCGATGGATAAACCGGTAAAGGGCAACAGGAAACTCCAGTCCAGTTTGGTGTGGTTTATATCTCCCAAAAAACCGACGAAAGAGTTTACCGCAATAATCAGCACCGAGGTGGCCACGGCCCGATGAATAGGTAGTCCGGCCAGTAACACCAGCATGGGTACAATAATAAACCCACCCCCGGCACCAATAGTGCCTGTTAGCAGACCAACTGCCAGTCCATCCAGAGCCAGGCTTACGTAGCGCGGACGACCATCAGCCGCATCCCCCTGCTCCGGCCGGTCGTTGCCAATCATAGCGCGGGCAGCCACAACCATAACAAAAGCGAAAAAGTACAAAATGGCGTCACTCTTCGATACCGTAAACGCATTAAACTGAAACAGCGGATCGGGGAGGGCCGGTAGTAAAAACCGACGGGTCAGGTAAACCGACAGAAATGAGGGGGCAGCAAAAGCCATAGTTACCCGCAAGTCTACCCGTTTTTTCCAGATATGATTGATAGACCCTATCGCCGATGTTGACCCGACTACAAATAAAGAGTAGGTGGTGGCCAGCATCGTTGGCACACCGAACACGTAAACGAAGATCGGAACGGTCAGTATGGACCCTCCGCCCCCGGCCAGCCCAATGACCAGGCCTACAACCACTGCCGAAGCGTAACCAATTAATTCCTGAATACTCATTACGCAACGAAATTAGAGGAGGAAATGCGTTTGGTTTGTGACTAACGTCACACAGATCGATTTTATCACCGGGGCAAGGCTGGTGGTGGCGTTCTTTTGCCTATACCGGCAAACAAAAAACAGCCCCCGACAACTTGTCGGGGGCTGCTGAATAATAGAGCGTGACGTTTATTCCTGAGGCTTGTTCAGGTTGCTGTGCTTACGACTGTAAAGAAAGTAGACAATCAGACCAACAATACCCCAGACTAAGAAGGTGAGTTTGGTGTCTGTCCGCAGGTTCCACATCAGGTACAAGTTCGCCACAATACCAAGCGTGGCAATCACCGGCAGGGCGGGGGTACGATAGGGGCGTTCCAGGTTGGGTTCCCGAACGCGCAGTAGCCATACCGCTCCACAAATCATGGCAAAAGCAAACAGAGTTCCTGAACTGGTTAACTGCGACACTTTATCAATGGGAGTGACAGCAGCCACTACTGAAACAACGGCACCCACAAAGATGGTACTCTTCCAGGGCGTTTTGAATTTAGGGTGAATAGATGCAAAAAGATTCCTGGGCAGTAATCCATCTTTGGCCATACCCAGAAAAATCCGGGTCTGTCCCAGCATCATCACCAGCATAACCGAGGTTAGGCCCGCGATGGCAGCAATGGTAATCAGGTACACCGACCAGGTCAGACCAACGTCAGAAAAAGCCTGCGCAACCGGGGCTTTCAAATCGAGTTTGTTGTAAGGTACCATACCGGTTAATACCAGCGAGACCAGGATGTAAAGAACCGTACAGATGATCAGCGAAGCGATAATGGCGAAGGGAACATCTTTTTTGGGGTTGATGGCCTCCCCGGCCTGCGTGGATACGGCGTCGAAACCAATGTAGGCAAAGAACACAATACCGGCAGCGGTTACAATACCATCGAATCCAAAGTGAGTTTGTCCGGTATCATCAACAACGGGAGCCGGGATGAATGGTGTCCAGTTGGCTACATCGATGTAAAATGAGCCCGCAATAACAACGAATATGACCGTAGCCACCTTCACGATAACAATCAGGTTATTGGTACTGGCCGCTTCTTTGATTCCTTTTACCAGGATATATGTCACTACCCACACAATCAGGAAGGCCGGCAAGTTAATGGCAAAGCTAAATTCAGGTACTACCTGTCCCGCTGCCCGCAGCGCGTCCGCTTTTTCCTGAGCCGTTACGGGGTCGTTCATCAACCAGAGGGGAGGATCAATGCGGAACAGGTGTAAAAATTTCTCAAAATACCCGGACCAGCTCACCGCTACCGTAGTAGCGCCCATCATGTATTCCAGAATGAGGTTCCAGCCAATAAGCCAGGCAAATAACTCTCCCACTGTACCGTAGGAGTACGCGTAGGCCGAGCCTTCAACGGGCAGGATAGACGCAAACTCGGCGTAACACAGGGCCGCAAATGTGCAGGCAATTCCCGCAATCACAAAAGCCAGCGCCAGCGCCGGACCGGCCCACTCATTGGCTGCAATACCCGTTAGTACAAAGATGCCCCCGCCAATAACAGCGCCAATACCCAGCGATGTTAAACCCCAGCGGGTTAAAACGCGCTTTAATTCACTTTTTTGCATGTCTGCTGCATAAGCCGCTAGCGGCTTTTTGCGCATAACACTCGTATTAACAGGTTTTAGTTTAGTCTCCATGCAGCAAAATAGAGTTTGGTGATTGTGTCTTTTAGAAAAAGATTATAGGGCATCTAAGCCGAAAGATACGAAATATAATGAGCGAATAAGTGAATGTGTGAATTAGCGAAAGATACGGGTATCGCTTAATCGCTCATTCACACATTCACTCATTTACGCATTAGGCTTACGACTGCGAAGGCCGGATAAGCGGTTTCTTATCTTTCTTCTCCTTCTTGGCCGTGAACTCAGCCGGCGTGGCGGGCGCAGCACTGGTAAAGTCGGCTGGAACAGCGTCGAAACCGGTTTTCTTCTCGGCCACTGCGGGTTTATCGCTCAGGTTCTCACCCTTTTCCTGATCACGGCTGAGTGAATCAACTACAATCGGGGTAGCAACGAACAAGGACGAATACGTCCCTACAATAACGCCAATCAACATAGCGAATGAGAAGCCACGGATGGTTTCGCCCCCGAAGATGAACAGCACCAACAGCACCAGAATCGTGGAGAAACCCGTTACGGCCGTACGGCTCAGCGTACTGTTCAGCGCGTTGTTGATAATGGTTGGAATGCTTTCACTACGGCCTTTATTTTCATTCAGGTACTCACGGACCCGGTCAAACACAACTACCGTATCGTTCATGGAGTATCCCATGATGGTTAGCAACGCACCCACAAAAGCCTGGTCTACATCCAGCGAGAAGGGCAGTATGCCGTTGAAGAAAGTGAAAATAGCCAGAATAATCAACACATCGTGGAACATGGCCACCACCGCGCCATACCCAAATGCCAGCCGCTTGAAGCGAATGAGAATGTAAACGAATACAACGGCCACGGCCAGCAGGATGGACCATATGGCGGAGGTCAGAATATCATTCGCTATCGTTGGTCCTACTTTCTGCGAGCTTTCAATCCGGGCTGGATTGCCTTTGATGCTACTCAACCCCTGATAAATCGTTGACTCAGCCCGCTTGTCGGCTCCCTGCGTATTATCGTCGATCAGGTAAGGAGTTGTTACTTTCACCTGATTGGAGCCAATACCCGTACCACCATACGTTTTCACTTCGGGGGCAGCACCCAAAACAGTCTCCAATGAGCTACGAACCTCATCCGTACTAACCGCTTTCTCAAAACGAACGACGTACGAACGGCCTCCTTTAAAATCAACGCCCAGACCGAAACCTTTATAAATGGCCGAAACGATACCCAGGGCAATGATAACCGACGAAACGGTGTAATACAGTTTCCGGCGGGATACGAAATCGAAGTTGGAGTCGGCAAACAGGTTTTTTGCCCATTTCGAGGAAAAAGACAGGGTCTTACCATTCCGGATGTAGTACTCCAGAATCAGGCGGGTGATGAAAATAGCCGCGAATAAGGAGGTCAGGATACCAATAATAAGCGTGGTAGCAAAGCCCAGAATCAAGCCCGTTCCGAAAGCGAACAACACGATACCCGTCAGGAAAGTGGTTACGTTGGAGTCAATGATGGATGACAGTGCATTTTTGAAACCATCACCTACCGCCTGCTTAAATCCTTTTCCTTCGGCCAGCTCTTCTTTAATACGCTCGAAAATAAGTACGTTCGCATCCACGGCCATACCAATGGAGAGCACGATACCGGCAATACCCGGCATGGTTAGCACAGCACCCAGCGAGGCCATGACACCCAACAGGAAAAAGAGGTTGACGACAAGGGCTAAGTCGGCAATGAGACCGGCTCGGTTGTAATAGAACACAACGAAGGCCAGTACCAGCAAAATACCAACAATAGACGATAGAACCCCGGCACTAACGGCTTCGGAACCCAATGTGGCACCCACAATGCTCTCCTCTACGATGTTGGTAGGGGCAGGTAGTTTACCGGCTTTCAGCACGTTAGCCAAGTCTTTGGTTTCTTCAATGGTGAAGTTGCCCGAAATGCTGGAGCGTCCGTTCGGAATCTCGTTCTGTACGTTAGGTGCGGTATAAACCAGGTTATCCAGCAAAATAGCTACGGGCCGGTTTACGTTGGCAGCCGTAAGATTCCGCCATTTCCGGGCACCTTCGGCATTCATGTTCATCGTCACTTCCGGACGGCCCCGGTCGTCGTAATCGCTGGTCGCATCGGTAATTACATCGCCTTCCAGGGGCGAACGGCCACCGGGTTTCTTGATGAAGTACAGCGGCAGGATTTCCTTGCCGTCTGTTGCTTTAAATGGTTTCCGATCCCAGGCTGCAACAGCGTCGGAGGGGAACAGCCCTTTTACTTCGGCTGCATTCAGTACTTCATTGGCACGAGCCGTATCCTTCAGGTAAACACCCAGCTGATCCTGTCCAACAGGTAAAAACAACTGCGTTAGAGCGGTTCCCTGCGCGGCTGCGGCTGCTGTATCGCCAGCGGCCGTCGAATCTTTCTTAGCACCCTGTGCCAGCTGTGATTCCAGGCTTGACGTTCCTTTGGCAGCCGTTCCTGCTGCCGGAGCCGTAGTGCCCAACGCGGCTTTGCGGGCGGTTTCTTCGCGCAGCAGATAGGCACCCATGCCTTCAATAGCCGGAGCCAGTTCGTTCAGTCGGTATACTTCAGTAAACTCCAGTTTGGCCGCGCCGGTCAGCAGGCGACGGATACGTTCTGGGTTATCAACGCCTGGTAGCTCAATCTGAATCCGGCCCGAACCGGGTAACCGCTGAATATTTGGGTTAGCTACGCCAAATTTGTCGACCCGCGCCTGAATAATCTGGAAGGCCCGGGTGGTAGCGTCGTTCACCTCGCTGGTGAGCAACCTTTGCACTTCGGTATCCGTCGACTGGTAATTGATTTTGTTCCGGTTAGCACTGGTCGCAAATACGGTGGCCAGTTTAGTGTCAGGCGCAATCTTTTTGAAGGCGCTGACAAACAGGTCTACATAAGGCTTTGTGCTACTTTTCTGATCCTCCAGTGCCTGTTTCAGCGCCTGGTTAAATTTAGGGTCACGGTTATTGCCAGACAGGCTGCGCATAATTTCAGCGGGCGACACTTCCAGCACGACGTGCATACCACCCTGAAGATCAAGGCCCAAACCCAGTTCGCGCTCGCTTACTTCCTGCAATGTGCTGCCCAAATAAACGGGCTCTTTCCAGAGCGAGTCCAGGTAACGTTGCTTTTTACTGCGATCGACCTGACCATCTTTGGTCGTCGCGTAGGCTTCGGCATCGGCTTTAATGTTGCGCGACACGAAGGTGAACGACAGGAAGTAGATACAGATGGCTGTAATAACTCCCGTCAGAATAAGAATTCCGGTTCTGTTTTGCATTGATTGGAACAGGCAGTTGCCTGAAGGAAAATAGAGGGTAAACTGAAAAGAGACTCAACAGGCTGACGCTGAAGAGGAACGGGCGGTAAAACGCAGGCTGGACAACCCAGCCCGGCTACGTGTTAGGGCGCATTCGTGGCGATGTGATGCCCGAATACGTGCCTGAAGTAAGAGAAATAGAAATGGGGGAGCGTAAAGTGCCGGAGCAGTGCAACGCTCAACAGCAATAAAATAACCAGGGTCGGGACTGGTAACAAAAATGCCGACTGACCCGAATCGCCTAACTGAACCGCCGGGGTAACAACGGCGTCAAATTGGGCCGTACTCAGTTGCGTTTCCTGCGAACTGTCTGCTTTCCCGGATCTAGCGTGCTTAGCTACTGCTTTTTTAGCCGCCAGCGTTTGTTGCTGCGCTAAGCTACCATACCCCCAAACTGCCATAAAGAGCAGTAAAGAAGCCAGCATCAGGCTCGAAAAGCGTTGTATGACACGCGGTTGCTTCATGTTTTTCCTTTGCGGATGACAAATTTCGTACCAATTTCGGAGGAATGCAAGTCCTAAGCTTTGTTGGTTTGAAAACTGACTGGTTTCTGGTCGGAAGTGGATTTCTACTGGGGTAAATTAGAAAGGGAGTATTTGCTTTTCTGCGGAATAGTCTTCTATCCCACTATAATTTGCCTTTGCCGCTTTTTATTGGGATTGAACCAGCCACTATCCTAGGTAGAATTTAGTCCATATAAAATCTATGCATGATTTGAGTATCAATTTTGATCTTGGCTTACTCGGGCCAAAAAAGCAGAAACGTCACCGGTCAAAAGCCCAGCATAACGAGTAATCTTTTCGATTGGCCAATTCCACCAGGCAAGTTTCAAGAGTTGAGCAGTAGTCGAGTCATCAAAGCGTTGGCGAATCAACCGTGCGGGATTACCGCCAACGATGGTGTAAGGCGGTACATCACTAGTTACGACTGAGTAAGAACCGATAATTGCCCCGTCACCAATAGAAACACCAGGCAGGATAGCCGCTCGGTAACCTATCCAAACATCGTTTCCAATAACGGTGTCGCCTTTTTTCGGGTACGATTTGCCATCCATTGAATTGCCCCAATCTCCGCCAAAAATAGCGAAGGGGTACGGACTGACTGAGTCAGAAAGGTGGTTCGCTCCGTTCATAATGAATTCCACTCCCGAAGCAATCATGCAAAATTTACCGATGCGTAGACGATCGCCAGTAAACTCGAACAGATATCGAACATTCTTCTGAAAGTTGGTCACCGAATCAAAATCATCATAGTATGTGTATTCACCAACCTGAATTTGAGGATGACTAACTACGTTTTTCAAAAAACATAACCGATCATATCCACTCAGTGGAAAAATGGTTGAAGGGTCAATAGTGGCCATTGATAAAATAGGATGATTTGTTAATCATTGAATTCTTGAGCAAGATAGCTATGGGTACAATTCAATCAGCAAGATGTGAGTTACATAGAACGAACAGAATCAAGATGGTTCATACTGTGCTTTGATTACTGCAGTACCATAGCTATTTTCCATTGGCCCGGCAAAACCTATAGCCTCTCGGCAAGTTGGTTTGTAAGAAACGCATAACTTGCGCTCATGAACTTACACGAATTTATTCAGTTGGCCCTGGCCGAAGATGTTGGCGATGGCGACCATACTTCCCTATCCACCATTCCGGCTGATGCCCAGAAACGCGCCCGGTTGCTGGTGAAAGAAGCCGGTATTCTGGCTGGTGTCGAAGTGGCGCAGGCTATTTTTGCCGAAGTAGATCCAGCCTTTGTTGTTGATGTGCTGATGCGGGACGGGGCGTCAATCAAGCCCGGCGACATCGTACTGACCGTGAGCGGTAACGCCCGCAATATCCTGACCGCCGAACGACTGGTGCTTAACTGCATGCAGCGCATGAGTGGTATTGCCACCCACACCCGCGAGCTGGTCAATTTGCTGGAAGGGACGAGGGCAAAGCTGTTAGATACCCGTAAAACAACACCAAACTTTCGCATCTGCGAGAAAATGGCTACTAAAATAGGGGGTGCCGTTAATCACCGATTCGGGCTGTACGACATGATTCTCATCAAAGACAACCACGTCGATTATGCCGGCAGCATCGAAGCGGCCATCACAAAAGCCGTTGCCTACCTAAAAGAAACCGGGCGGAATCTGCGCATCGAAGTAGAAACCCGGAACCGGGCCGAAGTAGACGAAGTGCTGCGGGTGGGTCAGGTAGACGTAATTCTACTGGATAATTTCCCCCCCGATGGTATCCGGGATATGGTGCGGCTCGTTAACGGCCGGTTCATCACCGAAGCGTCGGGGGGGATTGATGAAACGAACCTGCGGGCCTACGCCGAAACGGGGGTGGACTTTGTTTCGTCCGGTGCGCTGACTCATCAGATTAAGAGCCTGGATTTAAGTTTGAAGGCTTACTGAACTTAGTTGCAAACCTATCTACTTTTCAGGGCTTTCCGGTATCAGCGGGGTTTTCGTCGATTCCTAACCGGGGTAATGCTGGGTTGAGGATTCTGGGCGTAACCTTAATCCGGAAAATACGTGTTCCGGCCACATTGAAATCACAACTGTAGTAAGCCCGCTCCTTAACACCCCGGTAAACGGCGGTGTAATTTACCCGTGGTGGCCAGTTGTTCAGGGCCAACTCAGCCGTGATCGCATCAACCGCCTTTCGCAGGTTCGAAAAGAAAATTATCGTTGGTTCGCGCTGCCGCAGGGAGGCTAGTGACCCTATATGCTGAATAGTGACTTCGTAGATAACTCGTCCCGAAGGACGCAAAACGGCTGATTTTGCCATTGAAAATGATGATTCTGTCAATGATGCGATTATAACGAAAAATTATACGACTATTTTTCAGTGGCTAAACTAAAATGTCTCCTGGGGCGTTTTACCTACAATTACGCTAACCAAAGCCCGACCACAGAGTCGGGCTTTTTTTATGCCCGATTTTAATTAGCTTCATGCACGCTCATATTATTGTTGCCGGAATCGGTACTGAAATTGGTAAAACGGTGGTATCGGCCGTGTTGGTAGAAGCCCTGCGGGCCGATTACTGGAAACCTATTCAGTCGGGCGGGCTGGACGATTCGGATACCGACGCCGTAAAAAGACTGATTCGTAATCCTGTTTCCAGGTTTCACCCGGAAGCCTACCGACTCACCCAGCCTTTATCACCACATGCTGCTGCCGAAATAGATAACGTTGTCATTGAGATGGACCGGCTTGAAGCGCCTGAAACGGACAATGCACTGGTTATTGAGCTAGCGGGTGGCCTGATGGTTCCCCTGAATAACCACCAGCTAAACATTGATCTGGTCGAAAAACTGGGTTTGCCCGTCGTGCTGGTATCGCAAAACTATCTGGGCAGTATCAACCACACGCTACTGTCGGTTGACGCCTGCCGAACGCGGAGTATCCCCCTGTTGGGGATTATGTTCAACGGACCTTCCGTCGAAACGACCGAAACGTTTATCCTGAATTATACGGGTTTACCCTGCGTGGGGCGGATAGGGCAGGAGCAACGCATAACCCCCGAAGTAATCCATCGCTACGCAGATTTGTTGCTACCAGGCCTCAATCAGGTCATTGAATCGCTGCAGTAAAAATCTTGATGTTGGCCCTACCTGTCCGTCCCCAATGGTTAAGTCCCCGATTTGTACAATAGGCAGTACTTTTTTGGTCGAACTGGTTGTGAACGCTTCACTGGCATCATAAAGCTCGGAAAGAAGCACGGGACGCTCCTCAATCTGGAAATCGGTTTGTGCCAGCTGAAGAATAGTTCGGCGGGTAATACCGTGCAGAATATGGCGGTTGGGTGTTATAAGCCGATTACCCTGAACCAGGAAAAAATTGCTGCGGCTCAACTCACTGATTTCGCCGTCTTTCTGGTACAATACATCCGAAGCACCCGCCGAGCGGATAGCCTGAGCCAGCAAAATAACCCGTTTGTAATCCGTACTTTTTACCTCAGCCATTTCCCGTACGTATTCATCCAGAATTACGCTGATTCCCTGTTCATACTGAACGGGTGACACAGGGTGAATGGATTCGGTCAGGATGAGCAGGTTGGGCCGCTCAACAGTAATACTATCGGCGGAGTATCCACCGGTCATCACGAACCGAAAGGCTACATCGCTCCCGCCACTCCGCTCAATCAAATCCATCAGGATGCTGTACGTTTCCTCTTTACCGAGCGGTAAGGGCAAGTGCATCCGCGTGGCCGAATTTTGGAACCGCTCCCAATACCAGTCCCATTGAAAAGGACGGCCATTGTACGTCAGAAAGTAATCGAACAGGCCATAGCCCCGAAGCAGGCTAAGGTCGGTGATACCGATAGAGAGTTGATCGGTAGGCGCAATAGCGCCATTGAGATAGCCGTAATGCATAGAATGGCGCTGATTTGTCCGGAGTCAAAGATACTGTAAGCGGGCTTATGAGCACTAAAAATCCCGCTGTCCCTGCGTTATATCCCTGACAACTAGCTGCACAGTATAGCGGCTTTTTTGCTCCAGCAGTAAGATTTTGTGAATGAGCACCCGATCAATCGTAGCCTGATCATAGTAACGAATCGTGATTAGCTCCAGCTTTTCATTATAGCTGACACGAAAGTCGTTTTTCAATTGATCGATCAGCTTGGGAATCCGGTCCGCGATCAGCATCGACAACAACCGAAAAGCTGATTGCCGTGTTCTGCATGAGGTTAATTTTCACCCCAGCCCTGGCAAACTGACCGAAAATGTGGCTTAGATTATCTTCGGCAATGAACGAAAAATCGTTCGGGTGGAGCGAGATCAATACCTGATTTACCTTGAAAATAAAGGAGGGCGTTAAGAGATGTTGTTTGAAATTGCCGATAGTGGTGCCGGGTGCATTGGGGGTCAAAAATGAGCGTACGTGCAACGGAATACCTTTGTTCTGAATCGGTTTGATGGTTTTAGGGTGAATGACCGTTGCTCCGTAGTAGGCTAGTTCGATAGCGTCCTGGTAGGTTATTGTATCCAGCAGAACCGTTTCATCAAACCATCTGGGATCCGCATTGAGCACACCGGGAACATCTTTCCAGATAGTGACGCTTTCTGCGTTCAGGCAGTAGGCGAAGATGGCCGCCGAATAATCAGAACCATCGCGCCCCAGGGTTACAGTTCGTCCATCGGCCGCCTGACCAATAAAGCCCTGGGTCAGCTTTACACCTTTCCCAACTATAGCCTCGCTAATACGCCGACCCGTCTCCTGCCAGTCGACCCGGCCCTCCCGGAAATTTGTGTCGGTACGGATAAGTTGCCGGGCGTCGAACCACGTTGTGGGAATATGACACGCCTGTAAATAAGCGACGATAATTTGAGTAGACAGAATTTCCCCCAGCGAAACCACCTGATCGTAAGTCTCATTGTAGGGGCGGCCAACAGACGTTGCTGACACATACTCCTCAAGCAAGCCGAACGTTTCGTGAACGGCACTAAAGTCGCCTTCCAAGCCATTCATAACGTCAGTGTGGTATTTCTTTATCGTTGAGAGGGACTGCCTGGATGCCTGCTGTCTGCTGGTTTGTGTAAGCCGCAACGAGTTCTTCCAGGGCATTGGTCGTTTTGCCCATCGCCGATACAACAACAACCTCGTTTGGGCACTGGTTTTTGATGATCTCCGCTACATTCCGAACGGCGTGGGCATCTTTGACCGAAGCGCCACCAAATTTAAAAACTTTCATACCATAAAAAATGACAGGACTGCCGGTCTATCAGAGCAGGTGTCATCCTGTCGATCTGGCAATCCTGTCAAAAAAAATCAGGTTATTAAACGAATACCGACCTGCTTACGAACAGTAACTCGCGTACTGCATCGGCAATACCGGAGGGATCGAATCCACATTCACGGTGTAATTCAATCTGTTCGCCATGTTCTACAACGGCATCAGGAATGCCCAGTCGTTTTACGCGGGCCGTGTAGCCGTGATCGCTCATGAACTCCACGATGGCGCTGCCGAAACCACCCATCAGGCATCCGTCTTCAACAGTTAGCACACGGTTAAAGCGACTGAAAATCTGGTGCAGTAATTCCTCATCCAACGGTTTCACGTAGCGCATATCGAAGTGAGCGGGGTGAATACCCTCCTTGGCCAGTAGTTGAGTTGCCTCAACCGCGTAGTTGCCCATGTGGCCAATGGTTAAAATGGCCACATCCTGGCCGTCCGTAATCTGACGACCTTTACCAATAAGCTGTTTCTCAAAGGGTGTACGCCAGTCAGGCATGACCCCTTCGCCCCGTGGGTACCGAATGGAGAAAGCCCGCTTACCCTGCTGCACATCGTCAGACTGCGCGGTGAACATCATGTTGCGCAACTCCTGTTCGTTCATGGGAGCCGCCACAATCATGTTAGGAATGCAGCGCATGTAGGCCAGATCATAAGCACCGTGGTGCGTTGGTCCATCAGCACCCGCAAACCCGGCCCGATCCAGACAGAAAATAACGGGTAATTCCTGAATGCAAACGTCATGAATGACCTGGTCGTAGGCCCGTTGCATGAATGTGGAGTAAATATTACAGAATACCACTTCGCCCTGCGTGGCCATACCGGCCGAAAACGTGACGGCGTGCTGTTCCGCAATACCGACGTCGAAGGCCCTTGTGGGCATAGCCTTCATCATGATGTTCATGGAAGAGCCGGAGGGCATGGCCGGTGTGACACCTACTATGCGCGGGTTTTTCTCCGCCAGTTCAACCAGTGTATTCCCGAACACATCCTGATACTTGGGGGGCTGGGGCGTATCATACACTTTTTTCTGAATGACCCCTGTCACTTTATCGAACAGCCCGGGCGCGTGCCATTTCGTCTGATCTTTTTCGGCGGGGCCGTAGCCTTTCCCCTTCACGGTTAGTACGTGCAGTAGCTTGGGACCGGGAATATTCTTGAGATCATCTAAAACACTCACCAGATGGTCGATGTCATGCCCATCAATAGGACCAAAGTACCGTAAATGCAACGACTCGAACAGGTTGCTTTGTTCCAGCAGCGAACTTTTGATACCCGACTGAACCTGCGACACTAGATCCTGGGCGGTCTTACCCAGCTTGTCCATTTTTCCCAGTATGTTCCAGACTTCGTCTTTTACCTTGTTATACGTCTGCGATGTCGTGATATCAGTCAAATATTCCCGCAGCGCACCTACGTTCGGATCAATGCTCATGCAGTTGTCATTCAACACAATCAACAGGTTGCTGTCCGTGGCACCGGCATGATTCATTCCTTCAAATGCCTCTCCGGCGGTGAGCGCGCCATCGCCGATAACTGCAATATGGTTGCGCTGGGTGTTGCCTTGCAACTGAGAGGCAACGGCCATACCTAAAGCGGCCGAAATGGACGTGGAGGAGTGGCCTACCCCAAAGGAATCGTACTCACTTTCTTTTCGTTTCGGAAACCCCGAGAGCCCCTTGTAAAACCGATTAGTATGAAACGCATCTCTCCGACCCGTCAGAATTTTGTGGCCATACGCCTGGTGGCCTACATCCCACACCAGTTGGTCATCAGGCGTGTTGAATACATAATGAAGGGCAACCGTCAGTTCAACCACACCCAGGCTCGCTCCGAAATGGCCACCGAATACCGATACGTCGTCGATTATAAACTGCCGAAGTTCATTGGCAACCTGGGGCAGAAGAGACTTGTCAAGTTTGCGAAGATCGTCAGGAGAGTCAATGGTGGCCAGAAGAGTGCCGGGGGTAATGAGCATGATGGTAGTAGGTAGACGTCTGCCTTATAACACACGTATTATTTACAATGTTCTACAGGCGTTAACGCTGTCGTTTACAAAAAGCGAAGCTACTACTTAATTCTCTAATTATAAAAAATCTAAGCCGCTCATGTCAGTATATCTACGTGAACACGAGCGGCTTAGATTTTAGAAAGAATGATGGTTCTCTGGACTTGATTTTACATTCCTGTATACCTGATCAGTTGCGCTGACTGGCCCGGAAAAGTTTTTGCTTTTCCTCGCGGGTCAGACTCTCGTAACCGGACCGGGATATTTTATCCAGAATCATATCAACTTCGTCCTGGTCAGGCGTTGAAACCGCCGACGATGTCCCCGAAGATGACAGGTAGGAGCCTGCCTGGGTACTGGCGCTGCTTCGTTGCCGATAGGATACTTTAACGGGCGGTTTAGGTTTAAGTAGATTACTCCACCCATCGGCTATCCAATAAATAGGTCGACCCAAGTCCGTTCCGTTTTGAAGAAGTTTAACGTAGCAAAAACCCATGAGTGCGCCACCCAGGTGGGCTAGATTACCACCCGCGTTACTACCGGCTGATTGAGCAACAGAAAGGATAATGAAGAAAAAAACAATGTATTTGATCCGTACCGCTCCGAAAAAGAGTAGGTGAAACGTATAGTTGGGAAGCAGCGTTGCCGCACCGACCGCTACTGAAAAAGCAGCTGCAGAAGCCCCCAGCATACGGGCCGTATCGGACTGATTCTGAAAATAAGGAACCAGATTGTACATGACCAGGTATAGGATACCACCGGCCAGGCCACCCATTATATAAAGACCAATTAATCGACGATTGCCCAGGTATTCATCAATCAGCCGCCCAAACCAGTACAGGAAGAGCATGTTGTAGAGAATATGGAAAATCTCGTCATGCGTGAAGAAATAGGTAAACAACGTCCAGGGTTTGCGCAGGAAATCGCCTACACCACCGGGTAGCATCATCTGGCCCCGGATAAAGTAATAAGTATCCAGATTCTGCGCCATTGTCAGACCAACCCTGGCCAGCAGCAGCACCAGAAAGATAACCGTATTCACTAGTATCAACTGCACCAACGTATTGTTGGGCTTATTGAATTCGCTCCGAAAATCCTCAAACAAACCGCTCATCACTAGTAAAACGTTTTTCGTTGGGAACCCCAGTATTTCACCAGAATAAATGCAAACAACATGCCGCCGATGTGGGCGAAATGGGCAACGTTGTCGGCCTGCGCCCGATAAACACCCGAATAAAGTTCAAAGGCTCCGTAGAAGAGAACGAGATACTTTGCTTTAACCGGTATAGGTGGAAACAATAAAAATAACTGAGTGTTCGGAAACAACAAACCAAAACCCATAATTACTCCGAAAATTGCGCCCGATGCACCCACCATTGGCTCGTCAACCTGATTTGTAAAAATACGATTCACAATGGCTATACTGTCCTGAATATTTTTACTGTTGTCTGGAAACTGCTTAAACTGTTCAATGAACGGTAACAAACGATCGTAATAGGCACTCGCGTGCTGATCGATGAATCCCGAGAAAGGCTCAAACCCTGGATCTGCCCGATACGCCTGAATGGTTTCATATACGTCGTGCATCTCAAAATAGTTTATTCCCGAAAATAGCAATGCCGCACCCAGGCCGCAAAAGAAGTAAAAGAACGTAAATCGCTTGGGACCCCAAAACGTCTCCAGCATTGGCCCGAACACGATTAAGCCAATCATGTTACTGAAAATATGCCCCAAACCGCCGTGCAGAAACATATGCGTCAGCAACTGAATCGGGTTGAATTTGTCGGACAAAAATGAATGGAGTCCAAACTGATCAATAATAGTCTCGTTCGTGACAAAAAAAACCAGCACATTTATTACTAATAATGCGCGAACTACCGGAGTAAGATTAAACATGTTAATATAGCCTAATTTAGGCTGATTATCTCAAAATCAGCGCAAAAGTCCCGCAATTTTATCTAATGTCAGCATGACCATTACTGGCTCACCCATGGGCGTATAGCTTGGGTTTGCCGATATGAACAACTGATTAACCAGGGAGCGACATTCGGTTGCACTCAGGCGGGTTACATGATGCAACGCTGATCGGCGCGATAATGACCGGGCCATCGACTCGATTTTGTCCAGTTTTAGCCGACCCGTATCGGCCCGTAACTGAGCCAGCAGATTGGCAAACAAGTCTTCTTCGTTTTCCCCCATGGTTAATGTAGGAACACCCCGAATAATGAAGGTGTTTGCGCCAAGTTCATCAAATTCGAAACCGAGATGAATCAGATCATCGCGCAAATCAAGTGCCAGCTGGAAATCAACGGGCGTCAGCGTTACGGTTTTTGGAAATAGCAACTGCTGCGAGGCTCCGTTCTGTTTGGTTAATGCCGTATGGAACTGATCGTACAAGATGCGTTCGTAAGCCCGGCGCTGATCAATGAGCATCACGCCCGATTTGACCGGGGCTAACAGGTACCGGTTCTGCACCTGGATAATATGCTCATCTTCAATCAACGCTGGCGTATTCTCTCCCGCTGATTCCAGACCCATCTGCAACTGATTGGCCCGGCTACCCAGCGTAATCGACTCGCTGTCGGAGGACGATGGCGTTGCTTTTAGAGCGCCCAGCCAGTCGCCCCCCTCATTGGGGTTGTCAGCAGGACGAACGGGTGTAGCAGGGTCGGAAACGCCCTCGTAAAGCGTTTGCCAGTTATTGACCGATGGTCTTTTGGGAATGTCGAAACTACTGCCAGCCGCTTTATCCAGCGAATCCGTGCGGGAGATAGTGGGCTCTTTTGCCGATGTCCCTGTACCCAACGACCAGGAAGGCGTAACGGGGCGGGGCAAATGGCTCTCCGCATTGGAAGCCAATGTACCCTTAACACCCACCGAAGGTTGAGTCGCATCGGGCCGGGCACCGGTCAGAAAGTTAACGTCCGATTCAAAATCAAGCGAGGGTGCGAGGTTATACACACCAACGGCTTTACGGACAGCGGCCATCATAATAGCATAGACGGAGCGCTCATCATCAAATTTTATCTCCGTCTTGGTCGGGTGAATATTGATGTCGATGTGTGATGGGTCGATATCAATGAACAAAACGTAGAAAGGCTGACTTCCATCGGGAAGAGTGCCTTCGTAGGCTCCCACAACGGCATGATGCAGGTAATTGTGCTTGATGTAGCGGTTGTTGACAAAGAAAAACTGCTCATTCCGCGCTTTCCGGGCCGATTCCGGTTTGCCAATGTAACCATGGACAGTAACATAGGGGGTCTGCTCTTCGCAGAAGTTCAATTGCTCCCGGTAGCTTTTGCCAAACATATCCACAATTCGACGGCTAAGTTTACCGGCTGGCAGGTTATAAATTTCCTGATCGTTGTGGAACAATGAAAAAGCAACCTCTGGATTGGCGAGGGCTACCCGCTGAAACTCGTCGATGATGTGCCGCATCTCTACCGAATTCGATTTCAGAAAGTTGCGTCGGGCGGGTACGTTGAAGAATAAATTTTTGATGAGCAGGTTCGTACCGGGCAGGCAGGAAATAGATTCCTGCGCTTTAATGTCGGAACCTTCAATCCGAATCAGGGTGCCCAGTTCCTCTTCGGCCCGACGTGTGCGCATCTCAATCTGGGCAACGGCTGCAATAGAAGCCAGTGCTTCGCCCCGAAACCCCATAGTGCGAATGCGAAACAAATCATCGGACGAGCGGATTTTGGAGGTAGCATGACGCTCAAAGCTCATACGGGCATCGGTTTCGGTCATGCCGGAGCCATCGTCCACAATTTGAATCAAATTACGACCAGCCTCCCGGATAATGACCTGCACCGACTTTGCTTTGGCATCCACCGAATTCTCCAGCAACTCTTTTACCACCGAAGCAGGCCGCTGAACCACCTCACCAGCCGCAATCTGGTTGGCAATCGAATCGGGTAGTAGCTGAATTATGTTTAACATGTGCCTGGTATACGATGACTAACTGCACCTTAACATTACAAAAAAATAACCCATAAAGGCCGTAGATAATTCAACAAAAGAGGTGCGGTCAGACAAGAGTAGGCTTTCTACTTCAATAGTCTACTCACTGACTCAGTTGGACGTAGAATTAAAACGCAACTGCCAGCCCGAAACAGAAGATGTCCCGGGCTGGCAGTACTAAGAATGTTGAAAAAAATCGTTAGACTTTGATCTCTACATCAACACCACTCGGCAATTCGAGTTTCATCAACGCGTCAACCGTTTTGGCGCTGCTGCTGTAAATGTCGACCAGCCGCTTGTAAGTACAAAGCTGGAATTGTTCCCGCGCCTTCTTGTTAACGTGGGGCGACCGCAGTACGGTGTAAATTTCTTTTTTGGTTGGCAGGGGGATGGGGCCACTAACAATAGCACCGGTCGATTTAACTGCCTTTACAATCTTCTCTGCCGATTTATCGACCAGCATGTGATCGAATGACTTCAGCTTAATGCGAATTTTCTGACTCATTGTGTTCTGGTTCATTAGGTGAAAGCATCCGTCGAAAGAACCATTTACTCCGTCGGGGCTTTAAATGCGGGTGCAAAGGTACGGAAAAGTTTTCTGTAAGAAAATAGATATCCCAGTGTTTCTATGGTATTTGACCGCTAAAGCACAGATATCTTATCAATGCACAGAAGTCACTCAGGTAAGAAGTCTGAGCTTTTCATAAACAGCAGAGCCGTTTGGTTTCCCAAACGGCTCTGCTGTTTATATCAGTAGGTAATTGACTTTACTTACCGCCTTTTTCTTTGGCAACAACCGTATCGGCAATGCTCTGCGGTACCACTTCGTAGTGAGCGAAGGTCAGGTTAGCCGTAGCACGACCCGACGACATGGTGCGCAAATCCGTTACGTAACCGAACAGTTCCGACAGGGGAACGTCTGCTTTGATTACCTGCGAACCGGCTTTCGTATCCATACCTTTCATCACACCCCGACGACGGTTTAGGTCACCGGTGATGGGTCCCGTATATTCTTCCGGTGTCAGTACTTCAACAGCCATGATGGGTTCCAGCAATTTCGGACCGGCCTGACGGGCAGCCTCACGGAAGCCCAAACGCGCTGCCATTTCGAAGGATAGCGAATCGGAGTCAACGTCGTGGTATGAGCCGTGGAACAGACGAACTTTCATGCTTTCGAGCGGGAAGCCAGCGAGTGGTCCGTTTTTCAACGATTCGTCGAAGCCTTTCTGTACAGCTGGGATAAATTCGCGGGGAATAACACCGCCAACAATACCATTTACGAACTCAAGACCCGGCTGTATAATACCTGTCTCATCTTCGCCCCGTGGTCCAAGTTCAAACACGATGTCGGCAAATTTACCACGACCACCCGTTTGCTTCTTGTATACCTCGCGGTGTTCAACGTTCTTGGTCAGTTTCTCTTTGTACGCCACCTGTGGTGCACCCTGGTTTACCTCTACCTTGAACTCACGACGCATCCGGTCGATGATGATTTCCAGGTGAAGCTCACCCATACCCCGGATGATGGTCTGGCCGGTTTCTTCGTTCGACTCAACCTTGAGGGTTGGGTCTTCTTCGATCAACTTACCAATTGCTTTCGAGAAGTTATCCTGATCGGCCGTTTTCTTCGGCTCGATAGCGTAGCCGATAACGGGCTCTGGGAATACCATCGACTCAAGCACGATTGGGTTCTTTTCATCCGACAGGGTATCGCCCGTTTTGATGTCTTTGAAACCAACTACCGCACCGATGTCACCTGCTTCCAGGCGTTCGATTTGGTTTTGCTTGTTGGCGTGCATCTGGAAAATACGCGAGATACGCTCTTTGTTGCCCGAACGGTTGTTCAGTACGTAAGAGCCCGACTCCAGTACACCCGAATACGAACGCACAAAACACAAACGACCTACGTAAGGGTCGGTAGCAATTTTGAACGCCAGTGCGGAAAAAGGCTCCGTTGATGAAGGCTTACGCGAAATTTCTTCGCCCGTGTTTGGGTTGGTGCCTTTGATGCTCTCCTTGTCCATTGGTGATGGCAACAGGGCCATTACGTAATCGAGCATGGTTTGAACACCTTTGTTCTTGAAAGACGAACCGCAAAGCATTGGCACGATTTTCATCGAGATGGTTGCTTTACGCAGAGCGGCCAGAATCTCGTCTTCCGAAATCGACGCAGGATCCTCAAAGTATTTCTCCATCAGCGAATCGTCAAATTCGGCAACGGCTTCGAGGAGTTTTTCCCGCCATTCTGTAGCTTCCTCCAGCATGTCGGCCGGAATGGGAACCTCCTGGAAGGTCATACCCTTATCGTCTTCATTCCACTGAATACCGCGGAAGTTAACGAGATCAACTACGCCTTTGAAGTTATCTTCTTCACCAATTGGCAACTGAAGGGGAACGGCGTAGCTGCCGAGCATTTCCTTTACCTGCTTACACACGTTCAGGAAATCGGCACCAGACCGGTCCATTTTATTTACGAAGCCCAGACGAGCTACGTTGTAGTTGTTGGCCAAACGCCAGTTCGTTTCCGACTGTGGCTCAACGCCGTCAACGGCACTAAACAGAAACACCAGTCCATCCAACACACGCAATGACCGGTTTACTTCAACCGTGAAGTCAACGTGGCCGGGGGTATCGATGATATTGATGTGGTATTTTTTGTCGCGGTAGGTCCAGTCAACAGTAGTGGCAGCGGAAGTAATAGTAATACCCCGTTCCTGCTCCTGCTCCATCCAGTCCATGGTAGCGGCACCGTCGTGTACTTCACCAATCTTGTGACTTACACCGGCGTAATAGAGGATACGTTCGGTTGTGGTCGTCTTGCCCGCATCAATGTGGGCAGCGATACCGATGTTCCTCGTGAAATCTAAATCGCGAGCCATTAGTTTGTTATCCTAAAAGTTATGTTTTCTCTAATCAGAAAAGGAATCGGCACTGACTGTAATTGACCCCTTTGTAAATCAGGACGCAAAATTACTGAAAGTCAACCGGAAAATCAATGGTATGGTCAAGAATATCGCAGAAACTATTCCCCTTTTTTGACCATTCTAAACCCGGGAAGGCTTCACCTGAATGAGGTTGCAACTTGGAATCATGCAAAATCCGTACATCGCTCTGCTCAGAATCGCCTGGACGTATGCCCGCCAGGAAAGACGGCAGTACGTACTCGTCTACTGTCTGTTTATACTGGCCAATCTGGTCGCAGCTCTGCGCCCCATACTACTGGGCTGGTTCATTGGGGAACTTCAGCAGCAGACTATTGATATCTTAACGCTGGCATGGCAGTATGCCGGTGCTTACCTGGGAATTGAGTTCCTGCAGTGGGCGTTTCATGGTCCGGCGCGAATCATGGAACGGCGGCTGGCGTTTCACCTGAGCCGAAACTTTCTGGACGAGCTGTTCCACCAAACCCTGCATTTGCCCGTCGGCTGGCATAAAGACCACCACAGTGGGGCCACCATCAACCGGATTCGCAAAGCGTACGATGCACTCAAAACGTTCTTTCAGGATGGGTTCATTTACCTGCAGGCCCTGTCAAAATTCGTTTTTTCGTTCGGAGCCATGATCTATTTCTCCCCGGCTTTCGGCCTGGCAGGAATTGCTCTGGGCGCACTAACCATCTGGGTCATTTTGCGGTTCGACCGGCCCTTTATCAGCGCACTCGACGAGACGAATGAGCAGGAGCACATAGTATCGGCCACGCTGTTCGATAGTCTGTCGAACATACTAACCGTTATCACGCTACGGCTGGAGGAGCGGATTCAGCAGGCACTATCGGGCAAAGTCGCTCTGGTTTTTCCGCCTTTTATGCGGCAGGTGAAAATTAACGAGTGGAAATGGTTTGTGGCCTCCATTCTGGTTGCGCTAATCTATATCGTTATGGCGACGGGGTATGTCTATCAGTATTATGTTCCGGGGCAGGTGTTTCTGATTGGCGGACTGGTAACCCTGCTCGGCTATGTCAATCAATTTACGAGTGTGTTTCACGATGTAGCCTGGCAGTACACCCAGATCGTGCAGTATAATACCGACGTGCAAACCGTGCGAACTATCAGTACCGCTTACGCTCGTCATGAACGCCCTGAACACGAAAGGTTACCAGCCAACTGGCAAACAGTTGCTATCGACGGTCTTAACTTCTCACACGGACGGGTGGGTAACTCACTGAAAAAGATTCCCAGCGTAATTGATTTGCGTATGCAGCTAAGTCGGGGTAAACGCGTGGCGTTCATTGGGGAGAGTGGCTGCTGGAAAAAGTACGTTGATGACCTTACTTGCGGGGGCTGTATCAGCCGGAGCCGGGCGTATCTGTACGGGTAGATGGACAGGCGATTCCGGATTTGAATGCCATTGCCAATACGGTAACCCTGTTTCCGCAGGAGCCGGAGATTTTCGAGAACAGCATTGTTTATAACATCACTCTCGGGCTACCTTTTAGTGAAGCGGAAATACAGGAGGTTTGTGACGTGGCCCGCTTCAGTGAGGTCGTAAAAAACCTGCCGAAGGGGCTGGAGACAAACATTCAGGAGAAAGGTGTGAACCTGTCGGGTGGGCAGCGGCAGCGGCTTGCGCTGGCAAGGGGTGTATTAGCGGCCCGTGTCAGCGATATTGTTCTATTGGATGAGCCAACCAGCAGTGTAGACCCCAAAACGGAACTAGCCATCTACCGGAGTCTGCTCCGCGAATTTGCGGACAAAGCCGTCGTTTCAACCCTCCACCGGCTTCATCTGCTACCCCTGTTCGACTACGTATATATTATGAAGGATGGGAAGGTTATTGATGAAGGAAGCTTTTCCAGCCTGCTCCAGCGCAGTACTGTTTTTCAGGAGATGTGGGCGCACCAGAAAGACGTGATGGAGGAGAAGGTATAGGGTTATAGTGTGAAGGCACAAAAAAGCCGTTCAGATTGATGAACAGCTTTTTTGTGTTTCAACGAGTATAACTATTCTACCGGAGCCTCAACAATGGCTATTATCTTCCATAATCCCCGAATATCCTGCAACGGCACCGTTACGTTGCCGCCGTTCGGGTTATCGGAGTGAAGGGTCAGGTATTTGCGGGTCAGGAGTTCATTGTCCCGAATGCGTTTAACAACGAAATAATCCCGGTACATCACCGCGTATACGGCTCCTGACTGATACTCCCAGTCGTTTTCGCTGACGGGTATAGCCAGCACCTTGGCACCATGCGCCAATTGGGGACTCATGCTATTACCAGAAATTTCCAGTACAACCGTGTTTTTTTGTCCTTTCACCAGGGGCTTGCGTACCCGAAAATAGTCTATGTCGGACGCACTAACCGTATCGGAATAGCTCTCGACGAATGTGGCGTAAAACTTAACCGGTATGAACGGAACGTCGATGGTCTCGTCGTCTGCAACCATCATGCGGGCGTTGGCCTCCGGCGAATTGAGTACGGGCGTGATGCCCCGAATCAGGAAATCGGCACTGATTTGGGGGTAACAGGCTAGCAAACTCATAATAGTGTCGTACGATGGTTTTGCCCGGCCATTCAGGATATTATAAAACTTCGATGGGTTCTCACCCAACTCTTTGGCAATCTGGTAAATGGTTATGCCCAGTGCATCAAAAATCTGCTTCAGCCGGTCCTGAATGGTTAAGGAGGTATCCATATTTTTCAAACAATTTTCAACCATTGCGGGGTAGACACTTGTTGATATAATATAAGTAAAATATATTGCACTTGTATTACGGCAAATATACTACGAATACAGACTAATCCATAGAGGAACACCCAAATTCTTCATTGAAAAGTAATGAACCGAAATCGACTCAGCACGCACATTCTACCCACCATATTGTTCGTCGATATGAACAGTTTCTTTGCCTCCTGCGAGCAGCAGGATAACTACTGGTTGCGGGGACGGCCGGTGGGGGTATGCGTGTATACAGGGCGGCATGGGTGCATTATTGCGCCGTCGGTGGAGGCAAAGGCGCGGGGCGTAAAAACAGGTATGCGTCTGGATGAAGCCATGGCACTCTGTCCGGAGTTGGTACCGCTCGAGACCCATCCAGCCCGCTACCGGGAGTACCACGTCAGGATTATTGATGTGCTCCGTACCTTCTCCGATGATGTAGTGCCAAAAAGTATTGACGAAGCGGTAATTGATTTGACCAACTATCAGCTTGTGTACAAAGACATGCAACAAACTGCACTGGCCATTAAGCAGGCTATCCGGCAAAAAGTAGGCGACTGGCTGCGGTGTTCCATTGGTATGGCACCTAATGTGTTCCTGGCCAAGTTAGCTTCCGATGTGCAAAAGCCTGATGGCCTGACCGTCATTACACCCGCTACTATTGACAATGTGCTACGAACGCTGGTACTGACCGATCTTCCCGGCATTGGTCAGCGCATGGCAGCCCGATTGCAGGCGGGTGGTGTACACACCCCCCTTGAACTGCGCTACGCATCGCCAGAACACCTGCGGGCAGTGTGTCGAAGTATCGTTGGCTGGCACTGGCACCTACGGTTAAACTTTGCGGGGGAGGTAGATTTAGATACGAGTCCAAATAACAAAAGCATGTCGGCCATGCGGACGATTTCGGGGGAGCAGCGTCACTCGCCCGACCGACTGGATGAGTTGCTGCAATCGCTCTGTCTGACCCTGGAACGGCGGATGGTGCAAAAGGGAATCTACTGCCAGGATATGTCTTTTTCCTGCCGGTACCACACGGGTAAAACCTATAATTATGAAGCCCACTTTGATACACCAAAACAGGACGGGATAGAACTGTACCAGATTATCCGGGAACGGATGGCGAAGTTTCAGTCGGCACACCATTGCGAACCTGTCCTGAATGAGCATTTGCGGAGTATGTGCGTGGCAGTTTTTCGATTTATACCCGCGGACATGGTGCCCTTAAATCTATTTGAAGACGATAGCCGAAAGGGCCAATTTCGCCAAACCCTGTACGATGCCAAAACTAAGTTCGGAGCTACTAAGCTGATACGTGCCGCCGAACTGCGCGAAAATCCGGCCTATCGGGATGTGATAGGATTTGGAAACATCAAGGATTTGTAAAAGTCAATAGAACGCCGATTTTTATGATTGTTGAGAGTGATCATGATCGTTTTCAATTCCAGCCCTATTGTGTTATGGGGACAGCAGAATAACTCATAGCAATCATAAAAATCAGCGTTCCATTGTAAAAATAGGTCTCTGCTCAATCAGTGGCCTGAGATTAGTTCAGCACACCCATGCGGCCGTTCTGAAAATCGTCAAAGGCCGCCACGATTTCTTCCCGTGTATTCATCACGAAAGGACCGTATACCGCTAATGGCTCTCTGATTGGCTCGCCAGCCAGAATGAGCAGTTTCGTACCAGATGTTGCCGATAGTGTAATCGTATCACCATCGGTGTTGAACAGGGCAATTTGTCCCCATTCAAGTGCATTGTCGTTTGCGCTTGCCGAGCCACTCAACACATAAACCATCAGGCTGTAAGTGCCGGGCATGGTAAGGGTTTCGGTTTGTCCACCATTGAGCGTCAAATCGGCCACAACAACTGGACTGAACGTGTGAGCCGGACCTGTTGAACCGGCCAGTTCACCCGCAATAACCCGCAACTGACCACCATCCGGCAGAATGGAAACGGGAATTTTGCTCGAAGCAATGTCCTGATAACCTGGAGGACTCATTTTGTCTTTAGCGGGTAGATTGACCCACAACTGCACAAAGTCCAACTGACCGCCCTGCCGGGAGAAATCGAGCTCGTGTTTTTCTTCGTGGATGATGCCCGATGCGGCCGTCATCCACTGTACGTCACCCGCGAAGAGTTTACCATGATTCCCGGCCGAATCGCGGTGTTCCAGCGCACCTTCGTATACGATCGTAACCGTTTCGAAGCCACGGTGCGGGTGCTGGTCAACACCTTTTGGCGTCCCGGAAGGTTTTACCTGCATGGGGCCGTGGTGGTCTAATAGTAAAAAAGGGTTAAACGGTCTTGAACCTTGCGGATGGAAGGCGTTCAACCCAACAAATCCGTCGCCCACACTACTTGGCGTGGCGGTTTGTATGCTGGATAGGGTACGCTGCGTTTTCATGATTGATGTATCTGTAATTAATGTATATACATTTAATCAAGAAACCTTGTTTTTTGCCAGTAAGTTCAGAATGAATCAAGGTTCAATAACCTGTTCTTTGGGACAGAAAAAAGTGGTACGTCCGCCCACAGTCGAGCGTTCAATACGGCAGCCACAGCGAGGGCAGAACTTGTGTGCTTCCACGTCATCATAGGGGGAATTATCCCATTCCCGGACGTGAATCAGGAAGCTGTTCGGAAAATCACGGTAGGTAGCTTCGTAACGAATTGCCGTGTTAAGCACGAGTCCAATAGCGCTGTGAATTCGGGTAATTTGATTACCCGTCAGCGTATTGGCCCGCTGTTCCGGATGAATAAACGCCTGAAAAAGAACCTCATCCACAATCCAGTTTCCCAGGCCAGCCACAACATTCTGATCCAGGAGCACTGGTTTGATAAACGCTTTCTTTACTTGTAGCTTCCCTGCTAGCTCTGGCAGGGAGATCGTCAAACCATCCGGGCCAATTTTCTTCCGTTTCAGAAAGGCGTCAATATCGTCGACTAGGCCTACCCGCTCAAACTTACGCGGACACAAAAATCCCAGATTGAAGCCATTCGTAAACACAAAAACGATGCGGGCAAAACGGGGCCGGTCAAGTGAAGCGTGATAATAGGCAAGATCACCGGTCATGCCGAAGTGCATGTGAAGGATGACGCCGGGTTTGTCCGTTAATACAAACAGGTTTTTACCTACGCGCCGGGTGCTAATAAACTGTCTTCCCATGAGCGTTGTCACGAATGTAGGCGGGTCGGTTGCTATTAGTTTTTTATCCTCAATCTCAATCTGACTGATGGGCTGATGAAGTGAAGAGGTTTCGAGGTATTGCCGTCTAATGTCAACCTCTGGAAGTTCGGGCATCTTTGCGGGGAATTTGTGAAATAACTACGGGTGGTGGTTCCTTGTTTGGCCTAAATAGCCCGTTGAGGGTGTTTACTAGTCAGGAAAAGTCATTGATTATAAGGTCTATATATTTGATAGTCAGTGCGCCTTTTTCTCGCCGTTACCAGAGTCATAAGAAACATTTCTCAACAATAATCTGTTGTAGGGAGCAATAGGCTGGCGGAAACAAACGTTCCGATACTATTGGCCAAAGGATTATTTCGGATTTCAGTCATAAACATTGATATTCTTACCCTTAAGAGACCTTAAATGTAGCAGACTCTACACAACCGCGAGAGCGGCTTTTTTACCAAGTTTGTGCATGTTCAATCATAAAAATTGAAAAAAAACAATGGAAAATACCCCGCAAAAATCTAAGACCAACGGTGCTTTACTCGCGGCCTTAATTATTATGACTGGCCTGGCTGGTGTAGCGAGTTACCTATACTTTGACGAGAAAAAAGTTGCCGAGAATCAGGAAGTAACCATTTCTGAGCGCGTTGAAGAACTGTCGACAACCCGCGTTAAACTGGATTCGATTTCGACTGCTCTGGATGCCAAAATTGCTGAGGTACAAAAATTAGGGGGTGATGTTTCAGAACTCCAGAAAGTGAAAGCACAGCTGGAAGATGACAAAGCGTCGCTGAAAAGAGGCAATCGCATATCACTGGCCAAGTACGAGGCTAAGATCAAGCAATACGAAGCGTTCCTGATTGAAAAAGACACGCTGATCTCTAACCTTCAGCGTGAGAACGTGACGCTGGCTACCAACGTGAAAGTGCTGGATGAGGAAAACAGCGGTTTGAAAACGGAACGGCAACGGCTGGCTGACTCTGTAACTACGGTTGTATCGAAGAATGAAGAGCTGACCACTAAAGTTACCAGGGCTGCTGCACTCAAAGCACAGAACGTAAAGGTGTTTGCAGTGAACTCAAGGGGTAAGGTAAAAGAAGACGACTCATACAAGGCCAAGCGCCTGGACAAAATTAAGTTGGTTTACACGCTGCTGGACAACCCTCTGACCAAGGAAGAGCCCAAGGATGTGTACGTACGGGTGCTGGACCCATCGGGTGCAGTTGTGTCCGATATGGCCAATGGATCAGGAACGTTCAGCGTGGATGGTAACGAAACCATTTACACCACGAAGCAAACCGTGAACTACACGAACAACGGCAAGAACGTCGAACTGCTTTATACCCGTGGTATTCCGTACAAAGCGGGCAAATACACGGTAGAGTTATACTCGGAAGGTTTCCGGATAGGACAGGGTGAGTTTGCCATACGGTAACGTATTCAGTAAAGCCAAAAAAAAGCGCAGTACCCGACGGTACTGCGCTTTTTTTTGGCTTTACTGAATACCGCTGAAATGTAGGCTGTCGGTTGAGTCTCCTGGCAAACTCAAACGCAGCAGTCTTCCCTGTTTTTCCATCCCGTTATTCGTGAAAACACGGTCGGTTCTCAGCGTGCCTACTGGTAAACCAGCTACCGTGAGTTGAAGACCATCCAATTGCTGTTTGACCAGTACGTTCTGGATAGACTGGCTACCCGGAGTCGGGTAGAGTTTGGTGTATGTAAGAGTCAACGTGCTATCCGATTCTGCTCTTAGCTCAGTGTAAGGCATTTTGTCGGTAGGGGTAGCCACGCGGGAAGGATCGAGATAAAGATTCGTACGATACAAACCCGCAGCTTGAGAGGCCAGCGAAGATGCGTTAGGTGAAATCCCATCCTCGTTGTAACAACCCGACAGCATTCCCAGCAATGAGCAGAAAAGCAGTGGTTTTTTCATGGTGTATTGCTTGTTTGCTGAGTAGACCCCGATGACATTGAATTGGTTGGAGCATGATCTGCTTTTTTTTCACTTTCGCTTGCGTCGTTTTGCGCCAGTTCGACCCAAACCTTCATGTCGTTGAGTTGCATAGGCCCAAACTGGGTGGTGAAAGCTACATCGGCGGCATCGCGTCCATAGGCTACCGTTATGCGATTGCCTTTCGGGTACTCCTGCGTTGCATCAAACGTAAACCACCGGCCATCGGCGTAGGCTTCAAACCAGGCGTGAAGGTCCATTGGATCGAGCTGATATAAGTAGCCAACCACCATGCGAGCCGGAATATTCAACGCACGGCAGAGAGAAATACCCAGGTGAGTAAAGTCCCGGCAAACGCCAACCCGTTTGATTCGCCGTTTCTACGGCCGACGTACTGGCGTCGCTAGTTCCATATTCATACTTTATGTTCTCATGAATCCATTTTCGGATGGCTTCGGCCTGATCGTAGCCCGGTTCAGCATCTTCGGTGATTTGAGTGGCGAGATTTCCCAACTGGTCAGACTGGCAATAGCGGCTCGGTAGGGTGTAGTGCAACACGTCATCGGGTAACTCCTCAACCGGCGTATAGGGGGCGCCGGGCGCAACGTCGATCAAATCGGCCGTTTGAACCGTAGCCGAAAAATGAATGGAGAAAGGACCTTCGGGGGCAACGACCCGCTGACACAGATTGCCGTACAGGTCCGTAAATTCTGTTACATTGACGATGGGTGTTATCTTGTATTCTTCCCGAACAATCCACTGACCGGCGCCGGAGCGGGGGCGTAACATCAGGATTAAGGGAGTTGGCGTTTGGGCGTCAAAAGACAGTTCACAGCCTGCGTCAAGTTGCATCGTTTATTAGTTATATCGGTAGAGAATCGCGGTTTTTAAGAGGTAAACACGAAACGGTCTATATAGTTGACGCAATGCTGCTTATTACTGATAATAGGCAGTTATTTCTTGATAATGACAAATTCTACCCGCCGGTTTTGCTGACGACCTACATCGGTATCGTTCGTAGCCATTGGCTTTGTTTCGCCAAATCCCTTACTGGAAATGCGGTCTGGTTCAATGCCTTTGCTGATAAAATACTCCCGAACGGCGTCTGCTCTGTCCTGTGATAGCTTGTTGTTTATTTCGTCAGAGCCGGTATTATCCGTATGCCCGCGTACTTCGATAATCATTTTGGGGGCTTCATTGAACGTGGTAACCAGCCGGTCCAGTTCAGGGCCTGATTCGGGTCGGAGTTCCGATTTACCCGTGTCAAAGAATATGTTATTCAACCGAACGATGCTGCCTTCCTTTATAGCCACCATTTTGATTTCCCGGCCTTTAATTTCCTGAAACGCTTTGGGCTGGGTCAAATCGACGTTATCGCCTTCCGCAATGAAATCTTTGGCAATGGCCCGCATACTATATTTCTGTCCGTAAGGCAGTACAATTTTGTATTCGCCCGTAATCGGGTCAGACGTAGCCTCACCCGCTTCGGCACCGTCGGGCAGGGTTTGGTAAATGATCCGGGCTTCAATGGGTTTGCCCGTAATCTGATCAACAACTTTACCGCTAATGAGCGCAACCGGGTCGGGGCGGGTCACGTCCGTTGTGCCGGCAACTTCACTGCCCCCGCCAACCTTACCCGGCTGGTTTGCGGGTTGATCACTGCTGAGTTTTGCCCGGACAATGTCGCCTTTGCCAAGCGTATTTTTGAACGTAGTGAGGTAAGCATAATCGCCGGATGCGCTGAGGGTGTAATACGCATCATACCCATCGGTATTCACTTTCGGACCCAGATTAACGGGTTTCGACCAATGCTTCCAGGTTTTGTCGACTCGCTTGCACACGTAAATGTCGTTACTACCCAGCCCCCCGTCCCGATTGCTGGAGAAATACAGGGTAGCCCCGTCAGGTGCCAGAAAAGGCGTAGTTTCGGTGAATCTAGTATTCACTTCATCCCCCAGATCCATCGGTTTGCTCCACGATCCGTCCTTCTGCCGAAAGCTGACGTAGATGTCGTCTTCCTTGCTGTTTTTCTTCTCGCTGAAGGCCATCAACAGTACTTTGCCATCCGCCGACAGAAACCCACAGTCAAACTGCCCCTTACTCATGCTGACGTAGTTGGGAATGTCCAGCTTTTGCGGGGGCGACCATCCGGTAGCGGTTTTTTTACTTAATGAGAAGCCACGGGTTTCGTAGTTGCCGTTATTATACTGTCCTTTAATGAGCATACTGTTGCCATCGGGCGTAATGCTGTAGGCGCAGTTGTATTCGTCTTTGTTGAGCGGGAAGCCCATGCGCCGGGCAGGACCCCAGCGGTTATTAACGGTGTCGAATTCTGAAAACCAGATATCCTGGCTGCCCTTATCGCCGTGCGTGTTGTTGGGATGACTGATGCGGGCAAAGTACAGGGTTTTTCCATCCGGCGAGATCATGGGATTAATCTCGTTATACTCCGAATTGACCTGATTCCCCAGATTTTCAACGTTCGTCGAATCCCGTGCCGGGGCACCGGGCTGACCAATGACCGACAGGGTAATTGACAGAAAAATCAGGCACAGGGCCAGGGCACCATTGGCATTCATACAATTAGGTGAAGAGAAAGCGGAATACAGTTACTCTAACTGAACGATACGAAGCGGATGTTTTGTATGTTGCTCAACTACCTCATACCACTATCCGCAGTTTGGCGAAACTTAACAGCAACGTACGCTCACCAGCTTGTTCAAACTGAATGGTTGCTTTCCGGTCTGTCCCATTCACATCTATTTTCTTGACGGTGCCGAATCCAAATTTAGCGTGTTCCACCCGCTGTCCTTCGGTCAGTTCGGCGGTGCTGGTTGGGGCAAAGTCGGCGGAGGGGGTATGGGATACCGTTGGCTGCGGTGCCTGCGAACGGGCCGTTTTCTGGGCCAGCGACCGGACAAACGCCATTGAACCAGTCGAGGTGCTTTCGCTGCGGTCACGTTCGGGCCGGTCGAAATCCATTCGACTCGGTGCCGACCGTAACTTCGACATCTTCAGGTATTTCTGGTCAATTTCCATCAAAAAACGGCTGGGTTCGCACATTTTCAGGCGGCCGTAATGGTAGCGTGTTTCGGCGTAGGAAATCGACAGGCGTTTTTCGGCGCGGGTAATAGCCACGTAGAACAGCCGCCGTTCTTCTTCCAGGTCGTTGCGGCTCTCGAGCATCATCTGGCTGGGGAACAGGTCTTCTTCCAGCCCGACGATATGTACGTTTTTAAATTCCAGCCCTTTTGCCGCGTGGATGGTCATCAGCGTAATCCGGTCGTTATCCCCGTCATCCTCTTTCTCATCGGCGGAGGTGAGCAACGAAACGGATTGCAGAAAAGCTCCCAGACTCTTTTCGTCGTTGTCCGGATTATCCACAAACTCTTTGATGGCGTTCAGCAATTCCTGCACGTTCTCGTAACGGGCCAATCCCTCCACGGTTTTGTCGTCGTACAGTTCCTTGAGCAGCCCCGAGGCTTTGGCAATGTGGGAGGCCACTTCGTATGCATCTTTCTGGTCCAGCAGGAGTTTAAAACTCTTGATTAAATCGGCAAAGGCTTCGATGGCCATAGACGCCCGCCCGGCGATGTGTTTGCCGATTTCGGCGACGATTTCCCAGATGGAATCCTGCTTCTCGGCCGCAATGACCGCAATTTTAGCAACTGTCGTATCGCCAATGCCGCGCTTGGGCAGGTTGATAATTCGTTTGAAGGCTTCCTCGTCCTGCTGATTGACCGTAAACCGCAGATAGGCAATCAAATCCTTGATTTCCTTACGCTGGTAGAAAGACAATCCGCCCACGATCCTGTATTTTATGCTCACTTTGCGCAGGGCTTCCTCAAATGCCCGCGACTGAGCATTGGTCCGGTACAGAATGGCGAAGTCGTTGTTCACGAGCGACTCGTTCATTTTGGCTTCGAAAATGGCCGAAGCCACCAGTCGCCCTTCTTCATTGTCCGACGAGGCTTTGATAACGTCAATCAGCGGACCTTCATCATTGGCCGTGAAGACGTGCTTCTCCAACTGGTTTTTGTTGCGGGCAATGATAGAGTTGGCGGCTTGTACAATGGTGTTGGTGGAGCGGTAATTCTGCTCCAGCTTCACTATTTTGACGTTCTCCTTGCCGTAGTCGCGCTGGAAATTCAGGATGTTTTCGATGTTGGCACCCCGGAAGGCGTAGATACTCTGGGCATCATCCCCAACGATACAAATGTTCTCGTGAACGGCGGCCAGCTTGCGGGTTATCAGGTACTGTGACACGTTAGTATCCTGAAACTCATCCACCATTACATGTTGAAACTTGTGCTGGTACTTGTTCAGAATATCCAGGTGGTCGCGGAATAGCACGTTGGTATTGAACAGTAAATCGTCAAAATCCATTGCGTTGGCCGCAAAACACCGAACGCTGTACTGCTTGTAAATCCGTCCCGTGTGCGGCATCCGGGCCGATTCATCATCCGCCATGATGACGGCGTTGTTGAGATAATCGTCCGGTCCAATCAAGCGGTTTTTAGCCCCTGAGATACGCCCAAATACGCTGTTGACCCGGTACGTCTTGTCGTCCAAGCCCATCTCTTTGATGATGCTCCGCAGAAGTGATTTAGAGTCGTCGGTATCGTAGATGGAGAAGTTGCTGGTATAGCCAATGGCTTTGGCTTCAATCCGCAGAATCTTAGCAAATACGGAGTGAAATGTACCCATCCAGATGTTGCGGGCTTCCGTGCCTACCACTTTTTCAATCCGGTTCCGCATCTCACCGGCTGCTTTATTGGTAAACGTCAGCGACAGTATCCGGAAGGGATCAACACCCTTTTCAATGAGGTAGGCAATGCGGTAAGTAAGCACACGGGTCTTACCCGAACCGGCGCCGGCAATAATCATCAAGGGGCCATTGCCGTGCATAACGGCTTCCCGCTGTGGGTCATTCAACCCGGAAATATAATCAACCATTCAGCTCGTTTCTATCCGTATATAACCCATAAAAGTAGGAAATAATTTGGTTGGGGCCTTGTCAAAAAAAGGTATCTTTGAGGAGATGGCCAACGTTCAAAACGCTATGACTGCTACACAAACATCCGATTCACTGTTGCCAACTCATCTGAAAACAGTCGATGAGTTTGAGCAGTGGCAGGAGCAATATGCTCATGAGGGCAGTTACGAATTTGTTCGGGGGCGGATCATCGAAAAAAAGGAAATGAAACAGGCAGAATACTTGATTCTGAAATTTCTGACACGCTTGTTTACCCGGACAAAGGCTTACGAGAAAGGGGATGAACTAACGCCAGAAATGGATTCATACGTAGATAATACGCGCAAACGTCGCCCCGACTTAGCCTATTTTACGCTCGAACAAATTGTAGAAACTGGACAGGGAATTCGCCAGAAAACCCGTTTTCCTATCGAAATTCTGTCCGATTCAGAATCGTATAAAGAAGTTACCGATAAAATTCAGGATTATTTCGATGGTGGAGCTGAATTGGTCTGGTACATTGTTCCTGGACAGCAGAAGATTTACGTCTATTCATCCCCCGATGAGTCGAAAGCATACAAGGGGACCGAAATAATTTCGGCGGCTCCCGTCCTGCCGGATTTTCAATTTGCCGTAGCCGATTTATTCGCCTGATTTTTTACACCATCGGCCCCATATTCACGTCCATCAGCGTCGATACCGACGAATTAGTGGCAATGCTCCCATTCCCCTTTGCCATAGCGGAACCACTCGTGCGTATGGTAGCTGTAGACAAATCCTTCCAGAATGCCATAGTCATTGTCTTCTATAAGATGGATAATCTTCTTTAGGTCGTTTCGTTGCCCGTTAGTCTGGCAGACTTCAATGATGATTTTTGTTTCCTCGGCTGCTCTATCGTAAAGAAATACGTGAGGTACAGCATGACCGGGTCCTTGATTTAATGGCGTTTCGGGCAATGGGATGAGCGTTATTGTGTGTTTGTGAAAGTACAGTATACCCAGTTCAATAGTGAGTTTGCTAATCACAAATTGATGCTCAGACGGGGAGTTCATTCCATCATTGTGGACCAGGAAGGATGAGCTATATGATTGATCATACATAATTCATGTGCGTTTTGGTATCCTCTAAAGTACAGGAAAACAGGCTGGTAACTGAAGGAATGGGCAAACGACAATTTTTTATGAATTAGTATGCAACATTCCCATTATTCCTGCATCTTTCTTTCGTTGGTACCCTAAATCACTGCGCGCTGCTGAAACTGTTGGAATCGAACCGAAACCGTGCCCGTCCGGGCCAGGACAGTGGACTGCCCTACCCAGACCGCCATGCCGACCTGGTCAAACGCTGCCAACAGGGTGAGCGACGAGCCCAGTATGAGCTATACCAGCATTACGTGAAGGCCATGTATACCATTTGCCTGCGGATACTGAATCATGAAGCCGAAGCTGAAGATGTGTTGCAGGAAGCATTCATAGATGCGTTCGGTCATATTGCGTCTTTCCGGGGGCAGAGCACGTTTGGCGCGTGGCTGAAGCAGATTGTAGTGAACCGGGCCATTAATCAGTTGCGCAGCAGGCGGCTGGAATTTATTGACCTGGATTCGTACCGACCCGGTGAGGAAGAGAGCGAGTTGGCCGACCGGCTCGACGTTGCCGATGTGGAGCCAGTTGACGAAGAGGCCATTACTCTGGAAGTAGAGCGGGTAAAACGGGCCATGCAGCAGCTGCCCGAAGGCTACCGGGTCGTTTTGTCCCTCTACTTGTTTGAAGGCTACGATCACGAAGAAATTGGCAACGTACTGGGCATCAGCGAAACAACATCGAGAACGCAGTATTTGCGGGGTAAAAAACGATTGCTTGACTTATTATAACGTACTCAACTTACGAACAACAACAATGAACGACGACCGTAGCGGAAGTCGGTACCAATATGAAGAAAGATAACCTGGAACGCTTCGTCCGCGACAACCGCGAAGCATTTGACGATGAGGAGCCTGCCCATGACTTATGGCTGAAAATAGAAGCGGGTCTGGACAAACAGGTACCCGACAGAAGTAACCCATTTCGGGAGGTGCACAAAAATCGCTGGCAGTCTGGCGGGCAGCAAATTGGCTGGCCTATGCTCAACTGGCGCGTGGCTGCTTCTATCGCCATGCTGTTGCTTGCGGGTTGTTTCTTCTACGTCAACCACCGGTACGGTGTTGCGCAACAGCCTTTGCTGGTAGCAGCCAGCCCCGGTTATGCCAGAGAAGTGGTGCAGTATACCCGGCTTATTGACGATAAACGGGCCGAGTTGAAGCAGATGACAGAAAATAATCCTGACTTGTACCAGGAGTTTTCCGCCGACCTTAACCGGCTCGAAAAATCCTACCGGTCTCTGAAAGCTGATTTTCCGAAAAATCCAAATCAGGAAGTGTTGATTCAGGCTATGATTCAGAATTTACAACTGCAGATCAACCTGCTTAATGAACAGTTTCGCGTTATTCAGCGCATTAAACAACAACTCAATGAAACGAATCCTGTATAGCTCCCTCCTCTGCCTGATCCCGCTGATTACCTGGGCTGAAGAGACTGGAGCTATTGAAAAGAGAAAAACGATTATCAAACTATTCGACGTGGATAGTAAAGATAACCTGGTCATTGATAATCAGTACGGTCAGGTCTCGGTTAGGCTGTGGGACAGGGCTGAAATTCGGGTGCAGGTTGTGATTACAGCTAATTCCGACTCTGATGAGCGGGTACAGACGTTCCTGAATGCGGTATCCATTGACGAACGGCGCGACGACAACCGGATTACTATCCGCACCAACTTTAGTCAGAGCAACATCTCGAACTGGAGTATGAGCAAGTGGAAGGAGGGGGGCGACCGTAATTTCGTCAAGATTGATTACGACGTTATGATGCCCAGGCAGAATGCCCTCTCCGTCCGGAATAAATTCGGCAATACACTGATTCCTGCCTTTCATGCCCCACTAACCGTGTATAGCCGGTATGGTAACTTTAGCAGCACCGACGAACTCACTAACCGCCAGAACGATATCGACGTGGCTTACGGAAAAGCTAACATCAATATGCTCGACGAAGGAAAGCTGACCATCGCGTATGCCACACTTGAACTGGTCAAAGCCCGCGTGCTGATGTTGACCAATAAATTTGGTAAGATGAACATCGGCGAGGTCGGTAAACTGGACGCTGATATTAACTACTCGGGCGGTAAAGTTGGAACGCTGCACGAGTCAGGCAAAATCAAGTTGGACTTCTCGGGTGGGTTTCGCATCGATCAGTTACTCAAATCGGTTAATAACGTTGATATTCAGGCCGCTTATTCGTCTGTTGCGTTGCCGATGGATCAGGATACCGACTGCGACTTCAACGTGACGGTTAGCTACGGCAGTTTCAACTACTCCATCCGGGTCGGCCATGCATTTTCAGCAGTCAACCCGCCGATAATGACAACAATCGGGGGGCACGTCTGACGAAGCAGTATATTGGTAAAGTGGGCAACGGCTCCGGCACGAAGGTGAAGGTTGTAGCCAAATTTGGCAACGTAAACTTCAGGTAGTCAGGCGGTTAATAACGGCCTGATGCTGCGGAAATTCGGACAGCAGCGTAGCCCGGTCTGCCAGCTCAAAATCGGCAAAGTCGAAACCGGGAGCTACGGTACAGCCAACGAACGAAAAATTATCGTCGGTTACCGATGAGTCCGAAGCAGGCTTTGAGCCAAACCAGCACCCGGCCTGCACCACGGCCTGAAAAACCTCGCTCTGGTCAGGCTGGTTGCCCAATCGAATGATGGTTAACTCCCCGCCCGGCGAAATGATGGAAATCTCCAGCGGGCGGCCCGCGTAGAAATGCCAGATTTCGTCGGACTGAATCCGGTGGAGGGCGGAGAATTGATGACTCTCCAGCAAAAAATAGATCGCCGTCCCAAATGATCGTGCCCCTCGAAACCGGTCCGGCAGGGCAGACTGCGGAATGCTTTCAGCAGAACGATACGTTTCGGCGAAGTAGCCGCCTTCCGGGTGGGCGGTCATGTTAAACGTTTTGACGTAATAATCTGCCTCCATAAGTAAGTGTTGACGGCTGGGATTAGCCCCAGCCGTCAATTGCTTTTACTGGGCAGCTTTTACCACCGTTATAAAGTCGGAGGCTTTCAGAGACGCTCCACCAATCAGGCCGCCGTCCACATCCGTCTGGGCAAACAACTCAGCCGCATTTTGAGCATTGGCACTACCACCGTACAGAATGGAAATGCCCTGGGCTACCGCATCACCGTATTGCCCCGCAATATGTCGGCGCAACTCGAAATGCATGTCCTGTGCCTGCGCCGACGAAGCCGTTAGACCGGTGCCGATGGCCCAGATTGGTTCGTAGGCAATGACCACCTTGTTGAACGATTCGGGCGCGAGATGAAATAGACTATTGGTTAGCTGGTTCTTCACGAACCCAATGTAATCCCCGTTTTCCCGTAGGTCGCGGGATTCGCCACAGCAAAAGATGGGCGTAAGGCCATGCTCGAGGGCACTGTTTACTTTTTGGGCCAGCTGGGCATTGGTTTCGCTAAAATACTGCCGCCGTTCGCTGTGACCCAGAATGACGTATTCAATCCCGACCGACTGGAGCATGGGAGCCGAAATTTCGCCGGTATAAGCACCGGAAGCCTTCTCGTGGCAGTTCTGAGCGCCCACCGAAACGTTTTCGACGGAAGCTACCTGCTGCTGAGCCATGGTCAGATAAAGAGAAGGGGGACACAATACTACCGTTACGTTAGCAGCAGCTGATGCCTCTTCCTTAAGCAGGTTAACTAATTCCGAGAGCAGCGCCTGCGCTTCATCGGCTGTTTTATTCATCTTCCAGTTACCGGCAACAATTTTCTTACGCATAAGTAGGTAGTAGTGAGCTAAAGAGCCTATATAAACGTTAATCAGCATGCTAATTGACGTCAATCTCCGGCGAAATTAAGTCTTTCTGCCGAAAGGGGCATTTGCGGAGTGGTGTAAATTTTACCTATCGGTTGGCCGGGACAGCATTTGGCGGATGCGCTCCAAACTTACTACCGGCTTCTTGTGTTATTCTGATAAAAAATACGTAATTTCAATGTTAAATAACATATACTATGAAAACGCTTCTACTGGCAATCGGGTTTTTATTACCCTATGTTGCCGTATGGGGGGATGATCACAATCGTCGCATACCAGATAAGGAGCGATACGGCTTTTTTATCGCCAATAATCGTGCGTTTACCCGTATTCCTTTTCAGCTTCATTCTAATCTTATCATTGTTCCGGTACAGATAAACCAATCGGATACCCTGTATTTTATATTGGATACGGGTGTCAGCAATACGATAATCACAGATCCGACGCTTTTCGTGAAAAGCCGCTTACGCTTACCCGGAAAATTAAACTGAACGGAGCAGGGGAGGGTGGTAGTTTGACGGCCTCCATAGCCATAAACAACAGCCTGAGCATGGGTGGTCTTAAAGCCGCGCACCATAATATCGTTATCCTGGATGAAGATATGCTCAAACTATCTGAGTACGTTGGGACACCGGTACACGGAATTTTTGGCTACGAGATATTCGCAAATTTCGTGGTCAACATTGATTTTCAGCGGCATGAACTGGTTATCATGAAACCTGAAAAGTTCAAGTACAAAAAACACAAAGGAGATCGATACCCCATTACCATTCAGGACACAAAAGCCTATACCGATGCTTTATCTGTGTTTGATGGGGAAAAAACGATGCCATTGCGCGTGGTACTGGATACGGGAGCGGGTCATGCGTTGCTGCTCGACCGGACCCGGAGTATAGGAGCGCTGGAAATACCCCAAAAGAACATCCGGGCACAATTGGGTCGGGGATTGAACGGAGTCATTAACGGATGCCTCGGCCGTATTGAGAAGGTTCGGTTTGGCCGGTACGAACTGGACAATATTCTGGCATCTTTTCCCGATAGTATGGCCTTCGGCATGAAGCTGGTCAACATGCCCGAACGCCAGGGAAATGTAGGCTGCGAACTGTTACGTCGGTTTAAAGTCACGTTCAACTATCCTGAGCAATACATCGTCATGAAGCCCGTAAAGCGATTGCTTCACGAGCGTTTTGAGCACGATATGAGTGGGATGGAACTCCGGGCAAAAGGAACCGATTTTCATAATTACTACATCGACAAAATCGTACAGGGCTCACCAGCCGATATGGCGGGTCTGGAAGAAGGCGATGAGATGCTGTTTGTCAATAACAGCTCGGCCAAGGATATGACAATCAGCGAGATATATAAAATACTTCAAAAAGGCGAAGGGAAGGAAATATCGGTACTGGTTCGACGCAGGGGGCAGATGATTCTGGCCAGTTTCCTGCTGAAAAGGCTGATTTAAGCGTAATTTGTAATCAATCCACCCGGTCCAGCTTGAACCGGAAGGTTGTCCCCTTCTCTATCTTGCTCATAACGGTAATCTTGGCTTTGTGTGCGTTGAGAATGTGCTTCACAATGGCCAGTCCCAGGCCCGTGCCACCCCGGTCTTTGGAACGGCTCTTTTCTACCCTATAGAACCGCTCAAAAATCCGGCTCAGGTGTTCGGGGGGAATGCCTGGTCCATCATCCCGTACCGATACGAGAACGTGCTTCTTTTCCTCTTCCAGACTAACGACAACCCGGCCGCGTTCATTTCCGTATTTCACCGCATTTTCAACCAGGTTGCTAATGGCCTGCGTGATCCGCTGCGGGTCAGCTTTTACCCACACGGAAGTAGCGGACAGGGACCTCAGTGAGAGGTTTATGTGCTTGGTCTGGGCAATGCCTTCCAGTTGCTCGAAAATTTCCTGAACAACGTGAGTCAGGTCAATTCGGCTGAGATTCATTTTTATCTCGCCGGTTTCCAGTTGCGAAAGGGCCATCAGGTCTTTTACCAGTGCATCCAGACCATCGAGGCTTTTAGCGGCTTTCGAGAGGAATTTATCCCGTACTTTCTCATCATCAACGGCTCCGTCAATAAGGGTATGAATGTAGCCCTGAGCGGCAAAAATGGGTGTTTTTAACTCGTGCGACACGTCGGCCAGAAACTCCCGCCGGAACTGCTCCAGCCGCTTTAATTCATCAATTTCCTTCTGCTTTTTGGCAACGTAAACGAAAATTTCGTCATTCAGTTTCTTAAACGGATTCGTGTTCTTGATAATCGCCTTTCGGGAGATACTGAAATCGCGGATTTTGAGCTGATGAATCGTTTTGTACATCTTATTGACCTCCCGAAATACGAGTAGTTCAATAGCGTACAGAACCAAAAAAAAGGAAATGGCGAATGATGAAAGTCCAACGACGAAAAGCATCGTGGGCGTTACTCCTGCTACAAACGTAAGAAAGGCAACAGTCAGTGCCGAAATCAGGCAAGCCAGTAAAAGAGCAATAAAGCGGGGACTCAGAGACATAATGTAAAGTTAGTCGGTTTACAGCTTACGGTTTACCGTTGGCTGACGCAGTAATTATTCGTGCGTCGGCAAACCGTAAACCGACTAACTTTATTCTGGCTGGTCGGTAAACATATAACCAACACCTTTCAGGGTACGAATGTGGGTGTCGCCAATTTTTTCGCGGAGTTTGCGAATATGAACATCCACCGTTCGCTCGAGTACGTAGATGTCGGCTCCCCATATTTTTTGCAGCAATTCTTCCCGGCTACAGACTTTGTTGGGGTGCTGCGCCAGAAAAAACAACAGCTCAAACTCTTTCTTTGGCAGAATGACAGACTTCTCATGCTGGGTAACCGAGTAATTCTTGCGATTAATCAGCAGGTCGGCAATCGTTATCTGTTCGCCGGGGTCTGCCTTCTGGGCTTCCCGCCGAAACAGAGCATTAATCCGGCTCATCAGCGCACGGGGCTTAATGGGTTTGGTAATGTAATCGTCGGCACCAACGTCGAAAGCCGCCACTTCGGAATACTCTTCCGACCGCGCTGTCAGGTACAGGATGTACGTCTGGCGGAGGTCGGCAATATCACGAAGCTGTCGGCCCGTTTCGATACCGTCCATGTGGGGCATCATGATATCGAGCACTACCAGTTCGGGTAAATACGTTTTGGCGGTTTCAATGGCTTTACGTCCGTCGGTTGCCGTCCGAACATCGTAGCCCTCTTTGGTCAGGTTATATTCGAGCATTTCAACGATGTCTACATCGTCATCGACGACCAAAACACGGTGCAGGGGTTGAGCAGCTTTGGCAGCACTCATGTGAAGTGAAGTTGGTAAAGTGAGTTGGGTCTACACACCATACACACGATCGGCTGGTGTGTAAACAGCCCGAAGTTACGTGACTTATCCACAACGTTACCAAGCCTGAATGCATACTTAACAAAAACTTAACAGCTTCCGGCGGATACCAATCGACTGGTATTGCCTGAAAGCGAGTTGATTAGTTTACGATGCCGAAAGTAAAGAGCCGTAAAATAACTCATTCCCAGTGCCGTTAGGGGGGGCGAAGAGGGGTAAATATAAAAAAAATAACAGCCCGTATACACCTTTGTTATTACTTGCATTATGAATATTCGCTCCCGGGAAACTGAGCTACCCTACGTCGCCAAACTGGCTTTCGTGCTTGTATCAATGGTCGTTGTTATTTACGGCCTTCATACCCTGGCCGGGCTACTGATTCCATTGGTTTTCTCCATTCTGTTCGCCGTACTTCTGTTTCCGCTGGTGAAGCGGCTGGAAGGCTGGGGGGTACCCAGAATACTGTCTATCATACTGTGCTTGTTGTTGGCGCTGGGTGTCGTATATGCTTTGTTCTGGGGTATTTCAAATCAGATAAGCAACTTTGCCGAAGTAGTGCCTCAGTTTGCCAAGCGGGCGAATGAATACATAAATAGCATCCGAACGTTTGCCGACGAACGGTTGAACATTGACCGTCAGCGGCAGATAACCGAAGTCAAAAAATACCTGAGCGATGCCATGTCGGAGGGCGGGGCTATTCTGACAACAACGCTACTGGCCACCACCAGCATACTGGCCAATCTGTTTCTGGTGCTCCTGTTTGCCTTCTTTTTTCTGTTGTATCGCGATTTTTTTCGCTCGTTTTTTTACAAGCTCTTTCATGACATTCGGCGGTCGGAGATTGACAGCGTGATGGGGAAAATTTATGAGGTCGTGAAAGACTACCTGGCGGGTCTGGTGCTGGTAATTCTGATTACTGGTACCCTTATGACGGTTGGTCTGTTGATTCTGGGTGTAGACTATGCAGTATTTTTCGGCTTTTTTGGAGCCTGTCTGGTACTCATCCCTTATTTTGGCATTTCGCTGGGCTCCCTTCTTCCAGCCGCTTACACGCTGGTCACGCACGATAATCCATTAAAGGCGGTGGCGGTGATAGGTGTATTTTTATTCGTTCAGATGATAGAGGGTAACTTTATCACCCCTTACATTGTAGGGTCTAAGGTTAGTATCAATCCACTGGCCGCTATCATTGTCCTTATTTTGTGGGAAAATATATGGGGCTTGCCCGGTCTGGTGCTGGCTTTGCCCATGACGGCAATTCTGAAAGTTATTTTTGATTCGGTGGATACCCTCAAGCCCTACGGTTTTGTTATCGGTGAAGCAGAAAAACCGCGCCCTCCCATAAAAAATCTGAAAGAACTGGCGGAGCAACTGCCCGCACGAGCCAAAAAAATAGGGACAACTCAGGAAGAAAATTAAGACCGATACAGTGTTCGGGAGCGGTCAGAAGTTGAGCGGATCCAGATTCTTAAAGTGGCCATTCATCCGGATTCGCTGTTTGGTGCGCTCCATATCCGACACGACCGGCAGTACAGTGTTCAGGTGCTGAATCAGGAAAAGCTGCCGTTCGGCTTCGCTTTCGAGGGTGAGTAACTCGTATTCCTGCTCTACCGACAGGCCAACTTTGTGCGCTACTTTGTAGGACAGATTTCCGGTGGCTACGTTGTAGTCCGTTTCAATCTGCAGCAGGGTATATAGCTGTTTGAGTCGTTCGGCGAGGGCCGTAGCGTGGGCACTAAACGTGTCGCCGGGCTCTACCAGTTCTACCTCACCCCCGGCATACAGCTTACCCGGCACCGGGTTCTCAAAATTAACGAGCCTGAAAACGCCCAGCCCTTTCGATTTAATATCCATCCGGCCATCCGGATAGCGTTTGTGCAGCGTAGTGACGTGCATTTCGGTGCCGTAGCCGGGTAACTTGTTATTGATGAAAGCCGGAATACCAAACGTCTTTTCTTCTTCCAGGCATTCATTGATAAGTTCCCGGTAACGCGGTTCGAAAACATGCAGATTTAAATCTTCACCGGGATACACAATTAAGTTGAGCGGGAATAGGGATAACGTCTTTTCCATAGTGCCGAAAAGGTACGGGTTTTTAGCTAAAAACCCTGTCTGATTGGATAAAACTGACTTTTCGGGCCCGGGCTTCGGCAAAAATCGGGTCAGCCAGATGGCCTAGTCCCGTCACATCTGACATGCAGTCGGTCACGACGGTGAGTTTGGGAACAATATCAGGTGCGAAGTCCAGGAGTTGTTTCAGGCTGTTGGCTACGCAGTGCGATTTGGCCTCGCCCATCAGATAAATAGTATCAAAGCGGGCTAAGTCATTGATCAGCGCGGTGTTCAGCTGGGTTTCCGGAACAGCTGGATCGGGTACCTGCGCCCGAAAAATTCCAAAGTGCTCGGTGAGGGGATAAACTCCCTTCTGAATGGCTGCGTAATCCCGATTTCGCCGGTGCGACCAGGCCTTCAGGGCGTCGGTCAGCGTATCATGCAAAGAGGCCCCACGCGACCCAATCAAACAATGTTCGGGCCAGATGACATGCGTAAACTGCCCGCCAGACTCCAGTGCATGAATGTATGCAATGGCTCTCCCCGCCGAAAAACGCGGTATCCATTGACCCGCATCGACATCGTCGCCCGTGATTTGGGTAAACGGAGTTGGGTGGTTGCCGGTAGCGTCCTGCCAGAACAGTGGATGGGCAATATCCAGTAGCTGGTGCGTATCGAGCGTAACAACGATGTGGTCAATCTGATCGGTATGGTCCTGAATGAGTTTCGCTATTCGGCTAATATCCTGTTCGGCTCCCGGCACAAACAGGGCACCGTCGGGATGGCAGAAGTCGAACTGAGCGTCGATGATGAGGAAAGCGTTTTTCATACGAGATGACCCATTTTAGTAGCGGTAACGGTCCAGCTATTAAAACGGGTCAACTGTACCCGTTTGTTTTACGGTTTCTGAAACGCCCAGCTAATGCCCAGTTGAGCCGAGTGCAAACCGCCGTAGGGTGAACTGGAAATCTGGATCAGGTCGCGCTGGTAGCGCAGGTCGGCCGACAGGCGGCTGGTGAGGGCGTAGGAAGTGCCCACCATCAGACCGGTAACGGAGTTTGAGTTGACAGGTGGGTTACGGACGCCTTCCGTTTCGGTGTATCCGTTTATCAGGAAGGCGATATACGGCCCCGCGTACAAGTGCCAGCCATAGGCTACCTCATGGCGGAAAAGCACCGGGATTTCAAGGTAGTTGAGGTTGGCGAAGTTTGACAGATACCGACTGGTGCCGGTTGTGACTTCATCCGAGCGGTAGCCCCGTTGCGCGTAGTTGATTTCTCCCCGCACGGCCCATGTCAGCGACAGCGGCAACTCCGCCCAAAGGCCACCCACAAAACTCGTTCGGTACCGACCACCGGGACCCATGTTGTTTTCGCCCACAAGGCCTGCTCCCAGCCGAACGCCCGCCCGCAACTCGTTCCAGGAAACGGGGTTCATCCCCAGTGAGTCGGCGGAGAGACCAAACCGGTAGGTGCCACGCAGTCCCAGCGTTGTGGTAGGCGCACCATTGCCGGTGAAATACGCCACACCATTAACACCAACGCCCCAACGCGACGAAATACGGTAATCGTAGCCTACCGCGGCCATGGGTACGACCCGACTCGTATTGGTCAGCTTACCAGTTGTTTCGTAATTCGGGAAGCGTGGGTTTATCCGGAAAATACTGTCGACGCGAATTTCCCGCTGGCGATAGACCGACAAGCCAACCTGCGCTTTTAGCTGATGACGTTTGGTTAACACGGGCAGTAAAACCAGCGATAAATCGGTCATGCGATCCTGTCGGCGGTAAAAATCCCGAAGCTGCGCCGGGTCGGGTTGCGCGTAGAGGCCGGGGTTGGCCGGGTCAGTTGTGGCGAGGGGGGCATTATTCGCTGAGGCACCCCAACCAACGCCCAGTGCAATGCCCAGCCGGGGCCGGAGGTAACCCGTAAGCTGCTGCCGAACGTGCCAGCCCTCTCGGTAGGGTGTGGGCAGATTCAGGGTAGATACGCCGGTTTCCACGTCAAACCGGCGATTTTCAGTTGTTTGGGCCACGGCGCCCACGCTGATTGCGAAAAGAAAAATGAGGGTAGTTTTCATAAAACGTTAGAAGCGATAACCGACCTGAATGCCGGCGTTGGCGTAATCGGGAATAATAAACGACTGACCGGATAACCGAAGCCAGGGACCAACGATGAGCCGGTCGGTCAGGGCAAAATTGTAGTCGATGCTGCTATGCCAGCCCGTTTGTAATTCATTCACCGCTGAACGCTGGTTTAACGTCAGCGAGTTGACCAACTGACCGTTTATCGTCTGCTGACCAAAGGTACCCTGCAACTCATCCGTATACGTTAGCATCGGGCCGGTAGTAATGCCGATGGTATGCCGACGGCTGTACAGGGGCAGAAACCGAACGCCGGTCAGTAGCGCGAACTGGTTGGTAAAGCCCGCCCGATAATCGTCGTTGCTGTTCAGGAAATTGTGCGAATAGGTCAGACTGCCCGTAATGCCCAGCCGCCGGGTCAGGTAGCGGGTGTAGCGGTTTTCGTAGATAGCCTGACTGCCAATGTCTTCGGCCAGCAGACCGGCGCCTACGTAAAACTCATTGCGGTAAAAGGGAATGTCCTGTTTGATGCGGGCGTATGCCTTGTTCTTGCGGGGAGCCAGTAAATGGCGTTTCAGCGGAAAGAGTTTGTAGCCCAACCCAAGCGCCCAGTAGCCGTAGTTTTGTTTGAACGCGTAGGTCTGGTTTTGCACCGTAATACCATCAATAGCCGGAGTTAGGCTTCGGGCGTAAGTCAGGTCGAGGGTCAAGCCACCGATGTCGGCTCCAATGCCGAGCTGTCCTTCCAGGTTCGTTTTTTTGTAGCTGTTATACACGGCTTCAGAAACTCGGTACTGTTCCAGTTGGCTGTCGACACGCTGTTTTTCTGAAGGCGTTGGGGGATTGTAGCCCTCAAACGTCCTGACCAAACTGGCATAGCTATTCGGTTTTGGCTGGTTAAAAGCCGTCGTCAAACCCGCATTCAGCCGGAGCCAGGGTAGTGGTTTGAAACCGGCTATAAGCCGGGCATCGGAGCGCCGGATGCCGGGATAAATGGCAGACCCACCGCTTGCATTATTAACCGACGCATTTGTCAACGAATAAGCCCCGTACATTCCCTCTGCCTGTGCGTACCAGCGGGGGCGGTCGTACCGCGCAAAAGCCCCCACCGAATTGCCAATCGCATCGCCGTAATCGACTCCGTATACGCTGGCATCGCCAATCTGCACCTGGTTGCCAACGGTCGCCTGCTTGCTCAGGCCGAGGTAGGCTTTCGGCCCAAATGACCATTCCTGCGCCAGGGCAGAACCTGCGGTTGATACCGTCAGTACGACCAGCATGCTGGTTTTTAGTGAAGTTGTTTTCATGTCGTTTTTGATTTTATCGGTTGACTACTGATTTTCCGTCCTGAATGGTAATGGGGCTGTAACTATTTTGGATTTTAATTTCGGGTTTACGGCCCGTTGGCTGGTAGCCGAACACCTGCTTGCCGCCGTATTTGCTCACTTGATCGCTTACTTCCTGCGGCACCCGGATGTCGGAGAAGGTGGAGATGACGTCAAACCGGAAGTCGGACAGGCGGTTGACCGATACCAGAATCTCGGTACGGGCAGCGTCAACGGTCAGGGCATCGAGGGTACTGGCCGGTAGGATGGACAGCTTGCCGTAGCGGCTTTGCAGGTTGGCGGTGCCGCCCAGATCGCGCAGGGTCACATCGGCTTTCTCGGCTTTGAGCGTCAGTGTGGCCGTCAGGTTGCGCCCGTCGATATCGCCGTAGCTGGAGGCAATCACAACCTTGCCGCTCACATCCTCCAGGTAAAGTTTGCCGAACTCAAATTTCAGGTTTACGTCGCCGGCTAAGTCATTGAGTCGAATATCCCCGAAGGAATTGGACAGTGTCAGCAATGCTTTGGTGGGCAGACTAATTTCATAAATGGCTTTGAGCTGGCTTTGCAACTTACCGCCCCGTTGCGGAATCACGAAGCGATTCGACAAGTCGATCTGCCCTTTTTCGGCCTGCAATACGTATTGGTGATACCCTGCTTCGCGCTCAGCCGTGGCCTTGTCGGGGTGTTTGGCCACCAGTCGTAGTTTGACCGATATCGTTGGCCGGTTCCAGCCTTTCAGCGTGATGTCTGCCTTCTGAGCAGTCAGCCGAACGCGCTGCCCGTCAGTGTAAGGCAACTCTTTCTCGATAACCCGCGTCACCACCTGCACCGGCGTTTGCGAACGGGCTGGCAGGGAGAGGCAGAGTAGCAGGAGTAGTGAATGGATTTTCATGACCGTAATAGGGTAATCAGTTCTTTCGTGACTTCGGCCCGCTGGTTCTCAATTTTCACCTGCGCCCGGATCAGGGCCGGGTCATCGCCAAAAACTTGTTGCTGTTCTTCAATCCGCTGTTGCTCTTCGGTAAGTTCCGTTAGCTGGTTGCGGAGTTCGTGGACTTCGGGCCGCTGGCAAACGTACCGGTCTTCGGCACATTGGCGGTTGATGAACTCCTCGGCCCGTTCGTCGGCATTTGATTCATCAGAAAATGCGCCTAAATCTGCTTTCTGGTTTATGCTGGATTGCTCAACGGCGTACTCAACGCGTACTTTTTCCGTTGATTCGGGCCGCAGAAACAGCCAGACGCCAACCAATACCAGCAAAGCAGCCACCGCCAATCCTGCCCAAAGTTGCCGGGTTTGGGGCTGTTGCCAGAGCGGACGAATGTTGACCGGCGTTTCTATCGGTAATGTCTGCTCGATGGTTGCCCATAAATCGGCTTTGGGCGCGAACTCCGGCAGGGCCTGAACCGCCCGACTCAAGTGCTTATCGGCATTCAGGTCGGCTTCAATCCGGGCCCAGAGGTCGGGGCGGGGGTCGAATTCGGGTAGTTGCGGTAAGGAATCGTTCATGCTAGTCGCTGTCTCAATAGTTTTTTGGCGTAACTCACCTGCGATTTCGAGGTGCCTTCCGAAACGCCGAGCATCGCTGCTACTTCTTTGTGGGCGTAGCCTTCCACCTCAACCAGCAAAAAAATCGTTCGGGCACCGTCGGGTAGGGTTCGGATGGCCGCGTCCAATTCAGCACCGGTGAGCGTATCCCGAAACGGAGCGGGCTGGTCGTGCATTTGTTCGTCAAGGGTACTAAACCGGCCTTCCAGTTGTTGCTTCCGGATAGCTTGCCGCACCACAATCGTTTTGATCCAGGCACCGAGCGTCGACCGAAAGGCGAACTGGTCAAGGCTCCGGAACACCTCAACAAACGCGTCCTGCAAGGCATCATTGGCATTGTCGAAATCGTTGGTAATGCGGTAGGCCGTTGAAAACATGGCCCGGCTGTACCGTTCATACAGGGTCCGCTGTGCCAGCCGGTCGTTTGCCCGGCAACGTTGAACGAGTTCCTGTTCAGATATGGAGGGCGGTGTTGCCAAGCGAAACATGCGGTTTGTAATGGATTCGCACTAAAGGGCGGGCGAAGTAGGAAAAGGTTGGAAAGTAGCCGAAAAAAAACTAAAATTTGACGCATGAACTACCTGGAACTCCAACTGCGCCTGTCGCCCGATTATACCGATATCCTCACCGCCGAACTGGCCGAACTTGGTTTTGACTCCTTCGTGGAAACCGACGAAGGGCTAAACGCCTACATCATCGAGTCTGATTTCAGCGAAGAGGCTGTGCAGGCGTTGATTGCTAAATACGCCGACCAGACCGCAATAGCCTACGAAGTTAGTTCGTTAGAGAAACGAAACTGGAACGCTGAGTGGGAGCGCGATTACGAGCCGATTGAAGTAGCGAGCCAAGTCCGGGTCCGGGCATCTTTTCACGAGAAAGATGCCCGGTTTCGTTACGACATCGTGATTAATCCCAAAATGTCGTTCGGTACGGGGCACCACCAGACCACCGCCATGATGCTGGAGCAGCAGCTGGCCCTTGACTTTGCCGGGAAAACGGTGCTGGACGTGGGCAGCGGAACAGGTATCCTGGCCATTCTGGCCGCTAAAATGGGCGCAAAGTCTGTACTGGCGTTCGATATTGAGGAGTGGGCGGTAGCGAACGCCCATGAGAATGCTGAAGTGAATGATTGCCCGCAAATCACGGTTTTTCAGGGGACGATAGAGAATGTTGTCCCAGACAGCAACTACGACATCATCGTTGCCAACATTAATCGAAATGTGCTGCTGGCTGAAATACCGACCTACACCAATTTTCTGGTACGTAACGGGTATCTGGTAGTCAGTGGATTCTATGAGAATGATGCAATGGATATTCAACAAAAAGCGACAGAAACGGGGCTGTCGTTCGTTACTTCTATGACGAATCAGGAGTGGACTTCTCTGTTGTTTCAAAAGTGATTTTTTCTTCTTCCGTCGTGTTTGTCGGAATGACAAACACGGCGGGTAGCATATAGTATGAGCAGATACGTAATGAACCGACTTTTTAATTTAGGCATCACCCTTACCCTCCTTTCCATCACCCTGTCCTACGGGCAGGCGGTTCGGATATCGGACAAGCCGGATCAGTTCATGGCCGAGGTGCAGAAGCTGATGGCAACGGGTGGGCCGGTGGCCGTTCGGGCGGGGACGGATTTGCAGACCGCCTGGTCTGAAAACCGGCTTTCGGCTCCGCAGCAAGAGCGGGTAATGGCACTGAGCCGGAAAATGAATCAGAAACGACTGCAACCCGCCACGTACTTTGCTCCGTTTTATGAATCCATTTACCTGGCGGCACAGCAGCAATCGGCTACGAACGTAGATGGTCTGCTAACTATTGCCGAAAAGTTATTTGAAGCTAATGATCCTAAAACGTTTGCCCGTAGTCTGGAAACAACCCGTCGTTTTCTGGAGCGGAACGAACTTTACGCCAGTGCGTATAACAAACTGTACACGTCGGGCGGCTCATTTCAGTTTCGCTACGTAGATGATAACCCGGTGGCGAGTCAGCCGGGCGTGTCGCAGGCAACGCTGGATTCAGCCGCTTCGGCCAAAGCATCGGCCGAACGGTCGCGGTTCGATGGCTGGGATACACCCGTTAGTTCGGATTCCAGTCAGCCCCGTACGCTGGGCGTTCAGTACATTCCGCAGCGCAAACCAATTCCATCCGTTTCGGGAGCGGTTATCACCCTGAATAATGTATCGCTGGCCATCGTGGCCAACGGCGATTCGGCCGTGCTGGCCAATACCAGTGGAAATTTGATGCTCAAAAGCGGCATACTGGTTGGGCAAGGGGGGAGGTTTACCTGGGAAACCGCCGGGCGACCCGATATTTTCGTGACGCTAACCGACTACGCCCTCACCACCATGAGTCCGCGTCTGGAAGCCGATGATGTGACGCTGACGTACGAAAAATCGAAGCCCATCAAAGGCGTATTCGAGTACGTAAGCAAAAAGAAATCCGGGTCACCTACCTACCCCCGGTTTATGTCGTGGCAGAACGACGTAAAGCTCCCCGACCTGGGGCCGGATATCGACTACCGGGGTGGATTGGCCCTGTCAGGAACGCAGATGGTGGGCGCATCGGCCAGCGGCCAGCCAGCCCAGCTAACGGTGAAATACAACGGAAAACCAGCCCTCAAAGCCAGCAGCCGCCGGTTCGACTTCGTTATTGGCGATATGCCGACCGAGGCTGCCCCTGCCGATTCTGCCCAGAACGGTGGTTTCAATACGACTGAGCCCGCTAAAGTAACGGGGAAACGTCCGATGATTTCGGCTAATTCAGTTGCGTTTATCGGGTATGTAGGAACTGATTCCGTTACACATCCGGCCGTCAAGTTTCGGTACGATAAAAGTCAGCGCATTGCCTGGCTCGACCGCGAGCAGCGAACCGATTATGCCCGTGTTCCCTACGCCGATTCGTACCACAAGTTTTATATAGAGCCCGAAGTGGTGCGCTGGGATTTGCCCCGCCGAAAAGTCGATTTCTATCAGGTAGGAGCCAAACGCGAAGTACCGGTGCGGTTTGAATCGTTCGATTATTTTCATCCGCAACGTTATACCGACCTGACGGTTGATTACGGATTTCATCCACTTCAGATTGTGGCGAATTACGTATCGACCAAAAAACAGCAGACATTCCTGGACGACGATATTACGCAGTTTGCCAAACAGGTAAGCCCCGTTTCGCTGCGGGGGGCGCTGAATCGTATGGTGCTGGAAGGCTACATTGACCGGGACAATAACACGAAGCTGATGCGTCTGAGCCGCAAGGGGATTCTATACGTGCTGGCCAACGTGCAAAAACAGGACTATGATAACTTCCAGGTTCAGTCCCTGTTTGCGTCTAACGACAGCATCAAAAATGCGACTATCAACCTCGATGATAAAATCATGACCATCCGGGGCGTCAACCGGTTTATCCTGTCCGACTCCCTGAAAATTTTCGGAATCCCGTCCGATAAAACGCTTAAAATTGGCAAGGGTCGCGACTTTACGTTCAATGGCCAGCTGAAAGCCGGCACGCTGCGGTACGCAGGGCAGGACCTCAAATTCGATTACGATAAGTTTTCGATGGGGCTGAATAAGATTGACTCCATCACGTTCTCGTCGCAGAAACTGGCCGCGCAGGGAAAAGAGGGCGAGATCGGGGGCGACATCAAATACGAGAAAGCAGGAACCGTTTTTCTGGCGGGTGCCGATAATAAATCGGGCCGGATGAAGGGCAAAAAAACGACCCAACGCCTGGTTATGCCGGAGGGCATGACCGTATACTTCAACCAACCCGTTCGGGGCGATATCACCTACAATCAGAAAGTCTATTTCAAGATTCCGGCCATTGATAACGATAGCCTGGGCAAGGGCGAGATTGCCTTCGTGGGTACGTTCCATTCCGATGGCATATTCCCCCCATTCGAAGCACAGCTCATTACTATGCCCGATAACACGCTGGGCTTCGTGCACAAAGCCCCCGCTGCGGGCTATCCGGTGTATGGCGGCAAGAAAGGAACCACTCCCTCAACGGTGAAATTTACGGGGGAGCTCGCCATGGACAAAAGCGGACTGAGAGCCGAGGGGACGCTCAATCACTTGACCGCCAGCCTGAACACAAACGGCATGCTGTTCATGACGGACTCATTACTGGCTTCGGGCGATAAGGGCGAACTAAAGGAGGGCCTGGTCGGAAAAGCCTATTTCCCGCAGGTTCAGCTGAACAACTTCAGCCTGAAATGGTGGCCAAAAGCGGATAGCATGGTCATTACAACCCAGAAAAATAACTTCAACTTCTACAACGCGACGACCAATCTGGAAGGCGGCCTGGTCGTTCGGTCGGCTGGTTTATTTGGCAATGGAACCCTGCGCCGGAAAGACTCCGAAACGGTTTCGAATACCATCAAATTCAATAAAGAGGGTTTTCTGGCCAATGACGCTCAGTTCAGGATTATCTCGGACAAAGAGACGCCGGGAACCCCCGCCGGTAAACCTATTCTGGTTGGTAATAGCGTTGATGTCGATTTTAACCAGACGAAAGGCATCGTTGGGCTGGCCATCAATAAAAAGGAAAGCCTGGATGATACCGTTCAGGCCAGCATGGATTTTCCCTTTGCCGCCTACAAGACCAACATCAACCGGGCGCAGTGGAACCTGAATGCCAAAACCATTGCCATGAAGGCCGGGCCGACGCTCGGGGATGTGAAAACATCTACGTTCACTGCTACGGCTGAGGAACAAGAGGGATTAACATTCAATGGCTCGTCGGCGCTGTACGATGCGGAGAAGCGAACCCTGAACATCAGCGGTGTGCCGTTTGTGACTTCCGCTGATGCCCGGATTTACCCGGCCAAGGGGTTAGTGGCCATCGGTCGCAACGGGGAGATGGCACCGCTGAAAAATGCCCGGCTGGAACTGGACACCATCAACCTGTTTCACCGGCTCAAAAACGGTAATATTCAGATACTGTCCCGAACGCGCTTTGCGGGTGATGCTACCTACCAGTTTGCTACGGCAAAGGGCGATACAGCCAGTATAAAAATGGGTAGTTTCGAGTTGAAAGAAGCCCCGGCAGTGGCATCGGCTTCCCTGACCGCCGATGCAAAGAAAACGAACCGCCGGGCTGGTCGGACTGCTGACCAGAAGCTGGCGACGACTTATTTTACCGTTGCCCACGCCGAAGTAGATGAAGTAGACAATCTACAGTTAGCGCCCAAAATGCTGTTTAAGGGGAATATCGATATGCAGGCACCGGCCCCTGATCTGGCAATGGATGGATTTATTAAACCAGCCCTTAAAAAACGCCCGGACCTGGTAGCGGGCTGGATTCCGTTTAAGGAGAAAGTAGCCGAACGACTCGAAATAAAAGTAGATAAAAACCTCAAAAACGAGGGTAATCAGCAACTGGTAGCCGGACTTCATTTCCGTGCAGGTGGTGCGGGTATGTACCCCACGTTCCTGTCGCCAAAGGAGGATTCCAGGGATGATGACCTCTTTACCGCTACGGGTATTATGCGGTACGACGAGAAAGATAAAGTATACCGCATTGGTTCCAAAGCCGGCGGGGTACCGGCTGCCAAACCCGATGTAGTTATGCCGGTTACTACCGATAGTACAAAGGCAGACAGCACCAAGACGGGTTTTGCGGAGAGCGTTGCCAGTACCGACGAGGTAGAAAACGACTTCACCTTCAACGATTCCCGTGGGCTGATGACGTTCAAGGGAAAACTCAACTTGCTGAATGCGGCTCCCAAAGAGTACCTGCTGGCAGCGGGTTCGGCACGGGTCAACATCGACAGTAGTCTGTATCGGTTCAATACCTTTCTGGCTTTCACGTTTCCCGTCCCCGATGCGCTTAACAGCAGTATCGCGGATAAAATTGTCAAGACGAATCTGGAGGAAAGTAACAGTGAGGCTGCCGATGATGACCTGAATCGCCTGTCGGACAAACTAGTGCCGCTGATTGGACAACCGGCGGTGGACGCGTACCGGATAAAAGCCCAGAATCAGCACGTAGCCCTCAATCTGGCGTCGCCCAAACTGAACGCCATGCTGGTACTGGCAAACGCCAATATGCGCTGGTCGACCAAATACAATGCTTTTTACAGCACTGGTCGTTTGGGGGTGTCGAACATCATGGCGACGGATATTAACGCCCAGATGGATGGCTTTATCGAAATAAGAAAGACGGTAAACGGCGACGAAGCCAGTATTTACCTGGAGTCATCGCCGGATGTATGGGTTTTCTACGACTACAAACCCGGCAACACTCCCGACGCCCTGGGGCAGCTGGCCATTATTACCTCAGAGCAGGATATTAACGACCGACTGTTGGCTGGTTCGAAGAATTCGGGTAAGGCAAGCCTGGAAGTGTTCCCGGCCACAGCCGACGAAAAAACGATGTTTGTAGACCGGTATCTCGATCAGTACAAGACAAAAGCGAAACCCGCCCCGAAACCAAAACTACAGCCCGGTCAGAAACTGGTGAAGGAGAAAAAGGAAGAGAAGAAAAAAGACAAAGAAGCGGAGAAGGAAGGATTTTAATCGTTTTTTGTGGAGCGGCCCAATCGTCACGGGGCGCTCCACAAAATCACACCATCATGCAGGTGCTCTGGCAAGACCTTCGCACTCATCTCCGCCTTGATTTCCGACTCGACCTGTACGTGGCGACAGCGCTTTGGGCGGCTGTTCTCCTGGCTGTCAATTTCTCCCTCAATCTCGAAAATAAGTACATCGACGCGTATCAGGGCAAGCCTTTCCGGCCGGCCTTATATTTCTGCGTGTATGCTACAGCCTACTACGGTAGTATTTGGCTCTGGACGCACTTCCACAACCGGACCGATATCTGGCGAAATCAGGCATTCTGGCTGCGTAGCGGAGTGGCTTTGGTTAGCTACTCGCTCTATGCTGGTTTCTGGGGGCAGACTGCCTGGAGCCAGCAACTGTTCGGCGGGCAGATTTTTGAGTTTGCCTACTATTGCCTGCGCAATCTGCAATCGGTCCTCACGATTGTACTGCCCCTGTTACTGTTCTACATAGTCGCTGATCCGTACCGCAGTCAGTTTTATGGCCTGGCTCCTAAGCGTAAAGGGCTAACCCTATACCTGGTTTTGCTGACCCTGATGATTCCGCTGATTACACTGGCTTCGTTCCAGCCTGATTTTCTGCACGCCTACCCCACCTACCGCGACACGAACGCCGACGAGTTTTTCGGGGTGCCTGAGTGGGTAACGGTTCTGATTTACGAACTGTGTTACGGCTGGGATTTTATCCCGACGGAGTTGATGTTTCGGGGATTCCTGGTGATTGGTATGGTCCGGATTCTTGGACACGGAGCCGTGTTGCCCATGGTAGTCTGGTACTGCGCCATTCACTTCGGCCGACCGTTGGGCGAGGCTATATCGTCGCTGTTTGGTGGCTATCTATTGGGCGTGCTGGCACTAAGTACGCGGAGCATCTGGGGTGGTTTGCTCATTCATATGGGCATTGCCTGGGGCATGGAATTAGCAGCTTTCCTGCAGGGAGCGTGGCGATGATTTACCGTACTCAATTACGTTCGTGGGACTTCAATTTCGTCTCCCACCCGTATCACTCCGCTTTTTATCACTTTGGCCGTCATACCGCCGTGGCCGCGCATGGCGTTGTAGCCACCCGGCCCCAGCGCGGTTTCCATTTTGGAGCAGGGGTGACACTGACCGGTGATTTGCAACACTACGTCGCCCAGTTGAATCTGTTTGTCTTTTAGGGCCAGCAGGTTCAGGCCGGATACCACGACGTTACGGCGTAAAAGGGCCGGATCGAGAATATCGCGGTCGGTGAGAGCGGCCACTACGGGCAGGTGTTCGGCCTGGATGAGCGTTACGTGCCGGTTACCGCTTTGCCCGCTGTAATGGTCGCCGATAATACCCTTTTTTTCGGAAACGGTAATTACTTCTACTTCCTGCACCGGCTCGCGCCGTTCGGGGCGGATGCCCAGCCAGACCACCTTGCCGGGACGGGGAAATACATCGAATAAGTCTTTGATGTTTTGCATGGTAGTACAACCCCGCAGCCCGAAACGGGTTCATAGATCAACCCTGTTTCTGCAATCGTTCGTCAAATTCGTGCGCCGATAACTGCAGTACGTTCACCTGGCTTATTAATGGATGCAATGGATTGATCAGAATATTCCGGGAAGGAGAGTTACGCAAAATAATGGATGGTAGGGAGAAGGCCAGGGTCGGGTAGGCAGGCGTAAATCTGGGTGCCAGAAAGAAGGGTAGGGTGTTCGGGAATCGAATCTGATCCCAGTCCATCGGTAAGTCCTCCTCCTCAATTACCTCCACCGAATCGGGCAACTCAATGGTCAGCAGCACAAACGGAGGCAAGTCGCGGATGGGCGTACCGTTCAGATGAACCAGTGTTTCCAGTAAGGCCAGTTCGGGCGTAGTGGATGTGTACAGGAGCGGAACGCCCATTGGATTCCAGCGACCGCCGTTGAGTCGGGCTCCTTCGCCCGTCAGCACGGAGTCGACAAACTGTCTTTTCTGAATGCGGTATACTAGAGGCATCGCCTAACTGTACACCCCGTATTCGATGCGGCCCAGCACCTGATCAACTACCTGAAAGCCGGTAGCGGTGTCCAGCAGTTGCAGCGGAGTCTGATTGCCCAGCATCTCCAGCGGTCGGCGCAGCCAGCGGTTAAATTTTCCCTGGTCCTCGAAAACCCGCAGACCATGTGCGGCCAGGGCCATCAGCAGCAACAGCCGTTCGGACTCTACTTTATTCAGCGAACCATCAACCAGCCGTCGGGCCATAGTACGCTCGTTCAGGGATAGCAGGATAGATAGTTCGCGGATGGTCAACTCCAGCAGCGTAGCCACCTGCCGAACTTCGGCATGACCAAGGCCCAGGCGCGATTGAGCAATCAACTCAAAAGAGCCGGTTTTTTCCGGTAAAACCCGTATTGCCGGGATAGTAGCGTACGCTGCCGCCTGTTCGGAAACATGGCGGCTACTACCCGGTTTCGCATCGTCGGCTGATTGCTGTGACTTCCCTTTCATACTGTCGTCATTTTGTCAGTAATAGTACTGACATTTTACGGATTGACAACGTATGAGGTCGCAAAAAGGTTTGACACCTTCTATTCACACAGGCATCTTGCAGTATCCAGGACGTAGACGTCGGTATGCCGCACCACCAGGATACACCTTACCGCCCAAATTTCAGGGTAGTACCCAGCCGGAAACCAAGGCCTTGGTAGCGGGCATCCTGCCACTGGGAAATGATCTCTACCCGGAAGAAGGGCAACACCTGCGGAATCAGCCCATCCAGCCCGTAACCTACCTCCGTATAGTGCTGAGAAGCCGGGGTGCTGAGGTAATGCACGAAGATGTTTTCCTTCAGACCAACCAGCCGGGCCAGCGTTATCTGGGTTAGCAGCAGTTGACGAAATTCGGCCAGCACGTGTGCTTCGGCGAACCGCTTTGCCGTGCTGTACTGGTAGTAGGGCAGGAGTCGAAAACTCGATACGACATCGCCCTGTTGCAGGAAGAAATAGTTACCGTAAAAATGCTTGAAATCGGGGAAATACAATCTCCGGTCATTCAGGAAAGTACCTGCCCTCAATTGATAACTTAACCGACTCCGAATACCCGTCTCGAACGAGTGCCCCAGGGCAGCCTGCACAAAATCATAGTCTACGCCATCCGCAAAAGACGCGTTGATCCCCTTGCGGTAGTTGAGCGTCAGTACCGGGGCGTTGTTGTCGGGCCGGGTAATGCGCCGGCCATTCCGGATGGTGTACTGGGTAGCGCCCAGCCGGACCGAAGTCAGTAGGTTGAGCAACCAGCGCGTTGTGCGTCGGGAAAGCGGTGCTGACGACTTCTGCATTGTCGGGGCGGTTGGATGAGTAGGTGCGGTTTTTCCAGTTAATCCAGGGTTTGAGGTCTTCCCGGTAATTGGCCAGTTCGGTGCGTTGGGCGTATTCCAGACTGCCTGACAGCGTAACCCGGTTCTGAAACGGCGACGCGCTAACGGCCAGTTTCAGGAAATCTTTCTGGTAAATTTTGGCGAAATTCTGCTCGAACAGTAGGGTAGTCAGCGTATTCAGGAACGGGCTGATGGGATTGTCGGGGTTGAACTGGTAGAGGTAACGCCCGCCCGACAGGCCAATTTTGGTTGCTTTGTGCTGATAACTCCCTTCGCCGTAGCCAACCAGTTGTTTTCGACCAAACTGATACCGCGCCGTGCCGCCGATGTTCCACTCGCTCAGCGAAATTTGCGTAAACCGACTCACCGAATCGACTTTGGGTCGGTACCGCAGATTCAGTGCCCCTTCTGCCGTATAGCCCTCCACCGTATTGTATTCAATTCGGGATAAGGGGCTGGTATAAATCAACGAATTTTTCCGGTTGAGCCGCCACGTATAGCCCCCCAGCAACTGCCCCGGCGAGAATTTATTCGGTGATTTCTTTTTCGCCGTACTGTCCCATTTCAGCGTATCGGCTTTGGCACCCGGAGCCTTTATTTCGCGCACCAGTCCCAGGCTATCGGCTTTACGGTAGCTTTTCACCTCAGCGGTTGTCAGCGGCACCGAGCGGAGCGAATCCCAGAAAACAGTGGAGCGTTTGCGGGCCAGGGTATCCACCACCATCGAGTCATCGCGCACGACATTGACGTTTTCTTTCTTGTTTTTTCGAGCCAGTTTTTCCTGCTTCTCGTACTCCTTTACCATCTGCCGCAGATTTTTGGTCGAAAACTCCTTCTGCTTCTTCACCAGTTCTTCCAGGTCACTGCCTTTGATCTCACTTTTAGAGAGTGTTTGCGCGGGGGCGTATTTCTTCTCGTCGGCCACCTGAATGTCTTCCACAAAAGCCGGATTGATGACAAAGTCGCTGAAGGTCAAATTCCGAATGTAGTAGCCGGACGCTTTCACGCCCAGGTAAGAGCCACTCCCCGTATAGCGTTGGTTCGTTGGCATCCATACGCCCTGAATGGGGCTGCACATGTGCCGAACGGTGAAGGAAATGCCCAGATTGTTGACAGTTTCCAGTTGCAGGCTGTAGATGGCCCAGGTGTTTTCAATGATGAAAACCGTACCCCGGAAAACGCCTTCGCCGTACTGACGCGGTATAACCTGAATCTTGCTGATCTCTACCGGTTTTCCATCGGGGCCGTTTTCCCGAAAGGTACCTTTGTACTCAAATTTATAATACGCGAAAGCTTTGGGCGACAAGGGCGAAACCGCGCCCGCAATGGTCGGGTCGTAAAAACTGGCGTTAAAAAAACGACTGGGACTCAGGAAATCCCCCTGCGAATTGCGGTTGGCAATAATTCGTTGCCGGTAGGTGTTGGGCTGACTGAACGATACTTCGGCCACCGTTTCGTTGAGCAATGGTACCCCCACTTTAAAATTGGCTTCTTTCTCGGCTTCTTTGAGTTGTTTCCGAAACATAGCTTCGGCCAGATTGGGCAGGTCAATTACCGTGAACGACGATTTCGTGTACACCCGTGCCGTAAATCGCTGTACCTGTAGTTTGTGAAACCGGCTTTTGGCAATGGCCCGGCGCATGATGGTGTAGGCCGGGTCTTCGTTGCCCGCTTTGGTCTGCACCTCGGCCAGCCGATACGCCTGCTCTTCCATCGTGGCATCCAGCGTTGTGAATCCAGTACCGATTTCGACTGATTTCTGAATGGTCTGGAAACCCAGGAACTGAAACGTAATGGCGTAGTTTCCGGGAGCCAGCGCGATTTCGTACTGGCCTTCGGCATTGGTGATGGTACCCGTAGGCCGGGTGGCCGTTGTCGTTCCCTTTACAACAACAGCGGCAAACGGTAGGGCTTCTCCCTTCGCGTTTTTTACCGTACCCCGCAAGCCCGTTTGGGCGAATCCAATAGTAACGAACAGTAGAGAAAAGGATAGCAGAAAATACCTCATGCAAAAAGAACGTAGTATCGATAGAACGAATGTAACAGGTAAACGAAAATGTCCCCCGCTTTCATCCACGAACGGTTAGTTTCAACAGATTATCGTGGAACTGGGTCAGTGGAATATATACAGGATGCCAGAACGCCCAAAAAGGTTGCCGCTGGTAAGGAGAATAATCACGCTAAGATCGAACCGGGATTTCGCATCCGGTTAGTCAAAGATAACCAGCTCGTATCTATGTTTCTTCTATAAGACTCGTAAGCTTCGTGCGGGTCTTCTGGGTTGGTTGCGTATCTTGCTCCGAACTAAGCTATATATTCTGAATATTCTGACACCTATGCGCCAACTCATTTACCCGCTTCTGTTCTTACTCGCTACGTTGCCCGCCGTTGCCCAGGTCAATAGCCCCGTTACTATACTGCCCGAACGCGAACGGGCGCGGGCCGTCGACGAAATGCTGGAAGATCGGTTTGCCAATTTCCTACCCCAGTTGATGCGCCGGGAAGGAATTGATATGTGGGTGATTATATCCCGCGAATACAATGAAGACCCCGTCCTGAAAACCATGCTTCCCAGCACCTGGCTCTCGGCCCGACGACGGACGATTATGGTGTTTTATGATACAGGAAAAGAAGGCGCTGATGCGCTGGAGAAACTTGCTATTGCCCGCTACGATGTGGGAAACCTGCTCAAGGGGGCGTGGGACATCGATGTGCGGCCTAACCAGTGGGATGCGCTGGCGAAGATTATTGAAGACCGCAAACCCAAAAAAATAGGGCTAAACTTTTCCACCAACTACGCCCACGCTGATGGGCTGGCCTTTACGGAACACGAAGAGTTTGTGCAAAAGCTACCCGCCGAGTACCAGAAACGCATCGTTTCGGCGGAGAAACTCGCCGTTGGCTGGCTCGAAACCCGTACCCCGAAAGAGATGGCAGTTTATCCGCTCATCTGCCGATTGTCGCACCAGATCATTCAGGAGGGGTTCTCCGAACAGGTTATCCAGCCGGGCGTGACCACTACGGATGACGTGGTTTGGTGGTTCCGGCAACGCATTACCGATCTGGGTCTGGAAACCTGGTTTCATCCCACTGTGGATGTGCAGCGTGCCGACGCAGGAAGATTTCAACCACCTGCGTACGTTCTCCAAACGCCCGGATAAACAGGTAATCATGCCCGGCGACCTTATTCACGTCGATTTTGGTATTACGTACCTCCGGCTCAATACCGATCAGCAGCAGCATGCCTACATCCTGCGCCCCGGCGAAACGGACGTGCCCGAAGCAATCAAAACGGCGTTCAAACAGGGGAATCGGTTGCAGGAGATTCTGACTGAACAGTTCAAGGCGGGTAAAACGGGTAACCAGATGTTGCTGGCGGCCCTGGACCAGTCGAAGAAAGAGGGCATCAACGGTACCATCTACACGCACCCAATTGGTGTGCACGGGCATGCTGCCGGGCCAACAATCGGTATGTGGGATCAGCAGAAGGGCGTTCCCGGCTCCGGCGATTATCCCTTACTGCCTAACACTGCTTACTCCATCGAACTCAATGCCGCCGTAGAAATTCCTGAGTGGAAAAAAATAGTGCGTATCATGCTGGAGGAAGACGGCTTTTTCGATGGCCAGACCTTCCGCTATATCGACGGGCGGCAAACGGAAATCTACACCATTCCCCGGAAGTTGGGCTATGTAAAATAGAGCGTGATGGTGGCAATCTTTGGAGGCAAATCATCTGTCCAGTTCACCTGCTATTCGCTGAGCGAGGCCAGCACCCCCTCTTTCAATGAATAGGTGGAGGTCCGGATGTTAGGAATAGCGTACGTTTTCAGTACGTAGTCGATCAGGCAAACGGCCACTACAATCATGTCGACGCGCAGCTCAATCATGCCGGGAATCTGCATCCGTTCGGCCCGGTTGCGGGCAACGAGCAGCGAATAAGACCGGTAAAATTCGCCTATGGGTAATGTGAATGTAGCCTGATCGGGGTCGGGCAGATGGTTCTGTTCGTGCATGCACCACATGTCGACCAGCGTGTCGAACGAACCGGACGAACCAACCAGCACATCGGGCTGATACTGGTGAATAGCGTTGGCCAGCGGCATCAGCTGCTCCTGAAAAAAATCGTGTAATCGCCGGACGCTGCCCGTGCTGATGGGGTCGGTGGTATCCGGTGCACCGGGCATGAACCGTTCGAGCAGGCGCTGACCACCAATTTCAAAACTTTGTTTCCAGAAAATCCGGGATTGGTTACCCAGAATAAACTCGACACTGCCCCCGCCGATGTCCATCACCAGGGCTGTTTTTTCATCCAGCGCACCAGCCGCCCGAATGCCCTGGTAGATGTACCCGGCTTCCTGGTCGCCCGAAATGACCCGGATACTAATCCCGGTTTCGGCCCGAACCCGGTCGATGAACTCGGCCTTATTCCGGGCTACCCGAATGGCACTGGTACCGATGGCAATAACCTGTTCCGGCAACACGCCATACTGGTCGAGAACCTGCCGGAAATACGTCAGCACACCCAGAGCCCGGCCAATGCCCTCTTCGGTAATAACGCCTTTGTTGATACCGGACTGCCCGATCCGGGCGGCCCGACTTTCGCGAAACAGGGTGGTATGACCGAGCCCATTGGTTTCCGTAATGAAGAGATGAAATGTATTGGTACCTAAGTCAATGATTGCTTGCTTCATACTCGCAAATCTATTACCTTTGCCGTCCGGTTTTTAGCTAAAACACAAAATTTACACAATGCTTATCATTAACGTAAAAGACAACGAGTCGATTGACAAGGCCCTGAAACGCTTCAAAAAGAAGTTCGAGAAAACGGGCGTGTTGCGGCAGTTGCGTTCGCGGACGGCTTTCCAGAAGCCTTCGGTAAAGCGTCGCACGGAAGTTATCAAGGCTGCCTACAAAGAGAGAATGTACGGCAACCATACCGAGCAATAGGAATTGCCGGTTTATGAGTCGGGTATGAATCTCTGAATGCGCAGTCATTGATTGTACATCGCTCATTGGGTTACAGCAGCGCGACAGCAATGTCTGCTGCTTTTTTATTGGTCCGAACCGAAATTTTTGTGGTAAGTACGATTGCCGTGAGTAGCTTTGGTCGTGGCAGTAATCATAGCAGTCAAATGAATCCGATGAATCCCGCCGGGCCGCCGGGTGCTTCCGATTTTCTCCAGTACATCCGGTACGAAAAACGGTTGAGCCAGCATACGCTCACGGCTTATGCGAGTGACCTGGAGCAGTTCTGTACGTTTCTCGACGCCGAATGTGCCATCAGTCAACCTGAACTGGCTGACTTTCGGCATCTGCGGTCGTGGATTGTAAGCCTGGTGGAGAGTGACATGGATAAATCGTCGGTGAACCGGAAAATTGCCACCTTACGGGCGTTTTATGGCTTTCTGCTACGCCGTAAGGTTATCGACTCCGACCCAACGGTCAAAATTCAGGCCCTGAAAGCCAGCAAGAAACTGCCGCAGTACGTGGAGGAAAAGCCCATGGAGATGCTGCTCAGCGATACCGAATTTCCTGATACGTTTGAGGGCCTGCGGGATAAACTGGTGCTCGAACTTCTCTACGGTACCGGCATCCGGCTCAGTGAACTCATTGGCCTGAAAACCGCCGATGTGAATCTGTACAGCAAGACCATTACAGTGCTGGGCAAACGCAACAAACACCGCATTATTCCGCTCACACAGCCTCTTTTTGAGTTGATTCAGCAGTACATGACCCTGAAAGAACAGGAATTTTCGGGGCAGGCCGACCAGACGGTACTGATCGTTAGCGATAAAGGCGTTGCGGCTTATCCCGTGCTGATTCAGCGCATCGTGAAACGCCATCTTAGCGTGGTGACTACCCTGGAGAAGAAAAGTCCGCACGTACTCCGGCATTCTTTCGCCACGCATCTGCTCAACCGGGGGGCCGACCTGAATGCCATCAAGGATTTGCTGGGACATAGTAGCCTGGCTGCCACGCAGATTTACACGCACACCAGCCTGGAGCAACTTAAAAAAACCTACGATCAGGCCCACCCGAAAGCGAAGAAGTAAGCGTATCAGAACGGAGCAAGTAGCCTCTCCAGCGCTGGTAAACTACCACCGTATCCACTGGTCGCAAAGTCAAACGCCGGAGCGAACGCTGGTTTCGACCCGGTTGATTTCTTTACCCAGAATCAGGTCTGATCCTTTTTCGCCAATCATGATGCAGGCTGCATTGGTGTTGCCTGAAACAACCGTTGGCATGATCGACGCATCGACTACGCGCAGCCCCTCTACACCCCGTACCCGTAGGGCCGAATCAACCACGGCCAGCTCATCCGTCCCCATCTTGCAGGTACCAACCGGATGGTATACCGTTTCAAGCTGCTTCAGGATATGCGCCCATAATCCATCGTCCGACGTGCGGTCGGCGGGTGTCTGGATTCGCTGCCGGTAAGGCCCAAAGGCGTCGGCTTCCATCACGTCGATAGCCCGGCGCAAGCCCTGAACAAGGGTTTGGCGGTCTTTCTCCGTAGTCAGAAAATTGGGTTGAATGACGGGTGCATCGGCAACACTACCTGACCGTAAGCCCACATAGCCTCGACTTTCGGGACGCAGTAGCGTAGGCAGGAGCGTGTACCCATCCGTGCGGGGGTACGTTGCCAGATCGTACAGGTTGGTCTGGTAGTCATCTCCCATATGAACGGGGGCAAAATGGAACTGCAGATCAACGCGCCCGGTAGGGTCGAGCAGATTCAGGAAGGCATTGGCTTCGAGCGGGCTGCTTGCCAACGGCCCTTTCTTATTCATAAAATACGTCGCCAGTCCCCGTATCTGTTGCAGAGGAGCGAGGTGGTAGTTAGTTGTGGTACCGCGCTGTGAGCAAAGGGCACTGACGCCCGTAAACAAATGATCCTGCAGGTTTTGGCCCACGCCCGCCAACTCATGCTTTACTTCGATGCCCTGCCGGGTTAGTTCGTCTTTAGGTCCAATGCCCGACAACATCAGCAATTGGGGCGACTGAAACGAGCCCGCCGAGAGAATTACTTCGCGCGTAGCGGTGGCCGTTTGGGTTGTGTTTTTGCCGGTTATAAATTCCACGCCTGTAGCCCTACCGTTCGTTAACAGCACTCGTTTGGTCAGGGCGCGGGTAATAACGGTCAGATTCGGGCGGTTCAGAGCGGGTTTCAGAAAAGCAGTGGCTGCGCTATGTCGTTTCCCGTCTTTGATGGTAAACTGAAACAAGCCTGCTCCTTCCTGACTGGCTCCGTTGTAATCGCGGGAGCGGGGAATGCCCACCTCGCCACAGGCAGCCAGAAAAGCGGGCGCCAGGGGCGTCAGAAACTGCTGAGCGTAGGTAATGTTGAGTGGCCCGCCAGTGCCGTGATAGCCTGCGTCGAGCTGATGAGCCTGTTCGTTGTGCTCGGAGCGGATAAAGTAGGGGAGTACATCATCGAAACCCCAGCCCGTGTTGCCCAGTCGCGCCCAGTCGTTATAATCTTCCCGGTTGCCGCGTACGTAAGCCATCGCGTTGGTACTGCTGCTGCCACCCAGCGTTTTGCCACGCGGCAGGTACATACGGCGGCCGTTCAGGGCTTCCTGCGGTTCGGTCCAGAAACCCCAGTCGACAGCCGTTCCGTTCAGTTTGGAATATGCCGCCGGAATGTGAATCTCCAGTTTGGTGTCAGGCCCGCCGGCTTCGAGCAGGAGTACCGAAACGGTCGGGTCGGCCGATAGCCGGTTCGCCAGCACACAGCCCGCCGAGCCTGCGCCAATAATGATAAAATCGTAGTGCATGAGGTACCGCCTGTCGATGGATCAGGGCCTGATGAAGGTACACAATAATCCCGGAAAATTGGTTTAATGGGGGTGGAACAGGCTGCTACTTAATCGGTAGTGGACCGCTCGCCCCGCCGGAGTGCGTTCACCAGGTTATGCGCCCGGCGCGTGGGTTCGGGAATGCGGTATGAGCCATCACACTGAAGCGTTAACGCCATAGCCGTCTCTAAATCGATCAGATGACCGGGCGATACGTAGACCGGATTTACTTTATTCTTTGTCCGCAGAGCTACGCCAATCACCTCACCGTAGTGCTTCATGGGGCTCCAGGCTCCCCGTTCCGGTGCCGGTTCATCATACTTGCCCACCAGCACTGATTTGCCGCAGCCAAAAGTGGGCCGATTCAAAAACAACCCAGCGTGGGAGGCAATGCCAATCCGGCGCGGGTGGGCCGTACCGTGTCCGTCAAACATCACTACGTCCGGCTCGGTCTTCAGTTTTGCCCAGGCTTCGAGCAGGGACGGAATTTCGCGGAAAGACAGTAATCCCGGTACGTATGGGAATGTCGCTGTGCTGATAACACCGGCTTCGTCAACGGTTTCCATTGTTTCCAGGTCCAGAACCACAATACCGGCGTAGACCGTTTCCTCAAATTTATTGAATGAAATATCACAGCCCGCAATGGTTTTGGGGGGAGTTGCCAGCGGCTCTATCCGAATCTGCGAACGCAGTTGCTGTTGCAGGGCCACCGCTTCGGCGGGGGAAACGTTCCAGTTGTGAAGGGAAGTGTAACGGGCCATCTGAGGTGACAGGAAGTAAGATTCAGGAGTAACGGGTTATTCGCTATTCTTGTTCTAGACTGATTTTACTTCCTTCTGACAAACGTCAAGGTTGAGTTGCGCAGGATAATTTTTCTGATGGTTCCAGCGGACCATCATCTTTGTAGAAAAGAAGCGATGTCGGTTTGTTTCAACTCCATTGGAGCAGCATCTTAAAGCAAGGTGCAGCGGCTTCGACTAGAGAGACAAAGACCTGTCGGGCCTGTACCCCCTACAACTAAGAGAGGGTGCTCAATCAGGCGATGGGGGCTGGCTCACAACTTTATTTCACATCAAAAGACAAAAAGAAGAATCACAAACTATTCTATCTCGCTTTGCTGGAAGACCTGGAAACGCTGCTGGGGATACATGGACAGGCTGAGTCCTGGCGGGAAAAATTGCCGTTATTGATATCGGTTCGGAATGACAATCAAAGACTAAAGGCATAAGGCACATTGAAAGTCAAGCGTCAATCCACAATCTTCACCCGAATCCGGTGGGGAGCTACCGGATTGCCGCCGAAGTAGAGGCCGGTGTTATAGGCAAAGGTTTTGTTGTGGGTGAAGGAGACCGTCTTGCCGCCCAAGACCTGATACAGTTTCCGGTAAAAATGTGGAATCGGGTGGGCCAAGCTTTTCTATTCACAAAAATTGATGAAAAGAGTAATTATTGAAGCGTCAAAAGTAGCAAATCAAGACCGGGCAAAGTGGCGAATCCTTTATCGGCGGTTAACAGAGGTAGTCCTGTATTGTAAGCCGTGGCGGCTACTAGCGCATCGGGTAGTTTGATTTTATGGCGCTGCTTGAGGTAGATAGCTTTTTCCTTGATAAGCGGTTGGAGTTCAATAATGAAGCAGGTATCGAGCAATGCTTGAATGATTTGTAACTCTGTTTCGGAAATGCCTTTTCTACCTAAAAGTTCAATTTCGGTAACAAATGAAACTGCAAACGAGAAGTCAGCAAAGAGTTCTGTTTCAGGGCGTCCCTCAAGCAGATAAATCAGGAAGTTGGTGTCGGCCAGAAAATCAATCCCAATCATTGCGGGCTTCTTTTTGGTAATCCAGTCCATCGAGTCCCCGCTTGAGTTTACCAATAAACTTACGGAGGGTGTTTTTTCGGGGTGTTTGTTTTAATAACTCCCGGATTACTTCGGGCTTCGTGTCTTTATTGATTTCGATTACCATAGTTCATCGTGTTTTTACCAAAGTTAACCTTTTTTCGCACGCTACCTGGTCAAGGCAGCTAATCAGACAACCTTTAATAAAGGGAAAATCCGATGAGATGACCGCCTTTTCGGTAGGCCCCTCAATCCACAATTTTCACCCGAATCTGGTGGGGAGCTACCTGATTGCCGCCGAAGTAGAGGCCGGTGTTATAGGCAAAGGTTTTATTGTGGGTGAAGGAGACCGTCTTGCCGCCCAAGACCTGATACAGTTTTCGGTCGTAGTCAATTTTGATGGTTAGGCGGGTGGGAGTGTTGATGGCGGCTTCGGCTACTTTGAAGTCAGTACGCTTACCTTCCACATAAATGTACGCCCCCAGGTCGATGCGGCCGCGCTGGGCATTCCAGCGCCAGCCTACCCGTACACCGTCAACCTGATGCGGAGGAATACCAGTAGTGATATCCTGGTCTTTGGAGCCAACGAAGCCCAAACCAATTACCTTGTTCCAGTCGTCGGCATCGGAGGGGTCCACCGTGTAGATGCAGGAGCTATCGAAGGTAACCGTGGCCGACACTTCGGCTGGGCTGATGAGGAAGCCAACTTTCCGTTTCGGATTAGGCTCATGCTCGCCTGCTTCAATAACCACCCAATCTGGTTCGGATAATAGGAAATCGGGGACGCAGGCACTGAACGATAGTATAATGCCCAGAAGCAGCATCGTTTTCAGGGGGATGAGTCCAGCTATTGACCCAGGAGTAAGGCGCATAATACGGCATGGTTGATTATGCAAATAACGCTATAAAGGACTTTGTTGGTGTCCCGTTGGCTCAAAGAGCAGCGGCAGCAGGTCTACCGCCGTTTACCTCTGCCTAAAAAGAGGCCACCGTCATCTACCAGCGATGTAACTTTTTGTATCTTTAGCATCGGTATACTACCCGACTTATCTGTTTGACCAACTATGGAATCAATCCTTTCGTCTCCTGTTCATTCCAGTCGTGAGCCGTCTGTGCATCAGGCTGGTAGCTGGCGGCTAGGCATACCTACCTACATTTACGCCGTGGTCTTATCGTCGTTTTGTGTGGTGATGGGCCTGCTCTGGGATATTATGTGGCACATGAGCATTGGCCGCGACGGTTTGTTTGCACCCCCGCACGTTGTCATCTACGTGGGCGCTGTAGTAGCGGGACTGTTCTCGGCCTACCAGATTCTGAACCTGACGCTGACCAAAAATCATCCCGGTCGGCTGGAAGCAGTGCCGTTCTGGGGCGTATTCTACGGACCACTGGGGGCTATGTTCTGCGTGTGGGGTGCCCTGACCATGCTGACATCGGCCCCTTTTGATGACTGGTGGCATAACACCTATGGACTCGATGTGGAGATTTTGACCCCACCGCATACCATTCTGGCCATTGGTATCATGACCGTGCAGTTTGGAGCAATAGTGGGTGTGCTGGCTCTCCAGAACCAGTACCGAAATCAACCAATAACAGAACTTACCGATGCGGATACCCGACGGCTGAACCGGTTAAAATGGCTGTTTGCTATTTCGGCGGGGCTGCTGCTGACTACGCTGTTTACGCTCGCGTCGGAGTCGATGATGAAATACCGTTCGCATCGGGACTCCTATTACATCGCTGCGGCCATTGTACTGCCGTTTTATCTGGTGGCTGTGGGGCGGGCATCGTTACTGCGCTGGCCCGTTACCACCATTGCCGGGTTGTACATGCTGTTTCTGGCAGCCCCAAGCTGGCTGTTGCAACAGTTTCCGGCTACACCCCGGCTTGGCCCGGTGCTGAACCCCATTACCCACTATCAGGGCTTTGTTTTCCCCCTGTTACTGGTTATTCCTGCGTTCGCGGTCGACTGGCTAACCCACCGGTTCGACAAAACGGATGGGGATGGAAATAAAATGAACGACTGGTTCCTGGCTGCTTTACTGGCGGTAGCGTTTATGGTCGTCCTGCTGGCCGTTCAATGGCCATTTGGCGGGTTCCTGCATACATCGCCATTGGCCCGGAACTGGTTCTTCTTCTCCGACGCCTGGACTTACGATAATCCGCCCGATTTTAAATACCGCTATGCTTTTTCTCCCCGGAGCATACAAACGGTAGCACAGTTCGCAGCTGGCTTTGGCCGGGCAATCCTCTACGCCTTCATCTCCGTTCGTATCGGGTTATTCTGGGGCAACTGGATGAAGCGAATAGCGAGGTGAATTTATGGTTTACGGTTTATCGTTTACAGTGATAACTTATGCAGAAGTACTTTCTCGTTTTTTATTTAATCATTCTATCACTCGCTCATTCAATCATTGCTGTTGCCCATGTGGGCAGTTCGGGCGTTGTGGTGCAGAAAAAGGTGGGTAACTACCAGTTATTGATTAGCGTACAACCCCCCGATGTAGTGCCCGGAACGGCAAAGGTTACGGTGTTTGTGGAGCAGGGCCGGGCCAGTAGTGTTGGTGGACGGCCCATCTACTTCCAGTCGGGCGATGAAGGGGCACCCACCTACGATGTGCTGACACCCGTTGACCAAAATCGGTTCGAAGGAGATTTATGGCTGATGGACTCCGGCTCATCGAGCATTGAACTAACGATTGATGGTGCCGATGGAAAGCAGCAAGTGGTGGTGCCGGTGGTGGCGGTAGCAACAGCCCTGCGCGATATGCCCCCCGGAACCGGTTGGGGACTGGCGGCAATGGGCCTGTTACTGGTGGTGATGCTGGTTACCATTATTGGTGCCAGTAACGCCGAGGGCGTTGTGGCTCCCGGCCAGGGGGTACCCAACGCAATGCGTCGTCGGCGATTGACGGGGATGGGCGTCGGATTAGTCATTGTCACGCTGATATTGACTGGCTGGCGGTCATGGTGGAACAGTACGGCAGAAGAATATCGCGACGTTCAGTTGTATCGGCCAGCCCCCATCCGTACGTCAGTGAAGGTCGTTGATGATCAGCGGCAACTCACCATCCAGTTCGACACAACGAACATGGGTGAAAACGCGCAGCTGCGCCGGTCATATAGTTTCATTCTTCCAGACCATGGTAAGCTCATGCACGCTTTTCTGGTCAGTATGCCGGGGATGGATGCCTTTGCCCACCTGCATCCTGTCCGGCGTGATACCCTGCATTTCGAGGCTGCGTTGCCGCCATTGCCCGGAGGGAAGTACCTGCTTTTTTCCGATGTCGTATACCGAAGTGGCTTTGCCGAAACTCTAACGGATACACTCGAACTACCGCCACTAAACAATGACAGCGAAGCAGCCGCCCGGGCGAAGCCGACGGATCGTGATGATAGCTGGCTGGTTACTGAACCCATGAGCACACGGGCATCACCGGCGGACCGGTCGAACGGAAAAGCCGGTGTGGCTGGGATACCGAATTTAGACAACGACATGGTCGTCTGCGGAAAGCCGGGCGCGAGCATGACCCTGCAGGATGGCTCAACGATGATCTGGATGGACAAACAAGCTCCGGTTCTGGAGGTAGGTAAACTCTATAATCTGAAATTTGCCGTGGCTGATGCTCAGGGGAAGGCAACTCCACTGGAACCATACCTGGGTATGCCTGGGCATGCGGCTGTTCTACGCTCCGATGGCTCGGTGTATATTCACCTGCATCCCATCGGCACATACTCGATTGCGGCAGAAACATCCCTTTCGGGGCGAATTGCCGATACATCCCGCACGTTTCAATACCCTAATGCGGCCCGTTTCAGTGATAGTATCGACACGTATGTTACCAAATTGAAAGCTATGCCCGAAGCAGAGAAGAATGCGCTGCTGGCCGCTGGCATGCCCGAAATGAACCATACCATGAAAACAAACAACATGGTTGAGTTCCCATATGCATTTCCCCGTGCCGGGCATTACCGCATCTGGGTACAGGTGCAACGAAATGGGCGCGTACTGACCGGGGTATTCGATACGGAGGTGCAGGAACCCTTATTTTGATTTGGGCCTAACTAGTTAAAAATCAGATTTCGGGAGGTCGATTGAAAAAACTTCCTCACTTTTTTTTGGGTCAGGACTTGACAAGCCACGAAAATGACCTAAATTTGCATCCACAATTCGCCGAAAGGATGGCGGACTTGTTACGCGAAAGTAGCTCAGCTGGTAGAGCGCGACCTTGCCAAGGTCGAGGTCGCGGGTTCGAACCCCGTCTTTCGCTCCACGAAAAAGGCACCGAGTCCGGTGCTTTTTTCGTAAACGACTGCTTCGGCGGTCATGAATGCCGGGATGGTGGAATTGGTAGACACGCCGGACTTAAAATCCTGTGGGCCACAAGCCCGTGCGGGTTCGACTCCCGCTCCTGGTACCCAAACAAGAAAAGCCTTGCTATACATTAATAGCAAGGCTTTTCTTGTTTGGGTGAAAATGCTCTAGTTGAGTACTTTTTCAGCGGCAGTTTCTTTTGGCTGATTTACGTATTTCTTCAGGAAGTCTTTCTTGTTATCCCGGTAGGAGGATACCATACCCATCTTGTACAAGCCCAGGATGTAAAGCCAGGCAAAATCCAACTGAAACGGCAGGAAACCGGCACGGGCGCTACTTGGGTAGAGGTGGTGGTTATTATGCCACTCACCCGAAAAAATACCGGGCCTTGTTTGGTTGATGGAGAGATTCCGACGGTCGAAATCGACGCCATCGACGTGTTTTTCCTCGCCTTTACCGTGGCCGGTGTAGTTGAACAGGCGTACCAGAACAAACCAGAACAGCGCTCCGGTGAATAGTCCGCAGGCCAGGGCTGGGCCACCAATCAGATAAAACATGGTGAACCAGAACGACCAGTTCAGCAGCCACAGACCAATGGTATAGTAAGGCGAAGCAATAGAGCCCCAAGTCAAATACTGTTTGTAGCTGTTAATCCAAATCCCCGTGTGCTTCATGAAACTTGCGGCCTTCGCGTAATCCTCTTCCGACAGGTCTTTGGCGATGCTCTGGTGGTTTACATCCGATAACATGCAGTACATCAGGCCTCCGCTGGCATTGTAAGGGTCGCCCGGCTGGTCGGATTTTGAATGGTGTACGTGGTGCGATACCACATAAATCTCTTCCGGGAACGTCTTCAATACCAGGTTCTGGGTAATGAATCGCCAGATGGGGTGGCTGAAGGTGAAGGCTTTATGCGTGCTATACCGGTGAAACCAGATAGTTGCATGGGTACTCATAACCATAATGCTATACAGGAAGGAAACCAGGAATAGCGGAATAGTAAAGTACTTGAAGAAAGCCAGGATGAAGAAGGGAATCAGACAAACGGCCATCAACCAGCTTATACCAGAAATCCAGTTCTTTTTATCGGCAAATACGTTGATTCGTGAAAAAGCTTCCGTGAAGAGTTGTTTGGTTGTGGGGACAATTAATTCCCCTTTTTCATTGCTCCAGCCGTAAGACGGTTTCTGAAGTACATTGTCAATAAAAGCCATATGGTAAAATTATGGTACAATATTTAAACGTTGACCTGTAAGTAACGGTATAAAAAGGAGATTACCTAATCGTGATCTCCCTTAAGTTGCCTTTCTTTTGTAGGCGTCTTTACTTATACTGTTTGTGCGGAAATAAGTTTTCCTGCCTGGGTACTTTAGCTGGATAAGCTACTCAAACTGAAACGCAAAGTAGGTGCAGCTGCCTTTGCTTATGTTCTGGAGCGCGTGCGGAACGTCGGATTCCAGAAAAATCAGGTCGCCCGTAGCGGCCCGGTAGAGCTTCCCATCAATACTCTCCTGCGACGATTTATCAATCATGAGCAGAAATTCTGCGGCCCGGTGGGTATGCGGTGGGTGGCTCCATAACCCCTCATTGAGCGTCGTTACGTGCATCTCAAACCGTTTGGTCATGGCCGTCGGGCGGTCGAACATACGCCGGATACCGCCCTTATCGTGCGGCTGAAAAGGCACATCGTTCCAGTCGACCCAGAAAGAGCCCCCCGCCTTCTGCCCCCGTTCCAAATCGGTCGGTTCTCTTGACTGGTAGCGCATCACGTAATAGGTAACGGGCGTATTTTCTTTATTCGTGAAACCATGCTCGTCGCCGGGTGCCATAAGGGCAACACTACCCGCGCCCAGCGTTTTTGTTTTACCCGCTATGGTTACGGTGAGTTTGCCTTCTTTCACAATGATGAGTTCCTCATCGTCGTGTTTGTGCGCCGGGTGCGGAGCCTGATGCGGCATAACGGTGGTAGCGTGTACCTTAAGGTGGCTAAAGTCACGCGTGCTTCCGTCCAGCAGTGCCCGCTGCTCCGACGTCTCTTTTTTTACAACGGGTGCTTTGGCCCATACGTAGGTTCGGGACTCGACAGCCTGGGCTGATAACTGGTGCGCGGTTAGAAAGAAGAGAACGACGAAGGAGAAACGGAGAAGCATGATAGCCAGTATAGTGTGGTGCTATAAGGCAGGGCCTCTAATCAGTTACTGCCAGTCTCTTAAAAACACGTGGGTATCGACAATCACGTCATCGTATCAGTTGATAACCTTTCAGCTGAATGACGGTTATTCTGGTTCATCATAAAGGCAATTGGTATGCACATATCGTGGCAAAAGAAAGCTGTTTTGTGGACAATGGCGGGCGTGGGTGCCTGGGCAGGGATAAAAGCGGGACTGGCCAAGAAACGGGCGATTGATTTCCGGGGCAAGACAGTCGTTATTACGGGGGGCTCCCGGGGCCTGGGCCTGGAGATGGCCCGGTTGCTGGCGCAGGAGGGGGCTAACCTGGCTTTGTGCGCCCGTGATGCCGATGAACTGGACCGCGCCCGAAACGAGTTGCAGACTTATGGCGTATCGGTCTATACCCAACCCTGCGAACTGACCGATAAAGCGCAGATTGACCATTTCATCGCCAATGTTATGAAAACGTTCGGACCGGTTGACGTGCTCATCAACAATGCGGGTGTTATTCTGGTAGCGCCCTACGAGAATGCGACGGAAGAGGATTTCAGAGAGTTGATGGAAACCAATTTCTGGGCTGCCTTTCACATGGTCAATGCGGTGCTGCCCAGGATGCGGGACCGAAAACAAGGGCGTATCGTAAACATCACGTCCATTGGCGGGAAAGTATCGGTGCCGCACCTGATGCCCTATTCGGTCAGTAAGTTTGCGCTGGTGGGGTACTCGGAAGGGCTGCGGACCGAGCTGCTGAACGATGGTATTTACGTGACTACCATCTGTCCCGGTCTGATGCGGACGGGTAGCCCGCGGAATGCCCTTTTTAAAGGACAGCATGAGAAGGAATATGCAGCTTTTAAAATCAGCGATTCGATTCCACTGCTGACGATTAATTCTGCCGAAGCTGCCCGGCAGATTATTGAAGCCTGCCGGAATGGACAGGCAGAGCGGGTCATTACCCTGCCCGCCAAAACAGCCATTTTCCTGCAGGGCGTGGCCCCAAACCTGCTGGCCGAAGTTGTGGGTGTGGTAGCCGGACTGTTGCCCGCGCCCGGTGGTATTGGCGAGCAGCGGGCCCTGGGGAAAGACAGTACATCCAGCCTGTCGGAATCCCCCCTGACAACCCTTACCGATGAGGCCGCCGAACGCAACAACGAAAATAGCCAGTGACTGGTAGTAGACGACCAGTTTCGCCCCTGAGTCAGTAGCCCATTACCCGATTCAGATAGTCGTGAATGGCATCGGTTTGCCGGGTGTTTTCAGAAGCATCCTTTTGCCGGTTCAGGAAAAGAATTGTGGTTAAATGGTTTTGCGATAGCGCCACGAGGCCAGTCCAATCAGGGCCACGGCCATCGACAGCAGGGCGTAAAACTGGGTCTGCATGTCGCGGAATGTGCTGCCTTTGAGGATTACATTCCGCCCGACTTCAATGATGTACCGGAGTGGATTGAACAGGTTGATGTACTGCGCCCACTGCGGCATATCGTCCGTGGAGGAGAACAGGCCGCTGAGCAGGATGAAGAGCACAAGGCAGAAGAATACCGCAAACATGGCCTGTTGCTGGGTTTCGGAAATGGCCGAAATCAACAGGCCGAGACCCACGCAGAGCAGCAGAAACAGGAACGCAAATCCGTACAGCAGGGGGATGCTGCCCAGGATGGGAATACGGAAAAAGAAAGCTGCCACCAGCAGTCCCAGCGTGAACTGCACCAGGCCGATGAGCACAAAGGGTGTGAGCTTACCCAGAATGAACTCGTGCTTTTTAATGGGGGTAACGTTGAGTTGCTCCTGGGTGCCGATTTCTTTCTCGCGCACGATGTTGAGAGCCGCAATCATCCCGCCAATCAGGAGCAGCAACTCGAACAGAATGCCCGGTACCATAAAAGTTTTGTACTCCAGCCGGGGATTGTACCAATACTGATTTTCGATATCCATCCGGGTACCACCAGTGTGTCCCAGCCCTATTGTTTCGGAGCGAATGTCGTTGTTAAAATCGCGGATGATGCGTTGCGCGTACCCCGACGCGATGCCCGCTTTTGTGCCATCGATGGCACTGACCAGCAACTGCACCGACGCCTGGTTTACTTTACCCAGATCGCGCTCAAAGTGGGGTGGGATAAGCAAGATAAGGTCGGCGCGGCCCGTGAGCAGTTCATGGTAAGCGGGTTTGTAGGCGGGCGCGTAGCCCAGAAAATGGAAATTGTCGATGTAGCGAAACTTACTCACCAGGTGTCGGGCGTAGGGCGTATGGTCCTGATCAACCACGACAATAGTAAGGTTTTTAACCTCGAAATTAGCCGCGTACGATAGCAGGATCAGCTGCATGACCGGAGCCGCCAGCATCATCCTGAGCAGCACTGTATTGCGAAAAAGCTGCCGGAATTCCTTTTCAATCATGAATTTTATCCGTCTCATTGGGGTAAGGATAGAACGCAGATTGTTATGATAGTGATGATTTACACCGATTGGGTTTTAAAATCAGTTCTGATCTTACTTATCATAACAATCTGCGCTCTATCGTCAGTTTAAACGTGGTTTTAAATTCTTTAAACTGGCGGCCATCAGCACCGTGGCCATACCAACTAGTACCAGAGTGGGTTGCCACAGAGGTCGCTCAGGCCAACCCCTTTAATCATGATTCCCTTGACGATGTCGATGAAGTATTTGGCCGGAATGATGGTCGATACGAGCTGTAAAAACCGGGGCATACTATCAATGGGAAACAGGAAACCCGACAGGAAAATGGTCGGCATCAGCAGTACCAGCAGGGACACAAACATGGCCACCAACTGCGTATCGGCGAGCGTCGAGATCAGCAGACCCAAAGACAGCGACAGAAAGATGAACAGCAGCGTTTCACTGAGTAGTAACAGCAGACTGCCGTTGAGCGGAATACCCAGCAGAAACACACCCAGCCCAATGATGACGCAGCCGTTGATGAACGACAGCAGCAGGTAGGGCAGCACCTTGCCGAACAGAATCTGTAACTGACTCAACGGCGATACCATCAGCACTTCCATGGTGCCGGTTTCTTTCTCGCGGGCAATCGTGATGGACGTCATGAGCGCCGACACCAGCAGGAGCACCAGGGCCATTACGCCCGGCACGAACACAAATGCGCCTTTCAGCTCCGGGTTGAACACCATCTGCGACTGTACCTCAATCTGCATGGGTGGTTTGGCATCGGATGGATTCTGGTCGGCCAGATACCCCTGAATGATGTTGGTGGCGTAGTTGGTCAGGGTGATGGCCGTGTTCTGCTCCGACGCATCGGTCAGTAGCTGCACCTGCGCTTTGTTCCCTCGGGCGTAATCGTGGGTGAAACCAACCGGAAAAATCACTACCAGCTTCACGTGCCCCTGCCGAAATGTGGCTTCTACATCGCTGTAAGAAATCAGGTTGCGGGTTAACCGGAAGTAGCCCGAAGATAGCAACCGGGCGGTAAGCTGCCGACTGTGTTGCTCGTGGTCGAAATCCAGCACGGCGATTCTGGCGTTCCTGATCTCATTGGTCAGTGCGAAGCCGAACAGCAACACCATCGCCAGCGGCATCCCGAACAAAATCAGCAACGTCCGCCGGTCGCGCAGGATGTGGAAGAATTCTTTTTTTACGAAAGCGAAAAAGCGGTTCATAATCAGTGAAGAATGAAGCGTGAAAAATGAAGAATAACTAGTGAAGGGAAGCTTTTACGTTAGCGTATTCTACACTCTACACTCTTCATTCTTCACTATTTCGTTGACGTACCCCGTGCCAGAATTTGAAAAACGCCGTCCATCGAATCCACACCGAATTGCTGTTTCAGCGCGCCCGGCGTGTCCAGTGCTTTGATCCGTCCATCAACCATGATCGACACCCGGTTGCAATATTCGGCCTCGTCCATGTAATGCGTGGTCACAAAAATGGTTGTGCCCCGGTGGGCCGCTTCGTAAATCATATCCCAGAACTGCCTCCGGGTAATGGGGTCGACCCCGCCCGTGGGTTCGTCCAGAAAGACTACTTTCGGGTCGTGGATTAGGGCTACCGAAAAGGCCAGTCGCTGTTTCCAGCCCAGCGGCAGGGATGCAGTCAGTTTGTCGGCTACACTGCCTAAGCCAAGCTGCTGAATAATGGCATCCGATTTGGCCTTCAGGTCGGTGCGGCTAAGGCCGTAGATGCCACCGTAAAACCGGATATTTTCACGCACGGTCAAGTCATCGTAGAGCGAAAATTTCTGACTCATGTAGCCAATTACCTGCTTGATCTGCTCCGACTGTTTATAGACGTCGAACCCGGCCACGGTGGCCTCGCCCGACGTGGGTTTCAATAAACCACACAGCATCCGCATGGCCGTGGTTTTCCCGGCACCGTTGGCCCCCAGAAAGCCGAAAATCTCGCCCTGCGCTACGTCGAACGTGATTTCGTTCGTGGCGGTAAAGCCGCCGAATTTCCTGGTCAGTTTGTTAGTCGTAACTGCGTTCATTGTCAGGTTTTTGGGGGATGCTGGTCCTTATGATTAAAGTAATATTTTATCATGTGATCACAAGAATCAGCGTTCCATCAAGGCCATGAAACTATCTTCTATCCCCGCTTCAATCGGTTTTATAACTACGTTACGGTGCTGTTTTTCGGTCAGGTATTGGTTGATTGTAGCCGCCAGAATGCCGTCTTTCGTCGTCAGATGCAGGAACTCACCGAAGGCGTAGCACGTGACGGTGAAGGACGCTTTTCGTAAATCCTGAATCAGCCGGTATGTGTCGCTGGCTTTCACCGCGAACAGCGGTTTTCTGAACAGCTGCTCAATGCCATGGGGGGTATCCATTGCCAGAATCCGGCCGTTTTGCATCAGCGCAATCCGGTCGCACTGACCCGCTTCATCCATATAGGGTGTCGATACCAGAATCGTCAATCCCCTTTTTTTGAGGGTTTGCAGCATCTCCCAGAACTCCCGGCGCGACACGGCATCGACGCCCGTAGTTGGCTCGTCCAGAAAGAGTACATCCGGCTTGTGAATCAGGGCGCAGCATAGCGCGAGTTTCTGCTTCATCCCACCCGACAATGCCCCCGCCCGGCGTTTTCTGAATGGCTCCAGCTGTACATAAATTTCCCGGATGAGGTCATAATTGGCTTCGATAGTAGTCCCAAACACGGTGGCGAAAAACGACAGGTTTTCTTCAACACTCAGATCGGGATAGAGCGAAAATCGGCCCGGCATATACCCCACCATCGCCCGCAGAGCCCGAAAGTCCCGCACCACATCATGTCCGGCCACAGTAGCCCCGCCTGCATCGGGCAGCAGCAGCGTGACCAGCATCTTGAAGAGCGTGGTTTTTCCCGCACCGTCCGGCCCAATCAGCCCGAAAAGTTCGCCTTCCCTGACCGTCAGCGAAACGTCCTGCACCGCGCGGGTATCGCCGAAGGCTTTCGATAAGTGTCGATGATGATCATCGTTTACAGTGTTTCTGTTAACGGTTTACTGGTTGGCTGGTGGGTCAGCAACGCTCCTGCGCCAGCCAACAGTAAACCAGTTAACTTGTCTAAAACCTCACCTCCCCCGGCATCCCAATCTTGAGGGTACCATCGTTTTTTACGCTGATTTTCAGGGCGTACACCAGATTGACCCGTTCATCTTTGGTCTGGATAATTTTGGGTGTAAACTCGGCCTTGCTCGAAACCCAGGTGACGGTACCCTGGTAGGGCTTCAATTTATCGTCGGGCGCATCCACAAAAACCGTTACCCGCTGCCCCGTTCTGACGTTCGCCAGCTGATTGCCGGCCACGTAGGCGCGTAGGATGATGTTGTCCAGGGCGGCTACGTTATAGAGCGGTTTCCCGTAACTGACCACCTCGCCCGGCTCGGCATATTTCACCGTAACGGTACCCCCAATGGGATTTACAATGGTCGATTTGGCAATCTGATCGTCAATCTGCTTCACTTGTTCGGCCAGCGGTGCGGCTTCGGCCGATGTACCGCTGCGTTGGGTATTCAGGGCTGATGCCTGCGCGACCCGCTGCTGACGAATCAGGGCAATCTGCCGATTTATGCCGTCCATTTGTGCCCGAATATCATCGAGCTGTTTGGTTGGGGCGGCCCCGGCCGCAATTAGATTCTGGGTACGTTGCTGCTCGCGTTCCAGCGTTTTTAACTGCTGCTGCTGCACCGCAACCTGATTGTCGAAGGCCGACAGTTGGGCCGATACGTTGGGGGTTCGGCTTTGTACGGCCTTTTTGCTGGCTAACAGCTGCGCTTTGCGGAGTTTGAGTTGTTGTGTGTCGATTTGGCCAACGGGTTGCCCGGCTTTCAGCGATTCGCCTTCCTGAACGGTAAACTGCTGCAGGGCACCCGTTGCTTCGGCGGAGACCGTGGTTTCAACGGCCTCAAAATTGCCGTAGGCATCGGCGGTATCGTCGTTGGTCTGGCAGGCAGAAGCAACCGCGACGAGACAGAAAAGTAAGTGTAGAGAAGCAGATTTCATGGTCGTTAATTGCCGGTTAGTGTGCGGTACTGGATTTGGGCCAGCAGTAGTTGCAGGGTGTGCAGTTTCTGGTTGAGCAGCGCCTGGTTTTCATTGAAAAGTTCGGTGGTGTAGTCGCGGGCGGCAATCACGCCATTGTCGAGCTGCACGGCAGCAGCCTGTCGCACCTTCGTTCGTAAAGCGATAATATCGGCATCAGTGCTGAGTTGCGCCTGAATCCGGTCAATTTCGGTTTGCTGCTGCCGCAGTTGCACCGTTATGTTTTGCTCAAACGTTTGCCGTTGTACAGCCACCAGTTGCTGATTGAGAGCAATCGACTGACGGTCGTTTTTGAGCGTGTACCCAGCCGAGAGGTTCCAGTTGAGCCGCAACCCACCGATAAAAAATCCCCGAAAGTTATTGTTCAGCAGATTCAGCCCCGGTCGGCCAACACCACCCTGCCCGAACAGGCTTAGCCGGGGCTTCACCTTGTTATCGGCCAGCCGGAACTGCGTATCGTATACTTGTCGCTGGAGGGTGTAGAGCTGTAGTTCAGGACGGTTGAGCGACAGGCTGCCAGGGGCGGGCGGGGTTTCGACAACCAGCCGGGTACTATCGCCAATGGGCAGGTTGGTGAGCAGGTGGAGCGCATCACGCATACCCCGGCGGGCGGCAGTCAAATCGGCCATGCGTTGCCGCGACCGTAAATACTCCGCTCGCAGAACATCCACATTGGTTTGCGCTACCGTCCCGAACGTAACACTGGCGCTGAGCTTATCAATACGGTTCTGAAGGTCATCCAGCAAAATCTGGGTCAGGCGAATGTTCTCGTCGGTGAGCAGGGCGTTGAGGAAAAAGCCGTTTACCTGTTCGTTGAGTCGGCGGAGTTCTACCTCGACCTGTTGCTGGGCGGTGGCAGTATTGGCCCGTTGCAGGTCGGTTTGCAGGCGGGTCAGGTTGCCGTCGTAGAGAGGGTACGACGCATCGAGGGTTAATTTATACTGGTCTTTGCTGATTCGGTGAATGGCAACATTGGGGAGTTCAATAGGGATACTCGTCACCTCCGACTGCCAGGTTGCCTGGCCGTTTATGGCTAGCTGGGGTAACTGGCGATTTTTGGTCAGGCTGGCCACGGCAATGTCGCCCATTTGTTGCAGAATCGCCTTTTGCCGGAGTTGCGGATAGTGCGCCCGGGCAGCTGCGTAACACTGCTCCAGGGTAACCGGGGGCTGGGCCAGCGCTGGTAACCAGCCAAGCCAGAAGAGGGAGAGTAGGTACGTTTTCATGTCAATTCAAACGGACGTTCTAAACACTTGTTTGATTAGTGGATAAAAAAATTAGGGTAGTCGTAACCAGGCCATAATCATTTCGGGTACCATTTGCTTACGGGTTTCTACGAACTGCTGAAAGCCATTATTATCGAGTGCCCCAATGTGCGAAATGATGGGGCGTGCCATGACTGGAAAGATGATAGTACTCATAACCGTGACAATAACCTGTAAAGGCTCAACCGGGCGAATGTGCCCTTTTTCGGCCTCTTCAATCAACTGCCGACGAAAATAAGACCCTTCAATGAGCGCTTTCATGTTCATTTCCTCAAAAAAATTGCTCCCTTTCTCTCGCTGTTCGGTTAGTATAAACATGGGTACCGACGGGTTTTCGAGGATAAAATCGGTATACCGGTCAACAATCTTCCAGATTTTCACTTCCAGTGGTGTCTCTTCGTTAACCAGTACGGCAATCCGACCAATGAACTCCCGAAACGTTTCGAGGTATATACTTTTGAACAACTGCTCTTTACTGCGAAAATAGTAGTTGACCATGGCCAGATTAACGCCTGCTTCGTCGGCAATCTGCCGGATTTTGGTTCCTTCGTAACCATTCTCCAGAAATACCCGTCGGGCTACTTCCTTAATTTTCGATTCGGTATCCTGTGTTATCATGAATTCTTTCGTCATGCAAATATAGCAGAAGGAATGACTGTTAAACAACTGTTTAATGGTTTTTTGTTTTTTCAGGAAGTGGCCTTTCGCTGGCCAAAAGCCGGTAAGCCATCGATGGATGGATTCCGCAGACCGGGTCCGAACATGAATCTGCCCGCAGCCCATACGATCCGGATCATCTACCAAACCGGGTTCTGGGATTCCGATTGAGCACTTTTGTTCATGCAGTCCCCAAACCGGCTTACCCGACCGCTCACATCGCCGTATGTGTGTTACCTACGGGTTGGACTGGCAGCATCGGGCCGGTCTATTCTGGGATCTTTTGCCATGGGCGTTGCGTGTTTGACTGGATAGCGTTAACTATACTTGTTGATCGAACGTTCACCAACTGTACAGCCTCAAACGAACCATATGTCATCGCTATTTTCCCCATTATCCATTCGTACGATTACGCTTAAAAATCGCATTGCTGTTTCGCCCATGTGCCAATATTCCAGTGAGGACGGCTTCTCCTCGGACTGGCACCTGGTTCACCTGGGTAGCCGGGCCGTTGGCGGAGCGGGCCTGATTTTTACGGAAGCAACAGCCGTCTCGGCCGAAGGTCGCATAACCCCCCACGATCTGGGAATCTGGCAGGATGACCACACCACGGGTCTCAAACGCATTACGCAGTTTATCCAGCAAAACGGTTCTGTAGCCGGTATTCAGTTGGCCCATGCCGGCCGTAAAGCCAGCCACCGCCGACCCTGGGAGGGCGGTAGTCCCATTGGGCCGGGTGAGGAGCGAGGCTGGCAATCGGTAGCCCCGAGTGCTATTCCGTTTCAGGACAATGCCCCTGTACCGCAGGCATTAACCAACGAAGGGATGGAGAAGGTCCTGTCCGACTTTCAGGAAGCGGCCCGCCGGGCACTGGACGCTGGTTTTCAGGTGGTCGAAATCCACGCGGCCCACGGGTATTTGCTCCATGAGTTCCTGTCGCCGTTGAGTAACCAGCGGACCGATGCGTACGGCGGTTCGTTTGAGAATCGTATTCGGTTGTTGCTGGAAGTTGTTGAGCGCGTGCAAACGGTGTGGCCGTCGGAGCTGCCGCTATTCGTGCGTATATCGGCTACCGACTGGACGGAAGGCGGCTGGACGATTGACGATTCGGTTGCTTTGTCAAGGGAGTTAAAAGCAAAAGGAGTTGACGTCGTGGACTGCTCAACGGGTGGTAATGTACCTAATGCCAAAATTCCGGTGAAGCCCGGCTATCAGGTTCCCTTTGCCGAACGTATCAAAAAGGAAACGGGGATTATGACGGCCGCCGTGGGCCTGATTACATCGCCCGAACAGGCAAACGCCATTCTGAGTAGCGGACAGGCCGATCTCGTTCTGCTGGCCAGGGAATTTCTGCGCGACCCTTACTTCCCGCTTCATGCGGCACAGGCAACCGGAGCTGCCACGGCATGGCCAGTTCAGTACGAACGGGCCCGACCCCGATGAGTAAATCCTTTGTATTTTAAACATTTTACAGCTTGGAACAGTAATTATGTATCGACTGTCCGGCTACCCGAAACAGTTAAGTCATCACCATTCCATCTATTAATCGATAAAAACTATGCGTTGGTTAGGAGGCCGTGAAAGTGATAACATCGATGACCGCCGGGGGAGCAGTGGGGGCGGGATGCTGGTTGGCGGTGGCATTGGCACCGTGGTGGTAGCCATCATTGTGATGCTGTTGGGTGGCGACCCGTCAGAAATTCTTAATCAATCAGCGCCAAGCCAGGCAACCTCGCAACAGGCTCCGACTAGTCCGCAGGCCGATGATGCAGCTGCCCTTTTTACGAGCCGGGTGCTGGCCAGCACGGAGGATGTCTGGACCAAACTATTTACCGAACAGGGGGCGCAGTACCGCAAACCAATACTGGTTGTGTTCCGGGGTGCTACCTCGTCGGGCTGTGGCACCGCCCAGCAGGCCATGGGGCCTTTTTACTGCCCTCTCGACCAGAAAGTGTACATCGACTTATCTTTTTATGATGAACTGGCCCAGCGCTTCAATGCTCCCGGCGATTTCGCTATGGCGTACGTAATAGCCCACGAAATTGGCCACCATGTGCAGAAGCAACTGGGAGTTATGGATAAAACGGATCAGCTGCGGCAGCGATTGAGCCAGCGCGACTACAACCGCGTATCAGTTCGACTGGAACTCCAGGCCGACTTTTTTGCGGGTGTCTGGGCACACCACGCGCAGGGGCAGAGTATTGCCCTCAGCGATAGCGACGTCGAATCGGCGCTGACGGCGGCCAACGCCATTGGTGATGATAAGATTCAGGAAGAAACGCAGGGGCGGGTTGTTCCTGATGCGTTCACGCACGGTACTTCGGCCCAGCGGGTATATTGGTTTAAGAAGGGACTCCGCACCGGCGACCTCAGTCAGGGGGACACCTTCAATAGTCAGGAAGACGCTAACCTGTAGTAAGCCGGTTTAACCTGCACGATTGAAAAGCGGAGCTGATTAGGCTCCGTTTTGCGTGTTGGGTACGTACCATTTTGTTGCTGACTACAGTAGTCGTCTGCCCTGCGGGGCTTTTTTCCTACAACTTGCCCGACCCACGACCGTATGACTGCACCGGTTTTCTACAAAATACTCTTCCAGGCAATGGGTTACACCCTGGGTATGCTATTGGTTTGGATTGGACTGGATACGGTTATCGGCGGAGATTTCTGGGCGAACATGCCGGTAAGTAAGTCGGCCCTGACGGGTGAGTACTGCGAGTTCAACCGGGTAACCCGGTTCTTTCACCAACCCATGAACACCTACTCGAACCTGGCTTACTTTTTCTGGGGTATCCTGATTGTGCAAATCGCCCGGTACGATTATCAGAACCGGGATAAAATCGGGCAAAACAGGCTGGAGAAATTTCCGCTGCTTTCGGCCCTGATGGGTGCCTGCTTTGTGTACCTGAGCCTGGGTAGTGCCTTTTTCCACGCATCCCTGACGTACGCGGGGCAGCGTGTGGACATGAATGGAACGTATGGTATCATGGTTTCCCTAGCGGGCATTGCGCTCTACCATGTTCTGTACAGAATCAGGCTCGTTGGCGTCCAGAAAATCGGTTGGGTACTAGGCCTGGTGGTTGTTATCGGCCTGTTTTACTGGCTGGCACTCCTGGTATCCAGTTCGCTGCTGGTACCGGCTTTGATTCTTTTGCTGAACGGATTGATGGTCATCAATTACGTTCAATTCAGAAAAGAACGGTCTATACTTCTGATTTTACTAAGCCTAGTATTGATTGTGGCCGCCATAAAAATACGGACGCTGGATGTGCAAAAGGTGAATTGTGACCCTTACTCGTTCTTTCAGGGCCACGCCATCTGGCATTTCCTGACGGCATTGAGCAGTTTTTGCAGTTACGCGTTCTTCCGCTTCGGGGGTACTACAAGGCGGTTTTAGTCGGTTAACGATGCCTGGGATACCTTCGTCGTTTTGTACGGCGACAACCGCCATATTGTCCATTGTGCTGGTTAGATCTCACCGTATGCTACTGAAAATTCTGGTCAAAAAACGGTATGAATACGTATGTTGATAACTGGCTACGCTGTGATCTGTCAAAAAGGGCTGTTTTTCTTAATTAGACCCCACATTGGAGAATCGGGGGTTTACTACGGAGTTATTGATTGACCCAAATGTGTAGCTAATGCCCAGCGACGAGTGGTAATTAAAAGTGGTAGGCAGTTGGCGGCCACCCAGCAGTGCGTCTTCGGCCTTGATTGTTGAGCGGGCCAGCGAGATCTGATTATTGATTAGACTCGCACTGGCATTGGCCCGGATCGACAGTCCTTCTATAACCCGCCAGGATACGTCCATGTCGAAGCTAAACCGGGTCTTTCGCAGATCATGCAAGTATTGATAACCCGTCAAGTGGGCACTCAATGTGCCCCAGGGCTGGGTGGCACCAAAAATGCCCGATATCTGATGATACGGTAGCATTTCCTGCGTTTTGTCGAATATTGTCGGTTCAATGTAGCGAAGAGAGCGCAATCCGGTTTGATAAACCCAGCGAAACTGTCGTCGGGTTACCTGGGAGACGGGGAAAACACTGTACTCCAGCGCGGGGGCTACACTCTGAGAAAATTCTATGTTCTGGTAAATCGAGTGATACGTCCGGTAAAAGCCACCTACCGACCAGTGTTCTGAAACGCTTTTAACATACAGAGATGACAACCCATAATCAACCGTCTGCACCCGTATGTTGTCGCCGTTGACTGAGTAGCTGTTTCGCTGGTTGTGGTAATATGGGTGAAAGCTAAATTTAGATTTGGGCGTGATGCGGTTGATCCGCAGGTCGGTCGTTATTGATAAGAGTTGTCTGTTGCTCTCACTGTGTATAGACCCGTTTCCGCTAATGTCAACTACCCAAAAATTCCAGGGGTCCTTCTTCACCGTTGAGCCTTCGGGCTGGATTCTGCGAGCGGGAAACTCGATGTTCACCTGTTCCATATCGTCGCTGTCGAGTACAAAGCGAACCAGGCCCCGTTTAAGACTCTTTACCAGTTGCTTTCGAATTAAATCGTCCGTGTCCGACTTGCGTGTTGTGAAATAGAGCGTATCGTTTTTATTCTCGAAGCGACTACGACCGTAAAAAGACAAGGTATATTCCCGGCCACCTGCGCCCGTGTTAAGATGAGTAATCAACACTTCAACATCGCAGACGTACCGGTCGCGGACAAAATCAAAAAAAGATAATTCTGTGCGCAGGTAATCGTCGTAGCAGCGCGTGTGAACGCAGTTTATGAAGATTTTGGGTGGTCCCTGCGTTTCTTCCCGGCTTTGAGACCCCTCTGGGTCGTCCTCATTTATGACCTGAGCCAGCAGAACCATTGGGCTTATTAGAAGAAGCACCACCAACAAAACCTTGTTCATGACTGATGAATGAAGCAACATTTACTGTATTGATAACCGGGTAGCTTTTAAAAGGTTTCACTACCTTAATTTGAGTGCCCACGGATTGTTTGGCGCCTGAAGATACATGGACGCTTACCTACAGTGAAACTACTATGATCTAGCTTTCTACTATAGATTATTGAACGTTATCACGAATAACTAATTTAATAGTTGAATAGGTTTGGTTTTCATGAATATGCATTAAGTTATCCAACAGAAAGATAACTATTTGTCATTCAAGCTGACTCAAGCGATAAAGCCAAACGTGGCGGATACCGAATCATTCTCTTCCCCTATTCACCTCCGTTTAGGATCGATATTTTTTTTCACCACCAATTAATAGCTGCTTGTTATGAAATCAGGTCAATACTGCTCCTGTCTACATGTACAATTGAAAAGCGTTTTCGTAAACGATCAAAAGGTAATAAACTGCAAATTAATCTATTGAATATAAGTGAGTTACTTACTTGGTATGTTGTGGTAAAGCACAAATTGCTGACAAGCTGCTTCGTCGTATTTTAGATAGCTTGACGGCTTTAAATGACTGATTTTGTTCGTTTGGCGAAGCAGTGCCACCAGAATTAGTCAGATTGTACAGCAGACGGATACCCGTAAAATAGCAACACCTGCCAGCCGGAAACGGTACATAGGGAGAAGGTGCTTACTTTTGGGCCTTACTTCATTTGTTATCTATGCTTCGCTCACGCTCTTCCCTCGTTTTTGCGTTCCTGTTCCTCCTCCCGTTCATCTGTTTGGCCCAACAATCGCCGAAAAAGATGTCTGGTAATCCCGTATTTCCGGGTTGGTATGCCGATCCCGAAGGAGTCATTTTCGGTAATAAGTACTGGATTTACCCGACGTATTCCGCTCCGTACAATGAGCAGGTATTTTTTGATGCGTTTTCTTCGCCCGATCTGGTCAACTGGACAAAACACAGCCGCATCCTCGATTCAACCGCCGTAAAGTGGGCCAAACGGGCCATGTGGGCACCCGCTATTGTCGAAAAAGGGGGGCGGTATTTCCTGTTCTTCGGTGCGAATGACATTCACGACGACAAAAAAGAAGTGGGTGGCATTGGTGTTGCCGTGGCCGATAACCCCGCCGGTCCGTTCCGGGATTACCTGGGCAAGCCCCTGGTTGGTCAGATTCACAACGGTGCCCAACCTATTGACCAGTTCGTATTTAAAGACAAAGACGGTCAGTATTACCTGATTTATGGCGGTTGGGGCCATTGCAACATTGCCCGACTAAAGGACGACTTTACCGGCTTCCTGCCTTTCCCCGATGGCACTACGTTTCGGGAAATAACCCCAAAAAACTACGTGGAGGGGCCAATCATGTTTGTGCGCAACGGAACCTATTATTTTATGTGGTCGGAGGGGGGATGGACCGGGCCGGATTATTCGGTTGCCTACGCCACGTCGTCATCGCCGTTTGGGCCTTTCGAGCGGGTGGGTAAAATTCTTCAGCAGGACCCGGCCGTGGCAAAGGGAGCAGGACATCACTCTGTCATTCAGGTTCCGGGCCGGTCCGACGCTCCGGCCGACGACTGGTACATCATCTACCACCGTCGCCCCCTGACCGAAACGGATGGTAACCACCGCGAAACCTGCATCGACCGTCTATACTTTGACGAAAAAGGAGCGATCAAACCCGTCAAAATCACGGTGGAGGGTGTCCGGGCGAAACCATTGCCGTAGTGCGTCCACAGAATGGCCGATTGAACCCTCATTGTAATTGATCGGGTAAAAAATCGTACTTTGCCGACTCTATTCTACCTCTCTTCATTCAGACTATATTTGATATAATTTTTCCTGATTATAGTTCAAAACCTTGATTTTATGAGCGAAGTAAGCACTCGTTTTGCCCCGGGCGTTGTAACCGGCGAAGGTATCACCGAATTATTTCGGCACGCCAACGAAAATGATTACGCCCTGCCCGCCGTCAACGTTGTCGGTACGGATTCGGTTAATGCCGTACTGGAAACGGCCAAAGCGGTCAACTCACCGGTTATCATTCAGTTCTCCAACGGTGGTGGTATTTTTTACGCGGGTAAAAGCCTGCCTAACAACAATCAGCAGGCGGCTATTGCCGGGTCTGTTTCGGGTGCCCTGCACGTACACCACGTAGCCGAGTTATACGGCGTTCCGGTTATTCTGCACACCGACCACTGTGCCAAGAAACTCCTGCCCTGGATTGATGGTCTGCTGGATGCCGGTGAAAAACATTTCGACCAGACGGGTAAGTCCCTTTACTCATCGCACATGCTCGATTTGTCGGAAGAGCCGCTCGAAGAGAATATCGAAATCTGTGCAAAATACTTCGAGCGGATGGCTAAAATTGGTATGACGCTGGAAATTGAACTGGGCGTAACCGGTGGCGAAGAAGATGGCGTCGATAATACCGACGTTGACGATTCCAAACTGTATACCCAGCCTTCGGAAGTGGCCTACGCTTACGAAGAGTTGAGCAAAATATCGCCGAACTTCACCATTGCGGCCGCTTTTGGTAACGTACACGGCGTATATAAGCCCGGTAACGTGAAACTGTCGCCCGTTATTCTGGACAATTCGCAGAAGTACATTCAGGAGAAATACGCGACGGGTCCATTGCCCGTCAACTTCGTATTCCACGGCGGTTCGGGTTCCAGCCGCGAAGAAATCCGCGAAGCTATCCAATACGGTGCCATGAAAATGAACCTCGATACCGATATGCAGTGGGCCATGTGGGAAGGTATCCTGAAGTATTACAAGTCGAAGGAAGGCTACCTGCAAACCCAACTGGGTAGCCCCGACGGGGATGATTCGCCAAACAAAAAGTATTACGACCCCCGCGTGTGGTTGCGTAAAGGCGAAGAAAGCATGGTGCAACGCCTGAAAATTGCCTTCGAGGATTTGAACTGCATCAACCGGCTGGCCTAGTTGCTTTCCGGTTTATCGTTTTATATTTCAGTGGTGTCGGGTTCCCAAACCCGACACCTTTTTATTGCCCTAGTATCGGATTTTCAAACCCGATACTTTTTTTGTGGCTCCGAACGAATGAATAAACAACCAGAAATTTTCGTAAATGCGTACCTTATAGGAGCCAAACACCATGATATAATCTATCCGGGAAAAAAAATGACTTTAGCAGAAACTTGCACCTACAGGAAGTAAAACAGGCGACGAAACTGATTTAATCCGGTATACAGGCTCACTCATGAATTTAATCCGTGCTGCGTTGCGTAAACCCATTACCATTCTGGTACTGGTGGCGAGTTTATTCTTTTTCGGTATCAATGCTGTTCGTACCATCAAGATTGATATTTTTCCGAATCTCAACCTGCCGGTTATTTACATCTCGCAACCCTTTGGTGGCTACACGCCTAACCAGATGGAGTCGTTTTTTGGGAAGCAGTACGTCAACCTGCTGCTGTATGTATCGGGCGTAAAGAGCATTGAGACCAAAAATATTCAGAGCCTGACGCTCATTAAATTATCGTTTTACGAAGGTACCAACATGGCGCAGGCGGCTGCCGAAGTTGCCACCTACTCCAACCGCGCCCAGGCCCTGTTTCCGCCCGGATCCCAGCCGCCGTTTATTCTCCGCTTCGACGCATCTACCCTGCCGGTGGGGCAGCTGGTACTGAGCAGCCCCAAACGCACGAACAACGAACTACAGGACCTGGCCAACGTGTACATCCGTTCGGGGTTTACGGCTATTCCCGGCCTGGTAGCACCCGCCCCTTTTGGGGGCAACTCCCGAACCATTGTCATCAAGGCCGACCCCGCCCTGATGCGGTCGCATAACCTCACGCCCGATCAGCTGGTAGCTGCCCTGCGGATCAATAACCAGGCAACCCCGGCGGGCAACGTGCGGGTGGGCGACCTGAATTATTTTACCCCGGCCAACACGACTATCCGTAATATTGAGGATTTTGGTAACATTCCCCTTTATACCGGAACCGTACAGAACCTGACGCTGAAAGACGTGGCAACCGTTACGGACGGGGCCGACATCACGCAGGGCTATGTGCTGGTCAACGGTAAACGCTCGGTGTACATGCCCATTACCAAATCGGCCGATGCCAGCACCTGGGAGGTGGTGCAGAAACTGAAAGCGGCCCTGCCCCGTTTCCAGTCGCTGCTGCCCGACGACGTTACATTGACCTACACCTTCGACCAGTCGGTGTACGTCATCAATTCCGTAAAGAGTCTGATGGTAGAGGGCGGGATTGGGGCCATTCTGACGGGCCTGATGGTGCTGCTGTTTCTGGGCGATGCCCGGGGGGCACTCATCGTCATTATCACCATCCCGACCTGTATTATTTCCGGCGTGTTATTTCTGTCCCTGTTTGGCCAGACCATTAACATCATGACCCTGAGCGGACTGGCCCTGGCCATTGGGATTCTGGTGGATGAAAGTACCGTTACGATCGAGAATATCCACCAGCATATGGATATGGGGAAACCCAAAGCCCTGGCCATCTGGGATGCCTGTAAGGAAATTGCTTTTTCCAAACTGCTGATTCTGCTGTGTATCCTGGCCGTGTTTGCCCCGGCTTTTACCATGACGGGCATACCCGGTGCGTTGTTTTTGCCCCTGGCGCTGGCCATTTCCTTCTCCATGATTACGTCCTACGTGATGGCGCAAACACTGGTGCCAGTGCTGGCTAACTGGATGATGAAGGAAAATACGCACATCAGCAAAAGCCGGGTTCGCCAGTACGCGCGGTTGCTCAGAAAGAAGCTCGGCCGCAACGGGCGGACCAGTCAGAACGGAAACGGGCGGAGTGAACACGATATGCTGCTGGACGAAAAACAGGAACTGGCGCACCGTATTGACCTCAACAACACCGGGAAGGTCAGTTTTTTTGAGCGGGTGCGGGCGCGGTTTGTGCGCTTCATTGGCCGGACGTTACCGTACCGGAAACCCATTGTACTGCTGTACATTGTTGGGTCGCTGGGTGTGGCAGCCCTGCTGATTTCCATCATCGGCCGCGATGTATTGCCCAAAGTAGATGCGGCTCAATTTCAGGTACGGCTCCGGAACCCTGATGGTACCCGGCTGGAAAAGACGGAAATAAGCATGCTCAAAGCGCTTGACGTATTGTATGGACTGGTCGGTAAAGAAAACGTGGATATTACCTCGGCCATGGTGGGTATGCACGGTGCTCAGTTCTCCACAAGTCCCATCTACCTGTTCATGGCCGGGCCGCAGGAGGCCGTTTTGCAGGTGAGCCTGAATGAAGAGTATGCGGGTGATATGGACGTACTGAAAGACCAGTTTCGGGAGCAGATGAGGAAAGATCTGCCCGACGTACGGCTCTCATTCGAACCGATAGAACTAACCGACAAGATTCTGAGTCAGGGGTCGCCAACACCCATTGAGGTAAAAGTGTCGAGCAAGAACAAGAAGCAAAACGAAGAGTACGCCAACAAGGTAATTGCCAAATTAAACCAGATTTCTTACCTGCGGGATGTGCAGATTGGGCAGGCCATCCATTACCCTACCATCGATGTGACCATCGACCGGGCGCGGGCGGCCCAATTGGGTACGGATATTTCGGCTATTTCCCGCTCCCTGATTGCCTCCACATCCTCCTCGCGCTATACCGATAAAAGCGTCTGGATTGATCCAAAATCCACGCAGTCCTACAGCGTTCAGGTCCAGGTGCCGGAAAGTCAGATGGCTAGTTTGAACGATATTGGTGAGATACCCATTTCGCCCAACAACAACCGCCCGGTGCTGAGCGATGTGGCTACGCTGCGGAAAGGGACAACCTACGGCGAAAACGACAACTTGGGAGCCATTCCGGTGCTATCCGTAACGGCTAACCTGAACGATATGGATCTGGGAACGGCTACCACCGATGTGCAGCAGGCCATCAACTCGCTGGGCGAATTGCCGCGCGGCATGACGGTCAATTTACAGGGCCTTAGCGTCGTGCTGACCGAGACTTTGGAGAGTCTGCAGAATGGATTAATAGTGGCCATTGTGGTCATTTTCCTGATGCTGGCCGCTAATTTCCAGTCATTCAAAGTTTCGCTGGTCGTTTTATGTACCGTTCCCGCCGTACTGCTTGGCTCGCTGTCCCTGTTGATGCTCACCGGCTCAACCCTGAATCTGCAATCGTACATGGGCATGATTATGTCGGTGGGGGTATCAATCTCAAATGCGGTGCTGATGGTGACCAACGCCGAAGAACTCCGGATGCGGAACGGTAATGCGCTGCAATCGGCGCAGGAAGCCGCTTCCATCCGTATCCGGCCCATTCTAATGACTAGTGTGGCCATGGTGGTGGGCATGATTCCAATGGCCTCGGGCCTGGGCGAGGGTGGCTCGCAGGCGGCACCGCTGGGCCGGGCCGTTATTGGCGGGTTGATTTCTTCCACCTTTGCCGCCCTGTTTATTTTGCCGCTGGTTTTTGCCTGGGTGCAGGGCAACACCTCCACCGAATCGGCTTCGCTCGACCCTGAAGATAAAAACAGTAAATATTATATTCCCTCTCTGTATGAATCGGCTAATTAACCGTTCACTCTATACTGTCCTGGCCATTTCCGGTAGCCTTTTCCTGGTCAGCTCATTGGTTGGCTGTCAGACAACGGAGGGCAAGAAGGATGTTTCCCAAACGGATGTTTCCGAAAAGGAAACGGCCGTTGAGGCACCCGCTGCGGTGGAGGTATTTGCGCTTAAACGGGGGCAACTATCTTCCTCACTCCAGGTACCGGGCGAGTTAGTGGCCTTTCGGGACGTGGACATCTACGCCAAAGTAAGCGGGTTCATCAAAGCCATGTATGTCGACGTTGGTTCGGAGGTTAGGCAGGGTCAGTTACTCGCTCTGGCCGAAGCTCCCGAATTAAGCTCTCAGTTATCCTCCGCCGACTCGAAACTGAAAGCCCAGGAAGCCCTCTCCATCGCCAGCAAAGCCAATTACGAGCGGATACTGGAAGCCAGTAAGTTTTCCGGCGCCGTATCCAAAAACGACGTGGACCAGGCACTGGCAAAACGCAATGCCGATAACGCCCAACTGGAAGCCGCCAAATCCGCCTATCGCGAAGTAGGTGACCTGAAGCGCTACCTGCAAATTCGTGCTCCTTTCAGTGGTATTATCAGTGCCCGCAACGCCAGCACGGGCGCGTACATCGGGCCATCGGGCAAAGGGTCGGAGTTTCCGTTGTTTGTACTGACCGAACAGAAAAAGCTGCGGCTGGTCATCTCGATTCCGGAAGCCTACACGGGTTACGTTGACCAGAATGACCCCATCAGTTTTAGCGTCAAGGCATTTCCGGATAAGAAATTCACCGGGCAGGTAAAACGGCAGTCGGGCACGCTGGATAAACGGCTGCGGTCGGAGCGGGTAGAGGTGGATGTAATGAACAATGACAAGAAATTACTGCCCGGCATGATTGCCGAAGTAACGGTGCCACTACCCACTAAAAACAGTTCGCTGATTGTGCCCGCGTCGGCTATTGTCAACGCTTCGACCGGCGTTTTCGTTATTCGCGTTCGCGATCACAAGGCAGAGTGGGTACCCGTTAAAAGAGGCCTGGAAGCGGCTGATAAAGTCGAGATATTTGGCCCTCTGGCCGAAGGCGATTCGCTGGTAACTACCGCCAACGAAGAAATCCGGGATGGTTCTCCGGTGAAGTGATCAAATCGGTTCCTCGCTCTTGATTCCGAACAGGGCTTCTTCCAGCGAATAGCCGACTTGTCGATGACAAGACCCCAGTCGGTAATGGAGCTGAGTTTTGGTCAGGCCGAAAAGGGGGATAAGGGCATCGGTAGCGAGAGTAGTTGCGGTTTTGTCTCTGGCCGTCGAGTCGCCACCACTCGCCAGTACGGGTACCGGGAATAGCATAAATCGGTTTCTGCGGATAAATTCCCGAAAGCGGTCCGCCCAGTGGCAGGACATTAATCAGGTGACACCGCATTCTCGATAAACCGGCTTCGAAACGGCGAATGAGATCACGGAACCCGCACTGAGGCAGGATAGATAAGCAGTAACGTTGCCACCAGGTTTCTGGTGACAGGTTTCGCAACCGGGGGGTATTGACGCCGTACCTCACAACGACTGACTGAACTTAGCGTTTCCCGTGGCGGTTAATTAGGTCAACCCCTTCTTTTAGTTTGTTGCAAGCTGTTACCCTGCTGCGTTGGGTGCTGGCCTTTCGTTGGCAACAGGTATAGACCTGATTTTTTACCTTTTAATCTGAGGCTGACTTTTACGGCCTCTCTTTGTTATCCATGGTGTTTATTCGAAAATCGATCATTTCTGCTCACTACTTCTGCTTTCCTTTTATTACTCTACTACTAGTACTAAGCACCCTATCCGCATCGGCACAATTGTTCACTACGGGTGCCGATGATACAACCAAAGTAACATTGGTACCACAGCGACCGACCGATTCACTGGGTCGCCGGACACCACGCGGCACTGTGCTGGGGTTTATCAAAGCGGTGGGGCAGGAAGACTACGTTCGGGCCGCCAAATACCTGAACCTGCGTGGAATTACCAAAAAAAGATCGGTTCAGGCAGGCTCCAACCTGGCGCGTGCGTTGCAAAAAGTACTCGATCAACGGAGTAACATCATTCCCCGAACCCTGATCAGTAATGATTCCACCGGCATCGTGAACGATGACTTAGGGCCCAATCTGGACCTGATAGGCACCGCCGAAGCCAATGGTGAAAAAGTTGATATTCTACTCGAAAAAATAGAGGACTCGACCGATGGCCCCATCTGGCTGTTTTCCTCGGAAACCGTGCAGCGGATGCCGGTCCTGAGCGAAAAACTAGACGGCTTCACTATCGAAAAAGTACTTCCCAAATTCCTGACGGATAATAAGTGGAGCGGTATTCCTATTGGTCACTGGCTGGCCATGTTTGTGCTGGTCATACTGGCTTATCTGCTGGCGGGGGTTGTCACAACACTTTCAGTCGGTCTGTTGCGGGTTTCCTGGAAAAAAGCGCAGGACTCGCAGGTTGGGGCTGTTATCCAGGCCTTTGTACTGCCCATTCGGATTTATCTGGCCGTGTGGCTCTTTGTATTTGCCAGTCAGAATATTGGTGTATCCATTATCATCCGCCAAAAATTCAGCGATATCACAGTGGTAGTGGGCCTGGTGGCTTTTCTGTTGTTGCTGTGGCAACTCATCGATGTGGTTTCGCAGTATGCCCGGCGGTGGCTGCTTGAAACCGGGCAGCCGGGCCGACTCTCTGCCGTGCTGTTTGTCAGGCGGGGTATCAAACTCGTCCTGATTGCGTTCGGTATTATTTCGGTACTCAACGTGCTGGGTTGGGACGTAACAACCGGGCTGGCCGCTATGGGTATTGGTGGTATCGCGCTGGCGTTAGGTGCGCAGAAAACGATAGAAAACTTTGTGGGTAGTATCACCATCATTGCCGATCAGCCCCTGCGGGTAGGCGACTTTTGCAAGGTGGATGATACCGTTGGTACGGTGGAACAGATTGGTATGCGCTCGACCCGTATCCGCACCGTCAACCGAACCATTGTGGTTGTGCCCAACGGGCAGCTGGCGGCACTGAAGATCGAGAACTTCGCCTTCCGCGACCGGCTGCTGTTTAACCCCACCCTTCAGCTACGCTACGAAACCACACCCGACCAGATTCGTTATGTGCTGGCCGAACTTCGGTCGGTACTGCGCAACCACCCAAAAGTAAACCCCGATCCGGCACGGGTCCGTTTCGTGGCCCTGGGCGAAAACTCACTGGATCTGGCCGTTTTCGCGTACATCAACACGAGCGATTTTAACGAATTTCTGGCGATACAGGAAGACCTGATGCTACAAATGATCGACGTAGTAGACGACAGCGGAACCGGCTTTGCCTTCCCGTCTCAAACGCTCTACATGGGAAAAGACAAAACAATGTCGGAAGAAAAAACCCGCGAAGCCGAGCGGAAAGTGCGCGAATGGCGGGAAAATGATGAGTTACCGGGTCGGGCGTAAATCCTGGCTTCTGACTGTGTCACTGAAGTTGTTCGGACCCCATTTCATTCGCTGGCTACAATTGACGAGCTTACCACACAAACGACCGTTTCTGTTTGGAAACGCTCCGTTACTCCGTCAACCTGAAGCAAAAAACCATGTCACGTCGCACGCACGTTCACAACAGGACAGTAGGCCAGTTGGCTACTTTCTTATGGCTTCTCCTGCCATTACTACTGAATACCAGCGAAACGTTCGGCCAGGCGCCACCCGATGCCGATATCTTTCTGGTTGATCTGACCTATAAAAATCAGGCCATTCAAGTTGGCAAGCCAATCAACATTACCCAGCGGAAAGGGTACGACAATCAGCCTTCCTTCACGCCCGATGGTAAAAGCATTCTATACACCTCCATGCGGGCAGACGGGCAAACCGACATTTACCGTTTCGACCTTCTATCGGCAGTAACGACCCCGCTAACCCAAACGCCTGAAGGCGAATACTCACCCACCGTTACGCCCGATACGGCCTTTTTTTCGGTGATTCGGGTGGAGAGCGACAAAACGCAGCGTCTGTGGAAATATCCGATGTCGGGGGTTGGTGCGCCTGCGCTGGTGCTGGAAAACGTGAAGCCGGTGGGGTACCACTGCTGGCTCACCCCCGACTCGCTGGCCCTGTTCATTCTGGGAACCCCGAATTCACTGCAACTGGCCCGCATCAGTACGGGCGATACCGCCCGGATGTGGGAGCGTATTGGCCGTTCGCTGCATAAAATTCCGGGCAAAAAGGCACTGAGCTTCGTGCATAAACGCACCCCTGCTGACTGGGCGATCAAACAGCTCGACCTGCAAACGAATCGGATCACCGTTATTGCCCCCACGCTGCCGGATAGTGAAGATTTCGTCTGGACCCCCAACGGGTTATTGCTCATGGCACAGGGATCAGGTTTGTACGTGTTCAACCCCAAAACCGACCTCCGCTGGACGCAACTGGCCGACTTCCGTTCGGCTGGTATCAAACAAATAACCCGGCTGGCCATCGACCCGGCAGGTAGAAAACTAGCGTTGGTGGGGCAGTGAGTTAGCTGGAAACGGAGATTTATAGTACACGAGGGTATGAGCGATATAGGTCGTTTTCTACGTAGCTGTCCTCCTGGTTATTACTAAGTTTCTAGGTTACCCATTACACAGCGCGCTGTTGCCTGTAGTCAAACCACTGCTGTCTAAAATAACCTGTGTTATCGATAACATAGCAGAACTCCCGGAATGGTACCCATTTGTTAAGTGCCCGAAACAGTGCGTCTTGCACGGGCGAGTTCGTCAGTTGTTCGGTAGAAATCTACCATGACATGATAGAACTCGCTTGGTCGCATGGCTTCAATTTCGACATACGCATCCCAATTCGTTTCCACTCGCTTGTTTTCTGTCTCGAACTCGTTGGCGGGTAACTTCCGGGTATTGGGGATAAAAATAAGTTCACCGGTTATTTTGTGGCAGAAGGTCCGAAACCCGCAATTCAGTTGCTCAGCAATTTCATTGATTTGTTGCCTGTCAACTGTCGCCATGTGATTAGAACTCGTGACCAATCGACTCATGAGTTTTTTTTACTCCCGCCCTTCACCCAATAGATACAAGTGTGGAAAATCTTTAAGCTGTATTTTTTTTGACTGTTAATCAGTTGTAGTTATTCTGTGGGCCTGCTGCAGAGCGAGTTATTGTGTTCATCTACTTCCTGATAAACACGTTTTCTTAACGCTGTCAATCCTAGTTAGCTAACGGTATAATGTGATACTAATAAAGGTCAATCTACTACCCACCGTTTGTTTTACTTTTTTATTACCTGTGAGTTAGGCTGGAAACTGGCACTGATTGTATGCTAAGGTTTATAGTGGAGATCATCAACTGGCTTTGGGTCGAATACAATGCTAGTATCGGCAACCATCTGGGAGGAGTATCCAGAGTTATGAGTATCCGTTCATTTCCACGAGTTTTATCAGGTTGTTGACCTCTCGAGGCCTAGCCCGCCGGTGATGTCATTGGTGGCTTTGGGGAAACCGTGGGAGAGGAACTCGGGGGTTTTGGGTAAAGGCCTAATCGGGCATTAACCTCGTGGATGAAGTTGGTGGGGGGACTACGAATTTGCTTACATAATATTTGTACAGAGTTGATATTTTGTAACTATTTGTTTGATAAGGTGACATATCTAGATAAGAAATTTAAGTAATGTATACTAAATAATACGTTTAATAAATAATCAATTACAATTTGATTCTATAGCGTTACCAGTAATATATTTATTGTTATAGTTGTGAAGGTAAAGTAGTGTATATAGTATAACAAGTAAACTTCAACTTAACAAAATTTTGAAATGGTTACTAATATATCAACTCATCTACGGAAGACAATGATCTTCTCCATGGCTCTATTGTCAATAGAAGCGTACGCACAAAACAACTACGTGGCCACAAGCCCGAGTTCAACAACGCCTGGTACCCTCAACACATTAGTAGGGATTAGTGCTGGACAAAACATGAGCGCTACCGGCAGGAACAATACTTTTGTTGGTTTTAAAGCTGGTTTGTCAAATACGAGTGGTATAGCTAATGTTTTCGTTGGTAGTGAAGCAGGTTTGAGAAACACTATTGGACGAGGAAATATGTTCCTGGGTCAGCAGACAGGCTTTAGCAACACTACCTGGAGATGACAACTGTTTATAGGTGACGATTTCTGGGAAGCAACATTTCTGGCACTGGTAATACTGCTATCGGTGATGGTTCTTTGCTACGCAATACGGCATGGATAGACGCAATGCTGCTATAGGTCAATACGCTGGTGTTGATAGTAGAGGGGATGAGAACGTTTTCATCGGTTTTGGGGCTGATGTGGCATCCACTGGTTTAAACCTTACTAATGCAACAGCCATTGGTTCGCGTGCTCGCGTAAGTCAGAGTAACAGTATTGTTTTAGGGGCAGGTGCGAATGTAGGCATTGGTAATACAGCTCCGAAAAATAAGTTGGAGATAACTACAGGCGTTGCTGCCTCTTCAGGCTTACGATTCACTAACTTGACCAGTGCATCGAACTCTCTAATTAGTTTGACCGTTTCATTGGCTAACCCAATCGTCAAAGTGTTGACTGTGGATGCAGAATGGTAATGTGGTGCTGGCAGGACTCGGGGTTAACTTAGCATCAATCCTTGGTGGGCGAGTTTCATCGGGCGGATTCATGGGCAAACTCAGGTGGATCAACCATGCAGAACACGTAGTCGAGAAGCGTGTCATTATTGGTAGGTGGTGTCAATAGGTTACCAAGTGGTTTCAGAGCTATAACCTGTTCGTCAGCAGAGGTATATTGACAGAAAGAGTAAAAGTAGCTATAAAAAATTCGAGTGAATGGGCTGATTATGTATTTAGCGATAATTATAAATTGCGGAATTTAAGCGAAGTAGAAAAGTATATTCAAGCAAAATAAACATTTACCGGGTGTACCATCAGCGGAGGAAGTGGCCGAGAAAGGAATTGATGTTGGTAAGATGGACGCTAAGCTATTGGAAAAAATTGAAGAATTGACCTTGTACATGATTGAACTCAAGAAAGAGAATCAGGAAATGAAGAAGGTAATAAGTGAACTTATACAAAACAAAAATAAGTAGTTATGAGAAAATTAATCTACTTTCGTCTTTTTTTGGTTCACTAGCTTTCATGGCATTGGCTCAGAAGGGAAGAACCTACTCGCTTATTAGCGGCAACATATTATCCTCAGGCATTGGAACAGGCTGTAGCAGTCATTGATAGCTGGTAACGTTGTTTCGGATAATCAAAAGGTTGAATACCGGGCAGGGAAATCGGTAGTGCTTACGCTTGGTTTTGAGGCTAGGGAAGGTTCGGTATTTGCTGCTCATACTGACTACATCGGAGTAAATATGGGGGAGGGGGTGTCAGATCACTTATTGCTAGTAAAACTTATCCAAATCCGTTCGTGGAAAGGACAACGATTACCTACCAATTAGCAAATACTGCTCTTACGAATGTGTTCGTAAGTAATGCAGACGGAAAAATAGTAGGTCGGTTGGTCAACAATGAAATTCAACAGGCTGGCCGGCACGAAGTAGAGTGGCGGGCTGAACAACTACCAGCTGGTTCTTACATCTGTACGCTGGAAGCGGGTAAGCAACATGTATCCAGTCGTTTGATTGTGAAGTAGTTCTGGATAGGGTGCAAGAGTACGTTTATTAGATAAGACAGGGTAGGGAAACCGCCGTTATCTTACCTAATAAACGTGTTCTTGTTTTTTAACCTAGTGTAATTTTTTTACAACCACTAAATGCCATGTCTACTTGTCTCGCTCTAAATCTGGTTTATTACCTGTTCCTGCTGTGGCCGGATTGGTAGGGGTTTCCAGGTGATTCCAGTTGATGAGAATGTTCCAGACCAGTGGGGCGTCGTGGTGATTCAGGTACCGATGCAGGGGGTCGAAGGTGAAGGCAATGACCCGACCGGCCCCAACTGGCACGTTGAAGATGCCCCCATGCCCAATAATGGTCTGCTCATTGCGCACCATGCCCGATAGCACATAGGGGTCTTCCTTTTTGGATGTGGCCGATTTGGCTGCTTCCTTTTCCGGTTTTTTGTCGGGCATGCCCAGAATGGCTCCTTTGTAGGGTTCTTCGTCCTTGAGGGGTTTGGTGCCGTATTGCAGCAGCATCATGTCGCGGTTGTACAGTTTGGTTTGCAGCAGGGGTGCAATACCCCGGAATATAGGAAATGTTTCGGGGAAGCCGTACATAATGGGATTTTGGGGCTGGCGGTTTTTGACCAGCACAATGGAACCGGGATGAAACAGGGTTGGGGCGCTGACAGGTTCCAGGTCGCGGAGGATACCCGTTTCGGCAACCATCAGCGAGGAGTTGTCCAGGGTTATGAGTACCCCGCCTGCTTCAACGAATTTTTTCAGGTTGGCGACTCCCTCGAAACCGGGCCCGCCGGTGATGTCATTGGTGGCATCAGGGAAACCGTGGGAGGGGAACTCGGGGGTTTTGGTGTAGGGTAGGGGGCCAAATCGGGCATCTACCTCATGGATGAAGTTGGTGGCGGAACCGCGCATCCGGGGAATCAGAATAACGTCGAATTTTTTCCGCAGGTCGCCCGCTTTGAGTTGGTCTTTGTTGATGGAGGTGTAGGGAATACCGCGTTGTTCAAATGTGTAGCGCGCCCAGCCTTCGTCCTGGGTGTTGAACCAGCTGTGGTAAATAGCGACGCGGGGCAGGCTGACATCGTGTTGCTGCAGGGGGGCACCTATGCCAGTAGGACTGGCTTTAGTGGCCAGCAGATCGAGGCCAAACTGCGTGGTTAACGCCTTCGACTGATTGGCCGTTAACCCGGAAAATACCACGGCACCAGCCGCCAGTGTATCTTTCAGTCCCGCAAAAGCAGCCTTTGTATCCAGCACGACGGCTTTGGCCTGTTTTCCCTGCGCTTTCATCCACAGTAGCGCGGGCAGCAGATTGGTCTGTCCCTTGTAATTCAGCACGTACTGAGTACCATCGCCTTCTACGGTGCCCGCGTACTTCACTTCATCGCCGACAAGTTTGAGGTCGCTGGTGGCGAAGGTGAGGCTGTCTTCGGCTTTTACGTCAACGCCATACATATACCCCAACGTCCAGGCAATATCATCATAGGGCGGAAACTTGGCTTCTTTCGGGTAGTTCTGCTTCGTGAGTAACGTTACGGCCAGATTCCGGTACGGCTGATTCAGTAATACCACATAATCGCCCTGATTCTTACCCGATTCGGCTTTGTGCACTTCGATGGCCTGTGCCCGTAACTGATTGACGAGGTAAGCCGCCATGGCCGGGTCGCGCTGATTTTTGGGGATAATAAAGGCTTTTGGTTTTTCATCCGTACCTTTTTTGATGTTGTTCAGTCCCTTCTGGTAAAAATTCTTCAGCAACATCCGACTGTTCGTCGCTGCGTACGAGAGGGAGGCCAGTACCCCCGCCTGCATGTAGTTGATGCCGTTGCGGTATGACCAGTATACTTTCTGGGTAGCGGGGTCGGGCCGGTACCACTCCTTTGAGGTGACGGCGTCGCCCGCGTATTTCTGCTCCGACAGGTCGCGCAGGTAGGTGTTGGCACCCGCATTGCCGAAGGTTTCATAAAACCGGCCCACGGCATTGTGGTTGATGGCAATCCAAAGAGCATAGCCGGGGTACCAGCCATCGTAGAACGCCCACGTAAAAACGCCCGGCATTCCCTGGGCTGCCAGGGCCGTCATGTCGTGGTTCGCCATAGTCTGCCACTCCCCAATGGTGATAGGGTCGATGGTTTCGTTATAAGGGCCGGTGCCGGTCGAGATGTAAAGCAGGGGAACGGATTCGTGCAGGTCGAGGCTGGCCGTTGGGTGCCACTCGTAAAAAATTTTGTACATGGCTTTGGTCAAGGCCTGCGATACCTGCAACCCGTCGCGGTTATTATCGTGGTATATGTACTTACCCCAGTAAGGTGGCGATTTAGGAAAACCATCGTCAAACTCCTTGCGAGATTTGGTGTACCGATGGTACCAGTCCACCTGCTTATCCCAGCCATCGGGTTCCGACACGGGGTTGATGAGCACGATAATATTGTCCCGAATTGTCCTGATATCCGGCGACTGGCTGGTAATCAGCCGGTACGCCAGTTCCATCAGCATCTCCGGCGATCCCATTTCGGGTGAGTGCAGTCCCCCGTTCAGGTAGTACACCAGTTTGGTATCCCCCAGAATTTTGTCGAGGTCCTGGTTACCCATTTTTCGCGGGTCGGCCAGTAGGGCGAGTTGCTGCTTGTAATGATCGAGCCGTTTCAT
>CAWAJC010000010.1:0-64188 GCA_963782245.1 uncultured Cytophagales bacterium
CTGGGTAACGGTTTTCTGGTCAGAGCACTCCAAAAAGGGGATCTGTCGGTGCTGGCTCCTATCAATTCGTACAAGTCGGTGGTTGGTATCGTCATAGGTGTTTTCCTGCTGGGCGAAGTGCCCAATTGGTGGGGCGTGTTGGGTGTTATCCTAATTATTTACGGCAGCTACCGGGTACTAAACACCACCGAAGAACGGTTTTCCCGGGCTTTGCTGAGGAAACCCGAAATCCAGTTCCGCCTGTGGGCTATGATCCTGACGGCGGTGGAAGCCGTATTCGGTAAAAAAGTGATACTGGCCTCGTCAACCACCATTGCTTTCGTCAGTTGGTGCTGGTTGGGGGCTGTTTTCTCCGGGTTGCTGCTGCTTTTTTATCGGCTGGATATAAAAAGTGAACTACGTAAAATCAGCCAACCCAATCGTACCCAATACGCCTTTCTCGTTGCCTGTGTCGGCACTATGCAGTTTACAACCAACTACGTTTTTGACCGTATACCCATTGGCTACGCGTTGTCCTTATTCCAGCTCTCGGCCATTGTCAGCGTGCTTTTGGGGTACCGGCTGTTTAACGAGCAGGCCATCCGGCAAAAGCTGATCGGGTCGGCTATCATGATACTTGGCTCCGTTGTCATTATTTTGCTGAAAAAATAGCGCAAAGTGGGGTAATTATCTGATTTACAAGAAACAGCCTCACGCCAAACAGGCCGCCTGCCCCTTTTTCGCCGGTCAAATTCGCTTGACAACGGGGTGATTCCATCCTATATTTGACGTATGTTCAACCTTAACCATCTTCCCCATGCGATCCAACCTTATTGCCTGCCTCATTAGTCTTGTTGTTGTGCTTGGCCTGTCTACCTGCACCGACCACCGTTTGGGTGGCACTCTATCTCCCGTACGATTGCGGCTGAAAACCGTTCAGGAGGCACCGTGAATACTACCTATACCTACGACAGCCAACATCGACCCGCAACAATCACCAAAGCGGATGGTAGCCTGAGCGTGTATAGTTACAATGAGGGCACCTTCAAGACTACTCAACTCAATCAGTATCCCAATCCGGCCGATAGAACAACCGGTACCGCTTGGGTATTTCCATCTAATTTTGGCGATTTTTCCCCATTCATTGTCAGGTTGTATCCAATCACAAACTCCGTTATATCGTCTCCCGTTGCTATCAGGAATGAAACCTATGAGCTCGATGCCAGCAATCATGTTACGCACGTTTACAGAGGTGACGGTAATACAAGTACTTTTCAAACCGGTATTAATAACAGCTATACCTATACCGGGGAAAATATCACCCGAGGAAGCACGATTAATGGCCGGTCTATTTTGAGCACCAGTACGTATGAATACGATGCCAGTATCAATCCCTTCTTTAGCCTGACCGACCCCGAAATCCTTAATTTACAACGATTTAGCCGCAATAACGTCGTTAAAGAAACGAAGGTAATATCGGGATCACCGGGATCAACCGATTTAATCCGCTATGAATACGCGTATAATCAGCAGGGATTGCCCACAAAACGAACAACCAGCGTAAACGATGTGGTCACCGAGACGCTCACCTTTGGATACGAGTCCTATTAACCAACCGCCGAATGTACCAGCGGTCATGTCCAGACAGAATCAGGATAGGCGTGGTTCTGTCCGGACATGACCGCTGGTACATTCGGCCATTTTTACGGTTGTTTGGCCCATTTCGCAACCGGCTCCATCGTGATTATTCTGCTGAAAACTACTAGACGGAAACAAGGCGCTACGGAATTTCTTTCCGGTTGTCCCTGTTGAAAAAGAGAATGAACGATACTTAATTCAGGTCATCTTTTTTACTTTTGAAATTGGCTGATTTTTTCTGCGCCCCTGTTTCATGAGTAGCCTATGAAGAGTCAACTACCTAACCCAGTGGAAAATAACCGAATCGATGCGTTAAGAAGTTACAACATCCTGGACACCCTGCCCGAACAGGATTACGACGACATCACCAGACTCGCTTCCGAAATCTGTCAGACGCCCATCTCGCTCATCACGCTGGTCGATGAAACAAGGCAATGGTTCAAATCCAACTACGGCCTGCCTATTCAGGAAACACCCCGTGAGTTTGCTTTCTGCGCCCATGCCATCATCAACCCAACTGAAACGATGGTGGTTACGGATTCGAGAGACGATGAACGATTTGCCCAGAACCCGCTGGTAACGGGTGACCCAAACGTCGTTTTTTACGCGGGGGTACCGCTGGTGAATTCGGATGGCTTCGCCCTGGGTTCCCTCTGCGTCATTGATCACATTACCCGCCAGTTATCCGAAGGTCAGCTGGCAGCCCTGAAAACCCTGGCCAGGCAGGTTGTGCACATGCTGGAGTTGAGAAAAACTAATGCCGCCCTGAAGGAAAGTGAAGAACGGTACCGGGTGCTGTCGGTTGAACTGGAGCAGCAGGTACAGCAGCGGACAGAGGAATTGCGCACGGCGAATGAAGGCTTAGCGGAAGCCAACACTTTACTGATACGGTCGAACGACAACCTCCAGAAGTTTGCTTACGTAGCCTCGCACGATTTGCAGGAGCCGTTACGCAAAATTCAGGCTTTTGGCGATCTGTTGAAAGCAGAGTTGGCATTGGCCTCCAGCGACGGGCTGGGGTACCTGGACCGGATGCAAAGTGCCGCCGACCGCATGTCGACCCTGATTCGGGACTTGCTCAACTACTCCCGCCTATCCATCCGGCGTGATACCAGCAAATCAGTTGAACTTAATGACCTGGTAGAATCGGTAGTGGCTGATCTGGACCTGACCATCGCAGAAACCAAAGCCACCGTGAACATCGGGGAATTGCCAACCATTGTCGGTGAGGCCTCCCAGTTGAATCAACTCTTCCAGAATCTGATCAGCAACGCTCTCAAATTTCGCCGGACAGATACCGCTCCCCACATTCAGATTACCGCCCGAACGGTGAAAGCGGCTGACTTATCCGATACCGTAAAACCAGCGAGAGTTACCGACACCTACCACCAGATCGATGTAATTGATAATGGCATTGGCTTTGACGAAAGGTACCTGGCCCGCATTTTTGAAGTTTTCCAGCGACTCCATAATCGAAGTACTTTTGCTGGTACGGGCATTGGCCTGGCCATCTGCGAAAAGGTCGTCACTAATTACGGCGGGGCCATTACGGCTGCAAGCCAGCCCAATCAGGGCTCAGTCTTCAGCGTATTCTTTCCCATATAGACAGCTTCGTACAGGTACGTTAGCTACGCCGGTTCATTCCGGTTTTTCGGTTCACTCACGTACGAGGGAATTCCCACGTGTTCGTACAATTTAGCCAGCCGGTGTGCGTGCTCATCATACGCACGTTCAAATAACGACACTGCCCGCTCCGCTCCTACTACATTGGCAGCCGATAACACGTTTGGCGGATAACCAGCCTGGGTAAGCAACCCGGCCACTTCGGCCTTGATGCAGTTGACCAGCACTGCCCCACCCACCGTTGACCCCGGAGCCACCGGCGTATCCAGCCCCGGAACGGTTACCATCGCATCGCCCACGGGCGCACCGGTATCGAGAACCAGGTCCGCAAAATCACTCAGTTTCTTCCCATCGGGACGTTTGCTGGTGCTTTTTTCGGCGTGCTGCTTCGTAATCAACGCCACCACTTTAATGCCCTGCCCCTGAAATAGTTCGGCCATTTCGATAGGAACGACGTTGCAGCCGCTGGATGAAATAACCAGCGCCGAATCCAGGTCCGACAGGTCGTAGTTACGCAGGATACGCTGGGCCAGGCCCGGTACGTTTTCCAAAAACATGGCCTGCCGCTGTCCGTTGGCCCCTACCACCAGGTTATGAAATGAAAGCGATAATTCCACAATGGGATTAAAACCCGCGAAAGAGCCGTAGCGAGGCCACATTTCCTCCACCATAATGCGGCTATGACCACTGCCGAAGAGATGGACCATCCGACCCGCCAGAATCGTCTGACTAAACCATTGAGCTGCCTGTTGAATGGCATCAACCTGCTGCTCGGCCGTATCCAGCATTGCGCTGGCGTGTTGAAGGTACTGGTTCGTTAAGGACATGAGCAGTTCGTCGGGATAAGCGGGGGAATAAGCGATAATGTGTAAGTCAAAAGTACACACCATCGCTTATTTACCGCCACCTGCGCTACGCCTTTACTACGTCTGCCGGTTCATAGGCCCGATACCAGTCGATGTGGCGGGTCAGGTACATAATAACGCCCAGAATGAGCAACAGCCCAAAACTGCCCAGCAACAGGGAGTAATCTTCCAGTTGAAGCAGCGAATAGAAAAATCCGTACAGCAATGCCAGCACGGTGCTGAATAAAACCGTCAGGCGCAGATTCCGGAAAACGTAGCGGACGTAGCCGGTAATCAAGGCCAGGATAATAACACTGCCAATCAGGTACGCCCAGTCGAACGACATATGCTCGGAGATGGATAGCAGTAACAGATAAAACAGGCAGATGGCAAACCCAACCAGCAGATACTGAATGGGATGGATACGCCGACGGTCGAGGATTTCGACGAAGAAAAAAGCCACAAACGTCAGCATAACGAACATGATACCGTACTTGGCAGAGCGCATCGTCTTCTGATACTCATCCACTGGAAGCAAAAGTTTAACCCCGAACGCCGGTAATTCACTCGGTTGCTGACCGGGACTGACTGCCTCTCCCCCCCACCCGACCTGGTTAAAAAGTTACCGATACCCTGCTGCGGAAAATTCCGGTTAAACTGCAATACTTTCCAGTTGGCCTCAAAACCACTGGCCGTAATGCGTCGCTGGTCGGGCAGGTACGATCCGGTAAAACTGGGCGTAGACCAGGGCGATTGCAGCCGTACCCGCGTTTCTTTCCCCAGGGGCAAAAAACTCAGCTGGGTACTCCCGTTCAGGTTAAGCGTGGTTTCGAATGCGTACGTATCGGCGTTCAGCGCCAGCGGAATACTGACGCCCGAGGGTAGCATGCCGCCCCCCGCCATGCCGGGTTCGGCGTCGAAAAGCTGGCCGTTTAGCCGAACCGTGATGGCTTCCCGAATGCCTTTTACATCGCTGATACCAAGCGACAAAAAAGCCTTGTCCCACTGCATCGCACTGGCCGACAGCCCCAGGGAGGCTACCGAAGGCTTCTTGAACTTTCCTTTGATGGTAAGCCGGGTGTTGTAGAGCATAACGGTAAAAATGCCCCGGCTGCGCTGCTCCGGCTGCACACGCCCGTCGAACTGCAAGTCGTCGGGCAAAAAATGAGCGTACTCCGTCTGACGCTGAGCCTGTCCGTTCGCATCGTTCACCGTCGTTTCGTAGGGTACCGATAGGACCGGCCCGCCAATGACCTGCTCCGCTCCCCACTTCGAACTTACTTCGGCTACGGCCGCATTGCGCGTCGACTCCCGTTCCGAAATCAGTGATTGCAGCATGGCCGTTGGAATCAGCAGGACTAGGACCAGTATGCCAATAACAACCAGTTTTAGCATGGTAGACGTACGAATCCAGCGATTTACGCGGTCGAACATAGGTACTGATGGCTCGGAAGGAAATGAAGGCTCCATGTAGTTTTATAGTTGAAAGTACTTTGTGATACAAAGTAAATCATTCCTTTTCTGGTTTTGCAAATTTTTGGGGCAAGTTTTTTTTACGATGCCCCCTTAATCGTTGAATCGACTACTTTTGCCGTTCGCCAATCTGAAAAACTATGTCAATTGCTGCGTTTTTATTCGACCTCGACGGGGTCATTGTCGATACCGCTATCTACCATTATCAGGCCTGGAAACGGCTGGCCAACGAACTGGGCTTCGATATTTCGGAGGAATTCAACGAAGGGTTAAAAGGCGTTAGCCGCACCGATTCGCTGGATCTGATTCTGGCCCACGGGGGCCTTACGTTGCCGGATGAGAAAAAAACCGAACTGGCTACTCAAAAGAATGAGTGGTATCTGGAACTCGTCAGCCGGATGACGTCCAATGACATTCTGCCGGGGGTACCCGCTTTTTTCGCGCAGGTTCGGCAGGCCGGTTTGAAAACTGCGCTCGGCTCGGTCAGCAAAAATGCCCCGTTAATTCTGGCGCGGATCGGCATGACCGATGCCTTCGACGCGATTATTGACGGCAATAAAATCAGCAAAGGCAAACCAGACCCGGAAGTGTTTACCAAAGGCGCGGAAGAACTAGGTCTCAATGCGTCAGCATGCGTGGTATTTGAAGATGCCGTGGCGGGCGTAGAAGCCGGCAAGCGGGCGGGTATGTTCGTGGTGGGCATCGGCACGCCCGATGTACTCACGAAAGCAGACATGGTTGCCCCTTCGCTGGAAGCGCTAACGGTGGAGGAGATACTGAAACAGGCTTCTGTTTAGGGAGTTATCCAAAAAAGGAGACCGGGCTGTGGGGTCAGTTACTCATAACTGACTCCACGGCCCGGTCTCCTTTTTGCCATAGGACAAAAGTTATTTAAGCCAGTTCGGGCAGGGCATTCCGGTATTTCACTTCCACTGCGTGCAGTTCAATCAGGGGTTTCATGAATTCTTCCAGAAAGCGGATATCCAGTTGACTGGCCGCGTCGCAAAGAGCTTCAGAAGGACAGGTGTGCGTTTCAACGAACAGGCCATCGACACCCGCAGCCACGCCCGCACGGGCCAGCACGGGCAGGTATTCCCGCGCCCCGCCTTTGGCATCGGCCGATGGGATTCCGTATTTACGAATGGCGTGCGTCACGTCGAACACAACCGGATAGTTCGTGCGGGCCATGTGGTAGAAAGCCCGTGGGTCAACTACCAGGTCGTTGTAGCCAAAAGTGAAGCCGCGCTCGGTCAGGATAATCTGGTCGTTACCCGAATCTTCAATCTTTTTAACCGGGTGCTTCATATTCTCCGGGGCCAGAAACTGACCGTGCTTCACATTAACAACCTTGCCCGTTTTGGCAGCGGCCACTACCAGCATCGTTTGCATACACAGGTAGGCCGGAATCTGGAGTACGTCAACGACTTCGGCAGCCGCAACACACTGGTCGGGGTAATGAACGTCGGTCAGCAGCGGGAAACCGAACTGCTCCTTTACTTTGGCCAGAATCTTCATGCCCTTATCGAGGCCGGGGCCATTGTAGTAATTCAGGCTGGACCGGTTGTCCTTCTGGAACGATGACTTATAGATGATTTTAATGCCGACTCGCTCCTGAATTTCGCGGAGCTGTTCGGCCACCGTCATCATGATTTTTTCGTCCTCGATAACGCAGGGACCACTGATGAGAAACAACTCATCGGCTCCGCACTCGATGTCGCCAACGCGAACAATTTTCTGAGACATAATTTTATTTGTTAAGCGTAATCCGCATTGCTTTTTCTGTGATAACGATGAAATGATGCGGGGTGATCGGCTCTGGAAAGCTAGCCAGAAAACGACTCAATGTGGCTATTTTGTTTTCTATTCGTTCATCTTCCAATCGCATCAGCACAATCCCACAATGCGACAAATGGAATTTAAAGACTAACTCCCCAAAGTCCTTGTCATTCGAAATAACTACTCTGTTTTCACTAACAGCATGGGCCAGCACCTGCCAGTCAGACCAGCCCGGAGATTGTTCTCCAACAGAATAAACATCATACCCTTCACTACGCAGCCATCGCCCCACTGTGGGTCCTGTACACTCATCAACCAGCCACTTCATCAGGCCGCTAGTGGAACAAGCGTACTGCTTTCAAGCATTTGACTGGCATAAGCCAAACAAGCCAGAATATCCTCTTCCTTAATGTAAGGATACTCAGCCAGGATTTCCTGATGGGTTACCCCCTTTGACAGTAACCCTACAATAAAAGGAACAGACAAGCGTGTTCCGGCGATGACAGGCTTGCCAGTCAATACATCAGGGTTTGATACAATTCGTTGTCTGGTTTCCATACTCATTGTTTTGGTTTACAACCGGCGGAACAACTCTTTCAGCCCGTCAATCGTGATGACCTCCTTCCAATTGTCGCCAATGGCGTGTAGCCACATGTGCGGTAGCCCGTATGATACATGAGCCATCTGCGTTAAAATATCGTCGTTCCAGTCTTTCGACAAACCCTGCGGTAAATCAATCTGGTGATACGCCACCATGTGTCTGAACTCAGCTACACCCTGCGGGTAATAGTCCTCCAGGTGGTTCATGATAAGGCAGTTGGCGTAGCAGTGGCGCATGCCCAGAATTTTGGACAGCCCGTAGCTGAGCGCATGGCAAACGCCTACTTCGGAGTATGTCAGGCTCAGCCCGCCCATCAGCGAAGCCACCATGAGCTTATCGTCATTTTCCGGCGTTTGTCCCGATTGATCACCCAGGTAAATTTCCCGGCAGAGTTTCATGGCCTGCTCAGCGTAGGCGTGCGAGTAGGCGTTGTTCAGATTGCCGTTCTCGGATTCGATGCAGTGAATATAGGTATCCATACCCGTATAAAACCACCAGTTACGCGGTACGGAAGCGATGAGTTCGGGGTCGAGGATGACCTGGTTGAACACGGTCCATTCACACTTCAGGCCCAGTTTCTTCTCCGGTCCGGTCAGCACCGCCGTCATCGACACCTCGGCACCGGTACCCGAAATGGTGGGTACACCCACGTGGTAGATACCCGGTTTTTTGATCAGGTTCAGGCCCTGATACAGCGTCGAGGAGCCTTCGTTGGTCAGCATCAGGGACAGCGCCTTGGCAATATCCATGATGCTCCCCCCGCCAATACCCACCACACCCGACGGAAGCCCTTTTTTCGCCAGAATCTCATCCCGAAGCTGGTCAATCTGGCTGGTCGTCGGCTCGTGTTCTTCGACGCTGATGTAATAGTTCAGGTCTTCATCGTGGGCGGGCACCCGGCTTTCGAGCGGTTTGCCTTTGAAGTAGTTATCGACCAGAAAAACAAAGTAGCCCTCGTTTTCAGAACGGTAAGGAGCTATGATCTCGTCGAGTTGAGAGAAACTTCCCCGACCGAAAACGGTCTTCTCGATGCCTTTGAAATTTTTATGCGTGGTTTGTCTTGCTACCATTGAATTGTTACGCCATACTGGCTGAATAGTTGGTCTTTCGTTGCAACAGGCAGATGTTCTGCTAAAGCCTGTGCGATAATTAGACGATCGAATGGATCTCTATGATAATAGGGTAATAATTGTAGTTGCAGCAAATGACTGACTTCGATAGGCATCACCCAGAACTGGTTACGCTCCAGAAAATCAAACAATTCTGTGATTGGTGTGTCGATTACTAGTTTTCCTGAACTAATCTTAATCGATATCTCCCACAAACTGGCAACACTCACATAGCAAGTATTGGTTGGGTCCCGAATAAGTTCTCTGGTATCAGGTGGTAAGGATTCATCTCCTCCGTAAAACCAAAGCAACGTGTGCGTATCGAGCATCAACTGCATTACATATACTCATTGAAGTCGTCCAGTGGCGCGTCAAAATCCTTTGACAACTGTACTTTACCCTTTGCAAAGCCAAATTCCCGCTCCGGAATCGACGCTTTCCGTTGTTTTTTCGCTCGTAAAAACGCAACAAAATCTTCAACCTCCTTGCGTAAATCAGGAGGGAGGGCGGTAATTTCTGATAACAGAGCCGTTGTTGACATGTCGTTAAATAGGTATTACGCTTCGACTAATACTGCCTTCCGAACGGCGGCTTCGATGCTAGTGGCCAGTGTCGCTACTTCATCCGATGTCCAGGTAGCCCGGATGCCGAACGAAATCAGGCGGCCAATGACGGCCTGCGCGTTGGGAATATCGAGGTTCTTATAATCCTGTGGGGCTCCAAACTTCTCGATGGGCAGGGCCGAGGCCGTCCGCATCTCTTTAATATGGTCCCATTGGTTTATAAAGTGATACATGTTCGTAAACCAGTAGTTGAACCCACCCACACCAGCCGCATTCAGTTCCTGTACTACACGCCCAGCCGCTTCGGTATCGGGGAGCAGCATGTTCAGGAAGGTAGCCGAATCACCATCGGGGTCGGGTATACGCGCAAACGAAACGCCCGGCACCTGACCCAGGGCATCCATCAATTGCTTTTTGTGGCGGTTATTACTGCTGATAATCTCGGGAACCCGGCGGGTTTGCACCAGCCCTACGGCCGCGTGGAGTTCGCTGATACGGTAGTTGAAGCCCAGAACGGGGTGCTGCTCCATGCCCCGGTTGCTGCCAATGTGGTCGTGACCGTGGTCGGAATAGGAGTCGGCATGCTTATAGGCCGTTTCGTCGTTGGTTACCATAATACCGCCTTCACCCGCGGTGGCAATCTTGAAAAAATCGAACGAATACGCGCCGGTTTTGCCCCACAGGCCTGTCGAAACGCCTTTGTAACTGGCGCCCATCGCCTGTCCGGCATCTTCGACCAGTACCAGGTTATGCTCCTCGATGACGGCCATGATTGCGTCCATATCGGCCATTTGTCCGCACATATGCACCAGACAAACGCCTTTGGTCCGGGGCGTAATGGCTTTACGAATACCTTCCGCACTGAGGCAGATGGTGTTGTCGATGTCCGCAAAAACGGGCAGAGCACCAATCATCAGAACCGCTTCAATGGTAGCGATGTACGTAAAGGGAGGAACGATAACCTCATCACCCGCCCCAATACCGGCGGCCGCCATGGCGCATAAAGCCGCTGTAGAGCCGCTCGATACGGCGTGGGCGTATGTGGCTCCAACTAATTTGGCTACTTCCGCTTCAAATTCACGGGCTTTGTAGATGTTGTTGCGCTGTGCTTCGTGATTGTACCGAAACAGGATACCGGTTTCCAGCACATCGTTGATTTCGCTGCGTTCAGCAGCTCCAAAAAATTCCATTCCTGGCATAACGTAATCCGTTTATAGGGTTGCCGGAGAAACGTGGGTTTCTACCGGCCATTATTTTTTACAAAAGTACAGGATTTAGACGGAGAACGATACGCATTTTCGTGGCCGGACCCACCCACTCTGCAACGAAAGACCCAGGCAATGCGTAATTCAGGTTAATAACGTCATGGGTACGTAGCGTTCTCCCAGCCATCAACTGGCCAGACAATACGGCTTACCGCCAGGGGCATTACCTGGTTATGGCTACTGAAGGCGTACATTCTCACCAAAAACTATGGAACGAAACGAGTTTCTGAAACGGGGATTTACCAGCTTACTGGGCCTGGCGGCCATTACCCCACTGGCCGGGGCCTGTCAAACAAAAATTGTAGACTCCGGCACCTCCTCAACGGGTTCTACAAACGGCAATTCTGCCGGTAACTGCTCCGTTACGCCCTCTGAAACAGAAGGCCCATTCCCCACGAAAATACCGGCCAGTTTTGTTCGAAATGACATCACCGATGGGCGTACGGGTGTACCCCTGGCGGTTAATATCACCATCAAAAATGCCAATACCAGTTGTGCCGCTGTGGCGGGTGCGCTTGTCGATGTCTGGCATTGCGATAAGGATGGCTACTACTCAGAATACGGCGGAGCGGGGATACAGAGTGTTAATCTGACTACGGTCGATTTTCTGCGCGGCCGCCAGATAACCGATGCCAATGGACTGGTTAGTTTCACGTCTGTTTTTCCGGGCTGGTATCCGGGTCGGGCACCGCACATTCACGTACACATCTACAATGCAGCCGGGAAATCCCTGCTGGTTACTCAGATCGCCTTCCCTTATGATGTAACGAATACGGTCTATACCAGGGCACAGGCGCAGGGTTACACCAAAGGCGCTCAGAGTACGACCAACGAACGGGATGGGGTCTTTTCGGACGGCTTCACCACCGAATTAGCCACGCTGTCGGGGAGTGTAGCTGCTGGCTATACGCTGGCACACACCATTGTGGTGAGTGCATAAAACAATCCCGGCGGTGGGCTTATTCACCGAACCGGGATCGTGATTATTCATGCCTTGCTGGCAGCTTTCAGCGCCCGACGAACTGAATAGCGCAACCGCCCCCTTTGGCCAGATAAACCGTTAGGGGAGTAGTGGCCGTTACCACTTTTTTTTCGATTACATAAGCTTCTGGGTTGGTTTGCCAGTCGGCGGTAGGCGCGTCACGGTAGAGGGTCGCTTCGTAGGTTTTCCCGGGTCCCAGAAAATCCAGATTGATGGGCAGGTCGCGGCTGTTCTCGTCGGTGATGGCCCCCAGGTACCAGTTATCAGTCCCTTTCTCTTTCCGGGCAATGGACACGTACTCACCCGGTTCGGCCGCCAGTACCCGGGTATCGTCCCAGTCTACCGGCACATCCCGGATAAACTGAAACGCATCGGGGTGCTGCTCATAATTCTCGGGCAAATCAGGCACCATTTGCAACGGGCTATAGACGGTTACGTACAGGGCGAGTTGCTTGACCAGCGTCGTTTTGATCCGCTGGGTACGGTTTTTCTCGAACTGATTCAGCTGGAAGTGGAAAAAGCCCGGTGTGAAGTCCATGGGTCCACCCAGCAACCGGGTGAAGGGTAAGATAGTCGTGTGTTCCGGTGGCATACCCAACGTGGGCGCGTTGTGAAATTCGCTGCCCCGAGCGGCTTCACTCGCCATCCAGTTCGGGTAGGTACGATGCAGGCCGGTAGGATGCGACGATTCGTGCGAATCCAGCATGATTTTATAGGAAGCCGTTTTTTCGGCTACCCGCTGGTAGTGATTAATCATCCACTGCCCATCGTGGTGTTCGCCACGGGGAATAATCCGGCCTACATAGCCCGTTTTAACCGTGTTAATGTCATTCGCCACCATAAACTGATAGGCAGCATCCATCCGGCGTTCGTAATTGGTGACCGAGCCGGACGTTTCGTGGTGCATAATAATACGAACCCCTTTCTGGCGTGCGTAGGCCGTTAGGGAGTCTATACTGTAATCCGGATAAGGCGTAACGAAGTCGAACACCTCTTCTTTCCAGTTACCAAACCAATCTTCCCACCCCACATTCCAGCCCTCAACCAGTACACCATCAAAACCGTATTTTGCGGCAAAGTCGATGTATTTCTTCACGTTTTGGGTGTTGGCTCCGTGTTTACCACCTGCTTTCTCCCAGGTGGCTTTCCCAATGTGCATCTCCCACCACATCCCCACAAATTTCTGGGGTTTTATCCAGGACGAGTCCCCGATTTTCGACGGTTCATTCAGGTTCAGAATGAGTTTGGAGGCCAGCAAATCCGTGGCCTTATCGCTTACCAGAACCGTACGCCAGGGCGTTTTGGCCGGGCCGCGTTTGGCCGGGCCGCGCTCGGCCCGGCCACCATCAACGGGCGTCTGCAGATACGCTTTGTTGCCCACCGCGTCGGGGGTGAGCTGGGATGTCAGGGTCAGGGTTTTCTTATCCAGTTGCAGGTGCATGACGGGATAATTGATGAGGGCGGCTTCGTACAGGCTGATATACAATCCATCAGCCGTTTTGCACAGCAGGGGCGTTTGCACGGCATTAGGCCCGATTACTGATTTGAGGGCGATATCCTTCTCTTTGTCAGCGGCTTTAATGGCCTCTACTTCGCTTAGTTTGGTGTAGTTGTAGAGGTATTCGTTAGAGTCATAATCGCCGGGTATCCAGAACGTTTTATGGTCGGCGGCCAGCCGGAACTGAGTGCGCTCATCGGCAATGATAAAGTGAGTCAGGTTCTTCTGTTCCGGAAATTCGTACCGGAAACCAAGCCCGTCGTTGAAAACCCGGAAACGAATCTGAAGGCTGATGCCCGATGCGCCTTTGTCGGCCAGTGTCACAACCAGTTCATTGTAGTGATTCCTGATATGACTCACCTCCCCCCAAACTGGTTTCCAGGTTTCATCTGTCGTACTTGAATCAACATTAGTAATGGTAAATTTCGTTAGGGATACCGCCGGTTTACGCAGCAAAAAACCGAGTTCCGACGGCTCAATCACTTTTTTTCTTTTATACGAAAGCTGGTACGAAACGGCACCCGCTGGGTTGTTACGGACCGACAATAGAATGGATTTATCCGGCGATGAAATTGAGGTGACGGACTGGGTAAGCGCCAATGGGCACACGCCACCAATAACCAGACAGGTCAGTAGGTATTTTATCATAGGAGGGGATCAAAAAACGGAGCGCTAAAGATGCTAACTCCTGTTAATCTATCCAAGTGATTTATCGACCCAAAACGCATACCGATACACACCTCATTGTAGCCTTACAATACGGAATTCTGACCAGAGGGCTATCTGCGTGCCAGGGGCGGCATAAATACATTAGTTCAGCCGTTAAACGTTTGGGGCATTTGGACGTCTAACTACTGAAACATCTGAGACGTTGCCTACTAACACAAACGATGACTACCACCCTGAATAAACTCGCCATAACCAGCCTGCTCCTGTTGGGCTTGCTTTTCGCGCAGCCACTGTTGGCCCAGCCGGGTTACAGTGTGCCGGTCGATGCTTTTTACAATGAGCTGGCACCCTATGGGCAGTGGACCCGGTATCCTGGCTATGGCAATGCCTGGCTACCCGACGCCGGACCCAATTTCCGGCCTTACGCAACGGATGGGCACTGGGTAATGACGGAGTACGGCAACACCTGGGTGTCGGACTACGACTGGGGCTGGGCACCGTTTCACTACGGACGCTGGCTGTATGACCCTGCCTACGGTGGCTGGCTCTGGTTGCCCGATACGGAATGGGCACCGGCCTGGGTATCGTGGCGGTCGGGTGGCGGGTATTATGGCTGGGCACCCCTCGGCCCCGGTGTAAATAGCAACATTAATATCCCCGCTCCTTACTGGACTTTCGTACCGCAGATGTATATCACCAGCCCCAATCTGTACGGCTACTATGTACCCCGCGGTCGGGCAACCTATATCTACCAGAATACCACCTATATCAACAACGTGTACCGGTATAACAACCGGTCGTTTAACTACGGCCCGCCCCGTCGCGACATCGAACGCGCAACGCGCCGGAACGTGCAGGTGTATCGGATTGAGCAGTCAAATCGTCCGGGGCCTTCGGTGGTAGGGAACGGGTCCGTTGGGTTCTACCGGCCGGATGGTCGTGGGGCAGCCAGTCGCGGAGCGAGCGCGTACGGGCAGGGCTATAACAATCGGAATGACCAGTACAATAACGGCAGCCGGACCAACAACAACCGCAATAACGGCTCATATCAGGGGAACAACAATGACTATAGTAATGGCTCAAACCGGGGGTACAACGACAACCGCGGTAATTTGTCAAGAGGAAGCTACAATGGCAATACCGCACCCAACCGGACGAATGAGGGAGCCAATCGGGATTATAACGCCACTCCAGGCCGTACGAATGATGGCAATGCAATCAACCGGGGCAGCTATAATGGCAATTCGCCCGCCGAGCAGCGGGGAAGCGCCGTCATGACTCCCACCCCGGACAATACCTCGCCTGATCGTTTCGGACGCAGTCGGGGTACATATTCACCGGGCAACAGTTCGTCCGTTCCAACACCCTCACCACAGCCAGATCGAAGGTTCGACCGGTCTGAGCGGCAGGGACCGATGAATACGCCATCGGCACCGGGTGGGCGAAGTGGTGGCGACCAGCCACAACGAACCCCGGAAGTCCGGAGCATACCCAGTCAACAGCCCGATCAGGCCCAACCCCAGCCGGGAGCAGGCGTCTTCAACGGGGGTGCAGGCCGACAGCGTGGTCCGCGGTAAACAAACGGTTTCCTGATTGATACGGCCCTTTCTCCTAACGGAGAAGGGGCTTTTTGTGTCACACCAATGCCGAAACCGCCCGCTAACTGGCGATGAAGCCGTACTTTTGCGGGCTATGCGGTACTTTATCGAACTAGCCTACCGGGGAACGGCCTACCACGGCTGGCAAACGCAGGCCAATGGGGTTAGTGTCCAGACAACGCTCGAAGCGGCCCTGACCCAGCGGCTCGGAAAACCCATCTACATCATGGGCAGTGGTCGTACGGATGCGGGTGTTCATGCCCGGCAGCAGTTCGCGCATTTCGAGGTCGATGAGCCGTTGATGCTGACCGAACCGTTCCTTCATTCCCTCAACTGTATCCTGCCGGACGACATTGCCATTCACGCGATCTTTCCGGTTGGCTCCAGCGACCACGCCCGATTTTCGGCCACGGCCCGCTACTATCAATACTTAATTACCCGTCAGAAAGATGCGTTTCAGAACGGCCTGACCTATCATTTTAGGCCATCACTCAATGATACGTTGATGAATGATGCCTGTGCCATCCTGCGTCAGCACACTAATTTCAAGAGCTTCAGCAAGGCCCGCGCTAACGTGACGCATTTTCACTGCCGCATTGATTTTGCCTATTGGGAACGCATAAACAACGATTCCCTAACGTTCCATATTCAGGCAAATCGGTTTTTGTGGGGCATGGTCCGTACCATCGTCGGCACCATGATTGAGGTTGGTCAGGGGCGCATGAATCTGGACCAGTTTGACCAGCTGATACGGGCCCATGACCGGAACCGGGCCGGGCGGGCGGCACCAGCCAACGGGTTGTATCTGGTTAAAGTTACGTACCCGTCTAGTGTCTTTCAACACCGGATCGACCCGGATAAATCGGAACAATCCCTTTTGCCGATAGGGTGACTTTTTCGGTTTACCCTTAAATTTTCTTAAATTCGACCGCTTAGCGGCTTATTCCGTTATTTTTGTTTCCATTAACACGAACCCCTGAATGGCTCGTACAAAGAAAAAAGTAGGTGCGTACCCCAGCGGCATGATTCTCTTCAGTCTGACGCTGGCGTTGTTTTTGATCGGCTTTTGCGGTCTGTTGGCTATCCAGTCGAAGAAGCTGGTGACCCACATCCGCGAAAATTACGAAATCCGGGCATTTCTGGATAAAGGACTGGATGAGACGAAAACAAACGTGGTGTACAAAACCATTGCGGAACGACCTTACGTGTTGCAAACCGATGGCAAGGCACAGGTAAACCTGGTCACCAAAGACGAAGCGGCCAAGGAATTCATTGCCGAAACGAAAGAAGATTTCTCCAAATTCCTGGGCGAAAATCCACTGCACGACAGCTACCGGATCAAGCTCAACGAAGGGTATTTTGAGGAAGCGAAATTGCAGGAAGTGAAAAAAGATCTGGAACAGATCAACGGCATTTTCGAGGTTGTTTATCAGGAAAATCTGGTCGATAATATCAACCAGAATATCACTAAAATTTACGCGGTCATGTCGGCTTTCGCCTTGATTCTGCTCATAATCATCGTGGTACTGATGAATAACACCATCCGGCTGGCCCTGCACTCGCAACGGATGCTGATTCGGAGTATGCAGCTCGTAGGCGCTACCAACTCATTTATTACCCGACCCTTTCTGGGGCGGGGTATGTGGCAGGGTTTTATGGCGGGTATCATTGCCGTTGCCCTGCTCATAGGTGGGTTGCAACTGGCCATTCATAATCTGCCCGAACTGGGTATGTTCCAGGATCCGCAAAAGATTGTTTTCCTGATGGCAGGTATCGTCTGTCTGGGCATTATAATCGGTTTCCTGAGCACGTTTCAGGCCGTGAACCGGTATCTTGGCTTAACGCTGGATGAGCTTTACTAAACAAATGGACCGATAATAATGTAAGGTGAATGATGCAGCAGTGCGCTGCGGATTGGCTTCACAAAATCACCTTCGTCAGGCGTTGTCCGTTTTTACGTTCTTAAAAATAGGTAACCACAAAAAGACATGGCAAAAGATAAACAGACTGGAGCAGGCACGCTGAGTCGTGAAGAGCCAGTAAAAAATACGACAACACCGACGGCAACGAAAGTGACTCCCGTGCGGGCATCAATCAGTGAGCCTGCCCGTACAACGGCGCTGCCCTTTGGACGGCAGAACTATGTGATCATGCTCATTGGTATTGGCACCATCCTGGCCGGTTTTTTTATCATGAGTCTCGATAAAGAAGAGTTTGGTTTTGGTTTTCTGGGACTCACACTGGGACCAATCGTGGTGATGGCCGGATTTATGATCGAGTTTTTCGCTATCCTCATCCGTCCGAAAAGCTAAAAAGTTCGCCGTTTGTGACCCGTAGTTTGTCGTTTGACCACGCTTATCCTAAGTTTGTCCGCTGTTGACATACGTCAACCGACAGACTACGAACGACAAACTGTTATTTAATGGAGCTTTTACACGCTATTGCGTTGGCTATCATCGAGGGGATAACCGAGTTTTTGCCGGTTTCCTCAACGGGTCACATGATTATTTACTCTTCACTGGCTGGTATTGCCGGCAATGAATTCACTAAACTCTACACGGTCAATATCCAGTTTGGTTGTATCCTGTCGGTACTGGTTTTGTACCACCGCCGTTTCATGACCCGCCCAAAAGTGGGAGACACCCCAGCGGGAACCTACATTATCCCCTCCTACCTGAGGTCGGTGCCAGCCCGCTGGCAGCCCATGGCCGATTTCTACAGTAAAATCCTCATTGCTTTTCTGCCGGCAGCTGTTATTGGCTTTTTGCTGAACGACTTTATCGACTCGCTGCTCGAAAACGTTGTGGTTGTGGCTATATCGCTGTTGCTGGGTGGCATCGTGCTGCTCTTCATCGACCGCATCACCAACGCCGAACCAAAAGATGGGGAGGTGAGCGTACCCGACGCGTTCAGAATCGGCTTCTACCAGTGCATTGCCATGGTTCCGGGTGTATCCCGGTCGGCGGCTACAATTATAGGCGGCATGTTTCAGGGGCTATCCCGGACGCAGGCCGCCGAGTTTTCGTTTTTTCTGGCCGTGCCCACCATGGCGGCTGCTTCGGGTTATAAATTGCTCAAAACGTACAAAATGCTCCAGCCCGCTGACTACCAGATGCTGCTCATCGGGAACGCGATTGCTTTTGTGGTTGGCCTGCTTGCCATTCGGGGCTTCGTCGGCTTTCTGACGCGCTACGGGTTCAAAGTATTTGGCTACTACCGCATTGCGCTGGGTCTACTACTGCTGGGGCTAATGGCATCTGGCGTGAAACTGGATCGTACGTATAAACAGTGAACGAACAACCAACGCCCGACCCCGGTCAGGTTATCCTGATTGACAAACCCCTTACCTGGACCTCGTTCGACGTGGCCAATAAGCTCAAATACGCCTGCAAGTTTAAGAAAATAGGGCATGCCGGTACGCTCGATCCGCTGGCAACGGGCCTGCTCATTCTGTGTACCGGCAAAATGACCAAACAGATTGATCAGTATCAGGCGCAGGAAAAGGAATACACGGGAACGCTCGTTCTGGGTAAAACCACCCCCTCCGTCGATCTGGAAACTGCCTTCGATGCCGAATTTGACACCTCCTCCATCACTGCCGAACAAATTCAGGAAGCAGTGCGGCAGCTCACGGGCGACATACTCCAGGTACCCCCTATTTACTCGGCGGTTCGGGTCAACGGGGAGCGGCTGTACGAAAAAGCCCGGCGGGGTGAAACCGCCGACCGGGTAGACGGGGGAATCAAAGCACGGCAGGTGACAGTTTCGGTTTTTGATGTAGACACCGCTCGTTTTCCCGAACTGGATTTCCGCATCGTTTGCACGAAAGGCACCTATATTCGCAGTCTGGTACGCGATTTGGGCCTTTTACTCCATAATGGTGCCTACATGAGCAGCCTGCGCCGGACGCGCATCGGGGCGTTTCGAATTGAGGAAGCCAGCACAATTGAGCAATTTATTGATGCCCATCGGGCGAACCAACCAGCAACGAGTGAATGATTATTTACCAGGGTATCGATGATATACGGCCATTACGGAATGCGGTAGTGACCAGTGGCACATTCGATGGTGTTCACCGGGGGCATCAGACCATTCTGGGGCGCCTGACGGAAGTGGCCAAAGCCAGCGGGGGTGAATCGGTTTTGATTACCTACTGGCCGCACCCGCGTACGGTTGTTTCCAACGATAGTCAGAACTTAAAACTGCTGACGACCCTCGACGAAAAGAGTGCCCTTATCGACCAGGCGGGCGTGGAGCATCTGGTTATCATTCCGTTTACCCGCTCCTTCTCGCAGTTGACATCCGGGGAATACATCAATCAGATCCTGGTCGAGAAAATCGGCACGAAAAAACTGGTTATTGGCTACGACCATCGGTTCGGGCGCGACCGCGAGGGCGGGTTCGAGTACATTAAAGCCCACCAGCATGAGTACGGCTTTGAGATCGAGGAAATTCCTCGGCAGGACGTAGACGCGGTGGGCGTCAGTTCGTCCAAAATCCGGGCCGCCCTGAACGAAGGTAATATTCATACTGCCAACCAATTCCTGGGGCGACCATATACGCTAACGGGTACCATTGTGAAAGGGCGACAACTGGGTCGTACCATCGGGTTCCCCACGGCCAACATGCAGGTTGATGACGCGGCTAAACTCGTTCCGGCCAACGGAGTATATGCCGTTGCTGTAGAGTACGGGGGGCAAACCCTCGGCGGTATGCTCAATATTGGTTTCCGACCCACGGTGGCGGGCACGCATCAAACCATCGAAACCTATATCTTCGATTTCGATAAGGATATTTATGGGGAACACATGACGCTGAGATTTAAGGAATTTCTGCGTCCAGAGCAGAAGTTTGATGGCCTGCCAGCTTTGGTTGCTCAGCTAAAACACGATGAGGAAGCCGCACGGGCAGTGCTGTAACCAAACAATCCGCAGTTCACCCCCGCTTTTATTCGATACAAACTTCCTGATTTTCTGACCTATTTTGATGGGACAGAATGCCCTGTTCTCTCGGGTGAATCAGTGCATCATACCGACGGCATCCCTAAACGGCTGCTCAAATAATATCATTTGGCGAAGTCCTGAAATATAGTTGCGGTTCGAGGTTAATCCGTCAAAATAATCCCCCGAAAATTCCTATATTAGCTTAAACTTTATAAACCACCGACAGATTTCCATGACTGCACTCCCGGCCCTCGACTTCAGCCATCCTGAACCGACAAACAGCCTGCAAATTTCTTACACACACTACACCCGGGAACTGGCAGAGGAAGCAAATTCCACCTTCGATGAAGCGGTAAAACTCTACCTGAGGCACTGGATTGAGCAGGGCACTGTGGCTGGTGTTGACCGTAGTACGGAGGTTGACCGGGATACAGAAACCTTTATTGAGCAGGGAGCCTTGCGGAGTTTTTTCAAGCATCATGACGATGCACTTGAGCGGCTGCTTCAGCAGGAGGATATTGCCCGGCATTTGCTCCGGCCTGAAACAAAAGTGTTTTTCGAGCCGGATGCCTACGAGCCACTACTGGCCCTGTTCGAAAGACGTATCTACAACCTGGCCGCCCACCGCGAACATCGGGAAGTACCCTTTCGGTATAGTCCCGTTAGTCGGCAGCGGGATTGTGGCGATTCCATTCGCTTTTCAGACCTCCCCGCCGGGGAAAGACAGGAGGATATTGGCTACTACTTCGGTACCCGGCGTTCGGATACTACGACCCTGAATTTAATTGCCCGTCAGCTTCGTCTGGAAGCGTTGTTCTCATCCCAGTTGCCCATCCATGTCGTAACGGAAGGATACATGGAGGATTCGCTGCGGGCCGTCAGGACGGCGGCCGAACAATTGCAGCAGGACAGTCAGCAGGCGATTCATTGTTTCGTGGTGCAGCGTCGCCACGCGGTCGATGACCGGCATCTGGGAGCCGCCCTGTTGCTGATGAACGTCCAGCAGCCCAGCCTACCCCAGCGGGTGCTCTTCTGTGATACGCTGAAACCAAACGGAAAGCCACCCTGGTGGGATAAGTTCAAATCTTACCTCGACACGGTGTTTCCGCAACCCGAGGGTAGCCCGGCCGCTTCGGATCGGCTGGAAGATGGTGGCCTCAATCTGCAGCGGTTGCACGACGGCGTACCCGTTCGTCATCAGGATATCGACTGCGCCTTTTATACCGCTTCCATGGCCAGGGCACTCATCCAGATTACCAAACTATCGCCCGAACTGATCAGTGGTTCCATCGAAGATCTGGTAAGTCGGATGACGGAGCGGATGCCGGAATATTTCGACCAGACCAACGTTGCCAAAGACCCGGAGCTTGTGCGCCAGGTGAACGTTATCCGACGGTGGCAGATGGGGCAGGAAGCACTGGCCGACATCAGGCGGGGTTATTGCGCATAACCAGTAGCCCGTTACTACACAAAAGTAAAGTTTGGCCGGGCGCAATCATTAGCGACCGATGTGCAATCCGGCAACGTAGCCCGTTGTCCAGGCGTTCTGGAAGTTGAAACCTCCGGTAATCCCGTCGATATCCAGCACTTCGCCCGCAAAGAACAGGCCCGGCCAGGCATTACTTTCCAGCGTTTGCCCATCCAGCCCCTGGAGCGAGACACCGCCACAAGTTACAAATTCGTCCTTAAACGTGGTTTTTCCGGCAACCTGAAACTGGCTGTTCGTCAGTCGTTCGGCCAGACGGTTCAGGGGTTTGGCGGGCAGGTCAGCCCAACGCTGGGCTTCCGGTACGCCCGCTTCGTCGGCCATGGCCTGCCACAGTCGGGCAGGTAGCCCGAAAGGGTTCTGGGAAACAACCAGCTTTTTCCCGTTCTGTTGCCGAAAATCCTGCAACTTACCCCGCAGGGCGTTGTCGTTCAGGTCGGGCACCCAGTTGATACGTAGAGTGAAGCGGTAATCGGTATCCGCCAACTCCCGGGCAGCCCAGGCAGACAACCGTAAAATGGCTGGCCCGCTGAAACCCCAGTGTGTGATCAATACCGGCCCGCGCTGTTCCTGCTTCGTACCGACGATGGATACCCTGGCATCAGGCACTGCCACACCCGCCAGGGGTAATAGGTAATTGTCGGGCGTATTGAAGGTGAACAGCGAAGGCACGGGCGAAATCAGCGCTTCGGACTGCTCAGGGAGCCAGCCATACGATGCTATCTGAGGATATCCTCCTGTGGCAATCAGTACCCGGTCGGCGATGAGCGTTTCGTTCGTGAGCAGATTGAGCGACCAGCTATTGGTTTCAGTCTGGCGGATAGTTGCTACGCCACAACTGGTCCTGACCTGAATACCCAGCCTTCTAGCCGTAGTTAGCAGGCAATCGACGATGGTATCGGAGGTGTTGGTGGCCGGAAACATGCGTCCGTCGGCCTCGGTTTTCAGCGGGCTTCCCCGCCGTTCAAACCAATTTACGGTTGCTGTAGCGTCAAACTGCGTTAACAGCGCGCGTAATGGTTTTTCACCCCGGGGGTAGTGCTTCACTAATTGTCGGTTATCGAAACAGGCGTGCGTAACATTACAGCGCCCCCCGCCCGAAATGCGGACTTTATTTAGAACGGTGCGGTTCTTTTCGAGAATAATAACGGTAGCCTCGGGAAAGGTTTCCGCAGCCGTTATAGCCCCGAAAAACCCAGCCGCTCCGCCACCGATAACGGCAATTGTAAGGGATGACATGGGTTAAAAACAGTGGTTCTCGGTTTTATAGTTCATCGTCCAGCAATTACCAGGCCATGGATTGACGCCGTTGGTATAAGCGGCCCAACCGGGACGACAGGAACACGGTACCTAAACCACAAACTGTTTGTAACTTTGGGGTATGCGCTTCAACCCCTAAATTTTCAACCAAAAAGTACGCCCGTCGGGGTATGAGGCCCCGTGGCAACACGCTCGTACTGCTGTTCATCTTTTTCCTGATTGGGCTTTTTCTCCACTACGGCGGTCGAACCCAGCCCGTAGTGGCTTTCTGGAATGATTTCCGGGAACTGGTTGGACTGGGGCATTCGCGCCGTGACGGGGATAAGTCGAATCCCTACAAAGCACCCGAACCCAGTGAGTCTTCCGATGTGGCAACGGATAACGGCGACCAGGGCAGCAGTGAAGCCAGTGAGGATACGCCCGGCAGACCCACCGAGGAATTATCGGGGAACGCCCGGTTCGATTTTGAGAAGGAGGTGGACTTTCTGTTACCCGAATCCGGTTCGGCGGGTGAACTGATTCGGCATGAAGGGTATACGCTTAGCTACCGGGAGCAATACGAGGTTGCCGAGTGGGTAGCTTATCCGCTTCTGGCCTACGAAACAACGGGCGATGCCGACCGGAAAAATGAGCAATTCAGACCCGACCCTGCCGTCGAAAAGGGGACTGCTTTACCGTCGGATTATACCCGTTCCGGCTACGACCGGGGGCACCTGGCCCCCGCTGCCGACTTCAAGTTTTCGCAACGGATGATGCGCGAAACCTTTTTCATGAGTAACATTACCCCGCAGGTACCTGACTTTAACCGGGGTATCTGGAGTGACCTCGAGAACCAGGTGCGCGTCTGGGCCCGGCGCGATAAAGGTATCTACGTTGTAACGGGCCCGGTACTGAAGCCCGGCTTGCCCACCATCGGCAAAAGCAATGAAGTAAGTGTGCCCGCTAAGTTTTACAAGGTGATTCTCTACTGTAATAATCCATCCATTCGAATGATCGGCTTCCTGCTCAACAACGAAGGGGCCCGTGGATCATTACAGGAATTTGTGGTACCCGTGGACCTGATCGAACAACTGACGGGCCTTGATTTCTTCCCTAAAATCCCCGACAACCTGGAGCGAAGACTGGAAAGCAAAGGCCGGGAGGACGTTGTAGCGGACTGGTTTTAGATGGAACGACCTGACGAAGCATAATGAGCGGTCAGAAATGCCCGCATCTCGTCAGGTCGTTGCGTACCTATGGTCAGTTTAACCTTGTTTTTTCTGATAATTCGCAACCCTTTGTTGCCCGATACGTTGTAAATCCAGCCATCGAATCCCAGACGGATACCGTAGCCTACAAAAGCGTAGGAATCTACCGTAACCGATTGAATTGTATCCCAGAGGATGATTCGCCAGGAAAACAGGGGAAAAACCCGGTAATGAATTCCGTCAGGATCCAGGCGGGTGTCCAGTCGCCAGTAATACAAAAGCAACACGACCAGTAGCAGCGGAACGAGCACCAGCCCTGCCAATGGTTCCTGCCAGTCATGATCAACCCAAAGAGAGCCAATAGTAACAACTACGCTTACCCCCACAACCAGCCAAAGCCACCACTGACGAAAACGCTGCGTTTCAGTAAAGGTTGGCATAAGTCTAGGTCTTCTGCTTCTTCTTCTTGGCCGCCGGAAACAGAATATTGTTCAAAATCAGGCGGTAACCGGCTGAGTTGGGATGCAGATTCAGGTCGGTTGGTTCCTCACCGATTTCGTGGCGGTAGTCCTCGGGGTCGTGTCCGCCGTAGAACGTAAGAAAGCCCCGGCCATAGGGAGAATGGATGTAGCGGGCCTCGCTAACGGCCCTGTTTTCGGCCAGAATAACCACTTCGGGTTTGATGTAGGCTTTCTTGAACGCCGTTGTCTGCCCCATGAATCCTTTGATCACGTTCATGTGATTCTGGGTCAGCATGGTAGGGATCGGGTCATACTTGGCCGAAAACTGGAACAGGGTAAAGTAGTCGTTATGCTCGCTTAGCCCCCGTTCTTCGGGCTGGTTGTCGATGTTTGAAAACTCGATCAGGTACGGATTGGTATACACCTGAAAGTCTTTGAAGGCAAAGGTCTGGCTATAATCCAGCTTGTTACTGGCATTGGGGTCGGCGGGGTCGCCATCGTAAAAAGCATCGACGATATCCGTATTGTGGGCAGACAGAGCGATATCGAAGGTATCGGTGGCATTACACATGGCAAAGAGGTAGCCTCCTCCCAGCACAAAATCACGGATTTTCTGACTCACGGCCAGTTTTAGCTGCGGCACTTTAGTGAAGCCAAACTTTCGTGTGATGGCTTCCGCTTCATTTTTCTGGGCAATGTACCAGGGCTGATCTTTGAAGTGAAAAAATTTACCGTACTGCCCCGTAAAATCTTCGTGGTGGAGGTGCAGCCAGTCGTATTCGGGCAGTTTGCCGTTCATCACCTCTTCGTCAAACACAACATCGTAAGGGATTTCGGCATAGGTCATCACCATCGTAACGGCATCATCCCAGGGTTGCTTGGTTTTAGGCGAATACACCGCTACTTTGGGCGGTTTTTGAAGTTTTACGGCATCCATGTTGGCATCGGGAGCGGCCACTTCGGCCAGTATCTGGCCCGCCTGCGCATCCGAAATAACTTCATAACTGACGCCCCGGATCACCATTTCGTTAACAAAAGCCTGCGTCTGGGGCATCATAAACGAGCCGCCCCGATAATTAAGCAGCCAGTCAATTTCAGTATCATAGGCTTTCAGTACCCAGAAGGCAATACCGTAGGCTTTTAGATGATTCTTCTGGCTATCATCCATGGGAATCAGGATTTTGGAAGCCCACGCCCGGCCCGTCAGGCTCAGAATTAGGATAAGCGGTAACAGCAGCCGTTTCATTGGTATCGGAGGTAAGAATGCTCGTGTTAGTTTTGTTATAACGAAAGATAAGCAATTATTGTGCAGAGATTAATGATGAACGAGCGAAGAATGAACAGAGTGAGTGGCCTAGGTTTTGGCCAGTCATTCTATTTTTCACGCATTTGCGCATTCACTCACTCAAAATGAATCTCCTGGAAAATATAAGGGAGGGGCTGCGTTCCATTGCCGGTAACCGGCTGCGAACCATTCTGACCTCACTCATTATCGCCATTGGCATTACCTCGCTGGTGGGAATTCTGACCGCTATTGATGGTATTCAGGATTCGGTAAACAGCAGTTTTGCCGGGCTGGGTGCCAATACCTTCAGTATTGTGGCCCGGCAGGATGCTTTCCGGCGGGGTGGCCGCATCCAGCAGCAGGACGCCCCCATTGATTATTTCGACGCCATTCAGTTCAAACGCCGGTTTCCGTACGGCGCTACCATTTCCGTTTCCACCGTTGTGATGGGAGCAGCCCAGGCAAAATTTGGCTCCAGGAAAACGAATCCGAACGTGCAGCTGACCGGGGGCGATGATACATACCTGGCCGTGAAAGGATATACGATTCAGAAGTGGTCGTAATTTCTCCCAGAGTGATCTGAACTACGCGCTCAACGTGGCCATTATTGGCAGTGAACTCGCAAATACCCTGTTTGAGAAGAAACTGAATCCGCTGAACCAGCTCATTCGCGTATCGGGTAGGCAGTACAAAATCGTTGGTGTCCTGGACAAAAAGGGTGGGTTTTCTGGCGGGGGTGATGATCGGATTCATCCTGATTCCCCTGAACAATGCCCGTGCGCTGGCAGGCAGCCGAAACTTACCTTCGATATTACGGCGTCCGTTCCCAGTGTGTCCAATCAGGACGAAGCTGTTGGCGAAGCCAGGGGCACCATGCGCCTGGTCCGGCACGACCCGCTTGGGCAGCCCGACTCGTTCGAGATCGACCGGGCCGATGAACTGGCCAAACAAACCGAAAGTATTACCGGCTACCTGCGTATTGGCGGGTTTGGCATTGGCTTTATTACCCTGCTGGGGGCGGCTATTGCCCTGTTTAACATCATGCTCGTATCGGTAACGGAGCGAACCCGCGAAATTGGCATCCGAAAATCACTGGGGGCTACCCCCCAGCGGATTCGTGAGCAGTTTCTGATTGAAGCCATTGTAATTTGTATTCTCGGTGGTATTGGCGGTGTGTTGCTGGGTTTGGGAATCGGTAACCTGATTGCCAGCGTTGTGAGTCAGGGAAAAGGTGGTTTCGTGGTTCCCTGGGCCTGGATGGGTCTTGGCCTGGTTGTGTGCATCAGTGTTGGGCTGTTTGCCGGTATTTACCCGGCCGTGCGGGCTTCCCGGCTCGATCCAATTGATGCCCTACGGTACGAATGATACGGCTGCACATATCCTATCGTACCAGCCTGTTTACCGGGTTCAAAGTATTATTCTACACCATCGGCCATGCAGACTGGCTTATGAGGTTGCAAAGGCTACCGAGGGAGAAATACGGTAAATGTGGGCCCCCTGACCCGGCTGGCTGTGGGCCAGGATGGTCCCCCCGTGATTTTCGGCTACTTTTCGGCAGATGGCCAGCCCGATGCCCGTTCCGGCGTAGGCACTGCGGCTGTGTAATCGCTCAAACAGCTGGAAAATGCGCTCTTCATATTTCTCGTCGAACCCAATGCCATTATCCGCAACGTCGATAGCTATCCACGACTGATGCAGGCGGTTCGGTACGGTGTCCGGAACGGTTTCGGCAGCAACAGAACGGCTTAGTAACGATATACGGGGCGTGATGCCGGGCTGCGAGAATTTAAGGGCGTTACTGAGTAAGTTTTGGAATAACTGCCGTAGTTGCAGCGGGTTGCCGTTAACTGTGGGTAGGGGGGAGCCAGCATTGCCAATAGCTACCTGGGCGTGCTTCTCCGCAATAACAATGCTCAGGTCCTGCTGGATATCATTCAGGAGAGACGCCAGAGCAACTGGTTTGAACGGATCATTTTGGGTAGCCAGGCGGGAATAGGCTAGCAAATCCCGGATAAAGAAGCCCATCCGTGCCGCTGAGGCCTGCATCCGGGTAACCATATCCTGCCCTTCTTTTGGCAGGAGGGCACTGTACTGATTGAGTAGTATATCGCCAAACGATTGAATTTTTCGTAAGTGGTTCCTGCAAATCGTGACTGGCCACGTAGGCAAATTGTTCCAGGTGCTGGTTAGACTGCTTCAACTCGCTAACCAGTTTCTCGGCCCGCTGGAGCGTTTGCCGCAGCAGAGTCTGGTCGGTTAGCGGCTACCACAATTCCATCGCCCTGCTTAACAATAGACAGATCGAACCACCCATCAACATGCTATCCGATATGTATTGTTCAAACTGCTTTGGCTGGCCGGTATTCACCACATCGACGTACTGGTCAAAGATGCCCACGGTTTCAGGTTGGGCAATACCTCCAGCATGGTTCGGGTGGACGTCTGATCAATAGGGTGGCCAACCGTGCGGGCATTCGCTTCATTCTGAAGCAGGTACCGGAAGTCCACGAACTTGGCCGGCCTGATCCCGTATGGCTTCAAACAAAACAATAGGCATCTGGCAGCTATCCAGCACGCTTTGTAGCATAGCCGCCTGCTGTTTCGCCTGCAGTTCACTCGTTTCTGGTCGTTGATGATCGAATAAATCGAGATAATTCGGTTCTCATCAATTCGGGTAACCCAGCTGTCGGTATAATTGTCGAAGTGATCGTACTGATAAAGGACCTCAAAATGCTGGGGCTGGCCCGTTTCCAGAGCGGCCAGGTAAGCGGTCCAGTAGGCTCGTTTCTTTCACACCCGGAAATAAAGACAGGATTGGTTTACCGACCATTTGCTTCTTCCGACAGGCCTGTATCCGTACAAACAACCTGGCTCACCCGCACGTACCGAAAGTCGACAACAGCCCCGGCTTCATCCCGTACGGCTTCCAGTACAGACAGTCCATTTGTGATAGATTTCAGGACATCATTGAAGATGCGGGCCTGCTCCTCAATCTGTTGAGCGGCCTGTTTGTTCGCGCTAATGTCTTTGTAGTAGATAACAATGCCATGCCAGCAGAGGAGTAACGGACATCAGGTACCAGCCTTCGTACCATCAACCTGGTATGACTGTTCAATCGCTGCGGCTGGCCGGAGTCAACTACATCAATAAACTGCTGTAACATCCCATGCTTCCTTCAACTCCGGGAAACAACGTAGTGATCCGTTCGCCAATAATTGGTCGGCGGATAAACCAACAACGGTATTGCTGGCAGCATTCGTTAACCGGTAAATAAAATCAATAACCCGGCCGTTTGGATCACGAACGGCTTCGCAGTAGGCAATGGCTTCATCCATTGCATCCATAACACCCTGTAGCAACCGGGTTTGTTTATCCGTTTGTTGTTGTGCCCGTTTTGCCTCGTCGATATCCCGAAAGGTAGAGAAATAGCCATTGTTCAGTGGCCGGTTTTCTACACAAAACCAACGATATCGTACCGGATGAAAATACTCAAAGTCGTAGGCGAAACCTGCTCCTCAACAACCCGCTGGGTCTGTTCGGCATGGGGTAGGCAATAGGGTGCCCATTCAAACAGCCATTGGTCGGTAAGTTGCTCGGCAGTATATCCAATAATGCCCAGGATGTGAGTCATTGGCGTAGATATTCGGTAGTTAATGATGGATCCGACTGGTATCCCGAATGGCTTCGATAGGCAATGACGCCCTGCGGTAAATTGTTGAGTAAGTCGGCCAGTAAAGAAGGAGTTGGTGTGAAGGGAGTCGTTAAGGAGATTCTGGCATACGGCAAGAGATAAAATTGCCCTCGTAAAACTAAGAAAATGGATGAATCAACACTAACCAAAATGTGCGCGAACTTACCTACTATGATTCTATCTGCCATTTTTATTTGCAAAACCCACATCATAAGTCTACTTTTGCACCCACGTTTGACAAACGCATCCCGCCGTTGGCGGGACGATTCTGTCGCCGGGATGGCGGAATCGGTAGACGCGATGGTCTCAAACACCATTGTCTGCAAGGACATGCCGGTTCGAGTCCGGCTCCCGGTACAATAAACCCCTATAACTATCTGTAATTCAGTAGTCTATAGGGGTTTTTACTTTTTTTACCGAAACCCTACTGAAACATTCAGATGCATTCTCACTTTTCAAGCATCACAAGCTGTCATTTAGGAAGTATATGCCGAGTCGCATAAAATCCAACTTCAATTCACTACTTTTTATCATAGTGGAGATCGAGGCTTCTTAAACCGAGTTGTTTGATGGATACTATAGTGGTCTCCTTTTCGTACCACCTTTTAAGCTTGTCGGAATGGTTGCTAACTTAGTCAACCGCCCAGGCGGCCCTGCATGAAAGCATAAAGCCGTTGTCAGTTCACCTCTGAGTTCAAGATAAAAGTCGTTTTAGCAGTACTCCGTCAAGATAAAACTCTCAATCAGATCGCCAGTGAGCATGACCGCACGGATTTCCATGGTTTATGCAAGCGCTGGCGTATAATTTTTATCATATTTCTGCTGACGGTGGACCACCGAGCAGACCCGATGAATGAGCTTGTTACGAACGGCATTCAGTACACTCATCTTGTTTTTGCCTTCACCTACCTTGCGCTGGTAATAGTCGCGTAGTTCGCCTTTCATGCGAATGGCAGACATAGCTCCCAGATGAAAGAGTGATTTTAGCCGAAAACGAGCATGTCGATTTACTCGCGTTTTACCACGTACACTGCTGCCCGATTGTATTCAAAGGGAGCAACACCCGCATGACAGGCCAGTTTCTTAGGGTCGTTGATGGCTTTAAATTCATTGGTGGCCACGATCACCTCAGTCGCAGTGGCATGGCCCATGCCAGGAACAGAGGTGATCCACTCGAAAAACTCTTTCAGGCGATCATCCTGCTTGAATAAGTATCATTGATTTGTTTGTCAACACGGTCTAAATCGGAATTGATGGCTTTTAGCGAAGCCTGGCAATTTTTAGCCAGTTGTTTTTGCAGCGGCTTCTCCATAAAGCCCTGCTGCTCGTTAAGGGGTTGCTGGAGTTGCTGACGAACCAAGAAGCCGTTGACGAAGGGCACTCAGAGCAGCCAGTTTTTGTAGAACGGGCCGTGGTGGTTGCCACAGGCGCATTTTATCTCGGAAGCGGAAAGCATACTCGGCAATGCGGACTGGGCGTCAATAGCGTCAGTTTTACCTCGTTGAAACCGCCCGCTTTTTTGATCTGCAAACTGCTTTCTAACCAAAGGGGAAAAGAAAGTTTGTGCAGGTAGACCAATAAGTGGGCATTGTAGATGCCCGTATGTTCGCATGCAGCAAACCGATTGGCTAACCTTGAAGCCAGGCAGTGCCTTGATGAGTTTAAGGGTGGCTTTGATGCCGGTTTCCGAGTTAGCTGACTGGCTTTGTAAGACGATGGTTTTACCATCAAAGACAGCCCAGTCCAGTGTTGCTTTGGAAACATCAACACCAATAAAATAGCGAATGTCCATGAGCGATGGTAATTTAGAGGTCCAACAAGTCAATTACTTACCTAATCACTCAAACCCTTACTAATGGGCCCTAGCGCCCGAATTTCCATTTGAGTCTGGGTAAGCAAAACAGGGTGGGTCCTGAATCCGAGCATAGAGCTAATACTCTGCGGCCCCATAGGCTAGCCCACCCTATTTACTTGTTGGCAAGCTATCCAAATCTTGGAATCTTACCACGACACAAACCTAAAGGGCGGCCCCGCTGCATCCACAGTTAGTGCAGACCTGGAAACAGGCATTTATGGCTGCTGCTCCGCAAGTATTCGACCAACAAAAGGGTGCAGAAAAGACCATTGTCGATGAAACAGGGCCACTCTACGAACAGATCGGGCGACTTCAGATGGAGTTGACGTGGCTGAAAAAAAAATTAGCGACCAACCCTTAAGCCAGCGACGAGCCATGATTGAGCACTCTTATACAGGTTTAAGTCTACGACGACAATGTTGGCTGTTAAGTGTTAGTCGGGCGGGTCTGTCATATCAACCTGTGCCAGTCGATGACCAGACCTTGCAGATCATGCGCCGATTGGATGAATGGTATGTCGAACATCCTGACCTGGGCCATCGGCGTTTAGTAGTGCTGTCTAAATCAGGAAGGGTGGGGATAAATATCAAACGGGTTCGCCGTTTAAGAGCTTTAATGGGCTCTGGAAACGCAGTTTCCTAAACCTTACTTTATCAAAGCCAGGCGTAGCCCGGCAACGCTTTTTCTATCTGTTGAGAGGGTTGGTCATCCATAGCATTCATCAGGTCTGGGCAACTGATATTACGGCATAGGCGCCCTGTATATTCCCATGCCTAAAGGTTTTTTTTACGTGATGGCCATCTTAGATTTGCACAGCCGTTATGTCTTGCATTGGCAGGTAAGCAACACGCTGGAAGCCGACTGGTGTGTCGATACCTTGCGGCTAAGTTTACAGCAATGGGGTAAGCCGCATATTTTCAATACAGATCAAGGGAGTCAGTTTACCAGTGATGATTTTGTAGCCGTATTATTAGGGCATAGATTGCAATCAGTTGGGATGGGAAAGGGCGGGCTTTGGATAATATCTACGTAGAACGCTTCTGGCGAACGTTAAAATACGAAGATGTTTATTTGCGAAACTATCAAACCGGCAGCGAACGGGAATGTTCAATGAAGTGTGTCATCCTTTCATATTGTGATGTGGCTTCGTACACGATCCTCAAACAAAATGGCCAATTGCTGGAGCGTAACGGCCCAATTTTGCAACGGTAGTTTCCAATTTTCAATGATCCGCTGAGTCGTCAGGTAGAGTAGTTTCAACAGGGCTGTCTCTGAACAAAAAGCCCCTTTCGATTTGGTTACACACCGTATCTGACGGTGAAATCCTTCCACCGTGTTCGTTGTATAAACAACCTTACGGATGGCCGCCGGGTACTCGAAAAAGCGGGTTAAACGCAGCCAATTTCGTTTCCAACTTTCTACTACCAGCGGATACTTCTGGCCCCATTTGGCCGCAAAATCGGCCAGCTTTTGTTCGGCTCCGCCTAGGTTCGCTGACTGATAAATCGGCTTCAAGTCGGCCACTACTGCCTTTTGGTCCTTTGACACTACATATCGTAGCGAAGTACGGACTTGGTGAACCAGGCACAACTGCACATCGGCGTTAGGAAACACGGTTTCAATTGCATCACCAAAGCCCGATAAGTTATCAATCGAGCAAATCAACAGGTCTTTGACTCCCCGGTTTTGTAAATCAGTCAGCGTACTGAGCCAGAATCGAGCACTTTCAGCATCGCCAATGTAGATGCCCAACAAGTCTTTTCTCCCCTGTAAATCAACCGCTAAGATATTATAGGCGGCTTTGCTGATGACTTTTCCGTCCTGCCGTACTTTAAAGTGGACAGCGTCCAACCACACAAAGGCATAAACTGGTTCTAAAGGCCGAGAACGCCACTGCTCAACGACGGGTAATATTTTGTCGGTGATGGCTGATAATTGGCCTGTACTGATCTCCAGACCGTACAAATCTTCCAGGTGCTCCTGAATATCCTCGTAGGACATGCCTTTACTGTAAAGCGAGAGGATGCGATTGTCCAGGCCGTCACCCAGGGTCGTTTGTCGTTTGCCAATGAGTTTAGGTTCAAACGAACCGTTGCGATCACGTGGCATCTCGACGCTGACCGGACCATGTCCGGTCTTGACCCGCTTGGCCTTGCTGCCATTGCGTCGGTTGGGTCGATTTTGGTCAACATGGGCTTGCATTTCGCCCGACAGAGCGGCATCCAGCAGGTCTTTCAGAAGTGGAGCCAGTACCCCGTCCTTGCCGCCGAGCTCTTTGTCTCCAGCCAGCATCCGCTCAATAGCTTGCTGCCGAAAGGCATCATAGTCGAATTTTTCTTTCCTTTCTGTTCTTTCCATTTGATTATCAAGTTAGCAAATTCCAACTTGACACACTTTACTGAACACTCTCCAGCGAACTTCGAGCGGGCTTAACCAAATACTTTCACTATTACAATCACCGACGACCTCACCAGTCATTAGGCTACCGAACACCGGTAGCGGTATTAATGGAGGGGAAAGAAAACCAACATATGTCTCTCAACTAACCATTCCGTTTGGCCAAATGATGGTACAGAGAATGGGGTACACTATAGAGCGATACATCCAGCACGGTATCTAATTTTCAGAACAAATTATTCAGACCAGCTCCTTATCGGGTCAACAACAGGAAATTCCAATAGTTACCAAATCCGTCCATTCGTCCCCACACCGGCTGTCTGTAATCCCACTCAGTAAGTAATTGTGATCTACTAATAAAAATAGCATAAAGAATGGCCAGGTTATTGTATCATTACCAGATTGATTTAGTCTCAATACCGCGTTCCACACCTGGTTGATTGTCTTCTGTTCAATAAATTCTGAACGTTTTTTCAATTATGTAACGCCTGCTGGCGTCTGTTCAACTAGCTAAATAATGTTTGGTTTCTTCTTTCCTGCTCTCGTAACAAGACAATCCGTTAAGCATCGTTACACCACCCGTTTTTTTATTATCTCGATAAGCTGCCAGTGGCTGTTGTACGTGGGTTTTCCAGAAAGGGTATCGGCTCAGTCTTCTTCAACAACCTTACCCTATCGACCTCTTACCAGCCAATTGGAAGTAGGCGGCTACGGCTCCTCTACCGGGGAAGTACCCTTCTGGATGCAAACCAATCAATACGGAACCGTACCCAGCCAGGCACCTACCGCCTGGTTACGGGCTGCAACCGCTATAGACTACCGCTCTGACTCCACTCAGAAGCGACCAAAAATCGACTGGGGGGCGGGGCTGGAAGTAGTTGGACAGGCGGGCGCATCGCAGGCCATAATCCTGAGTGAAGGATACGTGAAGGCCCGTCTGGGTTGGCTGGAGTTTTTTGGGGGAAGGCGCAAGCAGGTCCTGGGTTTTGCCCAAAGTCCACTTTCGGCTGGCTCTTTTATCTGGTCGAGAAATGCGCTACCAATGCCCCGGCTACAGATTGGCACAATCGATTACGTGCCCATAGGCTTCACTAAAAAGTTTGTTGCCGTGAATGCGTTTTTTGCGCACGGCTGGTTTGGTGACCAAACCTACGTGCAGAATTCTTACCTCCATCAGAAAGCCTTATCCGTCCGATTGGGAAAACCGGCCAGTCGGTTCCATTTGTACGGCTCCTTCAGCCATGAAGTACAGTGGGCTGGCTATGCTTTCTTTGCCAAAGCCGATCCCACGCTTTCTTTTGATGGTCAGTACGCTAATACCCTGGTGGCTTACTATAATGTTGTTGTACCCGCAAACAAACAAGCACTCAAAGATCTGTCAAAGTTTACAACGAACGACCAGAATCGGGTGGGCGATCACCGGGGGGCGGCCGAAATAGCGTTGTCGGTAGACCTGAATCAGTGGACCCTCTCCACGTACCAGCAGCATGCTTATGATTTGGGTCGTAAACTCTACAACGGCAGAAATATTGAAGACGGATTGTACGGACTTCGGTTGCAGAGCAAACGCTCTAACCGATTGATCGAAGACATGGTTATTGAGCTCTTCAACTCGCAAAGCCAGGGGTACGTGCAGTTTGGTAAGTTGCTGGGAGGAGAACCGGAAAACTATCTTGTCAATGGTCAGTATCCAGACGGCTGGTCCTATCAGGGCAGAACGATAGGCATCCCTTTTATTACCCAAACGGCCGATACCAATCCGACTTTAGGTGCCCAGAGCTTTTCTCGTAATACTGCTGATGGCAAGCCTGTTGGGGGTCTTTTCGGCATCAACAACAATCGGGTGCTTGCTTTTAACTGGGGAGTGTCAGGTTCAATACGAACCTTCCAGAAGGCGGGAAACAGCCGCTGGCAACCTACTTACTGGCGGTATCAATTCAGGGCTTCCTACAGCCAGAATTATGGTGTTTATTCCATTTACTCTACCATTGGGCCTTTCCCGGATGGAATTAATCAGTTCTCGGCAATGGGATCGCTGAGCAAACCTACTCGCTGGCTGGGTGGCTCATCTATCGTTCTTAAGGTAGGCTACGACCAGGGAAAACTGCTGCGTAACTCGTCGCAGGCGGGATTTTATCTGGGTATACGTAAAGACTGGCTTAAAACATTGCCAACAAGACAGGCGAAGTAATCATTAAAAACAGCCTCGTCAATGGTTTTTCACTTGCGTAAGTGAGCAGGCAGGAGAATTCGTGGTGGTTGGCGTAGTGCCACTCATTTCTGATGCGTAGTAACTGATCCCCCCCGGAGTGATGATGCCCGTACGATAAGCTGCGTTTCCATCACCTTCGTTTCTTTCGTCACAAACTCCTCCGTCGAGTCCAGTTCGCGCAGGAGTAGTCGTACCGTTTCGGTCCCCATTTCCTGAATAGGCTGGCTAATACTGGTCAACGGCGGGGAGAAAAGAGCCGAAACCGGCTCGTTATTGAAACTCACAATGGCCACATCGTCTGGAATACGGATACCTTTCTGTTTCATGGCGAAAACGGCGGAGTACGCCATCCGGTCGCTGATAACCACCACACCATCAGGCGGGTGGGGCAGACTCATCAGCATCAGCGTCTGCATAATGGTATCCTCCTGCGTATAATCGCAGTGGCATACATATTGTTCTCCCAGACCAAGTCCGTGCTTATCCAGTGCTGCCCGGTAGCCCGCCACGCGCTCGTTACTGATTATCAGCTGGGTAGGCCCCGCCAGCATCCCAATCCGTCGGCATCCATTTTCAATCAGGTGTTCGGTCGCTTTGAAAGCCGCGGCATGGTTGTCGACAATTACTTTCGATACGTTGATACTCTCAGTATAGCGGTCGAAAAATACGAGTGGAATGTTTTTGCGGATCAGCCGTTCCACATGTTCATAGCTGTCGGTATCTCTGGAGAGTGATATAATAAACCCCTCTACCTGACTTCGTAATAAGTTCTGAATATTTGTTTTTTCGCGTAGGTACGATTCATTCGTCTGGCAAACCAGCACACTATACCCCGCCTGCAAAGCGGCTTCCTCAATACTATTGAGCATGGCCGAAAAGTAGTAGTAACTCAGGTTGGGGACAATGACTCCAATGGTCCTTGTCCGGCTCTTTGCCAGGTTTTTAGCCAATTGGTTTGGCTGGTAATCCAGTTCCTCAGCCAGTCGTAAAACGGCAGTCCGCGTGTCCGGGTGAATTTCAGGCATGTCCCGCAGCGCACGCGAAACGGTTGAAATAGACACGTTCAGTTGCCGGGCGATGTCTTTGATGGTAACTGGCGTATTTTTCATGGGCTTGAAGTACAATGTGCCAAGTATAACTTTTATGAGATTACGCCATCATCAATCCTGTCCTCTTATCAGAATGCGTAATCCATCCGTTCATTAAGTATACGAATAAATTTAATCTTTCTAAGGTAGACTTTTTTCCTGCAAACGTTTCCGGAAACGTTTGCAGGAAAAAAGCTAGTTAAAACGCATAATTACCCTTGTCTTTTTGTACTACGTTAGTAGATTAGTATAATATAACTAGAAAAATGGACAGCTGTTCGTATTTGAGACGATGTATCGATTACAATAGAAATACAACGAAAATTGTATTTTACCAATAAATATCCTTAATCATCCGGCATCTTCCACGCAATTAACCTACTAGTGCTTATGGCTTTGTCTGTCCGTTCGGATACCCTATTGATGGCTCAACTCTGGACCCGTTTCAAGGCGGGGGACGAACAGGCTTTTACCCAGTTGGCTCGTATACACTACTGGCTTTTATTCAATCATGCTACCCGATTTACCAAAAACCGGGAGTTAATCAAAGATTGTATTCAGGAGTTAATGCTGGAGCTGTGGTATCGACGTACGAGAGTAGTTGACGCGCCGTGCGTAACCAGCTACTTCATTAAAGCATTCCGCAACAACTTATTCCGATCGCTCAAGAAGGAGATGAGTCGTGAAACAACGGCAGAGGAGTGGGAACGGTCTGGATTGATGCTGACGGACGGTCGAAACGGGGAAAGTGACTTAATTATGGCGGAACTGCTCTCTGAGAAACAAGCATTACTTTATCAGGGTATTGATCAGCTTCCCACCCGCCAGAAGGAAGTTATCCGGCTTAAATTTTATGAGGGTATGTCCAACGAAACCATTGCCAGGGTGATGGAAATAGAGCGGCAAACCGTGGCTAATTTTTTGTACCGTGCGCTGACCACGCTAAAATCCACCCTCCAGACGGCAGCTCCTGCCTGACCTGCTCACGACTGTTTTACCGGTTGAACCAGAACTTCCTTCGGTTACAACAGTCAAAAAAGGCACCTCATACCCACTTATTGTCGTTGCTGCGCCAGCATCCGGGTATCCTGAAGATGATACAACGCATCCCTGTGTAACCCAGCGGCTTTTCTGCTGGCGAACGGCGCGTTTGGGTTGGCGGTTATGGCCACCCCAATGATTCGCAAAACCAGGTAGAACCCGGCTAGTTTTCCGGGCAGGCTTTTCAGAAGTGTGGCACTTTTGGCCTTATTTCCCCTAACAACGAATGAACGAATAATACCAGTACCGGCTGATTTGCTCAACGTACACGGATTCGTTTGCCACCAGGTTGCCATCTGAACCCCTGCATAACGTAGGATTGACAAAGAGGAAGGCCCATCCAGTTAAACTGATTCGACGAGTAAGTTCGCTTCACCACCCAGTTCAATCTGATCGCCGGGGGCCAGCGCATAGCCTACACCGGGCAAGGCAACCCGCTCTACCGTGTCATCGGCCCGAATAATCTTGGTTTTGTTATTACTACCGGGTAGCCCCCCCGCATCGGCCAGCAGGCGATACTGTCGCTTATTGGCATCGTAATGGATGGTCGCATGCTGGCGGCTAACGCTCAGGTTCGGCTCACCCCGCTCCGGGTCAAAGCCAGACTCATCGGCATCCAAAAAAACAATGTGGTTGGTTCGTACGCGCCCCGATGTGGTCTGCACAGTCTGACACCGGCCAATGTGATAGTCAGTCTGTACGGCCGGGTCGAGCAGGTAACTATCGTCGAGCGTTTGGCCCGTGAGCGTTCGTATCCGTACCCGCAGGGGCTGCTCCCTGTCTGGCCGGAGGACAGTAAGGCCCATATTCTCCCGAAGATAGGTACAGGCTGCGGGCAGACTATCCCGGACAAATTCCCAGCTAAACTGCCAGTTGGGAGCAAACCGGATGTAATGATCAGCCAGGTGGCGGCTTAGCTCAGCCTGAAAGTGACCGGGCTGATTAGCGTATAGCGCTACTGCCATCTGCTCTTCCTCCGCCAGATCTTGGCAACACACCCACAGTTTCAGGCCCGCAGGCATCCCTTCCGTTTCACTGGCGTAAACGGACAAACTCTCCACCATAAACCGGTACAGCTTTTCGCGTTGCCGGGGCGTCGACGGGCCACCCGCCCGCGTAGGAGTCGAAGATTGGTCAGGATGCGGAGTCTCTGTTGGTGCCTGAGCAGGGGGAACATCCAATCCAAAAAAGCGCTTCAGGTCTGTCAGAATAGGCATGACGTTGTCGTTCTATGTTATGCTGAAACCCGTACCGGCCAGCAGCGGGGATTAAAAACTTCCTAAATAGCCCCGTTCCTTCAGGATGGGGGCCACGACGGTATCCGCCAGTTTGACCGCATCGGCGGACGACTCACCCAGTTCAATCCGAATGCAGGTAACCGTGGAGGAGCGGCCGTTGGGAGTGGGCGCGAAAAACACGTACCAGCCGTCGTTCTGTTTTTCGCCCAGTACTATCCGTTCCGGCGTACCGGTTTTTCCGGCTACCCGGCTAAGGCTGATTTTCGACCGACCATCCGGATTCGATTGCTGGATCATGAAATCCCGCAGCCGATTGGCATAGTCGGGCTGGCGGGCCAGCACAACACCCGGTGCTACGGCCGTCTGCTCACCACCCTGGCTTAGCACGTAACGCGACGGTTGCATAACACCCCCATTAGCAACGGCTCCGGCCATACGGGCCAGCGCTACGGGCGTGGCGGCTAGTTGCCCTTGCCCCCAGGCCAGCCCCGAAAACTCACTCCGGTACCGTTTTGGATACGTCAGGGTTTTATACAAATTACGCCGAACGACAAACGAAGAGTCGCGCCAGTGTTTCATGATGCGGGCTTTGTCGGCAGCCGTGTGTGTATTGTTGAACCCGTATCCCCCCACGTAATCAACGTTCATCCCCGTTGCCAGGTATAGATTTGCCAGTTCCGTATCCAGCGCATAATCGTTGGCCAGCCGGATAAAATACACGTTACTCGACCGCACAATGGCCTCCCGCATATCAACCCGGCCTCCGCAAGGCTCACTTTCTACCACCCCCCGGCGAATTATCTCTCCGCAACTGACGTAAACGCTGACACTGGACGCCGAGGGTCCCAGTTTATTGAGAGCCGCCGTGGCAGTCAGAATTTTGGCCGTTGAGCCGGGTGCGGTGGGGTAGGTCAGGGCCAGATCCCGCTCGGTGGTGAGGTAAGGTAACCGGAGCCGCTCCCGGTCCGGCAACGATAACTCGTCCGGACGCTGGAGGTTGGGCAACGGGTTCAGAGCTGAGGCCAGTACGTCGCCGGTTGCAGCATCCAGCACCACCACCGACAGGCGTTTGTCCCTGTATTCCGAACCAGCCATTGCTTTCTGCAGGGCTACCTGCAGGGCCGCATCCACACTCAGGCGCAGGTCGCGATTACGGGCCTGGCGTTCGGCCACTACGGTGCCATCCAGCCCGCTGCGCAGCGCCGGAGCCAGCTCCCGGTAGTCGTACAGCGGCAGGGTGAGCGCACGGGTTACGGCGGGCGTGAACCGATCAGCCCGGTATTGGCTGGTCAACAAGGTGTTCTGACGGGGGTGATTATCAAAGCCCCGCAGGTCGCTGAGGTGAGCCGCTTCGGCGAAGTAGCCATTCTGCTGCCCCCAGAACAGGCGCGTGTTGGCATCCCCTACCCAGAAAAAAAGGTGTTCGCCAAACGGGTAAAACCGCTGCAGTCGGCGCTGAGTCAGCTCCGTTACCTTTTTAGGGTCGAGCCCCGCCTGCCGAAGCCGGGGCAGGTTGCGCAGCACCGTATCGGAAGAACTGGTAGCCAGTACCATTCCGTTCCGGTCGTACAGCGTACCCGCAGCCAGCGCATCTGTCAGGCGATTGAGCCGGGGGTTATAGCTGTAAACGGGCAGTCCGTCCCGGCTCAGTACCCGGCTGGGACGGACAATATAATCCGACCAGTTAACGAGCGCCACCTCCCCCGCCCTGGCGGCCAGTACGAGGGTACCCAGCAAAAATCCGGCAATGCCCGTAGCCAGCACCGGATCATAATGCTTTTCGAGATACGCGTATTGCAGGGCTTCGCCGGGACGGTTCGCCACGGAAAATACGACGCCCATAGCCGTGAGGTTAATGATAAGCGACACATTGCCGTAGCTCAGAAAAGGAACCGAAATACCCGTTAGCGGAAACACGCCCAACGACCCGCCCGCAATCAGCAGAAACTGAACGCCGGTGGCCAGCCCGATACCCGCACACAGGTAAAAACTAAACGGCTGCCCCGCCCGGCGGGCGTGCAACAGGGTTCGGTGCAGGAGGACAAACAACAGCAGGCAAACGGTTACCAGGCCAACCCAGCCGAGTCCTTCCGCCAGACTGGGCAGAATCATGTCGGTGTGGGCGGCTGGCATGGCCGTAGCATACCCCTTACCCAATCCCTGACCTACCCATCCACCGGTCGCCATCGTCCAGAAGCTATGCGCCAGGTGGTCGCCCCCGTACACGTCGTTATTCCAGGGGCTGAGCCACATCGCTTTGCGGTCGGCCAGTCGATCCCCCACAATGGGAATCTGATCGCCAAAGGCAAACGTAGCCATGACCAGCACCAGCAGTACCGGCCCTTCTGCCAGCAGGGCCAGCCAGCCCGTTACGGTTGTGGTGCGGGCGTGGCCGCGCCAGATGAGCAGCCCAACTGCTCCCCCTACGCCAACCAGGGTAGCGATCAGACCTGGCAACTGCCACAAAGCCAGCCCGTACAGCATACCGGCCAGCAGGGTGATGCCCAGCGTCTGACGGGCAATGGTATAAAAAAGCAGAAACGTGAACCCAACCACCAGGGCGGGACCCATATCACCCAGCAGCAGGTACAACCCCATCAGCATACCCGTTCCCAGAAAAACGCCGATGCTCACCCGCCAGCGCCAGCGCAGGTCGGGCAGGGTGCGGAGCTGCTCTTCGTGGGCGGCAAAAAAACCTGCCAGAAACAGCAGAATCAGGTATTTCGTCAGTTCGCTCGGCTGGAACAATAGCCCGCCCACGCGCAGGTTTACCCGAACGCCACTACCTTCCGGCCCGGTACCGAAGGCCAGCGTTAGCCCAGCCAGGCCAAGTGCCAGGATCAGCCACGTCCAGCCCGTGAGCCGAAAGGTAGCTTGTTTGCGCAGGTTCACGAGCGGGTCGAACCACCAGCGCGTGTAGAAACGCCCGACGTTTAGCTGGGATACGATGACCATTCCCAGCAATCCCAGGCCAACTCCTACCACCACCTGACCACCGTACATAATATCCTGCAAGGGGTCCTGGATAGACAGCAGGGTTAGCAGGGAAAGGCCCGTGAGTAGCATCAGCACGGGTAACAGCAGCGCATCGGGCTGGAAGCGCCGAACTGACCAGAAAAGATGAACAGCCCAGAAAACCAAGAGAAACAAACCCACCTGCCAGCCGTAATCAAGGCGAAACTGGTTGGGCGTCCGCATGGTGAATGAGTGATCACTTTTGAGTTGCCCGTACACCACGGGGCCGATAAGCCGGAGGGTATGCGGACGACCTCTAAACGTGTAGGCTACAGAACCGGCCAGCCGGGACACACCCCGCCGGGTACCAAACTCCAATCCCGGTTTCAGCGGTAATACGCTGTAGGCTCCATTCGGCTGAAGCGCACCGAACGTAAACCGGCCATCGGCACCGGTGCGGGCGTAGGTGAGCACGTCGGCCGTTTCGTCTGCTTCCCGCTGTACCGGTCGGTGCCGTTTCAACTGCACCAGAACACCCGCCAGTGGTTGTGGGACAGGCGCGTCATTCAATACCTGCCCGGTTAGTTGCATGCCCCCCGCCCCTACCACTGAGGGATACGCTTTGGGGCTGTTCAGTTCCCGCAGGTACAGCACCGAGTCGAACCCGATCTGCTGCCGGGATACCCGTAGCCGACTCTGAAAATCGGTGCCGCCAATGGGGCTACGCCAAGTAAGCGGGGTACGAATGGCAAACGCCCGCTTGTTTAGGGCCCCCAGGTTGTCGGGCGTGCCGTACCGGCGCAGTTTGGCGGGTAATGAATCGGCTACCAGCGCCACATCGCGATTGTCCGTATAATAATTTCCCTGCCGCAGCAGTTGCCGGAAGGCATTTGGACCAATGCCCGGCTGTAGAGTCAGTTTGGTGCCGGCAACGTAATCCCGTTCGACCTGATTGAGGGCTGGCTGACGATTGACGTACAAACGGGTAAAGAGTACCAGCAGTAAAACCGTCACACCAGTCAGGTAACTCCGCTCGGAGGATATCCCGTTATAATTCACCATTCGTTGAATTCATTCGATAGTAAGCTGATTACGGTAGCCAGTCTCCCTGTTTGGAGGGATAAGCCTCCATCAAGGGGTCAATACTGGTGGGGAGGCAAGGCTGTCGGGCATTTCCGGATCGGCCCGCAGCACCTGAGCCCTGAAACGTGTTCCCCGCTGGTTGTCGGGTGCCTGCCGGGTCATGGTTGCCCTGGGGCCAACCTGATTAAAATAGATAACCGTCGATTTCAACAGCCGCCCGTTTCCCTTCAGGTATTCCACTTTTACGGCAACGGACCGAAACGTGACAATCGATGGGTTTTTCAGTTGAACTGACAGGTCTTTGACTCCACCGAACAACCCCGTACTCCCGCCTATGGTCCGGGCGGCCAGTTTCCGGGTTGCCTCTGTCACCTCCACCTGATACAGTTGCCGGGCCTGTTCGAGCCGTAACCGGGCTTCTTCCGCCTGCCGGGCCGTGTCCATACCGGCAGCAGCGGATTGCGACCCTTCTACCGATTCCTGAACGGCTGTCGGCCGGGTATCGGTCCGGCTGAAGCCCCAGTAGGCCAGCGCACCGCCTAATACTACCAGTACTGCCAGTGCTGGCAGCAGCCATTTTTTGCGGGAGGAAGAGGCCGCCACCACTGGCTTTGCGGGTTTGCCCTGTGCGGGGCCGACTACCAGCCGCGGAGCAACCTGCGCAGGCACCGGGGAATGGCTTTCGGTGCGGGCCATCGGTACAGCTGGCTGGCGCCCTTTCTCGCGGTACAACTGCTCGACTTCTGCCTGTTTGAGAATCAGCTTTATTTCGTCGGGATCGTGGATGCGGTCCGCGGACTTTTTGGCCAGCAACTGACGCAGCAGATCCGTCAGCCCCTCGGGCAGCGACTGACTGGTTGGCAATACCGGGGCCGGTGGGGGCGTGGTCAGCACTGCATTCATGAACGTAACGATCCCGGTCTCACTGCCCAGCACAAAGGGCACCTTACCCGTAAAACATTCGTACAGGATTACACCAAACGCGTAGTAATCGGTCGTTTCATCCACCTGACGCGGGTTGTCGAACTGTTCGGGGGCCGCATATTCGTAGGTCATCAGGGACTGACCGGTTTGCGTTACCGGCTGCTCGTGCAGCCGGGCAATGCCAAAGTCGGTCAGCAGAAAATGCAGTTCACCACTGGCCAGTTTATGGTAAAGAATATTCTCTGGTTTTACATCGCGGTGAACGATACCCTGGGCGTGGATCAGCCGGAAGGCATCGAGAATCTGTAGACCCATACGAACGGTCATTTCAACGGACAGGTGTCCGCTTTCGGTGATCAACTGGCGCAGGCTACCCCCTTCAATGTAGTCCATGACCAGGTAGGGCAACTCGGTATCCAGCCGGACTTCGCGCACCTTAACGATGTTGGGATGATCCATCCGGGTCATAATGACCGACTCCCGTTCGAAACGCCGGAGCGTGTCGGTATCCGTGTTGAGCGAAAAGTGCTTGATGGCTACCAGATCGCCGGTGGCTACGTGCCGGGCCTTCAACACACGCGCGTTGCTGCGGGTAATTTCACCCAGCACGTCGTAGCCGGGGAAATGCGTATTAAAACTAACTGTTGCCATGGGAGCTAGGGCTTTTTGGTCGAATCAGGTTGGTTGGTGAGGTAGGTAGTAGCCGTCGTATCCGTCGATAGGGTTTTCGGGTCGTTGGTTGATCTTGATGAGCCAAACTGCCAGATTATACCTATCAGCATCATCAGCAACAGGAGCACAACGATGCCATACACCCATTTGCGCGCACTGCCCGATCCGGCACTCGGTTTGGCAACCGGTATGGAAAGGGGCCGGGCGGTTTGGGCCGGTATCAACCCGGCAGGCGGATCAACCGGTGCGCCGTCGGCCCGGGTAGGGTACCGCGCCAGTACCACAGTGATGTTATCCTGTCCCCCCTGCTCATTAGCCAGATGGATCAGCTCAGCCACCTGCGCTTCCAGGGGGGTAGCCTGGCTGAGTACAGCCACCAACTGCTGACGGGTAAGCATGTCGGTCAGGCCATCGCTGCACAGTAGCAGCGTATCGCCGGGGGAAAAATCCGTTTCGCCCGATTCCAGAAAATCGGCGTCATCGACCCGGTGCAGCGCAGAACCCACATCCCGCAGAATTTCGTTTCGGCGGGGATGCCGCATGGCTTCAAGCTCAGTCAGCTGATTAGCATCTTCCCGGACGCCCACCAGTGAGTGGTCGTGAGTTAATTTATCCAGTTGCTGCTGCCGGAATCGGTACAGGCGCGTGTCGCCCACGTGAACATACTGGACAGTACCGGCCTCCACATCGGCAATGGCGGCTGTCAGCACGCAGCACATGCGGGTCAGGGCGGGGTTCTGCTCCCGCTGGTTAACAATCTGGTTATTGGCATGCACAACAGCTTCGCAGAGCATTGTCAGCGTATGGCCGTTTTGGGTGGCCATATACTGCTGGATGGCTTCCCTGGCCAGGGAAGCCGCCTGGGCACCTCCGGCGTATCCCCCAACGCCGTCAATCACAACCAGCAACGCCCGGTTGGCCGACCACAGTGGGGAGTCGATAAATGTATCCTGGTTATCCTGCCGGTTCCGACCAATGTCTGTTTGTCCGGCACTCTGTAGTAAATTCATAAAGGGAGTAAAGCAGGTGGCTTTTGCTAACGGGGTAGGGTACGAAAATGCTGCACCACCAGCAACAGGATAAACACCCCTAACAACACGGCTGTCAGTATATCGAACATTCGTTAGTTTGTCGTTTTAAAGGTTAGTGTAACGGCCCCGTTGAGCAGAATCTGGGCATTATCCGGCAAGTCGACCCAGGCCGGACTTCCGGGTTCGCTACGGGCAACGACCTGTTCGTTCAGCCGGGTTTCGTGCTGGCTGAATGAGGCCAGCTGAAACTGTCCCGTTGCCGGATCGTACCGAATCCGGGCGTGCGGATTTGATACGTACGGAGAAGGCAGCCGGAGGTAGTTGGCAAACGTTTCGTTGTCTGGCTCCTGACGGGCTACCACCACTTCCCGGTCTTTCATCCAATACGTTTCTTCTGTATGCTGATCTGCCATATAATAGTCGAGTCGGGCCAGCGCATCGGGACGAACAGAACGCGGGGCGGGTGGAGCAGTCGCTACGGCGGGTACGGCTTCCGCTGGTATGCCGGAAGCCAGCAGGGAAGGATCAATCCGAACGGCAAACGCCCCCGACTCCCGGAAATCAATGTGCCTGAACGCAGGCAAATTTAAGTCCAGTTTTGTATAGACGTTCGTATTTTTCACCTTGCGGGTGGCCTTCAGGTTTATTTCTTTCTGCGACGCCGGAGTGTGTTCATTTTCGAGTGACGTACCGGTGAGTGATCCGATCACTTCCACATCGACGGGCGTAACGGGCTGACCGTCAAACTCCGTACCAGGCCCGAATTTAAACTGCCAGTGTGAAGCTACGGTAATAATTCGATCCTGCTCCGTTTTGCGTTGATTGATGCGCTGGTAAAAGGCGTTCACCGCTTCATTGACAATGACGGGCAAAGCCGCCAGCCGCTCGGCGTAGGTAACCGGATGCAGGATAATCACGTAGTGGGCATCGAATAACAGACTCGTCCCGATGCTTTCCCGGTTCAGCGACGTTTCGAAGCAACGGATCAGTTCATGCAGAATATGTTCGTTCGTAACCGTTTCGGGTACGTTCGGTTTTCGTTTGGGCACGAGCAGGCCTCCCAGTTGCTCCCAAAGCGGATTGGATGGTTTCTCCATTATACTGATAACGCGTTAATCCGTCTAACAAACGATATTCTTCCGGAGTTATTTAAGTTACTAAGCGGACTACCGGCAAAAGAGCCCGTTGTTCGTGGCTCTCCTGGTTAAACCGCGGCCGAAGTTAATATATAGGACTATACTTATCTCCTGTTGGTCACCCAGGATAGACCATCGGCCTGGAATCTGCTCCGTTGGCAACGAGCCTGGTCGATATTATAGTGCGGGGCTGTCAGCCCGGTTGCGAAGTTGACGGGAGTAGAGTCATAACGCCGACAGAAACGACGCGGTCACCGGAATTAGGGCATCACTTCTGTTACCTATCAGGATGTAGCGAAAAAATCAAAAGAGCGCATCATCTCACTACTCAGCAGGGTATTTAATGCGCCGGGTCGACTCTATTAATACATTCAGCCTTCTTATCAGCAACGGCTAATCCCATTTCTTTCACCTCCAAAAACGGCTGCTGCCGCTGCCATAAGCAGCCATTCCAAACGCACATGCAAACCCAACTGACACCCTCCTCCACTGGCCAGCTTCAACAGAAGGCGGCTTTCGAAAGCCGGTATGCGGCTTCTCCCAACGAAGTGAAAGGCATGACCACGGAGCAACTCCGGCAGAATTTTCTCATCGAGAATCTGTTTCAGCCCGACCAGTTCCGCTGGGTACTTTCGTTTTTTGATCGATACCTTACCGGGGGCGTTATGCCGGTATCCGGCCCCCTCACGCTGGAAACGCCCGATCAGCTGAAAGCCGCTTATTTTCTGGAACGCCGGGAGTTGGGAATCATCAACATTGGCGGACCGGGGCGCGTACTGGCCGATGGCGTAGCCTACGACCTGGACTTCAAAGAAGCACTGTACATTGGGCAGGGAACGAAAGTGGTCCAGTTCATTTCGCCTGATGCTGCTGCCCCCGCCCGGTTCTACCTGAACTCCACGCCTGCGGTTCACTCCTACCCTACCCGCAAGGTGTCGAGGGCAGACGCCGAAGTGGTGCAACTGGGGAGCCTGGAGACGGCTAACCACCGCACCATCAATAAATTACTGGTCAACAGCATACTGCCCACCTGCCAGTTGCAGATGGGTATGACCGAGTTAAAAGCGGGCAGTGTCTGGAACACGATGCCCGCTCACACGCACGACCGGCGCATGGAGGTATACCTGTATTTTGAGGTGCCCGAAGGGCAGAGTGTGTGCCACTTTATGGGGCAACCCCAGGAAACCCGCCACATCTGGATGCAGAATGAACAGGCCGTAATTTCGCCCAACTGGTCTATTCACTCCGGTGCCGGCACCTCAAACTACACCTTTATCTGGGGTATGGCCGGTGAAAACCTCGACTACGGCGACATGGATTTCTGCGCCATTCCCGACTTACGCTGAACTGTAACCCGAATACCCATGCAAACCTACTGGGGTGTCGATTTAGGCGGCACCAAAATTGAAGGCGTTATTTTATCCTCTCCCTCTCCGGATTCCATTATTATCCGCAAACGAATCGACACCGAAGCCCACCTGGGGTACGACCATATTGTGGGGCAGATTGGGAAACTCATTCAATTACTCAGGGATGAAACGGGCCTTCAACCCGAAAAAATTGGCTTCTGCACGCCCGGTACCATGGACCCCGAAACCGGCACGATGAAAAACTCCAACATGACCAGCATCAACGGTAAACCATTCCGGGATGACCTGGCCCGTACGCTGGGGGTGCCGGTTTCCACAACGAACGATGCGAATTGCTTTGCCCTCTCCGAGGCAACGATGGGCATCGTGCAGGATGTTATCCCCGATTTCCGGATGGTGTTCGGCGTTATTCTGGGCACGGGTGTGGGCGGGGGCGTTGTGTTCCGGGGTCTCGACGGCCGGCCGGTGGTGCAGGCAGGTCGGCAGGGCATTGGGGGTGAGTGGGGCCATAATATCCTGGAAGAGAATGGGTACGAATGCTACTGCGGCAAACGGGGCTGCAACGAACAGGTCATTTCCGGTCCGGCACTCCAGCGATTTTACCGGGAAACAAGCGGACAGGAGCGCACCCTGAAAGTTATTCTCGAGCGCTACCGGCAGGGCAACGATCCGTACGCTACCGCTACCATCGAGCGGTTACTCGAAAATTTTGGCCGGGCCGTGTCTACCCTGGTCAATATCCTCGACCCGGATGCCATTGTGCTGGGTGGTGGTGTGGGAAACGTTGACCTGTTGTACACCGAGGGCGTGGAACGAGCCAAAAAATACGTGTTCAACAGCGGCAAACTCAACACGCTTTTTCTGAAACCCAAACTGGGTGATAGCGCCGGGGTATTTGGGGCTGCCCTGCTTTAGGAAAAAGAGATTGCTGCTTCGCTCTTATTAAATTCTAAGTTGATATTAAGTAATAATTAAGTAATGATCAGGAAATTAGCCTACGTACCCACCCTACCGCATTTCCTACACAAACCCGCTCACTACACGCATGAACACCGTTCGCCAATTTTTAAATTTTGAATTAATTCACCTCAAAGCTTTCACGCTTACCGTTGCCGACATCTGTTCGGCTCTGCTGGTTATTGTTTTGGCGAGAGTTCTTCTGTACCTGCTGAGAAAATACGTTCTGCAACTGTTCTTTAAGCGTCGGAACATAGCCGTTGGTCAGCAGTTTGCCATCAACCAGTTGATTAAATATGCCCTGTACCCCATTATTGCACTCCTGGTCATGCAGTCGTTGGGCATCCAGCCATCGGTACTGCTGGCTGGTGGTGCCGCCCTGTTGGTTGGTATTGGCCTGGGACTACAGCAAACCTTCAAAGACCTATTTTCGGGCATTATTTTGCTGGTGGAGGGCACGGTACGGGTAGATGATATGGTGGTGGTTGATGACACAATTGTGATGGTGAAGGAGATTGGCTTACGCACCTCCAAAGTAGAAACGCGGGACGATACCGTCAAGATTGTTCCGAACTCGAAGCTGGTCGAGGATACCGTTATCAACTGGTCGCATAACAACCGGGCAACCCGTTTCCATATCGATGTGGGCGTTGCCTACGGTAGTGATTTGGGACTGGTTAAATCACTACTGCTGAAAGCCGCCGACGAGCACGGTCAAATTCTCAAAACCCCACTGGCTATCGTGCAGTTTAGAGAGTTCGGCTCGTCTTCGCTGGATTTCAAGCTGTTTTTCTACAGCTATGAGTTTCTGCGTATCGAAGTGGTAAAAAGTGACCTTCGGTTTCGGGTTGATGAATTATTTCGGCAGCACATGATTACCATTCCATTTCCCCAGCAGGAAGTCTGGTTTCGGAATGAACTGTCAACCGGTCCAATAAAAGAACCTCAGAACGCGTAAAATTATCCTAGCTTCGTGGTGACTTTACGCTACCCTATTCATGCAGTCAACGCATACCAAACTCAGTGAACTTCCCGCATCAGCTATTTGCGGTAATGATATCAGCTCGTCGTGCCTCTATGTATCGGCACTCAGCATTCTGTATGCCGGGCAGTACGCCTGGATATCCCTGCTGCTGGTGGGCGGTACCCTCTTTTTGTTTCGTAAAATCTACGGCGAAGTGGTGGGTGCCCTGCCCCTGAATGGAGGTGCTTACAACGTACTGCTCAACTCGGCCAACAAGTCCATGGCGTCGCTGGCTGCGTGCCTGACCATTCTATCTTACGTGGCCACAAGTGTTATTTCAGCGAATGAGGCCGTCCATTATGCGGCCCTGTTTAGTGATGCGGTCCCGATAATAGCGGGTACCATTGGGTTGCTGCTCCTATTTTTCCTACTGAACCTGCTCGGATTGAAGGAGTCCTCGAAAGCGGCTGTGATTATTTTTATTTTTCACCTGGTAACCCTGACTATCCTGTGCTTTGTTTGTGGCTGGTACGTTTTCAGGAATGGGCTGGATAATTTTTCAATCAATTTTTCTACCCCATCTGAACATAGTATTTCGTTCCAACTATTTGCGGGTTTTGCAGCGGCCATGCTGGGGATTTCCGGCTTCGAGAGTTCGGCCAATTACGTAGAAGAACAAGCCGACGGGGTGTTTCCCAAAACCCTGCGCAACATGTGGATTATCGTCACCATTTTCAACCCGCTCATTGCCCTCCTGGCGCTGAGCATTATGCCCATCAGTGAAGCCAACCAGCATCAGCAATCGCTGCTGGCTTTCATGGGCGAACGGGCGGGTGGTCAATGGCTGTCGTGGCTGGTATCGGTCGATGCCATACTGGTACTCAGTGGTGCCGTACTAACGTCGTTTATTGGCGTGAGCGGCCTGATGAAGCGAATGACGCTGGACCGTATTTTCCCGCAGTTTTTGTTGAAGGAGAACAAACAAAAGGCCCCGTACTTTATCCTGTTGTTGTTTTTTCTACTCTGCGTGGCCATTCTGCTCAGCACGTCGGGTAAACTCACTACCCTCGCGGGTGTGTACACCATTTCGTTTCTGGCCGTAATGGGCCTATTCGGCATTGGCAACCTGCTGCTCAAACTTCGCCGAAAACGCCTTCCCCGCCCCGAACGGGCCACAACGGGAACCGTATTCCTGGCGTTGATAGCGGTAGGTGTAGCCCTTTGGGGCAATGTGGTGCTTAACCCGAGCTATCTCTGGGTATTTTTTGAATACTTTATTCCTACTTTCCTGATTGCCCTGATGATGATGGACCGTTCGCTGATTTTGAAAGGTGTACTGTCTGTTATTCTGTACCTGTTCAAACCATTGAAGCGCAGCATCGAACGCTTTACCCACTGGACCAATCAAACCATCAAAAGCATCAACGACCAGGAGTTTGTCTTCTTTTCGAAAGGGGATGATATTGCGTCCCTTAACCAGGTAATGATTTATATTCAGGACAACGAAGAAACCAACAGGCTACGCATCGTAACCGTTGAGAACAACCAGTTCAAGGCCCCCGATCACCTGCACCGGGATATTGAAACCCTGGACCGGGCCTATCCTGAAATTGACATTACGTACGAAAAGATAGAAGGCAATTTCGACCCTGAACTGATACAAGAATTGTCGGAAAAATGGGGAATACCAACCAACTTCATGTTTATCGGCTCCCCCAGCCAAAAATTCCAGTACCGCATCGAAGACCTCGGTGGGGTGCGGCTCATTATCTGACGGAGCCGCTTTTGTTTCACTTAACGACAACATATCATGAACAAACAGGATTATATTCCAACCGTAATTTCCTGGGCAGAGGCACACGGCTTTGAAGAGATAAAAGCCAACCTGCCCGACGACGACGATTTTGAAACGCCTATCGGCTACGAGCGTCAGCAGGATGACGAAGCGTTTGTCCCCGACGTTACGGGTAAGGTACTTAGCGAGAAATCGTACTTCGAGGTGATTTTGAAAACCGATAAAACCCGTCGGCTTGTGTCAAAACTGAAACTTATCAGTGTACTGGCCGCTCGGCGCGGAGGCAAACTATACATGATGGCACCCAAAGGACACTATCAATTTGCGAAATCCCTGGTCGGTGAGAATCAAATTAGTGCTGAACTGATTAAACTGAGCTGATGGTAACGCCCCGAACGATGTGTTTCCTGATTGCTGTTCACAAATGAAAGAAGCTCCGGCCACCATGGCCGGAGCTTTCTTATAGATCTGAGTCTTACCTTACTATCACCCTATGCACCGTCTTACACTCTACTTAGTACTCCTGCTCCTTACGGTTGCCTGCCGGTCGGAGAATCCTGGGCAAACGATCATTAACCAATCCATTGCGGCCCACGGGGGCGATGCCTGGCTGGGAAAACGCATCTCCTTCGACTTCCGCCAGTTTCACCTCGTGCTGGAACAGCAGAGTGGGCAGTTCCGGTACGAACGCACCTACACCGACTCAGCGGGAACGCCCGTTAAAGAAATCCTGACCAACAACTCATTTGCCCGCCTGCTGAATAACCAGCCTCAAACGCTCGACACGGCTCAGGTGGGAAAATACAGCCGGGCGGTTAATTCCATAGCTTACTTCGTGCTGTTACCCTTCAAGCTGGCCGACCCCGCCGTGCGGGCCGATCTGGTGGGCGAAAGTAAGCTGGACGGACAGCTTTACGATAAAGTACGGGTGCGGTTTCGGGCCGAGGGCGGTGGTAAAGATTACGGTGATACGTTCTTTTACTGGTTCAATCGCCAGACGCACACCCTGGATTACCTGGCATACAGCGAAGGAGGCCCCCGTTTCAGAAAAGCCATCAACCCAAACGTGGTGGGAGGCATCCGGTTTCAGGACTATATCAATTACAAAGGGGAGGAAAGCGATACAACATCCGTAGGTGAGTATGACAAGCGTTACGAGACCCAGCAACTCCCCGAACTATCCCGAATTGAGCAGAAAAATATCCGGGTAGAGGATTTACCGTAAATAGGGCAACGCTAAACAAAACCGGTTTAATCCGGTATACCAGTAAACAGCTTAGCTACTCTATTCTGTACTCCTCGTGCGAAGGCGAATCAGCAAACCGATGATTGGTAGTTTACTGCAATAAAAATACCGCATTCATCAACCCAAATAACAAGCAACATGGAAGGAGGTAATTACCGTAAATTTTTTCTGATGCTGGCCGTGTCATTTGTTATCATGTACACGGTTATGTTTCTGAATGTGTTCAGGTTCGATCACGTTTATCTGAGCCTGACCCGGCTGTACATGACACTGCTGATGATAGCGCCCATGGCGCTTACGATGCTGTTATTCATGCCGGGAATGTATAAAAACAAACGGATGAACACGCTTATTGGCTTTGGCAGTATCGTTGTTTTTTTCCTGACACTAACCCTGCTACGCACGCAGACTTTCGTGAGTGATGTGCAGTACATGCAGGCTATGATTCCCCACCACTCGTCGGCTATTCTGGCGAGTACACAGGCGGATCTGAAGGATCCGGAAGTAAAAAAACTCGCCGAAGATATTATTAAAGCGCAGGAACGGGAAATCGCCCAGATGAAACGGGCACTGGAACGACTGAAGTAACGATGAAGAACCTGAAAATAGCCACTGCCCAGTTTGAAAATCGCAGTGCCGACAAAGCCTACAACCTCTCTGTTATTGAGCGGCTGGCACAAAAAGCCGCGGACGAAGGCGCAGCCGCTATTGCTTTTCACGAATGCTCCCTAACGGGCTATACCTTTGCCCGGCACCTCTCAAAAGAAGAGATGCTGGACCTGGCCGAATTTATTCCGGCAGGGGAAAGCATCGAAAAACTGAGAGCCATAGCCGAGCGGCACAACATTGCGATCCTGGCCGGTCTTTTCGAGAAAGATGATCAGGATAAGTTGTACAAGGCCTACGTGTGCGTGGACAAAACGGGCCTGCTGGCCAAATACCGGAAGCTCCATCCGTTCATTAACCCCCACATCACGCCCGGCAATGCCTACTGCGTGTTTGACCTGTATGGCTGGCGCTGCGGCATATTGATCTGCTACGACAATAACATCGTTGAAAATGTGCGGGCTACCAAACTCCTGGGAGCCGACGTTATTTTTATGCCACACGTAACGATGTGTACGCCCTCCACCCGGCCGGGAGCTGGCTTTGTTGACCCGGCCCTGTGGGAAAACCGGGAAGCCGACCCAACCTCGCTGCGGCTGGAATTTGATGGTATGAAGGGCCGCGACTGGCTGATGAAGTGGCTCCCCTCCCGGGCGTACGACAACGCCGTATATGCCGTTTTCTCCAACCCTATCGGTATGGATGCCGACCAGTTAAAGAACGGCTGCTCCATGATTGTCGACCCCTTCGGCGACGTTATTGCGGAATGCCGTTCATTTGACGACAGCTTTGCCCTGGCTACGCTCACCCCCGAAAAATTGACGCAGGCAGGAGGGCACCGTTACCTGAAAGCCCGTCGTCCGGACCTGTACCGGGCCATAGTTGGTCAGGACCATCATCCGGAACAAAAGGTAGTCTGGCTGGATAACGACGATACAGCGTAACCATCCGTCACGGTAAATTTTCGGGGTGAGGTTCTATCAAGTTATGGAACCTCACCCCGAAAATTTATGCCATTTCGGGTTCGGGAGAAACCTTGTCCGAAGAGGCCATTACTGATTTGATAATCTGTAGTGGGATACGCACCCAATCGGGTCGGTGATTAAGCTCGTAATTCAGGTCGGCAATGGCCTTTTCGAGCAGGAACGTTTCGAGCATCATCTCCAGATCATCGGGCTGACTGGGCATGAACGAACTCCCCTGCACCGTTTCCAGGTACGCTTTCATAAAGAATCCACTCATCTGGTGTGCCCAGAATTCGGCGAAGGGCAGCAACTGTACCGTTTCCGGCTTAGGAACCTGGTTGGTTATCAGGAAACCTTCGTAAGCTACGTAATAGAAGGAACGAATCATGGCCGCTACATCGCGCAGGGGCGACCGTTTAAGCCGCCGTTCGCTGTAGCTCCGGTTGGGATCGCCACCAAAGTCCTGAATGGCAATATCCCGACCCGTCAGCAGAATTTTCTCCAGTTGCAGGTCGCCATGAATACGAATTTTAGCCGTGTCCAGTTTTTTGCTGTAAATCCGCTTCAACTTCGTCATCATGGCTTCTCTCCGGGCCAGCGTCCGCTCCACATCCGGCCGAATGTCGGCCGGAACGCGTGACAGGTTTCGTTGCTGGCTCTGGTACGTTTCGCGCACCAGTGACTGCAGGCCCGAAAACAACGACCGCTGGTAATGCAATGAGAAATCCTCGGGGGCAAAATCCTTTAAGGTTTTATTTGAAGCCAGCGCCAGGTGCATCTGACCGATGCGAACACCCAGCAGCCGGGACTGCTCGGCCGCCCGTCGACCCAGTAACTCCTGGGTCTCGTCGGGGAGATCTTTAAAGCCAACCGGCATACTCAGGGTGCTGCGCGGTACGTCCGCGATGGCTGCCACCTGCGCCCTGTCGCGGGAGAGAATCCGCTCAATGTAATTATTAACCCGCTCCAGCACGTAGGTTTTTCCGTCCCCGTGCCGGGCTACCATTTCTTCCAGATTACCCAGCATGACCGATTCGCTGGACGATACTATCTCCACCGAACCCACCAGGGCAGGGACGTAGGCGAACGAAGCCGTCTCGGACAAAAAGTGCGTCAACTCAGCATCGGGGTTAATAGACAGGTCTACCTTTCGGTACAATTTGAGGAGGTATTTCGTGTCGTAACCGATGGATACATAGTCTGCACCGGTAACCATCAATCTGGCTTTTATCTCCTTGTTTTTCTGGATGTATTCACTCAACTCCGGCTTGCTTTCGAACAGCAGCCCGGGCTCCGGGTTCTTTCCCGCTTCGGCCATCCGGCGGAGCAATGCCTGCTGCACATCGGCTACGTACAGACCATCGCAAAGCACACCGGAGTCCTCCCCTATCTCGGCCAGGGCCATCACAGACTGCGGGCAGTTCCGGGTCAGCTTGTCGGCCTGGGCTTCATCGGCAAAGGTCAGCACCAGCTGGAAGGTTTCGGGCAGGCCCCGCTCATAAGCCACTTCAATGAGAACAATATAGGCGGTCCCTTCCGTTAGCGTGAGCCGGGCATGACTGCGAATGGTTACGTCGCGCATGGCCTGTTTCTTCTCATCGAACCAATCGGCCCGCAGGAGGTAGTCGGGTAATACGACCGTCTCCAGCACGGTGCGCGTTCCGTTGGTCAGTAAGGTGTGCCAGTCATCAATGCGCACCATGGGCAACTCAAGCACCTGCGTGGCTCCCGTCTCAGCTTTTTCCAGCACAAACCACTGGTAGTCGTGCGGTGCCAGGGTGAAGAAGTACGTTTCGCTGTCGGAAATAGCCGGGAAAGCATTTTTGCTGAACGCTTCTACAGGCACGTAGCCCGTAAAACCGCTCAACTCAACCTGGGCCGGTTGCGAATACTTCGACAGGTTGACTACAATCAGCAGGGTTTGTTCCTCGTAGGTACGGGTAAACGCCAGCACCTTGGGGTTCTCCACGTTCAGGAACTTCATATCGCCCCGCCCAAACGCTTTGTAGTGCTTGCGCAGGTTGATCATCCGTTTCATAAACCAGAACAAGGAAGAGGTATTGTTGCGCTGGGTCTCTACGTTCACCGATTCATAATGGTACTCAGGGTCCAGAATGGTGGGCAGGTACAGCTTCTGCGGATTGGTGCTCGAAAAACCCGCGTTGCGGTCGGGCGACCATTGCATGGGGGTCCGTACGCCATCCCGGTCGCCCAGGTACACGTTGTCGCCCATACCAATTTCATCGCCGTAGTAAATAACCGGCGTGCCGGGCAACGAAAACAACAGGCTGTTCAGTAGTTCTATTTTCTTGCGGTTGTTCTCCATCAGCGGAGCCAGCCGGTGCCGGATACCGAGGTTAATCTTCGCCTTGGGATCTTTAGCGTAGGTTTTATACATGTAGTCCCGCTCCTCGTCGGTTACCATTTCGAGCGTCAGCTCATCATGGTTTCGCAGGAAAATAGCCCACTGGCAGTTGTCGGGAATAGCGGGGGTTTGGTCGAAAATATCGGTAATAGGGTACCGGTCTTCCATTTGCAGGGCCATGAACATGCGGGGCATAACCGGAAAATGGTAGTTCATGTGGCACTCGTCCCCATCGCCAAAGTAGGAGGCCGAATCTTCGGGCCACATATTCGCTTCGGCCAGGAATACGACACCCGGAAAATGCGCGTCGATGTGCGACCGGAGTTTTTTCAGGTAAGCGTGTGTTTCGGGCAGGTTTTCACCGTTGGTGCCCTCGCGCTCAAACAGATACGGAACGGCATCCAGCCGGAACCCATCTACGCCCAGTTCGCACCAGTAGTCAAGCATTTTGATTACTTCGGCCTGCACCAGCGGGCTATCGTAATTAAGGTCGGGCTGGTGGTGAAAAAAGCGGTGCCAGTAGTACTGTTGCGCTTCGTTGTCCCAGGTCCAGTTGGAGGTTTCAAAATCCTGAAAAATGATCCGAACGTCTTTAAATTGCGTTGGGTCATCGGTCCAGACGTAGTAGTCCCGTTCGGGCGATCCTTTGGGTGCCCGGCGTGCCCGCTGAAACCAGGGGTGCTGGTCGGACGAGTGGTTGATAACCAGCTCGGTAATCACCTTCAGATCCCGGTTGTGGGCTTCTTTGAGCAGCGTCTTAAATTCGGCAATATTCCCGTAAGACGGGTTAATGGTATAGTAATCGGCAATATCGTACCCATCATCGCGCAGGGGCGATGGATAAAACGGAAGCAACCAGATGGCCGTAACGCCCAGTTCCTGTAAGTAATCCAGTTTTTCGAGCAGGCCCTGAAAGTCACCGACCCCATCGCCATTCCCATCGCGGAACGCCTTTATGTGTAATTCATAAATAATGGCATCTTTATACCACCGCAGGTTGGCCTGTATGTCTGTGTTGTTATCCGTCATGATTAGGTTTTTAAGAATATAGTGATTTACCGGCCGACACACATGGATGCCGTGTGCGTGGTGTGTTGGCATGCTAAACGTCATGTGCCCGCCAACGAATTAACTATTTAACCGCAGGACAGTTTTAGTGTTTTCGGCTGGCGTAGTGAATCAGGGGCAATTTGTACCGCTACCTTAAGAATCGGCTTACAATTCACTTAGAAATTGCTTAGAGGATGCAGATAGCCATTCTAATGAGTTTCTAAGATTTACTTAAGTCTCCTCTAAGTCAGTGAAGCGATATTTACAGTAATGCAACTAACCTTCCACAACGAAAATTCTCATGAGCACATCTAACCGATTACTAATTGTTTCTTATCGACTGCCCTTTACAATCCGGGAGCGCGAAGAGGGCGTGGAACTGGTTCAGAACTCGGGTGGTCTGGTTTCGGCGGTGTTATCGATGGCCGAACGAATGGGGCAGAGCCAGCACGGAACATCGGCCAAAATCCACTGGGTTGGCCACGCCGACTCCTCCCTGAAGCACATCGACGCGTCGGAGCTGGAGAACGAAACCTTCGTGGCCCACCCGGTTTTCATGGACGAGGATGTCCACAAGGGATTTTATGAAGGATTCAGCAACGACCTGATCTGGCCTTTATTCCATTATTTTCCTTCGTACGCCAATTTTAACGAGTGTGACTTTCAGCATTATTTCCAGGCCAATACTCGTTTTCTGGAAGAACTGACTAATCTGATTGAGCCCGGCGACTTCATTTGGATTCACGATTTCCAACTCATGCTGTTGCCGAATATGGTGCGGCAGGCCGTTCCGGATGCCAGCATCGGTTACTTTTTTCACATTCCTTTTCCGACGTATGAAATTATAAAATTACTCCCCCGAACCTGGCGGCAGGTGCTGATTGAGGGACTGCTGGGCGCTAATGTAGTTGGTTTTCACACGTCCGATTATGTTCAGCATTTTTTGCAGAGCGTATCCGAAGTGCTGTCTCTACCCACCATTGAGCAGCGGGTCGTTCTGCCCGAACGGTCTGTCCTTGTGAAGGACTTCCCCATTAGCATCGACTTCATTAAGTTCAACTGGAGTGGCCAGGAGCCCGAAGTAGTAGCAACCCGGCAAGAGTATCAGGACCTCATCCGGAGCAACAAAATTATCTTCTCTGTCGACCGGCTCGATTACACCAAAGGCATCACGTACCGTCTTCAGGGATTTGAGCGGTTCCTGACCGAAAATCCGGACTGGCACGACAAAGTAACCTTCGTGATGACGGTAGTGCCCTCCCGGGATAAAATCAGTCAGTACCAGGAACTGAAACGGGAAATTGAAGAAGCAGTCGGTCGGATAAATGGGCAGTTTGGCACCATCGGCTGGCGGCCCATCATCTACATTTACCGGTCGCTGAACTTCACTGAGCTACTGGCCCTGTACACCGCCTGCGATGTAGCGTTGATTACGCCCATCCGGGACGGGATGAACCTGGTTTGCAAAGAGTTTGTAGCCAGCCGGTACGACCATAAAGGCGTATTGATTCTGAGCGAACTGGCCGGAGCCGCCCAGGAGTTGAGTAACGCCCTGATTATCAACCCCACCGATACGCAGGAAATGGCCAACGCCATTAAACAGGGGCTATTAATGCCACTGCCTGAGCAGGAACGACGCATACTGGCCATGCAGCATCACCTGCAAAACCACAGCGTTTTCCGTTGGAGTAACGATTTTTTCACTGCTTTCGATGATACCATGACCAACCAACCAGCATTAGAAACTACCCTTCCTGTTGTTCCGTTTATTACCGCCTTCAGCGAAGCCAAGCAACGCTTACTGTTATTTGACTTTGATGGGACACTATCGCCCATCGTGAATGATCCTGCTGAGGCCAGACTTCCGGAAGCACTGGTAGAAACGCTGCACAATCTGGCAGAACACAGCAACCTGGTGGTCATTAGTGGCCGCAACCGGGCCTTTCTCGAAAAAACGTTTACGGGCATTCCCGTTCACCTGGTAGCCGAACACGGTGCGTTTTTGAAAAACCCGGATAAGCCCTGGACCCGACTCGATTTGACGGCCGACGACTGGGTCGACTCCGTCCGGCCCACTATAAGTCAGTTTGTAGAGCGGTTTCCCGGCACATCCATAGAAGAGAAGGAAACAGCCATTGCCTGGCATTACCGGCGGGCCGAGTCCGACGATATTGAAGGGCAGGCGGTTGAACTAGCCACCCAGCTCCGGAGCCTTTCGTCCTCCGTTCCACTGGCCGTTATTCAGGGGAACAAAGTAATTGAGGTAAAACCTGCCCAGCACAGCAAAGGCACGGTAGCCGCCACGCTGTTTGACGACAGCCCGTACGACTTTGTGGTGAGCATTGGCGACGATACCACCGACGAAGATATGTTCAGGCAGTTACCTAACTGGGCCTACACCATAAAAGTAGGCGCGGGTGTTTCGTTTGCCCGCTACCGGCTTGCCCGGCAACGGGACGTAGTCGAACTGCTCCGGCAAATGAGCGATGCGCTGGTTACCGCCTGACCCTCAACTTGGTCTTCCCAGTTATAATTGTTTCCGTACTGACACAGGGTCAGTACGGAATTCTTTTTTCCAGGGCTTCCCATTCCTGAAAAACAGCGTTGGCTTCTTCGCGGAGTAGCTGCTTCATGGGAATTTTTCGGGCCTCGCGGGGTTTGTCGAGTTCTTCGTAGATAAACTGGTCATCGAAACCGGCACCGGCTGCGTCGGAGTGAAAGGCTCCATACACAATTCGGCTGGGCCTGGCCCAATAGATAGCCCCCAGGCACATAGGGCAGGGTTCGCAGGAGGCATAGAGTGTACAGCCCTCCAGTTGAAATGTACCCAGGTTTCGGCACGCGTCCCGGATGGCTACTACTTCGGCATGGGCCGTAGGGTCGTTGGTTGAGGTTACCTGATTACAGCCCCGCCCCACTATTTCGCCATCGCGAACAACTAGGGAGCCAAAGGGCCCGCCCTGGTTTGTGGTCATGCCCTCGCGGGCGAGTTGGAACGTTAGTCGGAGAAAATCGTCGTCATTCATTGGTATCGGTGGTCCTTCATTGTCATTGGTGATTAGTGTTTACAATGAAGAATTCGTTTTATAGCCTGGAAAGATAATGGGTAACGGCTACCTGGGCAGCCCTGTTTTTTGAGAATGTGTCCGGGGTCAATGCGTCGCGCAATGACTCGTAAAGATACATCACCTCCCACAAACTACTAAGCAGGGTGGCGCGGTCGGGCGTAGCTACCGTTCTGCGAAGCTGCGTCAGGTCATCGGCGGCAAACGTCGTTTCGGCCCGGCGAACGCCCCTGGGCAAGCCTGAATTCTTGAGGTGCAGCATGGGACCCAGCACAGCGTTGCGAACAAACGCCAGGAAGTCAATGGCTTCAAAATACTCGCCCCGACCAATTTTGACGGCCGCATAGTGCGCCCATATCCAGAACCGGTCTTCGGCCCATTGAAAATCGAAAGGCGGGTATTTCGCCGTCGACTGCTCCATGATCGTCGTCAATGCATGATCCCGCTCCCAGAGTATGGTCGGGTCTTCTACCCGGTCATGAAACTCGTTGGGTAGTAGGAATTTAATATCAACATGCAGTAAAGAGACTTCGTAAAGCGCAATCAACAAGCGAATTTCGCCCACGTGATCGCCCCGGAAGGAGGCCAGCATGGGCCCAAACCGGGCAGCGTACTGCTGCATCTCATCCAGGTCCGGCGCAATTTTCCGGCTCGTAACCACTACCAGGTCAAGGTCGGAGTAGGCGTCCATGTTGCCCGATGCCCAGGAACCGCCAGCGGCTAAACCAACTGCGCAAGGGTCCTGCTGCATTTGTTCAACCGCGGTTGTAACAAACGCCTTAAAGGGTAGTAAATAATCTGTCATTGCCTGGGTCTGGCTGGTAAATTACGACGTAACCATCCGCCGGTTCGATTCGTTCGGAGGCGGTGCGGATTTCGCCCGTCAAGCCACGACGGGCTATCGAATGGGCAGCACAACGCCCACGCCATCTGGGGTAGGAGAAAGCAGGAGTCGTTCCTGTTTATCGCCCCGGTTTTTAAAGATGAAATAATTGACCAGGTCGAACGCCAGCAGGAATCCACCCTGAAACATGATGGATTTGCCGTAGCCACGCAGCTGGTCGGCCTTGTCGGGATTGACGTTGGTTTTTGCCCGTGCCCGCTCCCGCAGGTATCCCCCACCCACCACGTAGGCCACATCCAGCCCCGCATTGACGAGCAGAATCTGCTTCATGTTCTCGTGTTGCCGCACCGCATCGGCCAGCGTTTCGGTATCGGCACTGCGTTTGCGGGACCCCAGCAAACCAGCCCCGGCAATACCCAGGTTGAACAGGTTCCAATAGACGTTCATTTTGTGAAACTGCTGCGTTTCGCCGGTCGTCTGCCCGGCAGCTACAGCCCCCACGGCGATGTTGGCCAGGGCAAAACCACCGAGGGCCAGCCCCAGGGTTTTCTGATGTTTGATGCGCTGCTCGCTAAACGCCCGTAATTCGGGCGAAGGCGTTGTGCGCTGGGCCGTTGTGGCATGGTTCACCAACAGGGAACCAGCGGCAACCAATAGGCTTCGGATGAGCTTCATACATTGTTGATTGCTGGATGAACCTCAGAATTCGTCCCGATGTTTCAGCGCCTTCTGTTCCGCTGGCTTATTCACGTTCAGCAGTTCGCGCACGTCGGGAATGGTTAACAAGTGGCAGTCGGCCAGCATCAGGATTGGCCGGGGGGCGTAGTAGCCCGATGCCAGTGCCGTTTGCAGAATGGGTTCAATGGCGGGCTCCCAGATACTCAGCAGGGGTTCGGGAAACTGCCCGTTCGAATCATAAAATGCCGTGGCGGGTTTGGATGCATCCCGACCGTTTATCAGGGCAGTCAGTGAGTTTGCAGTCAGTAACGGCATATCGCAGGCTACCACCAGCCAGGCAACTTCCGGGTCATGCCGGAAGGCCGATAGAATCCCGTTCAACGGCCCCGGAATATCGAAGGCATCCACGATCATGGGTTGGTTCGTCTGTGTCAGTTCAGCCGCCTGCCCCGCATTGACCGACCAGTAAACGGTGGAGCAAAACGGCCGGAGCAAGTCCGTGAGGTGTTCGCGCTGGGGTTTGTCGTGGTACGTAAGCTGGGATTTATCCTGCCCCATGCGGGTACTACGCCCGCCCGTCAGCACCAGGCCGTTGAGACCATTCGACTTATTCATCGCGCAGAAAATGTCGTTTGCCCCCGGTTTTTTCCATCAGTTTTGTTTCCCGGATAATGATGTCGTGGGAGAAGGCTTTGCACATATCGTAAATGGTCAGGGCC
>CAWAJC010000011.1:0-189058 GCA_963782245.1 uncultured Cytophagales bacterium
CAGCACTTCGGCCAGGTTCAGGGCATGCTCCTTCCGTGCTTCGGCCCCGCCTTTTGATTTAACCGTTACGTTGATGATGTGATTGTTATAAAGAACGTGCATGGTGCTTTTGGAGGCATCCCACACGGCTTTGTCGCCGGCATTACGTACCGCTTCGAAATTACCAAGGCTAATGGTTGGTGCGGTGAGAGCAAGGGGTAGCTGCCGTTACACCACCACGGCCTGCCAGGTCATCTTCCATCGGTCCTGTATTGGTGGAATCATCTGCTTTATCATTGGCGGTCGTTTCTTCAATGGCATCGGCCTGGTTACCGCCTTCCGAGCTGGTAGTCGTTTGAACGGCGGTGCGGTCCGGCGTTGGGGAAACAACGGCTACTGGCTCCGCTTTCTTTCCCTGGTACATTTTGTCGAACATGTACTCGGCTGTATATACCGACGTATACGGTTTATCACCGCCAAAGGAAACAACGACCTGGTTGCCTTCCCAGTTAAACGCGCAGCCGTCATGCTCAAAAGTCTCAGCCAGTTCCGTAGTTTCTTCTACCTTGAACAGACCGCGAATGTATTCTTCACCCAGCAGGTTGCAGGGCTGGTCGTAGTTGTAATCGGTGGTGAGCATCTTAACCCCCGATACGCGCTTAGCTACAATAGGACTGGCCTCCGTCTGGCTGGCAGGATCCTGAGGGGTGCTTGGGTTATTACAGGCTAAACACAGTACGGGGAAAGCCAATATCAGTGATTTGATTTTCATAGTATGATTGAAGAAAAGCCAAAATTAACGTTTTCTTACATACCAGCTATGCAGCCCGAATGTTTTTGTATTGCTTCAGACCGGGTAACCGTTTTTGGTCTGCATTACCGGCTTAGTGCCAGGGAACTGTATCAAAAAGAATAGGCAGACCCCGTCCATAACTGGTTCTGCTGGTACACAGTGGCGGCTAATTCGTAGCCTGCCCGTTTGTACTGGCTGTAAAGCTGCTCAAATTCTCCGGTGGAAAAAAGAATGTCATTGTCCGTTTCTACAGACACTTTCGTTATGCCTGGCTGGTCGTTTTTAAGGCCCGTTTTGTGATCGGTCGTCATTGTACACTTGGAAAAGAATGAGTAGTAAAACCCTCCCGCTCCAATTGGAGCGGGAGGGGCAATTTGCTCTCTGGCAAACGAGCGTTTACTTACTCTGCCTTGAGCACTTTAATTGTTTTCGACTCGGTGGGGGTGCTGACCGTCAGTAGGAGCAGCCCCGCCCGCTGGCCGTTCACCTGGAAACGGTGCCGCTCCTGCGCTTCAGCTTCCGGCACCTGATGCGTACCAATTACCCGGCCTTGCACGTCAGTCAACCTCAGCGTCAACGGCTGACCCGGAACTCCGCTTATCCTAACCGATACCTGACCATCGACGATGGGATTGCCCGACAGACGAACCTCCAGCCCGCTGCCCGGTTCGGCACCGGGTCGCGCCCGGTTGTTATCACACGCGGCCAGCCAGTTATAGGCCAAAGTAGCCTCGTTGGCCGTGCCGGTCTGAGTGGCCCTGAGCTGGATGGTCGGATTGTCGATGTAAACCCCGATGGTGTATGGGCCCGGTGCCGTGGTGGGCAGCATCTCGTTAACGACCGAAAAACTGATGGGTTGCCCGTTAGTACCGCCGTACTGAGGAGTGAAACTCAGCGAGCGTTGGTTTGGGTTGCCCGCTACGGGCGCGCAGGTTACGGGTGTTACGGCTGTGATGACAAAGGGGCCATCTGGTTGCGGAGTAGGTGTTGTAGCCTCACACGCGGCCAGCCAGTTATAGGCCAAAGTAGCCTCGTTGGCCGTGCCGGTCTGAGTGGCCCTGAGCTGGATGGTCGGATTGTCGATGTAAACTCCGATGGTGTATGGGCCCGGTGCCGTGGTGGGCAGCATCTCGTTAACGACCGAAAAACTGATGGGTTGCCCGTTAGCACCGCCGTACTGAGGGGTGAAACTCAGCGAGCGTTGGTTTGGGTTGCCCGCTACGGGCGCGCAGGTCACGGTTGTTACGGCCGTGATGGCAAAAGGTGTCGTAACGTCCTTGTCTTTGATGGTCAGTGTTGTTGCCTTTTCTGTAGGGTCGGGGTCGTAGTCGTCGCTGTCGAGAAGCGTTATAATAACCGTTTCATCCCCTTCAGCCAGGTCATCATCGAGCGGGTCCATTTCTTCCAGTACGACCGACTGCCCGTCTGTGAAAGTGACTGACGTAGGCAGGGCTTCGTAGTCTACGCCATTGGTAGCCGACCCCCCAATCTGGTAATTTACGACCAGCGTACCCACCGAGCTGGTACGTTCGAAACGGATAACGCCCGGGTCATAGTCTCCACTGGCAGCTACCCGCCCCCCGGACACCCGGCCGCTGGCGGGTTTAGTGCCTTCGGTCGCATCGGGGTCGCTGCTGTCTACTTTCACGATGGGTGTTTCCGGAGCAAGACCCGTGGCGAATACCGAAAATTCCTGCGGTCCCTGCTGGAGCGTCCCTTTGTGCGTTACCCGAACGTAATAGGAACCGGCGGGTACGTTATCGATAACGATCTGTTCTACATTATCCACCAGGTTATCGCCCCGGGTGGCTCCCGTTGCGGGATTGTTGGGGTCTAGTTTCCAGGGTAATTCGGTGATTTCCTGATTGGTAGTAGCATTGATAAGGCGCAGGTCAAGGTCGTTGATTAACAGAGCCGTCCGATTATCGCGGCCCCCGTTCACCAAGGGCGTACCCGGCACATCGGTCCAGCAGATGGTCACTTTCAGCAGCCCCCCTTTGGCATTAATGCGTTTTTGATAGGTTGCTCCGTTGGCCAGGGTAGCTTCTTCCATCGTAGAGAGGCCACTGGTCTGATTTATAACCCCGATAGCCTTTTCCAGATTCAGTAATCCCCAGCCAAAGCGGTAATCGGGACCAGGGGTAGTACCGGCTTCTTCGGCGGTGTGAATGGCCAGGCCTTTGAGTGTAGCGGCCCGCATAAACCCGTTTTTGGTAGTACGGTAGTGTTGCTGAAGCAGGAAAAGGGACCCCGCCGATCCGGGCGATGCCATGCTTGTTCCATTTTCTTCGGCATAATCCGTATTGCTGCCCGAATAGGCGGAGTAAATGGCTGCGCCGGGTGCCACAAAGTCGGGTTTTATGCGTCCATCGTCGGTGGGGCCATAGCTGCTGAAATCCGCTATTTCCACGCTGGCCGGGCCATTATACCCGCCAGTCAGGATCTTCACGGCTCCTACCGTCGCTACGTTTTTGCCAATGGCTCCACCAATGAGAATGTCGTAGGTTTTCCCGTTTGCGTCGTCGCGGTCATTACCAGCCGCATGAAACTGAAGGTAGTTTTTGTTCTGGGAGGTTATTCTGTCGTAGTCCTGACAGGAGGCATCGTACACACCCAGATTAACCCGGGTAGCATCGAAAGAGGGACCGTAGGAGTGGTTAGAGACCAGCATTCCTTCAGAAGCCGCCGTCTGCATCTCAACGAGCTCGTCGGTACCGATTTCGTAGCAGTCCAGCCGCGCCTGATTGGCCATTCCCCGTGCCTGGGCCTGAATGCCTTTGGCCACCATGGTACCGGCAACGTGGGTAGCATGGTCGGTCGCTTCTTTTGGTTTACTGCCCGCCACCTGATCCGTAAATACCGGCAGGTCGCGGGTGATGGCCCGGCCGCCAAATTCCTGATGGGTAGTGCGGGTAGGACCGGGTTCGAACATACCCAGCCGCGAACGCGCCGGACTTACTTCCATCCCCTGTCCCTGCAAGCTAAGCCCCAGGCTTCCCCCATCCCAGAGTTTGCTGGTGTTGATAGACGTAGCCAGAGCCTGATTACTGCGCGTCTGGTAATACACGGGCCGTCCCATTGGGTCGATGTGGTGGAGGAAAAGGTAAGCCCCTTTTTTATCAACGAACGATTGCCGGAGCCGTGGATTCTGCCGGAGAAACTGCGTAACGGCCCGCTGGCGGACTGTTTCCTGCTGAATAAGCGCCTGCCGAAAGGCGGGTGCGTTGGGGGGCTGCGTCAGGCTGGGGAGTCTGGATTGTCCGTTGGTTAGCAAATAGCTACCCAGCAGCAGCATAAAGAGTACCGTTTTTTTCATCTGATAAACGAGAAAAGTGTCTGGTTAATAACCCTTGATTTATCCGGCTGACCTGAGGTCAGCCGGATAAATCAAGGGCACAAACGTATTGACGCTTAGGTGTTTATTAACTGTCCCTGCGGGTAGTTTCTGGGTAAACACCCCCTATCCCTGGGGGTAGTTTTCGCCTTGAACGGGGATTTTGCTGCGGTAACCCGGTTTTAATGGTATACTTCCTGTTAATAGTATCGCTCAAAGCAAAAAAAGAATGCATGTTACATTTTTCATTTTGTAAGCATGTGTACGTACATCTGGTTATTTTTGCTTTACCAATCCTGTCGTATATGATCCGTTATTACTATGCTGTCATCTTCCTCTCTTGTTGGTTTATCCTGCCGGGGGCACTGTCGGGTTATAGCCAATCGGTGCCGCTGCAGCAACTGGAAGATACGGTATACCGCCTGAACAATGAACTGAAGTACAATGAATCGCAGGCCCGGCTGCTGCCCTTACTAACGGACGCGTCCTTGTCAGCCGATTACAAGTACCACGTGACCAGGCTCCTTTCCTATACCTACAAACGGGTGTTCGACTACCAGTCTGCCCTGAAGTTTCTGGCCGCTGCCCGCGCATTTGCCGAGCAGACCCCAAAACAGGCTGTGTACCGGGCCGCTATCCGGTCCGAAGAAGCGTTTATTTATTTTGATACGCACGACTACGCCCGGTCTGACAGCCTGATGACGCTGCTGGCGAAGAACAACTTTGCCGGTGTCGATGCCGAAAATACGTCGAAATTAATGATGCAACAGGGGTATCTGCAGTTCCTGAACAAGCAGTATACAGCGGCAGAAACTACCTACGACCGGGCCATTGCGCTGATGCAGCTAGCCGATCCCTGCGACCTGCCCATGATTTTTGTAAAGAAAATGCAGCTCTATAATGCTATGAACCGGCTGGACCTGCTCCGGGATGCCCTGAACAAATCGACACGCTCGGCCGACTCGTGCCGCATTATAAAGTATCATTTGTACGCCAATGAAGAACTGCTGGCTATCTACGAAAGCAGGCATGATTTGCCGGCTATTGCCGAAACCCAGCACAAACTGGATAGCCTGAACATACTCTATAATACGGAGAAAAACATATCGGCCCTTCACAATCAGAAAGAAACCATTCTGCTGGCCGAAAAGGATACTGAAATCCAGCGTGAACAGACCGATAAAAGCTACCTTGCCATGATACTGTGGGCATTGGCCGTTGTATCGGTGGGGTTACTGGTCTGGTTGTTGATGGACCACCAGAAGAAACGTCGGTTAGCGGCTGAATCGGAGCGGATGAAGGCCGAACTCGAAAATTACCTGTTGCTGAGCCGGTCCGCAGCTACGAATGAAATGCCTACCGTGCTCGAACCGCTGAAAGGCCTTTCTGACCGCCAGCGGGAGGTGTGGGATTGTATGGCAGCAGGCTTGTCGAATAAAGAGATAGCCGAGACGCTTTTCATATCCGAAAACACGGTCAAATACCACATCCGAAATATCTACCACTTCCTGGAGGTGAAAGACCGAAAGGGATTTCTGGTGCAACTCAAAAAGTGATACCGCTTTCCCACTCAACTAACGGAAAGACGGTAACCAATGCCTGTTCATTAACCCGGTGTCAGTTCCGGTAATCATCTGACTCAAACCGGCGGGCAGGCGAATGCGCGGGGTTTTGTACCTTTACGCCTGAATTTTTCAAGCATGTCCCGTATCGAAACCATTCCGCTTGCTCCCGGCCAAAAGGCTTATTTCGCATCCGATTTTCATTTGGGCACTCCCACGCCCGACCAGAGCCGCGAACGGGAGCGGGCTGTGGTCGCCTGGCTCGATGCGATACGGCCCGATGCTGGGGTGATTTTTCTGGTGGGCGATGTATTTGATTTCTGGTTCGAATACAAAAAAGCCGTGCCCAAAGGCTTCATCCGGCTACAGGGAAAACTGGCCGAACTGACCGATGCCGGTACGCGCATAATCCTCTTTACGGGTAACCACGACATGTGGATGAATGACTACTTCACGCAGGAAATGGGCATTCCGGTTTACCGCGAGCCCCGCCGGTACGAAATAGGGGGCAAGCACTTCCTGATTGGGCACGGCGACGGCCTCGGCCCCGGTGATTTTGTCTACAAACGCCTGAAAATAATTTTTGAAAGTGGCCTTGCCCGCCAGTTATTTCGACTCGTTCATCCCGATATGGGTATCGGTCTGGCGCATGCCTGGTCGCGGAGGAGCCGGATCAGCAATACTAAGAAAGGGGAGGAGCACTTCCTGGGCGAAGACCGCGAATGGCTCATGCAGTACTGCCGCGAGGTAGAGAGCCGGCAACACCACGATTACTACATCTTTGGGCACCGGCACCTCCCCCTCAACCTGGCCGTGTCGCCCACCAGTCGGTACGTAAACCTGGGCGAGTGGGTGAGTGCTAAAACATACGGTGTTTTTGATGGGGAAGAGTTGCGGCTGGGAATATGGTCGTAATGAAACCCGCTGGCTAAAAAAAAGACCGTTACCTGCCTTCAGGTAACGGTCTTGACCTATATTGATCAGATGGGTCTACTGTTTGATTACTTTTTTGTTGACGGGTTTTCCCTCCATCATCATCCGCACGAAGTAAACACCGCCCGGCAGGTCGCCCACTTTAAATTGCACCGTATTCAGGCCTGCTTTGGCCGGCTGTACGCTGGTGCGCCGTGCCGTGCTGTTGGCATCCAGTATATCAAGCGACACCGCAGCCTGATCGTTAGGGCTAAAATACGTTACCTGCACCACATCGGTGGTTGGGTTAGGGTATACGAGTACCGAGAGCTGGGACAGATCGTCGTCCGTATCAATGGCTGAGCCCGTCTGCTCCTGCTTATCCTTCAATACTTTTTTCAGGCTGATTACTCCGTTCATCTGCTCCAGTGGTGTAACCGTCATGCTGGACCGCTGACCGGAGCGCGTATAAAAACTACTGCGTACGTTGAGAGCCATCTCCTGATTGGCAAACTGAACAAACGAATCATCCGTCGACAGGATAGCTACCTGGGTGGGGTCGCCACCGGTGCCCCGGAAGGTAAACAACGCTACCGGATCACCCGCTGTAAAAGAACCGTAATTCGTTTCGCGCGCGGCTTTTCCAATTACGTAGTAGGCCCAGTCTGCCTTGCCACCGGTTTTTACGTAAGCATCCGGTGTGGTTAGCTTATACGCAGTTTTGTCCCAGCTGCCCCGGATGTCGCGCAGGTCGGTAAGCACAAAATCTTTGGGCACTTTCAGTGAGAACTGCGCAGTGGCACCAAAATCCTCCGATTCCGGATTATTGGCATTGGGCGTGGAGTAGTTGGGCACAATCCAGGCCGTGAACACGCCCGTCGACGGCTCCCTGGTTAGCATGTATCGCACTTCGTTGGACGAAAGCATGGGGGCATCCTGGGCCTGGACGATGACACAACTCAACCAGAGTAATAAACTGATGCTGAATCTTTTCATGAATTTATGTGATTAGAGACGAGAATTTGTTTGTGGTCAGATACGGGATTTTGTTTTTTTGATGACAAACGGAACGCATGCATCGGGCGGGCAGCAGGTACCCGTCTGGATAATGATGGGGCAGCAGCCTGCAATGGGGCAACTACCATTCGATGCCGAGACAGTATAGCTTCCTGACAGGTCGAGGGTTACGGTGTTACCGGTGAACACAGGAGTCGAACCTCCGTTACGATACCATTGTACATTCAGGTACTCCCGGGGTACACGCACCGTTAGCGACTCGCCCGAACAGAGTACGTAGGGTACACTGGTACAGGCGGAGGCCATGTTATTGGTCTCGTTAGGGTCCTGACTGCCGGTAGCCGTCACACTGGCTACATTCACCACAACTCCTTCGGAAAGAAGGCGAACGGATAGCACAAACGTAACCGCTTCGCTGGCCGTCAGATCGCCTATCGTCCACAGGCCGGTGGCGGGGTTAAATGACCCTTTCGAGGGGGTAGGTGTTCCCTGAACCTGTACGGTACTATTTCGTAGCAGCGTGTCGATTACGGTTACCGCTACCGCGCTGCCCGGCCCCATGTTCTGCACCGTAATCGTGAAACTGACAACATCGCCTACTGCTGCCCCCGACTGGCTGACCTTTTTCGTAATCAGCAGGTCGGCCGATTGATTCGGGGCGGGGTTGACCGTCAGGCTGACCACGGCCGAGGCACAGACCGAAGGCTGGCTGATGTCGCAGATGGCGTAGGTGAACGAGACGGGACCGGTGAAACCCGCAGCGGGCACAAAACCGATGGTGCCATTGGCGTTGACCGTGGCTGTGCCCGTGGCGGGCGGGGTGGCGATGGTGAGCGTTACGTTAGCGGTGCTGGCGGGTTGTCCGTTGTTGAAGTCGTTGGTCAGTACGGGAATGCTGGTGGTCATACCGGCGGTCAGGGTCTGACTGTCGGGGTTAGCCGTCAGCACGGCCGGGGCGGGGTTAACCGTCAGGCTGACAGACGCCGAGGCACAGACCGAAGGCTGGCTGATGTCGCAGATGGTGTAAGTGAACGAGACGGGACCGGTGAAACCCGCAGCGGGCACAAAACCGATGGTGCCGTTGGCGTTGACCGTGGCTGTGCCCGTGGGGGGCTGGGGTAATGGTAAGCGTTACGTTAGCGGTGCTGGCGGGTTGTCCGTTGTTGAAGTCGTTGGTCAGTACGGGAATGCTGGTGGTCATACCGGCGGTCAGGGTCTGACTGTCGGGGTTAGCCGTCAGCACGGCCGGGGCGGGGTTGACCGTCAGGCTGACCACGGCCGAGGCACAGACCGAAGGCTGGCTGATGTCGCAGATGGCGTAGGTGAACGAGACGGGACCGGTGAAACCCGCAGCGGGCAAAAACCGATGGTGCCGTTGGCGTTGACCGTGGCTGTGCCCGTGGCGGGCGGGGTGGCGATGGTGAGCGTTACGTTAGCGGTGCTGGCGGGTTGTCCGTTGTTGAAGTCGTTGGTCAGTACGGGAATGCTGGTGGTCATACCGGCGGTCAGGGTCTGACTGTCGGGGTTAGCCGTCAGCACGGCTGGGGCGGGGTTGACCGTCAGGCTGACCACGGCCGAGGCACAGACCGAAGGTTGGCTGATGTCGCAGATGGTGTAAGTGAACGAGACGGGACCGGTGAAACCCGCAGCGGGCACAAAACCGATGGTGCCGTTGGCGTTGACCGTGGCTGTGCCCGTGGCGGGCGGGGTGGCGATGGTGAGCGTTACGTTAGCGGTGCTGGCGGGTTGTCCGTTGTTGAAGTCGTTGGTCAGTACGGGAATGCTGGTAGTCATACCGGCGGTCAGGGTCTGACTGTCGGGGTTGGCCGTCAGGCTTCCACACTGGGCCTGATTGCCCGTTGCCGTCCTGAATTGCTCGAGCGGTGTCTGGTTCCCCCCGGTATTACCTCCGGACGGAGTGGCGGAAATTGAGTAAAAACTGTTGGCTACGTTGAGTGAAAAACGCTGGTCAGCCTCCGCAATGAAAGGATTTCCTGCCTCCAGTACACCCAGAGGCCCCAGACAACCATTTCCCTGGAAGGTGAACAGGCGAACCGGTGTACCAGATGCAAAGCTGCCATAATTGGTTTCTGACGGAGTTTTGCCGATAACGTAGTAGTTCAGGGCGGAGTTAAGGCTCGATCCTGACCAGTCCTGACCAGGGTTTCCTGGGCCCAGCCGCATGGGTGCTTTTTCCCAGTTGCCAGTAACATCCTGCACGTTAGTGATCGAAAACGAAGCTGGCACTTTAATGGTAAACTGAGCAGTACTTCCTTTCTCCGCTGCAGCCGAATTGTTTGCATTGGGTACATTATAACGGGGGACTACCCAGGCCGTATAGCGCGTAGTCGTCGCATCATAAGTAAGAAGGAAATCTACTACGTTTGTCGACTGCTGGGCAAAACTAGCCCAGCCTGTCAGCAACAGACATACCCACATCGTTATTCGTAAAAATCCGTTCATTGCTTTAGGTTGTTTTGTCTGAAATCCAAGTGATAAAGCGGGCCGGGTAAACTATACCCGGCCCGCCCGAATTAAGGCAGTTGTTCACGAATAATGAAGATGGGTGCTTTGAGGCTATTCCCGGGGTGGTTATTGATGATGTTCTGGTAAATGAACTCAACATCGTTGCCCGTTCCGTTGAAGATGGTGTCCCCATTCATATTTACATCCCCTGTGCTGTAACCTCTTCGCTTGTAAAAGGGAGTTCCCAGCGTGTTGAAACTAGGGTTGATAATCTGTAGATAGACGGTATTTATGTCATTGTTCGTCCCCTGGAAAATTACCGAATTATGGGGGGTAGTAGCGGCATTATCGACAAGGCTATTGCCCGCCCACAAGGCTACACCCTGTTGCACCACTACCTGCGCCTGATTAGGTACCGCCTGCGTGTAGCTGGCAGTGCCAGTGTAAGTGTACGTAGGCGTATTGGGGTTGCGGAAATCCACGGTAGTGGTCGTTGATGACAGCGGTAACGCCGTTCGGGTCATCACACCTAGGTGGTTTCGGTGCCGCACCGCTACGTAATAGCTGCCGGGCAGCGCCTGGCTGAATATCACCGGAGATACACCATCCACATCCACAATATCCCCATCGCGCTGTAGTAGAGCCGCCCGGCTATCCATGATCGTTGTACCATTGGTAGCGCTGCGCAGTTCAACGAAAATCCAGTCAACAATGGCATCATTACCGGTCACGGCCGTTACGCTCATGTTCATATTCAATGTAGCTGTAATGGGGTTCAGGATGTCGTACGGATGCGCCAGTGGTAAAAAGCCTTTCGCCCGCAGGTCATCACGCATCAGCATATTCGGCGCAGTAACGCCAAACAGCGCACCCTGTAAGTACACCTGGGGCAGCAGCGAGATCAACGGTGCCGGCCCAACGGGTGGGGTAATCAGTGTGGCCGCGTTGTTGGCCGGGGTACCATCGCCCGATGGAATGACCGTATTGGCCGAGAAGGTAAGCGCCTGGCTGGCCGTGGGGGCATTCGGAATAATCGATACGGCCAGGGTTTCGCTTGTGGCCGTTGCCAGCGATACGGACTTGACGCAGGTAACCAGCGGGCCGCTTACCGAACAGGTGAAGCCGTTGGAGGTGGTGAAGCCCGGGGAAACGGACACGTTGGCGGGCAACGTGAGCGTAACCGACACCGGACCCGCGAAATTACCCGTACCGATGTTGTTGATCGAGATCGGCAGGGTGCTGCCCAGCGTTGCCGTCAGACTCAGCGTTGGCTGGCTGAGGGTAACGCTCAGATCCACGGCCCCATTCGGCGGGAATACGGTGATGTAGGCCGTTGCCGTTGCGCAGGCCGGACCAGCACCATTATCGCACACCCGGTAGGTGAACGAATCGGTGCCGGTGAAACTATTGACGGGCGTGTAGGTGAAACTACCGGTCGACGTCAGTGTCAGGGTACCATTGCTGGGGCCAACGATCGGGGTTGTAGTAACCGTCTGAGCGTTTCCTTCCAGATCCTGATCGTTGGTCGAAACGTTGCCACTGATCGGAACATTAACGAATGTACTGTACGCGTCGTCGTACGCCAGGGTTTGGTTCGTAGCCGGATTAGCCCGTACGGTTACCGTTACCGTTGCCTGGTCGCACAGGATCGGACTACCATTGTCGCATACCTGATAAACGAAGGAATCGACACCCGTGAAACTGTTGACCGGGGTATAGGTGATCGTGCCGTCACCATTCACGATCAGGTTACCGTTAATGGGCGAACTGACAATGATGGGCAGACCCAGCGGCTGTCCGTCGGGGTCGCTGTCGTTCGCTTTGACGGAAAGTACAACACCTGTATTCGGGGTGGTGGTAGCCATATCGTTCTGGGCAATAGGGGCATCATTGCCGTTTGGTGCGTTATCCCGGATTCTGATGGTGGCCAGGGCCGTAGTACACTGGGCGGCTGTGTTACAAACCTGGTACACGAATGAATCGGTGCCGACAAAATTAGTGGCCGGCGTGTAGGTGTAACTACCGTTAGACAGGATAACGACGGTTCCGTTCGTTGGGCCGTTAACGGGGGTAGTCGCTACCGTCAGGGCCAGGCCGGCAGGCTCCGAATCGTTGGTGCGTAAACTTCCGGATACCGAAATATTTTTGGCCGTCTGATTCAGATCATTCATCGCAACCGGTCGGCTTGGTAGTACCGTGATGGAGACGGTCGTTACGGAACAGATGTTGGGTTGAATGATGCCGCAGATGGTGTAACTGAACGAGTCAACGCCCGAGAAACCGATGACGGGTGTGTAGGTGACGGTGCCATTGGCATTCAGCACGGCCGTACCATTAGTGGGCTGACTGGTCAGCGAAACGGTGACGTTGGTGGTGCTGGCCGGCAGGCCATTGCGGAGGTCGTTAGCCAGGATAGTGGTCGTAACGGAGGTACCCGATGCCGTTGTGTTCTGGTCAGGATTGGCAATGATCACCGAAATAACCGTTAGGTTGACCGGTGTGGTGGCACAGATACCCGGCTGGCTGATGTCGCAGATGGTGTAAGTGAACGAAACGGGACCCGAGAATCCGGAAGCGGGGGCGTAACCGATGGTGCCGTTGACGTTGACCGTGGCCGTACCCGTAGCGGGTGGGGTAACGATGGTGACCGTTACGTTGGTGAAGCTGGCGGGCAGCCCATTGCGTAAATCGTTGGCCAGCACCGGAACCGTTGTAGTGGTGCCCGCCGTCAGGGTCTGGCTGTCGGGCGTGGCCACAACGGTACTGATCACGGTAATGGACGTGGTCGTGGTCGAGCAGAAGCCGGGCTGGGCAATGTCGCAGATGGTGTAACTAAAGGAGTTAACACCCGAAAAGCCGGTGGCGGGCGTGTAGGTAACGGTGCCGTCGGCATTCAGCACCGCCGTACCGTTGGCGGGCTGACTGGCCAGCGCAATGGTGACGTTGGTGGTGCTGGCCGGCAGGCCGTTGCGGAGGTCGTTGGTCAGGAGGTTAGTCGTAACGGGGCTGCCCGATGTGGTCGTGTTCTGATCGGGGCTGGCCACTACCACTGCGTTCACCGTCAGGTTGACCGGTGCGGTGGCACAGATACCCGGCTGGCTGATGTCGCAGATGGTGTAGGTGAACGAAACGGGACCCGAGAAACCCGAAGCGGGGGCGTAGCCGATGGTGCCGTTGGCGTTGACCGTGGCCGTACCCGTAGCGGGCGGGGTAGCGATAGTGACCGTTACATTGGTGAAACTGGCGGGCAGCCCATTGCGCACATCGTTAACCAGAACTGGAACCGTAGTGGCAATGCCCGCCGTCAGGGTCTGGCTATCGGGGTTGGCTGCCACGGTACTGATTACGGTGACAGACGCAGTTGTGGTTGTGCAGATACCGGGCTGGGCAATGTCGCAGATGGTATAACTAAAGGAGTTAACACCCGAAAAGCCGGTGGCGGGCGTGTAGGTAACGGTGCCATTGGCGTTCAGCACCGCCGTACCGTTGGCGGGCTGACTGGTCAGCGAAACGGTAACGTTGGAGGTACTGGCCGGCAGGCCATTGCGGGTGTCGTTGGTCAGGAGGTTAGTCGTAACGGGGCTGCCCGATGTGGTCGTGTTCTGGTCGGGGCCGGCCACTAACACTGCGTTTACCGTCAGGTTGACCGGTGCCGTTGAGCAGATAGTAGTTTGGCTGGGCGCGCAGATGGTGTAGGTGAACGAAACGGGCCCCGAAAAACCCGAAGCGGGGGCGTAGCCAATGGTGCCGTTGGCGTTTACCGTAGCCGTGCCCGTAGCGGGCGGGGTCGTTATGGTAATCGTTACGTTGGTGAAACTGGCGGGCTGGTTGTTATATGTATCGTTGGCCAGTACACTGACGCTGGTCGGGATATTGGCGGTAACGCTCTGCGTATCAGCCGTAGCCAGCAATGTGGCGCATTGAGCAGCTGGACCCGTAACGGCGTTGAACTGTTCGAGGGGGGTCTGGTTACCACCCGGTGGGGTACCCGAACGCGAATAAAAACTGTTGGCTACGTTCAGATTCTGATCCGTATCGGCAGCTTCAATAAAGGGATCTCCGGGAGATAGTGGCGAGATTGCACCGAAACAGCCATTTCCTGTAAACGAGAACAAAGGAACGGGTACACCGGTGGTAAAAGTGCCGTAATCTACTTCGTTGGGCGTTTTGCCAATAACGAAGTAGTTGAAGGCGGGGTCCAGCGGAGCGGTATACGTTTGGGGCGGGTTGCCCGGCCCCAGCCGTGTGGGTGCTTTTTCCCAGTTACCATTGATGTCCTGCACGTTGGTGATCGAAAACGAAGCAGGTACTTTGATGGTAAACTGGGCTGTTCCCCCCTTCTCGGTCGAACTCGCATTCAGATTGTTTGGCGTATTATAGTTTGGAACTACCCAGGCAATATAGCGTCCCGTGGGTACATCGTAGGTAAGTCGATAGTTCACCGTGAGCGCTGCCTGTTGCGCAACACTGTAGTGACTTCCCAGGAGCAGGATAATCCAGCACAAATGAGGTATCAGGTATTTCATAATCAATTAGATAGAGGTGAGCTTATAAGGTTGCCAGAAGTGATCAGTTGGCCGGGGAACCGTCGTCTCAGTCTCCGGACACTGGTACGAAAATTAAGGTAGTTGCTCTCGAATGAAGAAAAAGGGTAGTTTAAGTACATTGCCAGGGTGATTATTGATTATATTCTGATAGATGAATTCTACGTCGTTGCCCGTACCCTGGAAAATAGTTTCCCCGTCCAGGTCCACATCGCCCGTCCAGTACCCTCTCAGTTTGAGGATGGGGCTTCCCAGGATGTTGAACTGGGGGGCAATAATCTGCCCGTAAACGGTGTTTACGTCATTGTTCGTCCCCTGGAACAGTATTGAATTGTGGGGTGTACTGATAGCGTTATCCAGGGTAGCGTTGCCCGCCCACATAGCCATGCCCTGTTGCACCACTACCTGCGACTGATCGGTGGTGGCCTGCGTGTAACTGCTGGTACCGGTATAGGTGAACGTAGCCGTGCCGGGGTTGCGGAAATCGACCGTTGTTGTGGTCGGCGTCAGGGAAAGCGCGGTCAGGGTCATCACACCCAGGTGGTTTCGGTGCCGTACTGCTACGTAATAACTGCCTGGATTGACCTGACTGAACAGCACCGGCGATAGACCATCCACATCCACAATGTCCCCATCGCGCTGTAGCAGGGCCGCCCGGCTATCGACCACTATGGATGGATTAAAGGAATCGCGCAGCTCGACGAATACCCAGTCAACCAGAGCATTGCTGCCGGTTACGGCGGTTGCGCTGGCGTTCAGGCTTGCTACGGCGGTAATGGGGTTCAGGGTGCTGTACGGATGTACCAGGGGGATGTACCCCTTCAGCCGCAGGTCGTCGCGCATCAGCACAACGGGCGAACTGACGCCGAACAACGCACCCTGTAAGTACACCTGGGGCAGCAGCGAGATGAGCGGTGCCGGTGCCTGTACCAGTATGGTTGTTGTGGCCAGCGCACACTTGTCGGCACTGTTACAGGCCGAATAAGTAAAGCTGGTGGGACCACTGAAACCCGCAGCCGGGGTGTACGTGTAACTACCCGTTGGCGACATAACAACGGTGCCACTGTCGGGCTGACCCGCTGCGTAGGTCAGTGCCAGGTCCTGGGGGTCACTGTCGTTGAGCGAGACGTTGCCCGTTTTGGGCGTGTTTCGTTTCGTGAGCAATCCATCGTCGATGGCGGTGGGCGATAGGGTAGTACCCGCTGGTGGAGTCGGCTGTACGCTGATGCGCACGGTAGCCCTGGCGCACAGGGCCGGTGTGGCTCTGTCGCATACCTGATAGGGGAAGCTCACCACGCCGGTAAAGTTGGCCGGTGGGGTATACGTCATGGTGCCATTGGCATTCACAACCGCCGTACCCTGCGCAGGCTGACTCAGAATGACCGGGTTTGTCAGCTGCCCGACCAGGCTCGTTGCCGAATCAGGCTCGGAGTCATTGGCCAGCACCACGATATTGATGGGGGTATCCTGCGTCGTTTTCGTGTTATCGTTATTCGCTATCGGCGCATTGTTACCCACAATAACATCCGGTGCTATGGTCACATCAACGCAGGCTGTGCTACTCAGTCCTCCCGTGTTGGAAACGCTGTAGCAGAAACTAACCGTACCCGTGAAGTTAGCGGGTGGGGTGTACGTATAACTACCGTCGGGGTTGACCGTTACGGTTCCGCTGGCGGGTGCCGTTAGCAACGAGACCGTCAGGGGTAAGCCCTGTGGGTCCGTATCGTTCGTCAGCACATTACCAGAAACGGGGGTGTTGATCCGGGTGTCGACAATGTCGGGCGTTGCTGCGGGTGGATTACCCGTTACCGTTATACTGGCGAAGCTGGTCGCACAGATCGTGGTGCCCAGGGTGCTGCACAACTGATAGGTGAGCGTGTAGTTGCCCGGAGCGGTACCCTGCGCCACGCTGACACTGCCCGTAGTGGTGTTGAGGGTGATGCCGGCCGAGGTGCTGACCACACTCAGCGAGGAGTTGGCCGTTGTTGGCAATTCACCATTAACCAGGTCATTGGCGCGTACATCCAGTATAGCGACGGTGCCCGGTCCGATAATGGCCGTCCCCTCATCCGGTAAGGCTACTATGCTGGGAGTAACCGTAACGCCAATCAGGCTTGTAGCACAGGTTGTGGGCGTCAGGTTGTCACACAGCTGGTACGCCAGCGTGTAGTTGCCGGGGGTAGTACCCTGGGCTACGCTGAGGGAACCCGTAGTCGTATTGAGGGTAATACCGGCAGGGTAGGTACCCACACTGGCGATGGTGGCATTGCCCCCTCCTCCGAGAGTAACGGGGAGGCCATTGACTGCATCATTTATCGTTACGTTCGCTACGGCCACTCCACCCGTACCGGCACTGGCTGTACCTGCATCGGGACCGGTAATTATATTGGGCGCCACGGTGATGGTAGCCAGTCCGGTAGTACAGGTCGTGGGTGTCAGGTTATCGCACAATTGGTACACCAGCGTGTAGCTGCCGGGGACAGTACCCTGGGCTACATTTATACTACCCGTAGCGGTATCGAGAATAATGCCGGCAGGGTAGGTGCCCACACTGGCGATGGTGGCATTGCCTCCTCCCCCTAATGTGGCCGGGAGACCATTGACTACATCGTTTATTGTTACGTTCGCTATGGACACTCCACTCGTACCGGCGCTGGCTGTACCTGCATCGGGACCGGCAATTATACTGGGTGCTACGGTGATGGTAGCCAGTCCGGTAGTACAGGTTGTGGGCGTCAGGTTGTCACACAACTGGTACGCCAGCGTGTAACTGCCGGGGGTAGTGCCCTGGGCTACGCTGAGGGAACCTGTAGTGGTGTTGAGGGTAATACCGGCAGGGTAGGTACCCACACTGGCGATGGTGGCATTGCCCCCTCCTCCGAGAGTAACGGGGAGGCCATTAACCACATCGTTCGTTACTACATTAGCCACCGGGATACCGCCGGTTCCGGCACTCACCGTACCCGCGTCAGGACCGGCTGTTACGCTGGGCGTTACGGTGATGCTGGCAAAACTGGTAATGCAGGTAGTAGAACCCAGGGTGCTGCACAACTGATAGGTCAGCGTATAATTGCCCGGAGCCGTACCCTGAGCCACGCTCACCGCACCGGTAGTTGGTGTTGAGGGTGATGCCGGCCGAGGTGCTGACCACACTCAATGAGGAGTTGGCCGAGGTGGCGGGTTGTCCGTTCACCACATCATTGATCCTGACGTTAGCCACGGGTGTGCCGCCGGTGCCGGCGCTGGCCGTGCCCGTATCGGGCGTAGCGGTGATGCTGGGGGTAACGAGTACGGTGACCAGGCCCGTGGTACAGGTTGTGGGCGTCAGATTATCGCACAATTGATAAACCAGCGTATAGCTACCGGGGGTGGTGCCAATGGCTACATTGACGCTACCCGTCGTGGTGTTGAGGCTAATGTCTGAGTCCTGGCTATTAACCAGGTACAGCGTGGAGTTGCCCGATGTAGGCATTAAGCCGTTAACCAGATCATTGGTCCGAACATCCGCCACGGCGATGCCACCAGTTCCTGCGCTGGCCGTGCCCGAGTCAGGACCGGCCGTAACGCTGGCCGTTACCGTGATGGTGGCCAGACCCGTGGTACAGGTCGTTGGGGTAAGCTTATCACATAGTTGATAGGTCAGCGTGTAACTGCCGGGTGCCGTACCCTGGGCCACGCTTACCGAACCGGTAGTGGTGTTGAGGGTAATGCCGGGATTTTGGCTATTGACCACACTTAAAGTCGAGTTAACCGAGGTGGATGATACGCCGTTAACCAGATCATTGGTCCGCACGTCTGCCACGGCGATGCCACCAGTTCCTGCGCTGGCCGTGCCCGAGTCAGGACCGGCCGTAACGCTGGCCGTTACCGTGATGGTGGCCAGACCCGTGGTACAGGTCGTTGGGGTAAGCTTATCGCATAGCTGGTAGGTCAGCGTGTAGCTGCCGGGTGCCGTACCCTGGGCCACGCTTACCGAACCGGTAGTGGTGTTGAGGGTGATGCCGGCGATTCTGGCTATTGACCACACTTAAAGTCGAGTTAACCGAGGTAGCTGCTTCACCATTGACCACATCATTGGTTCTGACATCCGCCACGGCGATGCCGCCGGTTCCGGCGCTGGCCGTACCACTGTCGGGCGTGGCCACAACGCTCGCGCTTACCGCAACCGAAAGTGTGGCGGTGTTATTGTTCACGTTACTCTCATTCACCGTCGCTACCGAAGCAGACAGGGGCTGGTTTGTGCTGGCCGATGCCGTTAAGGGCATGATGGGAACCAGTACGGTGATGCTCGCTCCGTTGGTAATCGTAGCCGACGAACTACAGCTCACCAGCGTTCCCGAAGTAGTACAGCTGTAGCCATTGTTCGTAAAGGTGGCCGGAGCCGTCATGCTGGCGGGAATACTGAGCGTAAAACTCACCGGCCCTGCCGTAGGCGATGTGCCAATGTTACTCAGAATGATGGGCAAACTGCCCGTTTGAGCAACAACCAGCGTGGGATTGGGCTGGCCGATGACGATGGTTAGATCAGGCGCTACCACCGGCGTCGTAACCGTTGTGGTAGCCGTGTTATTATTCGGATTGCTCTCGTTGCCCGTGGCTGCCGTTGCCGACAAAATTGGACTGGTACCCGTCGATGCGGCCAGGGGTGTGATGGGTACCAACACCGTGATACCGGCCCCATTCGTAATGGAAGTCGGGCTGCTACAGGATACCAGGGTGCCCGAGGTAGCGCAGCTAAACCCGTTGCTGCTGAATGTAGCCGATGCCGTTACGTTGGCCGGGATACTGAGCGTGAAACTCACCGGCCCTGCCGTAGGCGCCGTTCCGATGTTGCTCAGGCTGACGGGTACTGTACTTACCTGACCAACAACCAGGTTCGGACTGGGCTGACCAATGGCCACCACTATATCGGGCTGACCGGCAACCGGTGTCGTTACGGTGGTAACAGCCGTATTGTTGTTCATGTTGCCTTCTCCAACGGTGGCTACTGTACCAGAAAAGACCGGACTGGTGCCCACGGCCGCATTGAGCGGTGTGATGGGAATGGCCAGGGTAGAACTTGTTCCATTCGTAATCGTAGCCGATGAACTACAACTTACCAGCGTGCCTGAGGTGGTGCAGCCGAAACCGTGGCTGCTGAAACTCGATGCTGCCGTGAACGTTTCAGGAATGCTCAGCGTGAAACTCACGGGGTTCTGCGTGGAAGCAGTACCAATGTTGTTGATGGTTATCCGCAGGGAACTGGTCTGACCGGCTACCAACGCCGGCGACGGCTGACCGATGGATACCGTAAGATCCGGAGACGCCGTTGCGTCTACGGTTATGGTGGCGGTATTGTTATCCGGATTGCTCTCGTTGGCGGTTGCCACCGTTGCCGACAGGGTGGGCGTCTGTCCAACCGCCGTGGCCGTAATGGGTACGGATACCGTTACGTCGGCGCCATCGGCAAGGATGTCCGAAGAGGTACAAGTCACAATCCTGCCCAGGGTAGAGCAACCAAAGCCGTTACTGCTGAACGATGCCGGAGCACTGGTGCTGGCCGGAATACTGAGGGTGAAGTTTACGGGTCCCGATGTGGGCGAAGTCCCAATGTTGTTCACGATAATCGGCACTGTACTGGTCTGGCCAAGTGTCAGAACGGGTGATGGCTGACTGATGAATATGGTCAGGTCGGGCGCCACAACTGCTGGTGTTACCGTTGTGGTAGCCGTATTGTTGTTGGTGTTGCCTTCGTTGGGTACGGCTACCGTTGCGGATAGGACAGGACTGGTGCCCACGGCGGCTGCCAGGGGCGTAATGGGTACCTGAACCGTGGTGCTGGCCCCATTCGTAATCGTAGCCGATGAACTACAGCTTACCAGGGTACCGGAAGTGACGCAGCCAAACCCGTTGCTGCTGAATGAAGCCGGCACCGTTACGCTGGCCGGAACACTGAGGGTGAAGCTGACCAGTCCCGAACTGGGAGCTGTTCCGACGTTACTGATAGCTACCGGGACAAGGCTGGTTTGTCCTACCACGAGCGCCGGCGACGCCTGACCAATCAGAATCGTCAGGTCAGGAGCCGATACCGGGCCTATGACCGTTGTGGCGGTGTTATTGGTCAGGTTGCTTTCGTTGGCCGTTGCTGCGGTTGCCGAGACAGTAGGACTGGTACCGGTCGAAGTCGCCAGGGGGGTAATGGGTACCTGAACGGTAGTGCTGGCCCCATTGGTCAGGGTGGCCGATGAACTACAGCTTACCAGGGTACCCGAGGTAGCACAACTAAAGCCGTTGCTGGTAAAGCTGGCCGAAGCCGTAATCGTGGCCGGGATACTCAGGGTAAAGTTCACCGGGCCCGACGTGGGTACCGGACCAATGTTACTTATCGTTACGGGCAGGTTGCTGGGCCGACCAACCAGCAGGCCGGGGGTAGGCTGGCCAAGGGCAATAATCAGATCAGGTCCCAGTACCGTTATGGTAGCTGCTGCCGTTGCGCAAACGACTGGCGTAGCGATGCTGCAGAGCTGGTAAACGAGTGTGTAGGTACCCGGTGCCGTTCCCACGGCTACGCTGACCGATCCGGTGCTGGCGTTCAGCGTGATGCCGGGTACGGTGCTTACTGTTGACAGGGTGGCATTGGCCGCCGTGCCGCTCAGAACCGGTGTAACGCCGTTGACGACATCGTTGGTGGTAACGTTGGCTACCGCCGTGCCGCCCGCGCCCGAACTGACCGTGCCCGCATCGGGGCTGGCCGTTACACTGGGCGTGACGGTAACGTTAACCAGACCCGTGGTACAGGTGGTGCTGCCAATGGTACTGCACAACTGGTAGGTCAGCGTGTAGGTACCCGGTGCGGTGCCCTGCGCCACGTTCACCGCACCGGTGGTGGTGTTGAGGGTGATGCCCGCCGTCTGGCTGCTGACCAGACTCAGCGAGGAGTTGGCCGACGTAGCGGCTGCGTTGTTGACGATGTCATTGGCTCTTACGTTGGCCACGGCCGTTCCGCTGGTGCCGGCGCTGGCCGTGCCTGAATCGGTGTTGGCCGTTACACTGGGCGTAACGGTAATCGTGGCCAGTGCCGTGGCACAGGTGGTGGGGGTCAGCCGGTCGCAAAGCTGATAACTCAGGGTGTAACTGCCCGGGGTAGTGCCGGCAGCCACGCTTACCCCGCCAGTAACCGTGTTCAGGGTGATACCGGCATTCTGGGTGTTAATCAGGGTCAGGGTAGCGTTCGCCGTGGTGGGTGGGAATCCGTTCACCAGGTCATTGGATCTGACATCGGGTATGGCGGTGCCGCCCGCACCCGATGTTGCCGTACCCGCGTCGGGGTTAGCCGTTACGCTGGGCGTTACGGTGATGCTGGCAAAACTGGTGGTGCAGGTAGTAGAACCCAGGGTGCTGCACAACTGATAGGTCAGCGTATAATTGCCCGGCTCGGTACCCTGGGCCACGCTCACCGCACCGGTGGTGGTATTAAGGGTGATGCCGGCCGAGGTGCTGACCAGACTCAATGAGGAGTTGGCCGAGGTGGCGGGTTGTCCGTTCACCACATCATTGGCCCTGACGTTGGCTACGGCCGTTCCGTTGGTGCCGGCGCTGGCCGTACCCGCATCGGGGTTGGCGGTAATGCTGGGGGTAACGAGTACGGTGGCCAGGCCCGTGGTACAGGTCGGCGTTGTTAGTCTGTCACAGAGTTGGTAAGCCAGGGTGTAACTGCCCGGCGTGGTGCCGATAGCCACGCTCAACGCACCGGTGGTGGTGTTGAGCGTGATGCCGGCGGGGTAGGTGCCAACCGGGGTCAGGGTAGAGTTGGCCGAGGTGGACGCTACACCATTCACGATATCATTGGCCCGTACATCCGCCACGGCCGTGCCACCAGTACCCGCACTAACGGTACCGGCATCGGGATTGGCCGTAACCAGGGCCGTAACCGTTACCGATGGGGAACAGCTACTCGTTCCCTGCGGGGAGGAGATGGAAAGCGATCGAGCACCCGTTGGCCCCGAACCATCGTAGGAAATAGGAATAGTCAGCGTGGTTTGACCTGCTGTCAGGTTGGTCGTGAACGAAGCCGGTATTGAGGCAAAACCAGCTCCCGTTACGGAGGCTATCACCACCTGTCCGTCGCGGGTGGTAGTAATAGGAACGGTGAGCACACCGGTCGACGCGGTGCCCAGCGTAAAGTTGCCATCCAGGGTTGCCGTGGCGCAGTTTCCATACGTAAACGCCCCTTCTTTTATTCGCCAGTTTACCTGAACGCCGTTATTGGGGTAAAACGTTCTGGGCGTGGCAATACCCGCATTTACCGGCCCGAAAGCAGCATCATTCGTATCCGGGTTATTGTCGAGACCATCCTCATCGGTATCACTGTTCGCCAGGGTAAGGCCCGCTTCGACGGTATCCGATTTGGTATCATTGTCACTGTCCAGGTCCAGGTAGTCAGGATTGTCTGTACCGTCGGTGTTAACCGGCGACAAACCGTTGGTAGCGGTATAGGCCAGCGGTAAACCAACTGCATTAACGGCCGTAATGGCGCCGGGCGCTATATACCCCGCCGTCGTCTGGGCTTCTATGTTGTCGGGAATACCATCACCATCCGAGTCCAGATCGGAGGAGTTTGGAATGCCATCGCCATCCGTGTCAAGTAGATCGCCCCCCTCCGTATCATCCGTTATACCATCGTTATCGTCGTCGATATCGTTGGCGTTGGCGATGCCATCCCCATCCGTATCCTGTACGGCTACGCAGGTAACCGGATCAATGAAAACAATGCCCCCTTCACCATCCAGCGGGAAGTTAGCTGTATTCGCATTATTACTGGTTTTATTTAGCGAGTAGGTTATCTGGAACGATGAAACACCGACGTAGGCGAGGCCTACGGCATAGGTTGGATCAACTCCATCGAAGCCTGCCTGTGTCTGTGTTCCCTGAAAGCGGATGGCATTGGCGGTACTGGTAACCGAGATACTGGTTGGGGTGGTTGAGTTTGGGCCGCTCAGCTTATAGGAGAACAGGTCGGCCTTGTTGGTCGTGACTGCTTCGGTTAGCCCGGTGGCCGCATCGAAATCAATGTCCCCAACGGTAAACGCACCCTGAATAACGAAGGGTGTATTGGTGCCCGTTCGGACAATGGTCCATCGTACCGTGGAGGTTACCGAAGAAGGCCCGGTGGGGGCCGCAATACCAAACCGCGCCAGCTGGGTGCTGGGGGTCGTTCTGGTATTGGTGAAATTATCGAATCTTGGGTATACCGTTGTACTTACAGTTAAATATTGACCGGTAGAATAAGTCAGAACCTCACCGATCATGTCTACCACCTGACCGTTGATGGTCGCTACGTTCGGGTACCGGGCTCTCAGGCCAACCGGATTCGTAGCAGAGGTGGTGGTGGAGGTAGGTGCCGTGGCAAAGGAAAATTTTGTAATGCCGGCCTGGCCCGGTATCGGGCAGGCAGCCGTTCGGATACCAACCGTAGCACTAACGGGGGCGGTACATCCGTTGGCGTCCGTTACGGTAGCGGAGTAGGTTCCCGTTGTTACGTTGGACAGGCTTTGGGTCGTGTTCGTGATGGCTACCCCATTTCTGGTCCACTTGTAGGTATACGCCGGGCGCCCTCCGTCAACGGTCAGGTTTACGGCTCCATTGGCGGCTGTTGCGTTAGTGGCACTGGTCACCGTGGCCGACACGGTCAGGTCAGGGTATTGAACAAAGGGGTAGTAGATCTCGGTCGAACTGGTGGAGTTATTGGTAATGCGGATGGCAATCTCAGTAAAGGGTCGGGTGGCTACAAAACCGAATGCCCGTTTACCGGCCCCTGCCAGGGAGGGGTATTCTGCCAGACTTGAGGTTGTTACGGTTTCCTGTAACGTGCCAGACAGGTACGTGTAGATGGTAATGGAAGTTGCTAGGTTATTCGGGGTCAGGCTACTATTGCCTACAATATAGCCTGCCCTGCGAGCCAGCACTGAATGTGGTACTGGTGCCTACTGATATTTGCCCGTAACCACTGGTGCCCTGCGTGCCGGCTGGGGCCGTCGAGATGGTTCCAAAATTGGTCAGGCTGGCATCCGGTACGTTGGCGGTATTGGTGGTCCCCGCTCCGGTACCGGCACCTGAGCCGGTAGCGGCTACGCTGAGCGTACGAGCCGGTACAATTGCCGCCGACGCAAAATTGGTCGTAATAACGTCCCGGTAACTACACGGTAACGTCTGTGCCTGCGTATCAATAAATAATCCGGACAGTAACAGAATGGCTGCACTGCAGGCCGTCCATAAAGACAGGAACGGGTATACCCCTCCCTTTATACACCTACTTTCCGGCTGTTTTACGGACAGTGCCCCGCTGAGCAGCGAGTACCCATTATCAACGCAACGAGAGTAAACAGGTACATTCATAGATTGATTGTATAGTTACGGATAAACCTTCTTGGTTGAACGCTCCACACGACACGCGTGCGGTTGTCATAAACGACAATTGCTGGTGGTACTATAAAATCGGCGAATAGAACTCGCTCGTGTTTGATTCCGCCGTGTTTCACAGAGTATCTCTTACGGTAACCAGTAAGGCAACAACCTTGCGACGACGATGAAGTCAGCTCAGAATAGGGGACGAACGGAGAATAATAGGGGACGAACGGCGTGGGTGACTGTGTTCCCTGGTGAAACCTGCGAGAAGGGAACCCCTTACAAGATTAGTGCCATTTTACTGCTATCGTAGATAAAAATATTACCTATATGTTTAGAAGTAACTATTAAGTTTAAAAAAAACGTATTACGTTTACTTCAGATGATGATTTGTGTTTAACTGGTATTGATTATTTTTGCCCCGGATGGGGTGTCTGGAACCGGTGTGGCTCCAAAATTGATGATGGTTTTTGGGGTAGGCAATTATCATACCTTTACTTCTCCACGGGTAAAATGGCGTTTAAAGCGGATGCATACGGTGAGTAAAGAAGGTATACGGATACTGTTGATCGAAAATGATCCCGAATGGGCGGCTACCCTGGCAACAATGATCAACCTTTGGGGCTATCGACTGACGAGTACTGTCCAGTCGTTGAGCCTGGCCGAAGAGGTACTGAAGAAACAGTCAATCGATCTGATTATCAGCGATATATCGATAGGGAATGATAGTATTGTCGAGTTTCTCCACCGTAGCCCTTCCGTACAGTGCCCGGTAATTTTTGCTACCAGTTGCACCGATTTATCTCAATACGAACTGGCTGGGCAACGAAAGGACACCCGTTACCTGATCCGGCCCTTCCACGCCCTAACGCTGCGTTCGGCCATTGATTCGGTGATGCGTAAACCCGCCCCGCCCGAAGTCAGAAAGGGAGTAGCGGTTCGGGGTCCTAATAACCAGCGGGTGCTGGTAGCATTCGGCACGATCTATTATATACGTGTGGAAAGAAACTACTGCTTTTTATTTGCCCGCAACAGGAAGTACGCGCTTAAAACATCGCTGGCCAAACTCACTCAGCAACTGGATGGGCGTTTCGTGCAGATTCACAAAGGGTTTTGTATCAATGGGGAGCACATAACCCGCACCGACCTGTCGGGTAGTCAGCTGTTTATCAATGATGAAGTCCTCCCGATTGGGGATAACTACCGAAAAAAGCTGGTCGATTTTCTGGCAGCAAAGCCAGATTAGGCAGGGGCTAATTTCCGTCTTCCAGAATGTCTTTTCGGGATACGTTTTCGCGGGGGGCTTTGTTGAACTCACTGCGCCATTCTTTATTCTTCAGATCACCCCGCTTCACCGAGCGGATGAAGTTGGCCCAGGCAAAGGGGTTAGTAAAGGCAAAGGTGGGCGTAGCGCTGCGCCCAACGATGGATTCCCGGCCGAAGAACTGCTGATTAACAAAATTCTGGTGGTTGGCCAGCGCACTTATCGGCATGGTGGCTGCCTGCCGCATGAGGGCTTCGGGGCTGGTATTGCGGGCCAGGTTTTCCCGCTCCTTTTCGTCGGGTAGCTTCAGGTTAACGAAGGCTTCCTTAAATAACTCTTCCGTAGCATACGGATATACCTTTACTTCGGCCAGTGTTTTCACATCTTCCTGCAACGCTACTACCGCCGAGTACGTAAGTTCTGACAACCGGCGGGGAATAATGTGGTACTGCGTGCGGAAACCAACGTAACTGAAAATAACACTGTCGCCCGGAAAAACCGGCAGGGCAAAATAACCGTTCGGAGCGGCCAGAACGCCTTTCCCGGCTTTGGGAATATAGATGTAGGCACCCGGCAGGGCCTCATTGGTTTTGCCACCGGTAATGAAGCCTGTAAACGTTACCTGACGGTCCTGCCCCTGTGCCCGTGCGGTTGCAAACAGCCCCGCCAGGGCAGACAAGACCAGTATAAAGACCAATAACGTCGACAACTTCTTCATAGAACCCGTGTGCTAAACTACAAAGTAAACGAGTAAAAGGCAGGATATGGTTTCGGCTACCTAAATTTTAAGAAAGATTAGGGATTCGTTCGGCAGCGGATACCCCGTTTTTTTACGGGCGTTCGGTCGGTATTATTCAACTCCCTAGGCAAACAATTTCAGAAACGTAATAATGAACGGGGTTGCCAGCAGGAGCCCGTCGAAGCGGTCCAGAAAACCACCGTGTCCTGGAATGCTGGTGCCCGAATCCTTGATGGCAATACTCCGCTTGAACAGGGACTCGACCAGGTCGCCGTAGGTGCCCGTTACCACAATGATACCCCCGACGCAATACCATTGCCAGGGCTTGAGTTCGGGGGCCCAGAAGGTTAGGCCCAGGGCGATAAGCCCCGCTGCGGCCGCTCCGCCCAGACTGCCTTCCCACGATTTTTTGGGCGATACCCGTTCGAACAGCTTCCGCCGGCCAAACTTGGTGCCGGCAAAATAAGCCCCGATGTCGCTGGCCCAGAGGAGTAGCAGACAGCCCGTAATAAGCATGGGATGAAACGTGCCCCCCTGTAGGGCCATAATAATGAGCAGGGCAAAAGGCATGGCTACGTAGATGATACCCAGAAACGTAAACCCAATGTTGGTAAACGGTTTCATGTCCCTTTTTTTGTACAGCTTGATGAGGAAAATCATGGACGAGGCCGGACAGATCAGGAAATAGGCACCCATGCTGATCTGGTCGGTTTCCACAAAATAGGCCAGCACACAAATCATCGTGCCAACCAGGGTGCCGTAGGCCGTAAGGGGTTCGAACCCGTCCAGGCCGAGCAGCCGGTAAAACTCCCGCTGCGTCAGGGCACTAACGACGCAAAACAGCAACGCCAGCGTCCAGTCGGCATACCAGATCATAAACAGAATAAACGGGACCCCCACAATAGCCGCAATAACCCGCTGCTGCAGGTTGGTCAGTCTAGCTAAACGTTGCTTCATTTTCCAGGATGACTTTGGCTAAAATAGCGTCTTTAACTAATACATGCACCTCGTTTCTGCCCCAGCCGATGGTTGGATAACTACTGCTCTGGCTCGTAGTCACAACGGCTGGAATATCATGTTCAAGCAGGAGCGCTTTGGCCAGTTCGGCCCGGTGAGGCAGGGGAGTGGAATAAATGGATTCCCAGTTTTCAGTCATGTTTTAAGGGGTGAGGAGAGGGGAGCGAGGAGTAAGGAGCCATCCGGTTTGTTTTTTGCTTTTGCCGGATGGCTCCTTACTCTTCACTCCCCGCTCCTGATACTGTCTCGTTGATTTTTCTAAAATAATACAATAACCCGGCTGTCATGATACCGGCAGTCAGTGCACCTGCTACGGGTACGGACTGCGTACTTTCAATATCCAGGGTAGTCATCTTTTGCTGATGCAGGTAAACCATAAGCACCGTAAAGCCATTGTTGACGAAGTGGGCCAGTATGGGAACCCACAGATTACCCGACCATACGTACAGGTAGCCGAACAGGGCACCGAGTAACATGCGGGGGAAAAAACCCAAAAACTGAACGTGGATAGCACTGAACAGTACAGCCGCTGCCCAAATGCCAACGTGGACGCTTCCCGTCCAGAAACTGATGTTGCGCTGCACAATGCCCCGGAAAAGGACTTCTTCTCCGATGGCCGGAATAACGGCAATCACCACCATCGCTACCAGAAACTGCCCAACCGTATTGAACGTGGTCAGGAACCGGGTAATGCCCTCCAGGCCCTTCTCTTTGGCGCGAATCCATTGCTCAATGGGCTCCAGGGTTTGGGGTAGGTGCAGGTTTTGGTTCCACTCAATAATAAGTCCGTCGAAGGGCATGAAGGCAATCACAATGAGGGCAACAAGACTCAAACCGGCAACGGCCGATGCGGGCCGGACATTAAACTGACTCCACGCACGTCGTTCGATGATAAACCAGTAGGCCAGGGAGGGCAGGAGGAATGTGCCCAGGTGGTTCACTGCCTGAAGCAGCATTAACTCGTACCAGCTGCCCCTTCCGGCCGACGGGTTTAGGGCCAGCGCACTCAGGTAAGCCTGCGCTTCGGTCAAACCCATCCCTTTGCTGAGAGCCAGTATGATAAACAATACAAGGGTACTGATGACCCCGCCAATCAGAATAAAACCGATCAGCATGGTCAGTCCACCTATTGTGGGTGGGCGGGATTCAGCCCCTCCGGATGTATATATGGATTGCATATTATCGGTAAAGATAGATACATACACCTAATAATGGACAATTGAGCGACCTCACCCCGATTGGTGCTGGAACCAAATCAGAGTGTAAAGCGTAATTTGTACATTTGTGTTTTGTAAAAACTGGAAAAGCGTGGTAACAATTGGGGACATACAACTGCCGGATTTTCCGCTGCTCCTGGCTCCGATGGAGGATGTCAGCGACCCGCCGTTTCGGGCCGTTTGCAAAGCGAACGGAGCCGATTTGATGTATACGGAATTCATCTCGTCTGAAGGGCTTATTCGGGATGCGGCCAAGAGCGTTCAGAAACTGGACATCTTCGAGTACGAACGACCCATCGGCATACAACTTTTCGGCTCCGATGTGGAAACCATGGGCGAGTGCGCCCGGATTGCCACCCGCGCCCAACCCGACCTGATTGATATCAACTACGGCTGCCCGGTAAAGAACGTGGCCTGCCGGGGTGCCGGGGCCGCTTTGTTGCAGGATATTCCCAAAATGGTGCGCATGACCCAGGCCGTTGTGAACGCCACGCACCTGCCCGTTACGGTAAAAACGCGGCTGGGCTGGGATGAAAGCACCAAAAACGTGGGCGAAGTAGCCGAACGACTGCAGGATATTGGCATTAAAGCATTGACCATTCACGGGCGCACGCGGGTGCAGATGTACAAAGGAGAAGCTGACTGGACCCTCATCGGGCGCATCAAAGACAACCCCCGCGTTCAGATTCCCATTTTCGGAAACGGGGATATCGACTCGCCCGAAAAGGCACTGGAATACAAAAACCGGTACGGGGTCGACGGGGTCATGATTGGCCGGGCCAGTATTGGACACCCCTGGATTTTTAACGAGATAAAACACTTCGTGCAGACGGGGCAGCACCTGCCCCCCCAACCGTGGCCGACCGGGTAGCCGTTTGTCGGCAGCACCTCGATTTCTCTATCCGCTGGAAAGGAGAAATCGTTGGCCTTTTCGAGATGCGACGTCATTACGCTAACTATTTCAAGGGACTCCCCGATTTTAAACCGTACCGGATGCAGCTGGTAACAACCGATTCGTACGGCGGGGTCTCGGCCCTGCTGGATGAAATAGCCGAAACCTACGACCTGGCCCTGATTGCCTGACGCTGTCAGAGAACGATGACTATAAGCGAACCCGTTGTTACTGCCCAAAAGCGCCCCCTGCTGGCGTGGGTATTGCTGTTCATGCTGGCGTTGGTGTGGGGCAGCTCGTTTATTCTCATCAAACGAAGTCTGACTGCCTTTCCGCCCGAGCAGGTGGGGGCGGGGCGGCTGGTATTTGCGCTGCTGTTTTTCACCCCTTTTCTGGCGCAGCAAAGCCGGCAGGAATCCATTCGGCTGGCAGTTCGGCACCGCTGGATAGCCCTGCTGGCATCCGGTATCATTGGATTCGTTATTCCCGCCTTCCTGTTTGCCGAAGCAGGAGCGCACCTGAGCAGTTCACTGGCCGGGGCACTCAATTCGCTGAGTCCGCTGTTCACTCTGATACTGGGTGGCGTATTTTTTGGGCAGTCGCTCAGACTAAAGCAGGTATCCGGTATTCTGCTGGGGCTGGCCGGGTCATTGCTCCTGGTGTTTTTCAGCACCACGGGGTCATTCGACATAAACGGGTATGCCCTGCTGGTGGTGGTCGCAACGGTTTGTTACGGGTTGAACACCAACCTGATCGGCCGTTACCTGAGTCATCTGCCTGCGTTGGTATCTACCGCCTGGCTGTTTGCCTTTGCCGGGCCTATCGCCCTGCTCACGCTGATGCCCACTGATTTTCTGGAACGGGTAATGTCTGCCCGGACCAGTTGGTCGCTGGCCGCCCTGGCCACGCTGGGCGTATTGGGTTCGGGAATGATGTCCGTCTTCTTCAACCGCGTTATGCAGCTGGCGTCGCCCCTGTTTGCGGCTTCGGTCACGTACCTCATTCCCATTGTGGCTTTGATGTGGGGCGTTCTGGACGGGGAGACTATATACCCCGTGCAGTTTGTTGGCATGGCGGTATGTTTGTTGGGAATATGGTTGGTGAACCGGACCTGATGTCGGGATTAAAGTGCACTTTTGTCTTCCAGCGTCCATAATACCCTAACGGCAATGTACCAGACAACCCTCAACCAGCAACCGGCTACGATCGATTTCACCCCCAACGGGGCCCTACTCAACGGCGAACCATTTAACTGGGACCTTGTCCGGATTACCGACCGTACGTTCCATATCATCCACCAGGATAAGTCGTACCGGGCGGAAGTGCTGGAGATGAACCCGGCCGAAAAAACGGTGAGCCTGAAAATCAACGATCACATTCACCAGGTTCAGTTGAAAGATCGTTTCGACCTGTTGCTCGAAACGATGGGCATGAGCAACGCGGCCAGTAAAAAAATCAATGAGCTGAAAGCACCCATGCCGGGCATGATTGTCGGCATCAGCGTGCAGCCGGGCGATGTGGTTAAAAAAGGCGACAGCCTGCTTATTCTGGAAGCCATGAAAATGGAGAATGTCCTGAAAGCGCCCAGCGACGCCGTTATTAAAGCCATACGGCCCGCCAAAGGAGACCGGGTTGAGAAAGGGCAGTTATTGGTAGAATTCGACTAGTGTGGTATTTGTAAGGGTATGGATACCGTACCTTCCCGTCGCCATTTTCTGGCCCAGTCGGCTCTAGCCGTCGGTGCCCTGCCACTCTGGTCATCCGCTTTCGCCCTGGAACCCACCACTGGCGCGGCTGCGGATTTGCCCGATATTCACATTTTTTCGAAGCACCTGCAATTCCTGAACTACGCCGACATGGCCGATGCTGCGGCCGAAATGGGCTTCGATGGGGTTGATTTGAGCGTTCGCCCCGAAGGCCACGTGCTACCCGAACGGGTAGCAGACGACTTGCCAAAAGCAGCCGAGGCTCTCAGAAAGGTCGGACTACCACCCAAACTGATGACCACCGCCGTTGGCGATGCGGGCAACCAAACCGATGTTCGGGTGCTGAAAACGGCTGCCCAGCTTGGTTTTCAGTTGTACCGGATGGTCTGGTATCCCTACGATGCCAGCCGCTCTATTCCTGATTCCATTGCCCATTTTCAGCAGCAGATACGGGCGTTGGGCGAACTGAACAAAAGCCTGAAGCTAACGGGATGCTACCAGAACCACGCCGGCTTGCTGGCTGGGGCAACGGTCTGGGAAGTATGGGAGATGCTCAAAACCGCCGACCCGCAGCACATGGGTGCCCAGTTCGACATCCGGCACGCCATGGTAGAAGGGGGCTTGTCGTGGCCAAACGGCCTGCGGCTGCTGATGCCGCAGATCAAGTGCATTACGGTAAAGGATTTTTACTGGACCAGCAAAAAGGCCGGGAGTGGGGCTGATACGTGGGCCGTGCAGGATGTTCCCCTTGGCAAGGGCATGGTTGACTTCAAAACCTACTTTCACCTACTGAAGCAGGCTAACCTGACCGTTCCCGTTACCCTGCATATCGAGTACCCGATGGGTGGGGCGGAACACGGAGCAACGAAACTGTCAATTCCTAAAAATGAGTTATTTACGGCCATGAAACGAGACCTGGCGATGCTGAAGGCACTTTGGAAATCGGCATGAACTTCGATTACCTGTCGTTTCATTCCTCCCTTTTTCCCTATCTTTACCCGCAAAATTCTCCCTCATGACATCGCAAACAACGTATAAACGGATTCTGCTCAAGCTGAGCGGAGAGGCACTGGCTGGGCCAAATGGGTATAACATTGATCCGATTGTACTCGAAAAATACAGTCAGGAAATCAAAGAAGTAGCTGATCTGGGTGTGCAGGTGGCTATCGTAATTGGTGGAGGAAATATTTTCAGGGGCGTGTCCGGGGAGCGCTCCGGCATTGACCGCGTACAGGGCGACTACATGGGGATGCTGGCTACCGTCATCAATGCCATGGCTATTCAGAGCTCACTGGAGGAATACGGTATGTACACGCGGGTGATGTCGGCCATTCGAATGGAGCAGGTCTGCGAACCCTACGTACGCCGACGGGCCGTGCGCCATCTCGAAAAAGGACGCGTCGTGATTTTTGCGGCCGGTACCGGCAATCCGTATTTCACGACCGACTCGACGGCCGCTCTGCGGGCCATTGAAGTAGAAGCCGACGTAGTGCTTAAAGGGACTAAAGTAGATGGCGTTTACACCGCCGACCCGATGAAAGATAAAACGGCTACCCGCTATACCACCATCAGTTTCGAGGACGTTTACGAAAAGAAGTTGAATGTCATGGACCTGACGGCCTTCACGCTTTGCCAGGAAAACAACCTGCCCATCATCGTCTTCAACATGAACGAAGAAGGAAGCCTGCTGAGACTGATCAAGGGGGACAACAATGTTGGTACGCTCATCACAACGAATAGATAATGCTTACCTGGTACCGTCTGTAAACCGTAAAAGGAGAACCGAAAACCTAAAGAAATATGGAAGAAATCGAGCTATTTCTCGACGATGCAAAAGATACGATGGAGAAGGCCCTCAAGCACCTGGCCATCGAATTAACCAAAATCCGGGCTGGTAAAGCCAATCCGGGTATGCTCGACGGGATTCAGGTAGAGTATTATGGGATGTTGTCGCCCCTGCATACGGTGGCTTCCGTCAACACGCCCGATGCGCGCACGATCGTGATAAAGCCATTTGAAAAGAAACTCATCAGTGAGGTGGAAAAAGCGATTCGTAACTCGAACCTTGGCCTGAACCCAAATAACGACGGCGAACAGATTCGGCTTAGTATTCCACCCCTCACCGAAGAGCGTCGGCGCGACCTGGTCAAAAAGGTAAAGCAGGAGGTTGAAACGGCGAAAGTAAACGTGCGCAACATCCGGAAAGATACCAATGATGATATTCGTAAGCTCACCAAAGACGGCGTGTCGGAAGATGCGGTGAAAGTTGGCGAGGAGCGCGTTCAGAAACTGACCGACGCCTTCATTGCCCGTATTGACGAGACATTTGTTGCCAAAGAGCGCGATATTCTGGTTGTGTAACGTTCACACCCGGATGCCTTTAACAGGAACAGCCAGTTACGCGTCAAGGTAACTGGCTGTTCCTGTTGGGGGGAAAGTCGTTTATCACAACGGCTACCCCAAACCACTTCTTTCGGGCAAAGCCACACCAAAGCTACGTCGTTTGCCGGATGGCGGCCTTCAGGTAATCCCGGGCCGTACGGCTGATTGTTTCTTCATCTACCTCCGCCACTGGTGCCCCCCGGTGCTCGTAAGGGTACACCTCGCCCGTGAGTGCATCGAAAATACCGTACGGCAACAGCTCGTATTCTTCGTAACCCCAGAACAAAAAATCAACTGCGTCGGTGGGGTCATCGAACCCCACGGCGTAGCCAATTTCCTGCTGAGCGAAAACAACGATGTAGCGCATACCCATATGTACGCACAGAACGGGAATTGGGTTGCGCAGGAAAGACTGGAATTACGGTAGCGGTCGGGTGACCGTGCGGAAAAATCCCGTCGAAGATTACGTACGACCTGTATTCATTGGAAATTTATCAGGCGGTAGGTGATTCGATCGTTTTGCCGGAAAGCCGCGAAACTTACCCCGGAGCGTACTGTTTTATCGACGGTTGTTGATAGACGCTCGTTTTTCTGGTTGAGTAAGAAAACCCCGTTTGGCAATTCTACTACTATATGCTGCTATTTATTTACGGTACTTTTCTGTTTGTCACCGCGTTAAATGTGCTTTACTGGGCTGTGTTTTCGGTAGCGGGTCGGCTGGGGAAAGCCGATGATACCGATCCCTCACGCCCTCCGCTTCGGGTACGGAAAATAGGTGTTCTGATTCCCGCCTATAAAGAGGACGTGGTTATTGTGGACTCCATAACGCAGAATCTGAAGCAGACCTACCCGGCAAACCAGTTCGACCTGATTGTTATTGCCGATTCTTTCCAGCCGCAAACGTTGCTCAAACTGGCCACTATGCCCGTACTCGTGCTGGAGGTGTCATTTGAAACGTCTACCGTTGCCAAGGCCATCAACGCTGCCCTGTCCCGATTACCGCTTGAGCAGTACGAGATACTGGTTGTATCGGATGCAGACAACCATATGGCAACCGATTTTCTGAGCCGGATAAACGGGGCATTTGACCAGGGGTGGCGGGCCGTTCAGGGGCACCGGGTAGCCAAAAACAGCCATACCAGCGTTGCCGTGCTGGATGCCATCAGCGAAGAAATCAATAACCATATTTTCCGGAAAGCAACCCGGGTACTGGGCCTGTCGTCGGCCACGATTGGGTCGGGTATGGCGTTTGAGCCTGCCCTGATGAAAGCCGCCATGGCCACGCAGCACACCATGGGAGGCTACGATAAGGAACTGGAAACCAACGTGGTGCTGAGCGGCCATACCATCGCTTATCTGGAAGATGCTTATATTTATGATGAGAAAGTAGCGCAGCGGGCCGTATTTGAAAACCAGCGTACCCGGTGGATAGCCGCCCAATGGCAATTTCTTACCTTTTACTTCTGGCGGGGCATCCGTGAGTTGCTGTCCGGGCAATTTGCCAGCGGCTTCAAAGTGCTTCAGGCCGTTGTGCTGCCGAAAATTCTCCTGCTGGGTTTGCTGGTTACCGGGTTACTTATCGGGCTGTTTACCGGCACCCCGTTACTGTGGCAACTGCCGCTGCTACTCCTGCTGGTGTTAATGGCCAGTTTGGCTATTTCGGTTCCGGCACATCTATGGAAACGGGTGAGTATTCGGGAACTGTTGCTTATTCCCGTTTTGCTGATGAGTTTTGTGCGGGCTGCGCTGAATATGCGGAAAGCTTTCAAACGGTTTATGCATACACCTCACACCGGCCCGGCCGATACAACCCTACCCTAGGTGGCAGGATTTTTACCGCGGCTCTGTTGTGTGACAAAACCGCATCGTGATAGTCAAAACTCTGGATTAGCCTAGTAGAATGCTGGATGAAACTGTTAACTAGCCTGGTGCGGAAAATCGGGCAATAGATACACGGTAGGATCAGAAGCAGAACGGTTTCCGCAAATTTTTATAGAATGAGCATTCGTTTACGTAGTACCAGTTCATCGTTTATTTACCGGACAAGTTTTTTCTTTCTGTTAACAGTTGGTTCCATCACCCTATGCACCGGTCAAAATCGGGGTGCCAGGGGATTGGTTTCGTTTGGTGCATCCTCCGGCCTGGCCGGTGACACGCTGTACCTGGACATCAACCAGGATATTGCCGTTCAACTGCTCCCGTTCGAGGATCTGATGAAAGTGGCCGTAACGCACTCGCCGGCCATCAGGTATCAGGGCGAAGTGGCCAATGCCCTGAACGAGTCGCAGGAACTTGCCAAAGTCCAGATTTTACAGAACGTGGCCGGGTTTGGTAACTATTCATGGGGTAACCAGGCACTTATTACAACCGGCAATCCGGCTCAGAACGGTAGTTTGGGGCAGATTGCCAACGGATACCGGGTTGGGGTGGATGTCCGCTTTCCGCTGTACGAATTGGTGGGCCGGAAACACCAGATCCGGCAGGCAAATTTCAATTACAAAGCGGCTCTGGCGCAGAAAGAAACGGTTGAGTTACAACTGAAGCGGGAACTGATCAGTGTCTACCAGGATATGATTACCACCCAGCAACTGCTCAAAATTATTCTGATTGATGAACAGGCGTCTCTGGCATCACTTCGGGTAGCAGAAACGGAAATTCAGAAAGGACAGATTACGGCCGAAGCCATGGCCATCGTAACCAGCCGGTACGTGCAGGCCAAAACCGCATCGGAACAGGCAAAAGGTAATTTTTTGAAAAATGTTCGCTATTTTGAAGCGTTGATGGGCATGCCCATTCAACGGTTGAAACGTAATTAGGAGGAGACGGTATGACAATCGAAGTTTTTTTGCGCCTGCTAAAACAGCATTTGCTCTGGTTTATTCTGATTCCCGCCATTGCAGCCGCCACGGCATTTTACGTTACCCGCAATGAGCAGAAGGTGTACAAATCGCAGGCAACGCTCTATACCGGCCTCGTTTCGCGCTATTCCCTGTTGTCGGACCGGCAAAACAGCTTCACCGACCGGTCGGCCAGCGCGTTCGATAATATCCTGACCACGCTCTATTCGCGGGAAACGCTCCTCCAGATCAGTATTGATTTACTAACCGATCATCTTCGTTTGCGGCAGCCCGACACGCTCGTATTGGGAAAGGCTGGCTTTCAGAAACTCCACGAAGCCATCACGCCCGGTTGGGAAAACCTGTATTACCTGGCGGTCGACTCGGCTCTGCTGCACCGGGCCGTAGACAGCCTGGCCAAAACACCCACCGATAATCCTATTAAGACGTTACTGCTCAAATCGGAGTCCTATTATTCCATTCAGCAACTGGGCAACACCATTAAAGCGATGCCCCGCAAGAATACCAACGACGTATTGTTGATGGAGTACGATTCGGATGACCCGGCCGTTTCGCAGCGAACGCTGCATTACGCCATCGAAAACCTGAACAAACGGTACGCAACCCTTAAAACATCCGAAACCAACACCGTCATCGGGTATTACGAAGCGAAACTGGAAAAAGCAAAAGCAAAACTAGCGCAGGCTGAAGCTAGTTTGCGTGCCTTCAGCGAACGCCACCAGGTACTGGATTACGACGAAGAAGCGCGCAACGTAGCCGCATCCCGCGAAGCGCTGAACGGAGAGTATAACCAGGAGCTGATGCGGAAAAATGCCGCCAAAGCTTCGCTCGAAGCGTTGAACAAACGCATGGGGCAGCAGGGCAGCGTCCGGGCGGCCAATAATGATCTGACCGAAAAACAGAAGAAACTAGCCGATGCCGAAAGCAAACTGGCTAACGCCCGCGCCTATGGGCAGTCCCGGGCCGTAATCAATCAACTACAGGCCAGCGTAACGCAGGCTGGCGAAGACCTTAAGGTTAGTGCCGAAAAATACGATGCTGCGGCTAACTCGGCGGATGCCATTCCTACCCAGACAATGGCTAATGACCGCCTGACAAAATCGCTGGAGTACGAGGAATCGGCCGCTAAACTGGAACTGTACCAGAAGCGAATGAACGAGTTCGCAGCCAAAACAAACGAGTACGGACCATTGGGGTCCCAGCTTCGTCAGCTAAACCGAAACCTGGCCATTGCCGAAAAAGAGTACCTGGATCTGATTCAGAGTGTAGACCAATCCCAAACGCGCCGACAGGATGTAGCCATTGGCGGAACGCTGGAAGTATTGGATGCGCCGGATTTTCCGCTGGAGCCGCAGCCTACCAAACGGTTGCAGTTAGTGCTCATTGGTTTGGGAGTGGGCATCTTCATTGCCATGTTACTCACGGCGCTCCGGTTCTGGCTGGATAAACGGATTCAATCGCCCGAACAGGCGGAGTCGATGATCGGGATGCCCGTAGTAGCCCTGTTCCCGACCGTCAAGAAAAAGGCGGTCTTTACCCGGGCCAGCCTGGCGGCCCGGAGTATGTTTGAGCAACTCTTCAACGCCATAAATATTGAAGTTACCCAGAACACGACCAAGCCCTACCCACCGGTTATCACCCTGTTCAGCATTCGCTCCCGGCAGGGAAAGTCGTGGGTTGCCAGTGGCCTGATTCAGTTGTACGAAAGTGCCGACCAGCAGGTAGCGTACTGTTATCCCCAGGAAACGGGTCATGAGCAGCGGGAACACATGAAAGGGGTAACCTATTTTCCGTACACCGTTCGGCCCGATTTTATGAACGTGACGGGAATTGAGTACCTCATTGATTACAACCAGGGGCTGGATACCACGCAGTATGATCGGATTATTCTTGAGCTGCCCGCCCTGATCAACAATCAAATTCCTGTTTACCTTCTCAAAAACAGTGCGTTATCCCTCCTGGTAGTAGATGCCAACAGCCCCTGGGCGAGGGCCGAGAAGCAACTGCTGAGCTTATACGAACGGGTAACGAACCAGCCCGTGCTGACGGTACTGAACCGCGTTGAAGGAAACTATGTGGATGTGCCGGGACGGGGGGACACCATGCGGTTATCCACCGATCCGGAGCGGCCCGCCGGTCGGAGCGTAAAGTATTCCAGTAATCGATAAACAGGCAGGACCGGTCTTCGGGCCCACCTGAAAGAAAGATTGATACGGAACTGCCCTGACTCCAGTCAGGAAATCTGGTTGTGAACCAACTAATTATTGGTAGTTGATCAAGTAATACTATGGGTGGCTGTATAGACGCGAATAGCCGGTTGGACGTTACCCTCCAGCAGCTTGTTGAGCAGGTCGTAACCGAACACAAAGACCAGATTGCCGTACGGTTTGGTGATCAGGAACTGACGTACCAGCAACTCAGCGACCGGGCGGACAGGCTCGCCCAAACGATTCTGGTTACCAACCCGGACGCCGAGTGGATTGGGGTGAGTACTACCCGTAATCTGGCGATGGTTGTTGGTGTGCTGGCCATTCTGAAAGCCGGAAAAGCCTACCTGCCCCTCGATCCCGGGTACCCTGACCTGCGTTTGCAGCAGATTATTGCCGATTCGGGCCTTAAAACATGCCTGGCTGCTGAAGTCGATGAGCCACTGTTCAACCGACTGGGGCTTCGGGTTATCGGGCCGGATCAGGCACCGCTTTACGCATCTCCTCAACCCATTGTTCACCAGACCAGTACGGCTTACGTATTGTACACGTCCGGCTCAACCGGGAAGCCAAAGGGCGTGTGCATGGGACATGGCCCTCTTGTTAATCTACTGCAGTGGCAGGAAAAGCATTCTAAAGCCAGTATTGCCACCCGAACGCTTCAACTCGCCCCGCTGAGTTTTGATGTTTCGTTCCAGGAAATTTTTGCTACCCTCACTACGGGTGGAACGCTGGTGCTGGTGGATGAAACCCTGCGCCTGGACCTGAACGCGCTGTTGCGATTTATTGACGAGCAGGCAATCAATCGATTATTTCTGCCATTTGTGGCCCTGCAGTACCTGGCCGAAATGGCCGTGAACACCCACTGTTTTCCGGCTGGTTTGCAGGAGGTGATGACCGCCGGCGAACAGCTGAAAATTACCCCTCAGATTGCCGCCTTCTTCTCGGCCCTGCCCCAATGCCTGTTGTTCAATCAATATGGTCCTACGGAGTGCCACGTTGTTACCCAGCTGACCCTGTCCGGTAATCCGGCCTCCTGGCCCTCTTTACCCACCATTGGCTACCCGATTGATCAGGTTAGTGTGCTGGTGGCGGATGAAGAGCTGAAGCCTTTGCCCGACGGGGAAACGGGCGAACTCTGCTTTGGCGGGGCCTGCCTGGCCGAAGGGTATCTCAATAACCCTGCACTAACAAAGGAGAAATTTACGGAACTGCAGTTGGCTACCGGTGAGCCGCCGATGCGGGTGTACCGAACCGGTGATCTGGGTCGGGTGCTGCCCGATGGTAGCATTGAGTTCCTGGGCCGTCGCGACGATCAGGTGAAGATTCGGGGCCACCGGGTAGAACTGGGGGAGGTAGAAGTAATCATCAGTCAGCTGCCCGCTGTTAGCCAGGCGGTGGTAGTGGCTCATCGGGGAAACGACGGTCAGCAACAACTGGTGGCTTACATCGTACCGGTAGAAGGAACCCTACCACAAGCTGATTTTCGTACCCAGCTTGATCAGAAATTGCCCGAATACATGATGCCATCGGTCTTTGTCTGGCTGGATCAACTGCCCAAGACCAGCAGCGGTAAAGTCGACAAAAAACGACTGCCCGAACCAGACCGAAAACGGCCGGCGTTGACGGTTGCCTATCGTAAGCCCCGAACGGAGTCTGAACGGGCCGTTGCCCGGATATGGTGCAAGGTATTACAGATGGATGAAGTGGGGCTGGATGATAATTTTTTCGAACTGGGGGGCAATTCACTGCTGGCGCAGAAAACGGTAGCGGCCCTGAAAGAATACCAGCCTGCCCTTTCGGTCATTAAATTATACCAGTACCCAACCGTTGCCACCCTGGCTGAATACCTGACCCCTCCCAACGGGTTGCGACAAGGTCATTCAGCCCAAACGGTGACACAGAATCAACCCGAAAAAGGAGAATACGCTGCCCCCAACGCAGATGTGGCCATTATTGGTATGGCGGGGCGTTTTCCGGGCGCCAGCACCGTTGGCGAACTATGGGATTTGCTGAAAGCGGGTAAAGAAACAACCCGCTTCTTTACCGATAGCGAACTGGATCCCTCCATCCCGGATAAGCTTAAAAACGATTCGCTATACGTAAAAGCGCGGGGCGTTATCGATGAGGTCGACCAGTTTGATGCGCACTTTTTTGGCCTGTCGCCCAACGTGGCTCAACTCATGGACCCGCAGCAGCGCGTCTTTCTGGAAATTGCCTGGGAAGCCCTGGAGCAAACGGGCTACCTGCCCACAGCAGTATGCCGGTCGGGTGGGCGTATTTGCCGGGTGCGGCAACAATACGTATTACCAGCATAACATACCGGGGCACCAGGACCTGATCGACCAGATTGGTGCGTTTCAGGTAATGACCCTGAACGAGAAGGATTACATTGCTTCCCGAACGGCGTATCAGTTGAACCTGAAAGGCCCGGCCGTAAGTGTGTATTCGGCCTGTTCCACCTCGCTACTGGCTATTGCTCAGGCCGTTCAGAGCATCCGGAGCGGGCAGTGCGAGGTTGCGCTGGCGGGTGGGGCCAGCATCACAACGCCCATCAACAGTGGCCACCTGTATCAGGAAGGAGCCATGCTGAGTCGGGATGGGCATTGCCGGTCGTTTGATGCTGATGCCCAGGGTACCGTTTTCAGCGATGGGGCCGGCGTTGTGCTGCTGAAAAGCCGGGAAGCCGCCGAGCGCGATGGCGACACGATTTATGCCGTTATAAAAGGGGTTGGGGTAAATAACGATGGGGGCGGCAAAGGAAGTTTTACGGCTCCCAACGCCGAAGGACAGGCGGGTGCCATTGCGATGGCGATGGCCGATGCGCGGATCGATCCCGGCTACCATCAGCTACGTAGAAGCGCACGGAACGGCCACGCCCCTGGGCGATCCGATAGAAATTGATGGACTGATCCAGGCCTTTGGCGAACAGACCCGAAAAACAATACTGTGCCATTGGCTCCATCAAGAGCAATATGGGGCATCTGACGCAGGCGGCCGGGGTGGCTGGTCTCATCAAGACCACGCTGGCTTTGTATCACCGGCAGATTCCTCCGTCAATCAATTTTTCGACCCCAAACCCGGCTATCGACTTTACCAATAGTCCGTTTTTTGTTAATACCCAGCTAACAGACTGGCGAAACGGAACAGACGACCATCCGAGCACGGACCAGTCCGCGCCGGGCAGGGGTAAGTTCGTTTGGTGTGGGCGGCACCAACGTCCACGTCGTACTGGAAGAGTTTGCCAACCCAGACCGTGCGACCAACGCCGGGAGGCCGGTCCAGCTGGTTACGTGGTCGGCAAAATCAGCCGACAGTCTGGAGGCTTACGGGCAGCGACTGGCCCGGTTTGCCGGAGCGACATCTGCGTCCGATCTGGCTGATATTGCCTATACGTTACAGACTACCCGCGCTCCGTTTATGCACCGCCGGTTTGTGGTGGCCGCTACGCTGACGGAGTTACAGGAAAAACTAGCGACCGGAACAGGAACGCCAGCGGCGCCTGAAAACCGGTAGCCGACCCGATGAGGTAGCCTTCCTGTTTCCGGGCCAGGGAGCGCAGTACCTGAACATGGGGCGTGGGCTATACGCACACGAAACGGTGTTCCGGCAGGCCGTCGACACCTGCGCCGACCAGTTATTACCCCACCTGGCTATCGATATCCGGCAGGTCATGTACCCGCGAAACGGCCGATTCGGAAGCGGAGCAGCGACTGAAAAATACGCGGTATACCCAGCCTGCCCTGTTCGTGACGGAGTATGCACTGGCTCAGCTTTGGATGAGTTGGGGTATCCAGCCGACGCTGTTTTGCGGACACAGTATTGGTGAGTTTGTAGCGGCCCACCTGGCCGGTGTTTTCTCCCTGTCGGATGCGCTGACGCTGATAGCTACCCGAGGCAGGCTGGTGAGTGAACAGCCTCGGGGGAGCATGCTCTCGGTCAGGATGGCGGCTGAGCAGGTTGCTGCCCTGATAACGCCCGGCCTCTCGATGGCGGCCATCAACAGCCATGCGTTGTGCGTAGTGGCAGGACCTGATGAGCACATCGCCGATTTTGCCCGCCTGCTGGATGAGCGGGGAGTTCCCAATCAACCGCTCTCGACCAGTCACGCTTTTCATTCGGCCATGATGGACCCTATCGTGGACAAGTTTGCGGAGGTAGTAGCGGGCGTTACCCTGAATCGCCCCCAGAAACCGATTGTCTCGACCGTAAGCGGTACCTGGATGACCGATGCCCAGGCTACCGATCCGCGTTACTGGGCAAAGCACCTGCGCGACACGGTACGTTTTTCGGACGCGCTGGATACGATTTTTTCCCTGGGGCACCCGCTCCTGCTGGAAGTGGGGCCGGGGCGCGTTACGGCTACACTAGCCCGGCAACAGGCGGGCAAAAAACCGATAACGGTGCTCGCCGGTATTCCTGATCTGCCCGATTGGGAGGCAGACTGCCAGGCTGTACTGAACACACTGGGTGTATTATACCAGAACGGAATAGATCCGGACTGGGCCGGATTTTACGCTGGTCAGCAACGAAAAAAGGTGCAGCTGCCTGCTTACGCCTTCAATAGAAAACGATGCTGGCTTGATCCGGTCAGTCCAGACCCAGTCAAGCCGGACCCGGTCTGGACTGACCGGGAGGTTAATCTTGGACCGATGACAACAGCCCATTCATTACATCCAACAAACGAACTGAATGCCAGTGGAGCCACAATACCCGATCAGAAAAAACTAATCGCTATGCGAAAAGACAAATTGATCCATACGGTAAATCAACTGCTGGAAGAGGCTTCCGGGATTGAGATGGATGGCGTGGCACCTGACACCAGTTTTCTCGAAATTGGGCTGGATTCGCTTCTGCTGACGCAGGTAGCCCTGACACTCAAAAAAGAATTCGGGGTACCCATTACATTCCGGCAACTGACGAGCGATTATACCTCGCCCGAGCAGTTGGCTGGCTACCTTGATCAAACACTCCCGGCCGAGCCTGAGCCGAAAGTGCAGCCTCCGGCTGAAGTGCAGTACAGGGCAACTACTGCGCAACCAGCCACCACTACGGGCTAACCCGGTACTGGATCTGATAGCCCAGCAAGTACAGTTACTGGCCAAACAGATTGAGCTGCTGCAGGCGGGTAGTGGACCGGTTCCGACCCCGCCACCAACACTACCCGCTGCGCCGGTAAACGGCGTACTGAAAAGTAGGTCAAACGGTCATGCCGTGGCCGATACGACAGACCTGACGCCGGAAGAGAGGGTCGAGCTCAAAAAACCGTTCGGGGCAACGGCTCGCATTGATCGGCAGGCTTCGGCATTGAGCGACGGGCAACAGGCCTTTATCCGGGAACTGACCGAACGGTACAATAAAAAAACCGCCCAGAGTAAAGCCTATGCGCAGCAACACCGCGCCCAGATGGCCGATCCGCGGGTGGTTTCGGGCTTCAGACCTTACACGAAAGAGCTGGTCTATCCACTGGTTGTAAACCGGTCGGCCGGGAGCCATCTCTGGGATATTGACGGTAACAACTACATCGACGCCCTGAATGGCTTCGGTTCAAACATGTTCGGCTACCAGCCCGACTGGCTGAAGGAAACCCTCCACGCCCAGATTGAACTGGGTTTTGAAGTGGGACCACAGCACGAACTGGCGGGAGAGGTGAGTCAGCTCATTTGCGAACTAACCGGCGCCGACCGGGCTGCCCTCTGCAATACCGGTTCCGAAGCGGTGCTGGGGGCCATGCGCATAGCCCGAACCGTTACGGGACGGTCGTTAATCGTAGCGTTCTCCGGCTCATACCACGGCATTGTAGACGAAGTGCTGGTTAGAGGTACCAAAAAACTGAAGTCATTTCCGGCAGCCCCCGGTATTATGCCCGAATCGGTGCAGAACATGCTGATTCTGGATTACGGTACCGACGAAAGTCTGCGGATTATTCGTGAGCGGGCGCACGAACTGGCCGCCGTGCTGGTCGAGCCGGTGCAAAGCCGCCGACCCGAGTTTGTACCCGTTGAGTTTTTGAAACAGGTACGGGCGGTAACAGAAACATCGGGCACGGTGCTGATTTTCGATGAGGTAATTACCGGTTTTCGCGCCCATCCGGGTGGAACCCAGGCCCTATTCGGAATTAAAGCCGATTTGGGTACGTACGGGAAAGTAGTGGGGGGGGGGCTGCCCATCGGGGTTATTGCGGGTAAACGGGCTTTCATGGATGCGCTCGACGGGGGCTTCTGGCAGTATGGCGATGCCTCCGTACCCGAAGTAGGCGTTACCTATTTTGCGGGTACATTTGTTCGGCACCCATTGGCCCTGGCCGCGGCAAAAGCATCTCTGACCTACATGAAAGCGAGCGGACCGCAATTGCAGAACGACCTTACCCAGAAAACTACCCGGCTTGCTACAGACATGAATGCGCTGCTTTTGCAATGGAAACTGCCCCTGGTAGTTGTTCATTTTGGCTCACTCTGGAAAATAAAATTTACCGAAGAAGTCGTTTATGGAGAGCTATTGTTTACTTTAATGCGGGATAGGGGTATTCATATCTGGGATGGTTTCCCCTGCTTTCTGACCGAAGCGCACACCCATGATGAAGTGGATATGATAGTGTATCAGTTTACGGAAAGTATTCGGGAGCTGATAAAAGCTGGTTTTTTGGGGACAGAAGCAGCCATAAACGCCAGGTTTTCTGGAAATGGTGTAGATTTTGCGGGCTGTATACTACCCCCTGACGCCAAATTAGGTCGTGATACAGAGGGTAACCCGGCGTGGTTTGTTCCTAATCCAGCCCTGCCTGGTAAATACCTACAGGTTAAATTAAATTGAGTACGGATGACGGAAAGCTCTACAAATGAACAGTTGATTGCGGTTGACTTCGATCCGTTTGCTGGACCTGACATTCTTAGTCTGGCACCGGCCACCGAGTCGCAAACGGAAATATGGACCTCCTGCCAGTTCGGCACTGATGACGCAAACCGCGCTTACAACGAGTCATGCTCGCTGCGGCTCACCGGCCTCCTGCAGCGGGAGGCCTTCGAGAAAGCGTTTGGGGAATTGATACGCAGGCACGAAGGATTACGCACAGCTTTTAGTGCCGACGGTCTTCAGATGGTCGTTTTTGAGAACGTGTCCGTTCCGGTTGACTGGGTAGATTACTCGGACCGGCCTGGTCCTGAGCAGGAAGAATGTGTTCTGGCCTACGTCCGGCAGGATGCGCACCATTTGTTTGACCTGACCTACGGGCCGTTGATCAAGGCAAGCCTGATCCGGTTGTCGGACACTGTACATCATTTTACCCTGACGGCCCATCATATTATTTGCGACGGTTGGTCGGTCGGGATTATCCTGCAGGACCTGAGCATTCTTTATTCCGCTTATGCTCAGCATCGTACGCCCACCCTGGCGCCCGCTCCTTCGCTGCTGGCGTACGCGCAGGAGGAGCAGGCGTATATAGCCAGTGCCGAATACCGGGCTATTGAGCAGTTCTGGCTCAGGCAATACCAGGACTCTGTACCGATGCTGGACCTGCCAACCGACTTTACCCGACCCCGTATTCGTTCCTATGCCGGCAACCGGCTGGATTTTCTGTTAACAGAATCCCTGGTGCAGGGCATCAAACAGGTGGGTATCAAGGCCGGATGCAGCTTTGTTACGACCCTGATGGCGGCCTTTGAGGTACTGCTCCATCGGCTAACGGATCAGTCCGACATTGTGCTGGGCTTACCTGCGGCCGGGCAGGCGGCAACGGGCATGTCGGGCCTGGTAGGGCATTGCGTTAATTTGCTGCCTTTACGGAGTCAGCCCGCCGGTGACAAGACTTTTCTGGCATTTCTGGCTGAGCGAAAGCTGGGGATGTTGGATGCGCTGGAGCACCAGCGGTTGACGTTTGGCCGGTTGCTGAAAAAACTACCCATCAAGCGGGACATAGCGAGGCTCCCTTTGGTGCCCGTGGTATTTAACGTCGATATTGGGCTGGATAATGGCGTTACGTTTCATGGACTGGCCTATCAGCTCATCAGTAACCCGAGGGCCTATGAAACCTTCGAATTATCGTTAAACGCCAGTGGGTCGGAGCAGAAGCTGGTGTTGGAGTGGTCGTACAACACTCAGTTGTTCAGGGCTGAAACGATACGCACCATGCACGAGCAGTTCGAACAGCTGCTAACGCACATCATTGCCGCTCCCACTGTCCGTCTGGATGATATTCCGCTGCGGAGTAGCCAAACGACCCCTCAGCTGGATACTCCCTGGAATAACACCCGGGTTGATTTTCCGGCGGAGAAATCCCTGCACGTGCTCTTTAGCGAAATCGCGCAAAAATTCCCCGACCGTACCGCTGTTCGATTTGGTAACAGTACGCTGACCTACCGGGCACTCAATGAAAAAGCCAGTCAGTTTGCCTACCTGTTGATGGAGCAGGGCGTACAGCCGGGTCAGCGCATTGGTATGGCTGTCGAACGGTCGCTGGAGCTGCTGATAACCATGCTGGCCATCCTGAAGACCGGGGCTGCCTACGTACCCATCGATCCACTGCACCCGACAGACCGTATCGAGTTTATCCTGGACGACTCTGCCAGCCAGACACTGGTCGTATCGCGCTCGCAGCAGGGGCGGTTCCGGGCATCCCAACGCGAAATTGTCATTGAAACCGTCTGGCCAACGCTGGCAGACTACCCAAACGCCGATCCGCCCGTCCCCTCATCGGGTGATGATCTGATGTATGTGCTGTACACATCGGGTACTACCGGTCGGCCCAAGGGGGTGCAAACCCGGCACAAGGGCGTGACCAACGTGCTGCTGAGCGTACAGAAAAAGCCGGGGATGCAGTCGACCGACAAAACAATGGCGCTGGCTACGGTTACGTTTGATCTGGCCACGGTAGAGATTTATACGCCGTTGCTAACGGGTGCCGAGTTGATTCTGGTCGATAATGCGACGAGCCGGAATGGCGAGCAACTGGCCGATTTGATCGTTACCCAGGGTGTCACGTTTATTCAGGCTACCCCGGCAACGTTGCGTATGCTGTGGGAAGCGGGCTGGCGGGGCAGCAAAGAGCTGGTCGTTATTTCCTGCGCCGAAGCCCTGCCAATGGATCTGGCCCGGAAGCTGATGGAGTCGTGCCGCTCCCTGTGGAATTTCTACGGGCCTACCGAAACCACGATCTATGCTACGGGCATTCAGATTTTACCCACCGATGAATTTATTACCATTGGTCGGCCAATTGACAACACCCGGGTGTACATACTGGATGAGCAGCTACGCGCGCTGCCACCCGGCAAGGCCGGTGAGATTGGCATTGCGGGTGTGGGTCTGGCCAAAGGGTACCTGAATCAGGCTGAGTTGACGGCAGAGAAATTTATCAATTTCCCCATGGCCGACGGTGAGTCTGTCCGGCTTTACCGCACCGGCGATTTGGGGCGGTTTGATGCCAGCGGGGCCATTCATTATTTAGGGCGCATTGACCAGCAGGTGAAAATCCGGGGCCACCGGATTGAAGTAGCCGAAATTGAACACCATCTGCTGAAGCAGGCAGGCGTAAAGAATGCGGTCGTCATTGCCCGGGAAGACACACCGGGCGACCAGCGGCTGGTGGCTTACATTGTTCCCGGTCAGTACATCAGTGACCAGGAGGCTCAGATTGGCTTGTGGCGACAGGGTATTCGACAGATGCTGCCCGATTACATGCTGCCCAATAACTTTGTCCTGCTGGAAGCACTGCCCGTTACACCGAACGGGAAGATCGATAAAAAAGCGTTACCCCGGCCCGGCACCCGCGTTCCGGCTCAGCAGCAGGCGGCTCATCCCCAAACCGATGCAGAACGATTGCTGGCATCCATCTGGATTGCTGTATTCGACCTCGAGACCATTGATATTGATGAAAACTTTTTCGACATCGGTGGGCACTCGCTGAATGCGGTTCAGGTAATGACCCGGCTCGAAAAAGTAACGGGGCGACGGTTGCCGCTCTCGACACTTTTCGAGTTTCCTACCATTCGGAAACTGGCCCAGTTGGTAGAAGAAAGCCAAAAGCCAGCCACCAGCAAATCACTCGTACCCATTAAGCCGGGCGGCAGTAAAGTGCCCGTCTACATTATTCATGGCATAGGCCTCAACCTGCTGAACTTTAGTGGACTGATAGCCCATACCGATCCGGATCAGCCCATTTACGGGTTGCAGGCCAAGGGGCTGGATGGTACGGAGGAGCCATTGGACAAGATGGAAGATATTGCCGCCCACTACATTGCCGAGGTGCTTGAGCACAACCCAACGGGACCTTATGCCATTGCAGGCTACTCATTTGGGGGCTACGTAGCCTACGAGATGGCCCAGCAGCTAACGGCCATGGGGAAAGAGATAAAAATGCTGGCTATGTTTGATACGGATGCTCGTGCCCTCATCAATCACCACACCGTAATGGGCAGGGTTATCTGGAAGCTGGGCCGGCAATTGCCCAAAGTAATCTGGATTGGTCAATCGTTGGTGAAACGCCCCCTGGTCACCATCTCTTACCAGTGGACTGTTATGTGCGAGCGGATGAATGCGCTGCTGCGAATGGTAGGCATACAGCGGCAATCCGACTCGAACGATGAACCAGCTCACCTGGTCTATCTGATGGAAAAACACGAAACGGCGTTTCAAAACTACGTGCTCCGTCCCTATACCGGCACAATTGACCTGTTCAGAGCAACCTCACGTCTGTATTTTATCGACGATTTTCACTACCTGGGCTGGAAAGATTACGCGGCTGGTGGCGTTCGGGTTCATGACGTTGCCGGCGACCATGCGACGATGTTACTACCTCCCAATGACGTTGTCTTTGCCCGCGTCCTGCAACGGGCGCTGGATAACGCCTAGGACCAAACAGACCTCATGCATACTTACCGGCAGAACCTACAGTGTCCCCTGCCGGTAAGCATTTATTTCGGCGTAGGAGAGTTTGTACGTCAAGGTGAGCAGGAGATAGGCCGCTCCGCCAATTCCGATTTCTGCCAATACATGCATCAGGCCGGTTTCGCCCACAAACAGCCTGTACAAACTAATAAGGCCAACCATGATCAAACAGAACAGTATCGGTTTGGCTATGTTTCTGGCGAAGTCGCCCACAAAGTCGCCAATCAGGTAATGAACCATGCCAAAGTTGACGACCATATTCAGAAACGTCGTGAGCAGGAAGGCTGTCGCGATTCCCGTAATACCCCAGTACGTTCCCAGCACGTACACCAGGGGTACTTTTACAATCAATGTACCCAGGTTCAGGTAGAACAGCAGGTTTGGTTTTCCCTTGGTAAACGCGATTGTGTAGAGGGGATGGCTCAAACAAATGAAGATGCCAACGAACACAAAAATCTGGATCAGATCGGTCGTCTGTTCCCAGCCGGGACCATAAATGAGGGGCACAACGCCATCCGCTGTAATAAATAATCCTGCCAGCAGAGGTAAGTTACAGTAGCTGATAAAGTCCAGAATTTTCAGGTATGACTTCTTCAGGTCAGCCGTGTTTTCCTTCATTCTGGCCAAAATCGGGTAGGCAACCTGCAAAATTATCGGGTTCAGTTTCATGATGGGAAACACGCAGAGCTGGTAGGCGATGGTGTAATAGCCCAGCATTTTTACCCCCAGCATACCCCCCAGGAAAATATTGTCGGTGTTGGACTGGATGTAGCCCAAAAAGCCGTCGCCCATGTTATAAATACCGAAACGAAGGTGCTCTTTAATGTTATTGATGTTGAAAAACAGCCGGGGCATAAAGAACCGAATACCAAAGGTTATCTGTAAGGCCGATTTTACCGTTTGCATCACCAGTGCTCCGATAATGAGGGATAACTCGTGGTAGTCGTTAAAGGCCAGCGTTACGGTCACGATGGAACCCATTACCGTTCCGGTTATGTCAATGATGGCTACCGACTTGAATTTAAGCTCTTTCTCCAGCAGAAACATGTATATCTGGCCGAAGTAGGCAATCAAAAAATAGTAGGACGATAAATTGAGTACCTGCGCCAGTTTCGGTTCGTGGTAAAACGAAATGATGTAGGGGGCTGTCAGGTGGATAAGGATAAAAATAAGTATCCCAACGGCCAGATTCAGGTAGTACAGGGTGGAGAGAACGTTCCGGTCACTCTCCTGTTTGTAAATGATGGAGTTGGAGAATCCCAGGTTGGCGAACACCTGAAAAAAGGCGATGATCAGATTGCTGACACTGACGAGGCCAAAATCAGCTGGGTTTAGCAAACGGGCCAGTACTGCTACCTGAACAAACTGGAATAAGGTTGAGATGACGGTCGAAACGGTGATCCATTTCCCCCCGTCCATCGCTTTTTTGGTATTACTCATGCAAATACGCTACGGCGTTGGCTTGCTTACCTGATAAATGGATCTCGGTTTCTTGCTTCACTGGGTTTTAGCGATTTTTTTTACCACTCGTGCCTGTCCCTGCCGTACATCCAGCAGGTACGTACCGGCCGGGAGTAAACTTACGTCTATTTGCGTGCGCAACACCCGTCCTGTCTTCGAAAAACTTACCTGCTGGTATTGCCGTCCGGCATTGTTACTGATACGGGCCGATACCGGATTCAGGCTACCATTTTCAACCACTACTTCTACGTATTCAGCCACCGGATTCGGATACACCTGCAAGGTGCTCAGGTCGTCGGCCAATTCACCGCCAGACCTTGGCAGAGGCATAATAAATACCGGTGTTTCACTCACGTTCACGGTAAGCGTACCTGTTTGACTCACGTTTAGCGTGCGCGTCATTTCACGCTGCCCGGCGGTTGGTTTACAAACCATCAGGCTATCGCCGGGATTGACGGCCAAACTATACGTACCCGTACGGTCCTGTTCGTCCGGTATAACCAGCACATAAGCCGACCGTCCATCCAGTTCGTACCGGTCAACGAGAAGATCTCTGGGGCCGTTGGCAGGTGTCATGGTTTCTTTGTACCGATAATCACCCAGCAAATTCTTTGCCTGATATAAATAATCGGCGGCTGGTTTGCGCGTTTTGGTCGCATCATCATTCAATAACCCCATGGAACTGAACTGCGTGGGGTCCAGAATATTCCCATCGTACGCCTGAAAGAAAAATACCCGGTCGATACCAACCCGGCTGTAGAGCAGGGCGGTGCGCAGGATCCAGTCGGCCTGGGTTTCCAGCACCGATTTGTTGCCAATGGGTATGGCCCGGAATGGACTGCCCTGATTGACATCGTACCCCGTTTCGGTAATCCAGACGGGCATACCCTGCGCATAGCGACGGGCCAGTTCCACGAAAGCAGCTGCCTGCTCACCCACCCCGGCCAGCTCGGGCGCGGCTCCCCGACTGGCTCCGCCGTTTTGCGAGGATCGGGCATCGTTGGCGTAGAGGTGCTGATTAATGACATCCCAGCACAGGTTAACGGACCCATCGGGGCGGTAACCCCTGAACTCCTTACACCAGTCGATCATGGCCCGTACGTAATCGGTGGTGGAGGCCGAAATACCCCCAATAACAACCTGCACGAATGGGTCGGCGTTTTTTACGCCGACGCCGGCACCCAGCGTATTTTTGTGCCCGTCGTAAAACGCCGACAGGTTTGCTGCGTATTCGCGGGGGGACTGGTACCCGTTCCGCCCTTTCCAGGTCTTGTCCGGCTCGTTATTACACTCGATGTAGCGAATCAGGCCCAATCCAATCTTAACGGTGTTGACACCCGCCCAGGTTTTTTCTGAACTGACGCTCAGTAAGGCCGGGTTGACGCGTTTGTTCGACCCATAGCGGGCTATGTACTGAAAAGCGACCCGGGCGTGTTCGAGGTAGGAGCCGGGGGCGGAGCGGTCGGCTCCGTACCGGGCCGGCACATTGCTGTAATCGCGCCCACCCGCCGGGTAGGTTTCTTCCATCCATTTGGGGAGTGTCTGGAAGCAGGCCAGTACATCGATGTTTTCCTCCCTGAGTCGCTTGTACATCGCGTCGTAATCCCAGCTGCCACTGAAGGTGGGGTTGAAGGTGTAGCGTCCCTGCTGCGCTTCCAGCTTATCCCAGTCCATGTAATGACGAAAAGACGAAAAGCTTTTGATCGCTTCAACGCGTTTTTCATCAACGGGGCGCAAAGCAGTGGGGGCATCGGAGTCCTCAATGTTCCACTCGAACCCATTGATGCCTGCTTTATTCCGGAAAGGCGACGGTTGGAGCGGAGCCAGGTCTGGCTCCTGACCCGACTGGTATGTTCCGTACAAGGCCATTTCGGTTGGATAGGAACCGTAGCTGTTCAGTACCAGATACCGGGCATTGCTGATGGTTTTTTTCAGGGCAAACAGGGTAGGTTGATCTGGATCAGGACCAACCCAGGTCTGGTATTTATTCCCGATAAACCGGGCAATGGGTATGCGTTCCCACTGCTCGGTTATGATGGACAGGGTCATGGGCTCTTCCGTGTTTTCGCCCGTTCCGTCGTAGAACAGAATCTGCTCAAGGTTGAACTGCTCCCCTTCCAGCAATGGGTAGTACGCATCGTAGCTGGGCAACAGTTTACCGAACCCGGTATTCACGTTGGTTAACGTGTCGCCATCAAACAGGGCATCGAGGCCTTTGGTGGTGTTAACGACCTGATACCAGCGTTTGGGGTCAATGGGGATTTTTACCGTACTGCCGGGTTGTAAAACCGCTACGGCGTTGTATACGGTTTTACGGTATACATCGGTTTGGGCAGCAAGCAGCAACACAAAAGAGGTTGTCAGTATCGTGAGCAGCGTTTTTTTCATAGAATTGGTACGTGAAACGATAATCCGCAGGATGAGATGGCTTACCAAATCGACAACAGGATTCTGAGGGATTAACGCATTAATAAGACAAAGCCGGTGCGTACGTGCGTCGTTTTGCCAACAGTACTGTAGCCGATTACCCAGGTATACGTATCTGACTGGCAGGGCACGCCAGCGTAGGTGCCATCCCACCGCTGGCTTCTATCCGTACTGGTATAAACCAGACTTCCCCAGCGGTTATATATGTTTAGACTGAAAGATGTAACACCCGTTACACGCAGGAAAACCGCCAGTGCATCATTGATGCCATCACTGTTTGGGGTGAAGATGTCAGGCACATAGAGAGCTTCGGGTACGCCCAGGCATTCGCTGCACTGCTTCACCTGAAAATCATCAATGGCCATGTCGTTACCACAGCCGAAGTCGCCCTGGTAATCAACCAGCCTTATGACTACGTCGTCCAGACCCGCCGGCATCGTAAATACGGCTTTGTACTGCCGCCAGGTGGGCGTATCCGTTTGCCCGATAAGGCCGAGTGCCGTCGACTGAATCACCACGCCGGTTTTAGATACTACATCAATAGCCAGATCGGGAATTAGTGGATTGGAGCAGGTACCCGTTCTGAGCAGATTAATGATCCAGAAGGAAACCTCGTAGGTCGTCCCGCTGCACAGTCCCGCTACCGGCTGCTGATAAAAAGGACCGGCCTTATTACCACCGTTCACAATCATCATGCTCCCGCCCGTTTCGTTGGGGGTATGGTCACTGCCAATGGCATGCCAGGTGGTGTTAAAACAGGAGCCATCAAGCGTCGAGGCAATGGTATACTGCCCGTCGCCGGGGCAGCTGATGGCTTCGTAGGGGTAGGCGGTCAGGTCAGCCGGTAAGGCCTGGCCGACTTTGCCGAAGGTTTGATTGACAACCAGCGGGCCTGATGGATCAAGGCAAACCTGCGCCAGAACGGGTAGAGAAAAGACGCACAAAAAACAGGCAACCAGCATGGACGCTACCGGTAACGTAGTAGATTGCAGAAAATAATTTCTGATGAACGTACGAATCTCAGAAGCCATATACTTTCATTCTAGAACAACAGAAACGTACTCAGATTACCTTTTTCTGCTGAATTTCGGCCTGGAAACCTAATCGGGTGCTTTGGCCAATAAAGTACGTCATAATTTACCGACTCATGACAGCGCAAAAAGTAACCGACGCTTTCATTTCCTGTGCCGACCTGCCCGTTACCAGCTGGCTGCCGGAAGCGGCCTGTCCGTATACCGACCCAATGGCGGTGTTCCGGATTCGGCTGGCCGACGAGGCAGCACCCGATTACGGGAAGACGGCCCTGCAGCCTGACGAGATCAGCCGGGCCAGGCGATTTCGCCGGCCCGAGGATCGAAACCGATTCATTTACGCCAGACACACGTTAAGGACGCTGGTTGGACGCTACACCCGTCAGCAGCCTGCCGAAATCTGTTTTACGGTCGGTGCCAATCAAAAACCCGCCATCAGCGGTACAGCTCAATGGCACATCAACGTGTCGCACGCCGGCCAATGGGTTCTGGTAGCCATCGGCGTAACCAGCGTTGGCGTTGATGTGGAGGAGAACAAAGCTGACTTTGATTTTCAGGACGTACTGACGCACAGTTTTGCCCCGTCTGAACAGCAGTACATAGCCGCGAATGATTCCCGCTCATTGTTTTACCGGTCGTGGAACCGGAAAGAAGCCTTGGTTAAGGCAACCGGTAAGGGACTGGATGATGACTTTTGCTGGGTGCCCTGCCTTGACGGCAGGCATCAAATCGGGCGTGACCGGATTGGGGCCATCGGCCAGTGGAGCGTTAAAAGTTTCGCGATTTCGGACGGGTATTCGGCCGCTGTAGCGTATGAGGAATGGGAAGGAATACCTACATTTTACACGCTCGATAGTGGCCTATTGAACCGGCAGGAGTCATAAACCCAGGCCGTTCACGTCTTACTAACACGAATCATTCCGTATGCAGCAACTAATGCTGAAGTTTCTTTACGCCGTTGCGTCGATCAGATACCCCGGCATCCGGCGCGATCTGCGGTACTTTATTCGGGATAATTACTTTGCCCGGCTAAATCAAATCCGCTTTTTGACGAACGACTACATGGCCAGAAAGCCGTACAAGGTAATTGATTACCACGGGGAGTTCGATCAGGAGCTTCGGTACGTACTGCCGTTTGCCTATTGGCACCATTTGAACGGGACACTAAAAAAAACCATCTCCTGTACCAACACGAAGGCGTTTTACTTCTTTAGCGAGAACCACACCGAGCAGTATGAGAAGCGGGTATGGCAGGCCGGTTACGGGTATTACGATGTGCCTAACATGACGCATAGTCCAACATTCGATTATTCGAAATGGGCGCGGGTGCCGTTCAAAAGCTATTACAAAAATGAGTGGTTTGTGTATGACAAACCACTGCTGGTGATTGCCAATAAATACAACATTGAGTGGGACAAACCCCCGGTCAATTTTCTGGATATACCCGCCCTGGACCGCATTATTACCGCCTGCAAATCAACGTATCAGATTATCTATAACCGCCCCCTGTCTACGCAGATTGTATTGGACAACAGTGAGATAATGGACTTGAATGAGCACGCCTGGTTGCGGGAGAAGCATCCGGACGTACTCCTGATGCACGATCTGCATGAGCAATACCGGAGTGAGGTGTCCAGCTTCAATCACCTTCAATTACTGGTATACGCCAACGCCGACCGGTTTATATCCATGCACGGCGGCACAGCAGCCCTGGCCAGTTATTTTGGGGGGATAAATATTATCCTTTCGCATCCCGGCGGGGGTATGGAGCATCATTTTAATGAATACGCTACCATTTTTCCTGCCCTCTCCGGGGCACAAATCCTGCACGCCAAAAACACCGAACAGGTGTTCGACTACGTGAGCCAGTACTACTGAGTGCCGGGTGCGTAACGATTGGGTATTGATTCAGGATACCGGTTCGGGGGTGTAGGCATTCGGTATCCGCTGGATAACCGCTTCGAACTCCTCGGCTCGTTTGGCCCAGGAGTTGTTTTGAGCCATCGCAATTCGTTCGGTCGTGCGTTGGGGACTGGCGTCGGCCAGCGCACGACGAAGTGCCTGGGCAAAACTGGCAGGGCTGTCTGCCAATTCGATAACACCATCAAAATCATCCAGTATTGAGAAAGGAGTCGATACAACGGGTAGTCCCGCGGCCAGGTATTCGTTGATTTTCAGGGGGTAAATGGTATACGTGTGCTCATTGCAAACGAATGGGATCATAGCTGCCTTCATCTGAGCCAGTAGCGGAGGCAGGTGTGCGGGCTGAAGGGGCGGAGTAAAAACAACGTTCGGGTACACCGATAGCCGCTGCTTCAGGCTGGCTTCGTGTACTTCGCCAACAAACTGGAATGTTACATCGGGCATAGTTCGGGCGCAGTACTCAACAATATCAATATCGATTCGATTATCGGCCGTGCCAAGGTACCCCACAATGGGTTTTACGGGCAGGCGCTGTTGCGCCAGGTGAAAAGCCTGATTGAATAACTCGAAATTGACCCCGTTTTTAACGCAGTGGGCACTGGGCTGAAGGAGGGATTTAGACCGGCGCAGGGTTTCGGAGGTGGTTACCACGGCATCCACGCGCCTGAGATAATCCGGCTCGTACCGGCTGCCGTGTTTGCTCATCCAGTTGATGATGGTTATTTCATCGAAGCAGTAGTAAATCGTGGCACATTCATTCAGCTGATCCAGCATGGGGAGCCCAAACACCGGATTGAGGCCATTGATCACCAGAGGGCGTTTCATGTCCAGCTGACGCATTACCCGACGAAGGCCTTTGATTAGCCGGCTTATATTTTGCTGCACAAATAAATCATGTAAGCCGGGGGGCATCCAGTTTACCGGGAGCATCAGGGGTGGGGTCCAGACGTGTACTGCGGAGCCATTGGCAAAGACCTTTCTGATGAGCGGGCTTTTTAAGCGGACCGTTTCCTGAACGGGAATCGCCTGTTTGCCCAGCACGCTCATTACCCAGTCTTTGAGCGTATACTGGTAGTCGATGTATAAAACCCGGTGCCGTACCGATAATTCGGTCATCAGTTGCACAACTGCTTTCTGGAAGTCACCCTCCCAGGTCGTTTGTCCAAGACAGATTATACTATCAAACTGTTGCATCGTGCGCCTTAGGGAGTGTTGTTGTCGATAGATAAAGGTCTGGAAACGGGGTTGGGTCAGTTAATAGAGGTTTTCGTGTCGTGGGGCGGGTGTGCTGTAAAGTTAGAAAATACCCGTTTAAGTTCTTTACTGACCCGCACCATTAATCCCTGCCAGAGCGTTCCTTCCCGCAGAATGGTTCGGGGGGCAGTCCAGACGCGGGCCGATGGGGTCTTCATGGGTACCACCCGCCCGTATTGCATCATATCGAAGCACAGTCGCCCGTCCTCACCCCGGATGTTTTTGGTTATGTACCCGGCTTTCAACCCGGCTTCGCGCACGTAGCCCATGCTCATACCGTAAGCATTGAGGTAGGGTCGTTTGATGTACCGTAATTCGGCAATCCCGTTCTTCAGGGCTTCGTGCAGCGCGAATCGCCAGCGCGGAATAGTGGGCGGAGCAATAAACGAATACTGCCCGTACGCACAAACAACCCCTGGTTGTTGTAACACGGCTACCATTTCGTTCAGCCAGTTTGGGGGATACAGGCAATCGGCATCAGCCAGCAGGATATAGCGTCCGGTGGCCTGCTCCTGACCCAGTTGCCGGGCGGGTCCACAACCCTGAACCGGCTGAAAAAATCGCCTGATGTGTAGTTTGTCAATCGTCTCCTGCGTTCGGTCCGTTGAATTGTTGTTGACAGCTACGATCTCGAACGGAATCGTTGTGTTCATGGCCGATAGCGAACTGATCGTTCGCAGGATGTTCACTTCTTCGTTGAAGGCTACAATCACGACAGAAACCAGCGGTTTCTGGCTGATACGCTGGTCGAGACGGGTGTTTATCTCATCGAATATCGACTGAGGCACCTGGCTAACCGTCTCAAACGGATACTCGTACTGAGCAATCCATCCGGGGTTTGATAAGATATTCATAGCTAATCATTGCCTGCTCTCTTTGGTGAGCTAGTGCAATAATCTGAAAAATAAAAAAGTATACTAGTAAAATGTGACTGTTATGGTCGGTGTGGGACTACTTTTTAACCTAATTAACTACTCAGGAAACTAACTGTTTACTATTTCTGGAGAAAGATAATGTATATACGTCAAGTAGTTGTCGGGCGGTTTCCTGCCAGGAAAATAAAGTTGCCCGCTGGAGCCCTTTCTGGCGTAGGGTATTGCGCAGGCTGGGGTCCTGCATGAGCTGACCAATACCGCGCGCCATGGCTTCTGCCGAGGTTGGGTCGACCAACAGGGCCGCATCGCCCGCTACCTCCGGCATGGATGAGGTTGTAGCCGTCATGACGGGTGTACCGCAGGCCATCGCTTCCAGAATGGGCAGGCCAAAACTTTCCCGGAGGGAAGGGCAAAGGAATACCGTAGCTGCGTTGTAGACCAGTGGTAATTCGTAATTGGGAATATACCCGCACAGGCTGATGTGACTGGCCAGTGATTGCCCCTCAATGTCCGTCAACAGCGTATCGAGTGAGGCCGCGGGCAAATTGGATATAACGACGGGCATCGTTAACTGGCCACGTTGCTGTAGCAGGAGCAGTGCTTTCAGCACACCCCGAACATTTTTCTTGGGGTCGGTATTGCCCAGAAAGAAAATGAAAGAATCGGGTAGGTTGTACCGGACCCGGGCAGCCGCCAGTTGGCCGGCATCATCAATTACCCGAAACTGATTGCTAACGGCATTCCAGATCGACACGACCTGGGTGGGGGGTAGGTGGAGGTGGTTGATAATGCGTTGCCGCTCAAAATCGGATACGGTAATGATCGTTTCGCAGTGCTGTACCACGCGGGGTACGTTCCAGCGTCGATACTGATTCCCGAATCGCTGATACCAGCTGCCCGCCCGCAAGGGTTGATTTTCCAGAAAGATAATATCGTGGAGCGTGACCACCAGTGGCACGGAACAGCGCAGGGGCGCCGTATTGGCCGTGCAGTGCAACAGGTCGATGCCATAATCCTTGACTGCCCTGGGCAGAGCATACTGCTCCCAAACGGGGTAGGGGCCGCCCGGTAATTCAACCAGGGTCATGTTGGGTGCATCGGGTAATCCACTTCGGTCCGTGTCCGGCTTTACGAAAACAACAAACTCGTGCTGCTCATAATCCACCAAAGCCCGGATCGTTTCCAGGGCTACGATGTCCATCCCGTGTTTGTGCGGGCGCAGGAGCCGCTGTGCTTCGATGCCGATTCTCATACAGCTATTTTTCTACGGTTCGTATCGACTGTTGGCGGTACGGTTGGCGTATCCCACCGGTCGCAGGTGGTGAACAGAAAGGAGGTGATAAATAGAATGCTGCTGGTTGGAAACTGCCCCAGTATCGGGTTGGTGTAACTCACCACGCAGATTCCGGCAAATTCGGATAGCAGAGCCATCATAACCATGGTGAGCCACGGGTCTTTCAGGTGCCAGATTTTGATGGTGCCAATGAGCATAATCCCAAATAACATGAGCAGATAAAGTGTCAGACCAACGATACCGGTTTCGATCCAGATTTGAACGTACCAGCTATCGGTGGGAATCTGGGCGGCAAAATAGTTCGGTGAAAACCGTTGCCCTGCCCCGGATGAGGTGCCGATACCGGCACCAAAGGGTTTGTCTTTCAGGAAGTTTTTTAGTTTTTGCTGGTTTTCCAGCCGGACCAGAAAAGAAGCATCCTGGGTAGGGTGCAGGGCGGAGCGAATGCGCCAGATTTGATACACCGAGTCGCCAATGTGCGTAAACAGCAGAAAGCACAAAACCGGTATTCCCACCATGAGCCCCCGCAGGATGTGTGTAGGACTACGCTTCAGGATGAAGTAGGCCGGAAAGCCTGCCAGAATCACGAACAGGGCTCCTCTCGTTCCGGAAATGGCAAAGCCCCAGAAAACGATCACCGCCAGCAGTACGTAAAGAATGCGGTAAAACCACGACTTGGTCTCGAAAAAGAAAACGATACACACTAAGGTTACCCCTGCCATTTCGGAGCCGAACTGCCCCGCATCGGAGTAGAATGAGAAACTACGCAGCTGCCCCCACAGGATATGTTGTTTTTCGGCTCCTTCGGCCAGCCACCGTAGTTCGGCTGGCTCCAGACCAATGTACTGCTGTTTGAAGCCCCACAAAGCCGCGAAAAAGGACCAGACAAGCCACAGGAGGCAGAATACCCGGATGTCCGACTTTTTAATTGGGTTGACGGATACGACAACGGCGAGCAGAAACCAGCTCAGCGAGAAGGAGCGGGCGTGGTAAAACCAGGCGGGGGGGTAGGGATGTTCGGGGTTAAAATACTCCAGAATGGTAAATGACAGCCAAACGACGAGTATCCAGAAAGCAGGTCGGCGCAAGCGTCGCCAGTCCATTTTTCGGCCATTCAGAAACGTGCTCAACAAGGTCAGTACCAGCAGTCCGTCAAGGGCCGTACCCATGGCTATCTCCGCCGGCAGGAAACGCGTAAAGCCAATCAGAAAACTAAGGTTTACGTACAGCAGTAACCCAATTCTGGGTTCCAGTAGTACGCCAATGGCCGCCAGCAGGGCCAACGGGACTCCCACCGTAACCAGCGCACCCAATACGCCCCATGAACCTATCAGCCAGCCTGCCAGCAGCGCAAGCACTACTCCCAGTACGGTGAACAACCCCCGGTTGTAACGCCACTGGTCGGGTAGAGAAAGTGTATAGGTTTGGTTGAGCATATCTTTTTATCGAGTCGGAGGGTACGGCCGGTTTTTACGCAGCCCGTCTGGACTTTTCCCACACGCCGGACAAATTGCCCGTACAATACTTCGAGAATCCGGCCAGTACGCACCAGTTCATAAACACAAAATAGAACGGTACAAACGTCAGCTTAAAGCGTGTGTGCCGGTTTTCCAGCACGTAGCCCAAACCCGCCACCAGGTAAAACACCAGCTGCGCTGCCAGCAAACCGTTCCAGATGGGCTGGGTCAGCAAAGGGCTGTCTGCATTCTGTGGCTGCGTAACCATAATCACATTCAGCAGCAGCAGCAGGGGCAGGCAGAACGGCGTAACGGCCCAGCGCAGCACCCGGTGCGAAATATACTGGAAACTCAGCCAGCCGTATCGGAATGGGTTAAGCAGGTGCGCCAGGCGCCGGATCGATTGAAAGCCACCCGTAGCAATCCGCACCTTCCGTTTCATCTCTTCTCCCACCGATTCGGACGGGCGCTCCAGCGCGTACGCGTCGGGGGCGTAGTCGACGCGGTAGCCCCGGCTGGCAATGCGCAGCGAAATAATAAAATCGTCGAGCAGGGTATCCGCTTCCACGGGTTCGTACAGGCTGGTACGAATGGCAAATAACTCCCCGGCTGCTCCTACAATGGTATGCAGCCGGGCATCCAGTTTTTTCAGGAATGACTCGTAGCGCCAGTAAAGTCCTTCGCCACTGCCCGCTGCTGCTTCCTGACCCGCCATCTGAATGCGCTTTTCGCCCGTTACGGCTCCCACCCGAACGGGTTCGAAGCGCCTGACAAGCCGGCTAACGGCTTCGGGGTTGAGTTCCGTATTCGCATCGGTAAAAATGGTGATAGGCGTTTTTACCTGCCTGCATCGCGTTGTTCATGGCGGCAATTTTGCCCAGCCGCCGGGTACCGGAAATCAGGGTTAGATTAGGCAGACGCTGCTGTTGCTGTTCCAGGTACTCGGCCGATCCGTCCGTTGAGCCCTCGATTACAAACAGCAGTTGCAACTGCTGAGCCGGATAATCCTGGTTCAGGCAGTTTTGCAGTTTTGCCGGTAAGTAGTCTCGTTCGTTGTAGGCGGGAATAACCATCGTTACATCAGGATAATACTCTGACCGGACGACTGGCTGTTCGTCACTCTTTCGCAGCACTTTTACCAATAACCAGGCCAGGATACCGTAGCCCAGGTACGTGTAGAATACCAGGAAAGCGGTAAAGAAAAACAATAAGCCCGTCAGGGAGTAGAAAAACGTCATGGAGAGTGCGGTTTAACCGCTTAATTAGCGGATACGCTGGTGGCCGTAAAATTCCAGAAAGCTCCCTGAACGAAAGCTTTTGCGTGGTTTAGTTTTCCCGCAACAAGATACGAAAGGAGATGTTTCGGGAACACAAAGGCACCGAAAAACAGGAAAAAGATAATACGCTGGAAAGTAGTACTGTGCCGGCGCATGAAAAGGATACGATTGCGGGTCAGGTAGTAGGTGCGGAGCGGACTGTTCTGCCCGACCGATGCCGACTCTTTGTGCAGGATGGTGGCCGTGGGCTGGTAGTAAATCAGGAAGCCAGCGTCCCGAATCCGCTGCGACCAGTCAAGCTCTTCGTAATACAGAAAAAAGCGCTCGGCAAACCGGCCAACCCGGTCCACTACTTTCCGGCTGACCATCATGGCGCAGCCATGCGCGAAGTAAGTAGGGTGCGGCTTATCGAACTGACCATCGTCGGCCTGGTTATAGCCAATGGCAGTGGCCTTTCCCGTGTACAAATTGATGGGGTTGTAGCCTGCGTACTGCACTAAACGGGGCAGCTCGAAGAATCTGATTTTAGGGCAGGTGACTCCGATCTGCTCATTTTCCCGGAATGGCTTCAGCAGCTCGTCGATCAGCGCCGGAGAAACCTCCGTGTCATTATTGACGATAAAAAAATAATCCCCCTTCGCTTCCTGCATTCCCAGGTTGTTGCCCCCGGTGAAACCCAGGTTTACTTCGCTGCGGATTAAGCGTACGTGAGGATATTGGTGGAGGGCAATGCTGGTGCTTAGTGGCTGGGTAGAAGCATTGTCGACAACAATCAGTTCGTAATTCGGGTACGTTAAGGTGGTAGCCGAATCCAGAAATTGACGGGTTAACTCAGGTTGATTGTAATTAATCGTGATAATTGACACCAGTGCCGACTCGTCTGCTGGGTAACCGGCGTCATTTATACGTCCTCTTTCTGCCATAAACTGAAAAATGTTTTCCAGATGATTTGAATATCAGTGTTAAAAGAGAAGTTATTGGTGTAGTCGATATCAAGCAATGTCCGTTCCCGATCCGACATCATGCCCTGACCTTTCGCCCGCTTTTTTATCTGCCATAAACCCGTCAGGCCAGCCGGTCCGCAAAAGCGCTGGGCGAACTCGTTGGAGGTGAGTTTTTCGGCTTCGTACAGGGGGAGTGGTCGATTCCCAACCAGCGACATATCGCCGACCAGGATATTTATTAACTGAGGTAATTCGTCAATGCTACTGTTGCGCAGGAAGGTACCCAGCCGCGTAATCCGGGGGTCGTTGCGGAACTTCATAAACTTGGCCGACTTTCCGGCTCCGCTCAGATACGCCCGTTCGCAAATCGATTTGTTGTGGTCGATGAGTACCTGTTGGCAGGCGGTACCCTGTTGGCTACAGGCAGGACACAAATCCGTTGTAACCTCTGCTGGCTCTTGGGGTGCTTCTGCGTACAGATTATGGGCCGATAGTTGATTGATTAGCTGATCCGCATCCACTGCCATCGTGCGGAATTTATACATATTGAACACGTGGAAGTTGGCCCCCGCCCGTTTGGACTTGTAGATGACCGGACCTTTGGAATCAATCAGTATCAACAAGGCTACCAGCAGCATAATGGGTGACAGCAGTACCAGGATCAACAACGAAACGCAAATGTCGATTGACCGCTTCCACCGGGGCGTACTATACGGATAGTCATAAACGGGAGGTTGCTGCTCTGCGGGTTGAAAGGCCTGAACCTGATTGCACAGGCCCATGTAATAATCTATTTTCGTTTGAATTGAATAATTTTCCTCATTAACCACCAGCATATCTGTGACACCGGCAGTGAGCGCTTTACGGACCAGATGACTCTCGCCAAAACGACAGGTAACCAGCACCGGAACCAGCTGATACTCTGCTTTGCTACGCACATTGGCTACCATACCGGCCCCCGTGGTTTTATCCAGTATGATCAGGCTGACCTGCTGCTTGTCCGTTAACCACTTTTCCGAATCCGCTTCATTTCTGAATCGTACTACGGAGCAGTTTTTTCCGGCAATGGATGCAATTCGGTTCGCTAATAAATCATCATCCATGACCAGTAGAATGCAGAACGCCGGAATCGTCTGCTCTGGAGTAAAGATTGTTTCTGGATTAGTTGATTGTTGGCGTATTGACATGGTCTTGTAAGTAACAAGCAATAACTTTTCTAGTACGTAACAGAAAAACTATTCACTTCAGAGAAATTTTTGTGAAACGTTACATCAGTTCCCCCGATCTCCCTTCAGAAATTGCCTGAGTATAAATATCCTTATAAGATGATATTTTAATGTAAAAGAAGATACGTATCGTCGACACGAATTTTGCGCGATCGATTGCGAAAATAACGGATTGCGTTTGGGCAATCAATTAAATTAATTGACGGAAAATTACGCGCTCTGCGACAGCGAGTAATCGCCAAAAAGCATAGACAGAATTCGTGACTTTTGTTGCCAAAAGGGCTTCGACTGGGTGTCTATCTTAATGGCCTGAACTGGTGCTGCGTCGGGAGCCTCGGAACGGCGAAGAAGGGCGTGTAATTTTGCCTTTACCTCAAGCGGATTGAACGGCTTGGAAAGAAAATCGTCCGCACCCTGTTCCAGACATTGGATTCGCGTGGCACTATCGGGTACGTTGGAGAGAATAACGATGGGGGTCTGAGCGGCTACTCTGCTCATCCGGATCAATTTGATCAGCTCAAGACCATTGAAGAAAGACAGGTCCAGTTCGGTTAGTACACAGTCGAATCGGTTACCCTGAATTAACAGTCTGGCCGCTTCCTGACCCGTGTTCGCTACGGTGACGGTGAAGTCCTTTCGGAGTGTTTGAAGCAAAATTTCAACCACGTAAGGACTCTCATCAACCAGGAGTAGGTGGTGTTTGGTGTTCATTTCAGTTAAAATTATTTATGGGTTAGATTCAAAGTTTTAGACTAGTCAATAATTCATTGGTTACCTGTCTTTAGTAAAAAAAACATACCCTTACTAACCCTTTTGGGGTGATGGAGCGGATTTTTCAGGAATTTAGTCCGTAAAACCCATCGCAAAGGAATCAGTGTAATAAATTGACAGTAAGGTGTTTGTAAACTATCGTAGTCGCTGTGATAAAGATACTTATCCGGGTGCTTTATTTGCGTGGTAGTGAATCTAAATAAAATCCAAAATTGATTAAGCGGTAGGTACTCTAATCCATATTTAATCCCTCCCCGCACTACTCCGGCGAGTTGGTATTCTGCAAAGGCACACAGGCCATTTATTCGATTAGGTACAAAGCCGTATCTTTGAGCTACGTATCTGTTGATTTTATGAGCCAACCAACCCTGTTCCAACGTCTTCGCCCTCACCTGATAGCTGTATTGTGCTTATTCGTGCTGGCTATCATCTATTTCCAGCCTGTATTGTCGGGCAAAGCACTCTCCATGCACGATGTGCAGGAGTCAACCGCATCGGCCCGGGAAATCCGTGAATTTGCCCAGCAAACGGGCGAGAAGCCCTTGTGGACCGATGCCGTTTTTAGTGGCATGCCCGGGTACATGATTGACTTTCCGTATCCCTATATTCTGGTCTACAAGGGTGTTATGGGGGTTATTAATCTGTTGCCCAATACGGCCAGTATCCTGTTCATTGTCATGCTGAGTATGTACGTCCTGCTGGTGGTGCTGGGGTGTAACGCCTGGCTGTCGGCTTTGGGAGCGGCTGCGTATGGCCTGGGTACGTTCGGTATCGTTAGCCTCGAAGCCGGGCACGTCTCCAAACTTTTCGCGCTGGGGTACGGTGCCGGTGTGCTGGCGGGCGTCATTCTGGCTTTGCGGGGACGCTATTGGGTTGGTGCCGCACTGGTAGGTCTTTTTGGCAGTATGGAGCTGGGGGCCAACCATATTCAAATTACCTACTACCTGTTCATGACCATTGGTCTGTACGTGCTCATTGAGGGTATCGCGTTGTTCAGGGCGGGCAAAAGCCGTCAGTTGGTTATTGGGCTGGCCGTTCTGGCGGTGGCAGGTGCGCTGGGGGCTGGTAGTTTTGCCAAACGCCTGCTGGTCCTTAATCAATATACGAAAGAAACCATCCGGGGTAAATCGGAACTGACAGCCAAAACGACCAATCCGGACGGGAAAAATCCCAGCAGCGAATCGAAAGGGGGGCTGGATAAGGATTATGCCTTTAGTTATAGTTACGGTATCGGCGAGACGCTGACGTTGCTGATACCCAATGCCTACGGTGGCGCTTCTTCCGGGGGTGGGTTAACAACGGACTCGGAATTCTACAAAGCCATGACGAGCCGGGGCGTAGACCCGGCTGCCGCTAAACAGATGGCGGAACTGGGGGCGCCTACCTACTGGGGCGACCAGCCCATTGTGGGCGGCCCGGCCTACGCCGGTGCTGCGTTGCTTTTCCTGTTCGTGCTGAGTATGTTCGTTCTCCGGGGATCGGTCCGGTGGTGGCTACTGAGTGCCACGGTGCTGATGATTATGCTGGCCTGGGGTAAGAATCTGCTTTTCTTCAATGAGTTCCTGTTCGACAATCTTCCTTACCTGAACAAGTTCCGGGCCATGACGATGGCTCTCTGCCTGGCCCAGCTGTTTATGGCTGCTGGAGCCGCACTGGGTATTCAGACACTCGTTAATGAGCGACCCACCTTCGCCCAGCTACGGCAACCCCTGCTTATCAGCCTGGGACTAACGGCGGGTCTGGCCCTCGTACTGGCGGTGCTGGGCGGCTCATTCTTTAGTTTTCAGTCGCCAAACGACCAGGCCATCTTATCACAGTATTTTGGTGAGGCCGCCAGCCAGTTTGAAACCGCCCTTGTTAGCGACCGGCTGAGCCTGTTCCGGTCGGATGCGTTCCGGTCGGTAATGCTGATTCTGCTGGTAGCCGGGGCGGTGTGGGCGTTCATTACCAATAAAATCAGGGTGGGCGTATTATATCCGCTGGTATTGGCCGTGGTTATTTTCGATTTGTTTCAGGTCGACAAGCGGTTTTTGAACGCGGCAGATTTTGTCCCCAAAGCCCAGGCTAGTGTTCCATTTCAACCAACACCCGCCGATGAGCAGATCATGCAGGATAAATCACCTGGCTATCGGGTGTTCGACCGAACGGTGGATTTCATGAGCAGTAACCGGACATCCTATTTTCACCGATCCATTGGCGGGTACAACGCGGCCAAACTACGCCGGTATCAGGAGCTGATGAGTTACGCGTTTCAGGCCAATACGCTGCCCATCCTGAATATGCTGAATGCCAAATACGTGATTCAGCCGGGGCAACCCAATCCTGCCGACCCGCAACAGGCACCGAGTGGCCCCACGGTTATTGCTAACCCCGAGGTGCTGGGGGCGGCCTGGTTTGTGGGAACGGTACAGCAGGTAAACAACGCCGATGAAGAGATTGCGGTCATGAAAACCCTGAATCCGCGCGACTCGGTCGTGGTTGACAAGCGATTCGCGCCCGAATTGGGCAACCTGCCGTCCACCCTGGATCATACGGGCAGTACCATTCAACTAACAAGCTATCGCCCCGACAAGCTGGTGTACGAAGCCAATGCCGTTCGGGATGGGCTGGTCGTTTTCTCCGAAATCTACTACCGGGGTCACGAAGACTGGCAGGCGTTTCTGGACGGTAAGCCCGTTCCTCACCTGCGGGCCAACTACGTGCTGCGGGCCATGCGCGTGCCGGCGGGTAAACACACGATTGAATTCCGATTTGACCCTCCGCTGAACCAACTGGGCAATACAATCGACCTGATCTGCAACGTGCTGCTGATTGCGCTGATTGGTTTCGTCATTTTCCACGAAGGGCGTAACCGACGTTCGGAGCCGGTGAGCGACCCTGCGCCGGTTGCGCCGGATGCACCACTGGCTCCGAAGCCCGTTCAAAAGCCGGCGAAGTCGAAAACCCGGTAGGTTTTGATAACCCCATAACGCAAAAAAACACTGCCCCGGGGCAGTGTTTTTTTGCGTTATACTATCGGTAAAGAATTAGTTGTTCAGAATCCAGGGCTCGGCACCGGTCAGCTCCCTGATGGCGCTTACCTTATCGACCAGTTCCTCGCGGTTGGCCGAGCCTACGGCGGCTACTTTGTACATTCCTCTCTGACCACGTCCGGGCAGGATAATGAAAGCGTCGGTATAGCCAGCCTTTTTCAACTGATTGGTCAGGCTCGATGCGTTACGCCTGCTTAAAAAGACACCGGCAATAACCGTAAAGTGTGGACCCGTATAGGCACGCTTTACCGCAGGGGTAGCGCGCCGTTTCCGCCAGCTGGCCCTGGCTACCCTGGGTGCTGCTTTGATAACGGTTACCGGAGCAGCCACCGGCTCTGCTATCACTTCGTCCGGTTGGGGGGGATCCGGGGTAACGGCTACCGTATCCACTGGTATTTCGGGGGCAACTATCGGGGTTTCATCAACGGGCTGCGGAGCGACTTCCTGAACGGCCTCCGGCTTTGCCGGCTCGTGGCTGGTGTTCGTTGTGGCGAAAAAAGACGAAACCGGGATGCGCAACAGATTGGCCGGGTCGAGGCTACTCTGAAATGGTTGGCCCGGCTTGATAACCGAAAAATAACTGACGGCTCCCAAGGATCCGATCAACAGCGCAGCGGCTGCCACGCGCCAGTACGTCCGGGCCGGCCGGTAGGGAGTAAGCACCGTATCATCTTCCCGAACGAGCAGCGGACCGACACCCAGCGTGGGAACGTTGAGAGCGGGTACGGGGATTGCCTCAAGAGCCGGTTCGGGTAGTAGCTGCTGGTTAATTAACTGAGCGGGTATCGCACTCATGCCGTACGATTCGCCAAAGAAGTTTTGCCGAAGGCCGGGGCTGAACTGCAACCGGCTTTCTTCATTTTGGGTAAATGTCCCGATACCCTCCAGTTCAAATCGGCCGGTCGTTTCTACCTGGTTCCGTAAGTCCGACACGAATGAACTGACAAGCCGCTGTGCCCCCTCACGGGTTACCGGCTCGTGGAGCATAATATAGTTGGCCAGAATGCCGTCATCAAAACGCAGAGCCTCATTGAACGCCACCCGCTTACGGGGGGGAGGTACAAACCGCTGCTTTCGGTGAAGACGGCTGACTGGTAGTGCGTGAGGAAGGCACCCAACTCGGGTACAACAATGCAGTCGTACTGGTACAGCAGTTTTTTGAGGTAGTTGTTTACGGAGGCCATAAGATGTGTACGAATCAGAATCAGAATGAATAACTGATTCCTCCCAGAAAGTTAAGCCCCTGGGTTTGATAATACAAATAACGCTGGTAATTCTGCCCGAAGATGTTATTCAGCGACACGAAAGCGGCTATCTGGGAACCCAGGAAATAGTCAATTTTCAGGTTTGCGTCGTAAATCGGTTTTAGGGTGTAGGAGACACCAGAGGTGAAATTCTTGTTCTGGATGCCCTCGTAAAAATACAAATCGGCGGTAACGAATAATTTTTTGTTCAGGGTGTAGGAGTTCGTCCAGGTAGCGGTTGTCCGGGGACGGCCCCAGGCTTGCTCGAGCCGGTCGAGACCGTAATTGAAAAAGTCCGCTTTCAATGTTGAGCGAAACTTGTCTTTCTGCGCGTAAGCCAGCTGCCCCGATACCGTCAGCACATTGGATATGCCGCCATCGTACAAGACGAAGAATTTGGTGGTATCGGGAATGGAGTTGTTAAACGTCGAGAAATTCCGGTACCGGGCGTAGGACGCTTTGCCCTCGTAGGAAAAACCACCCCCTAGATTGCCTTTCGTGCCGGCGTAAATGTCCAGCGACTTGATGGTATTAGCCAGCACGACCTGTGAAGCCAGCCACCTGTTTTCGGCCAGCAATGAACGCAGCGTGTTCCGGTTGATATCCCCATCAACACCGGCAAAAATGTGAATATTGTCGAGCGGGGCCACGTCAATATCCACGACCGGAAAGGCGCGGGTATCATTGATGCCCTGCCGTTGGTCGGTCTGGTTAACGGCGTTGATACCCGCCGTAATGGTCAGCAGGGGCGATACGTATTTAAACGTTGGCTTTACCCGAAACAGGTTCCGGTTATCGACAATGGACCCGTCGGATCGTTGAGTTACGTAGGCATCGGCGGAAAGCAGCGCGAATACCTTATCCGAAATGCCGAGGGAGGCATTGAGGTTGGTGCCCCAGTCGGTTTCGGACGCATTGAACCGGTCGCGGAGGGAAGTCAGGCCCGTTTTCAGCGAATAGTCGATAGCGTTCTCCGACTTCACGTTTTCAATACCCAGCTTCACATGAACCGTATTGAGTCGCTGTTTGATCAGGTCAGGGTCGAACGCAGGCTGCGCTGCGTATTCGCGGCTGTACCCGTAAAAGTTGTACGCGTTCCGGTCGTAACCCAGGTCGGCCTGTAGTTTGAACGCATCGGCCAGGTACTTGCCCGTCACCCGAACCCGCGTGTCGCTCTGCGCCGAATTCTTGCCATCCACCGGACCAATGGCCGACGATAGGTGGCGTGCGGACCCTTCCAGTGCCAGGTTCGAGAGCGTGTTTACTCCCACAAAACCTTCGCCCAGAAACGAACTGTAATTACCGGCACCCAGCTTTACGTAGTTATTGTAAGCCGGCGTGTTATCAGCCTGCGTAGTGGCAGGAGCCAGCACGCCCGGCGTAATTTTAGGGTCGCCAATGGTGAGTTTGCGGTCTTCAAACTCATAAGTAAGCTTCCGTTGCTCGGCGGAGGGCTTGAGCGAGGGAATCTTGTTGAATATCCGGTTGGCGGGCGGCAGTTCAATCTTGCGGCTTTTTTCAACCGTGATTTCCTGATTGTCTATTTCGCCCACTTTCACGGGCTTCGGCTGCTGGGCAAAGACCGCTGCCGACGTGAAAAGGAGGGTGCAGGTGAGTAGGGGGCGTACTGTCATAAGGGATGTACGACGAGTTTTGAATGATGAATGATGAATGATAAGTGATAAATGATGAACAAAAGGGTCAAAGTCCTATATGTAGTCATCATTTATCATTTGTCATTTATCATTTATTCATCCTCATTCATCATTAGTTTTTACTTTCCAGCGTGGCCAGTTTCTGTTTGGCTTCGGCTACAATGGTTTCGTCGGATGAGTTTTCGATGATTGAATTCAGGACGGCTTTAGCCTGGGTTGGTTCGTCCAGCGCCACGTTATTATCCGATACCAGGATGAAGGCTTTGCCTTTCCAGTACTCAAATTCGCCGAACTGCTCATTGAATTTCAGCATAGCCGCAATGGACTCTTTGTACTTCTTCTCTTTGTACAGAATCTCACCGAGCCGGTACTGGGCTTCGGCTCCGTTGATGTCCTTGGCCAGGGCAATCGTTTTCTCGAAATCGGCCTGAGCCGTTTTGTAATCGCCTTTGTTCAGGGCCACCTTACCCAGCATCAGCTGCGCCCGGTTCTGCGCCCCCAATACCACACTGCCCGCCGAGATAATATCGCGGGCCACGGCGGCTGCGGAGTCGGGTTTCGGATAGGTGAAATACGTGTCCATCAGTCCGAGTTGTGCCGTTACCTGCTCAGCTTTGTTATCGGCCTGCCCAATAATCAGCTGGTAGTTCCGAACGGCGCGGGGGAAGTTTTTCTGACTTGTTTCCAGCTCGGCGGCCCGCGTAGCGGCCCGAACCAGGTACTCCGACTTATTGTCCGTTACGACCATGTTATAATAGCGAAGCGCATTGGCTGCGTCGCTGGTTTGCCGGTAGGATTCTGCGAGGTAGTACCGGGCTGCGTTTGTGCTGGGACTGTTGGGGTACTCCTGCATAAACGTGAGCAACGATTGAATGGCCTGATCGAACTTGCCGGTGGCGTAAATGTTCCGGGCGTTCTCGAACTGCACCCGCTCCACCTCCGTGCTGCCCGGATTGCTCTTTTTGTACTGACCCAGCACCTGCGAAAACTCTTCCGGCCGGCCCGCATCGTTGAGCGTGTTCTGAATACCCAGCAGCGCGCTCTGCGCTTGCTCCGACTCGCCGTGGTTGTCCAGAATTCGTTTGTAGTCGGCCACGGCCGGGTCGTACTGCTGCAGGTTACCGTAGGCAATAGCCCGTCTTAGCAGGGCGGCTGGCAGTAGGGCGCTGTTGGGTTTGTCCTGAATCAGTTTTGTGTACTCCTGAATGGCAACCTGGTACGCCCCTTTTTCGAAATCGACGTTGGCCTTTTGCAACAGGGCTTCGTCCACAAAGCGTGAATTCGGGAACTGCCGCTGCACCTGGTCGAACTGGGCCTTTGCTTCGGCATCCCTACCTACGTAACTCAGGATGACCGCTTTCTGGTAGGCGGCATAATCTTTGTCGGCGGCATTCTGGGCAATGGCCTGGTCGTAGTACCGAAGGGCATTCTCGTACTGCTTGTTGGCAAAATAGACATCAGCCAGTCGGAGGGTGGCATCCTGCAGCTGCTCTTTATCAGGGGGGCTCTTGCTCACAAAGTCGCGGAAGTAGGGGAGGGCGCGGGCGTAGTCTTTCTTGTTGAAGTACGCGTACCCCAAGGCGTATAAACTTCGGATAGGGTATTCGCCCGCACCCGATCGGGCCACACTGGCATAGAGTGGAATGGCCGTATCGTACTGTTTACCCGCCGAGTAGGACTCTGCCTTCCAGAACTGGGCGGCTTGCTGCAGGTCATTATCAACCGGAAATTTCAGCGATTTATCCAGATTGGCCACTGCCTGCTGATACCGTTCGGCGTTGAAATCATTGACACCCTGGTTGTAGGTCAGGCGCTGATAGGTAGCGTTGATTTTAGGGGTCCGGCGCTTCAGTCCTTCGATGTAGGCAATGGCGGCCGGGTAGTTGTTCGACGCAAAATAGGCTTCACTGACCAGTTCATTGGCTTCATTCTCAAACTTACTGCTCGGGTATTGTTTCAGAAAGGCCGTTAACTCCTTAACCGCATCGGTCCCGTTGTTTTGGTCCAGCTGCAGCTTGGCGTGGTTGAAACGTGCTTCTTCCTGAATATCCCGGTTAAACGACAGCCGACCGGCCTGGTCGAAGGCGTTCATAGCATAGGCCGGATTCTGCGTTTGCAGGTAGCTGACACCCAGCGTGTAGGATGCGTACTGGGCTGTGGTATCTTTCCCGCCCGCTACAGACCGGAGTTGGGTGATGGCATCGGCATACGCCCCGGTCCGAAACAGCGACTGGCCGTAGCGAAACTTGATGGCACCGGGTGCTTTGGCCCCTGCCGCGCTGATGTATTGCTTATAATACGGGATGGCCTGGGCAAACTGATTCTGCTGGTAATAGACTTCGGCGGTGTACAGAGCCACTTCACCCATGGTCGAACCCGTGTTTCGTTTAAGAATCGGTACCGTATAGGCCAGCAACTCATCATACTTTCGCTGGCGGTACAAGGCCTGGGCAATCCAGTTGGGCACCTGATTCTGGTAGGTCGGGTTGTTCTCTATCCGCCGGAAATCGGCTACAGCGTCGGTAAAGTTCTGATTACGAAAATTAATAACCCCGGCATAGTACGAGGCCGCCGGAGCATCGGTCGAGCTGGGGTCGAGTTTTACTTCGTTCAGCAGGGGGAGGGCACGCTGTAAATTCTGGGTGTTGTAATACGATAGCGCCAGTTGGTATTTGTAGGCAATCTGCTGGGTGTTACTGCCGCCCTGGGCAATGGCTTTTTCCAGAAAATCGGTGGCTTTAGCGTAATCCTGCCGGTTGTAGTAATACGTACCCAAATCGCCGTATAACTGGGCGGCTTTGGGGTGTTGACTATGGTTGGTAACGAACCGGTCTACCAGCAGCTCGGCACCGGGTTCGTCAATGTACAGGCTGGTCAGGGCAATGTAATATTCGGCCTCAACGGCATTCTGGTCGCCCGTGTTGAGCAGGGCCTGAGCACCATCGCCCCGGCGGGGTTCCAGGTACTGCCGGAATTCGTAGCGGGAAGCCGCGTAATTGGCTTTTTCGAATAGTTCAAGTCCGTTTCGGTAGTGATAGTCGGGTTCGGCATAACTCTGGGTTCGCTGGGCAGATGCCAACAGGGTGGCCAGTAAGCCAATCGACAAAAAGAGTAGATTCCGGGTCCTTTGTATCAGTAGCCTCTGGTGGGCAGTTAAATAGGGCATAAAGTAGTGTTGGGTTTTTGGCGTCTGGTTTGGGGTGTACAAACCCTTTCGTAAACTGCTGCCTTAAACTTCCTTCTGAAACGTTTGCGTTGTAGTTTCGCTGTTAAATTGACAAATATCACGTCAATTCTGGACAAAAAACGAAGGTATTCCTGTTTCCGTATGAAAAAAAACGCCCGTCTGCTGTATTTACTTACTATCTGGACTTTTTTTATTTCCTGTGCAACAAAGGCTTCCGGTCTGGGAGTCGGTGATGAAAATTTCCCGGCTGCGTCGCCAGCGGTGACGTATGTGCTCTCCATGCCTGAACCACAAACGCACTATTTTGAGGTTGAGATGCAGTTGAAAAATGTGGCTGCCGCCACCAATTCAAAGAAAAACGGGTACGTCGATATTAAAATGCCAGTCTGGACGCCGGGTTCATACCTGATTCGGGAATACGCTAAAAACGTGGAGGGATTTACGGCTTCGGCGGGCGGGCAACCCGTCGTGAGCGACAAAGTCAATAAAAATACGTGGCGCGTGTACACGGGGGATGATAACCTGACGATTCGCTACCGGGTGTATGCCAATGACCTGACCGTGCGTACCTGCTTTGTGGATGCCGACCACGGCTACGTAACCCCCGCCGGTATGTTTATGTACCACGACGCGCTGAAAGATATCCCGCTGCGGCTGGTGGTACAGCCCTACAAAACCTGGAAAAAAGTGGCCACCGGGCTACCCCCCGTTGCCGGGCAGGCGTTTACCTACGAGGCTCTCAACCTGGATGTATTGATTGATTCGCCCCTGGAGATTGGCAACCATAAAACGTTTGAGTTTACCGCGGCCAATGTACCGCACACGGTGGCCATGTACGGGGAGGTAGAGTACAACGAGGAACGCCTGAAGGCCGACTACAAACGGGTTTGCGAAGCGGCCGCTTCTGTTGTGGGTGAGCACCCCTGCGACAATTATACCTTTATTGTGCACCATATTCCGCCGGGTGGGGGCGGACTGGAACACCTCAACTCCACCACACTCGAAACAAACCGGAACGCCTACGCCACCGAGGCTAGCTATAAAGGATTTCTGACGCTGGTAGCGCACGAATATTTCCACCTCTGGAATGTAAAGCGTATCCGGCCCATAGCACTAGGGCCCTTCGATTATGAAAAGGAAAACTACACGCACATGCTGTGGCTCTCGGAGGGATGTACGTCGTTTTACGAAGACTACATCCTGCGCCGGGCCGGTTTTCACACGCCGGAAACGTACCTGACCATCGTAGGAAATGACATAACGGGTATCGAAAACCAACCGGGTGTTCGGGTACAGTCGGCGGCTGAGTCGAGCTGGGATGCGTGGATTAAGGGCTACCGGCCCAACGAGAACTCGTCGAACAGCACCATTTCCTATTACAGCAAAGGAAGCGTACTGGGTTCGCTGCTGAACCTGGCTATCCTGGCTGGTAGTAACGGGGAGCGAAACATGGATAATCTGATGCGCTTCCTGTACACGGAATACTACAAAAAGCAGAAGCGGGGCTTTACCGACGCCGAATTCCGGCAGGCAGCCGAGCAAACTGCCGGTCGTAAACTGGACGACTTCTTTGCCGTTGGTGTCAACTCCGCCGAACCGATCAACTACAATGCCTACTTTGCGCCGGTAGGCCTGCAACTGGTCAACGTAGCCGCCCGGACACAGGACGGTTTTCTGGGGGCGGCAACCGTTTATTCCAATGGCAAAGCCACCGTTACGGGCGTTCGGCGCGGTTCGGCAGCGTACACGGGTGGCCTGAATGTAGGCGACGAAATTATTTCGGTGGATAGTGTCCGGGTGACGGATGATCTGCTCAGACTGATCAGTGGCCGACGGGTAGGCGAAACGGTGAACATCATCGTTAACCGGGCCGGTTTCCTGCGCGAAATTCCCGTTACGCTCACGCCCAATCCCCTGGTAAGCTATCGACTGGAGCCATTATCCAATCAAACGCCCGCGCAGAAAGCATTGTATACCAAATGGTTATTTATTAAATAAGGGGGAAGGTAGCCAGCCGGCTGAGCACCGGTGGGTCGCTGAATAACCAAAACAAGAGAAGCCCACCCGTCGATAGTGATTACTAGTATGCCATGAATATCCGTACGCGTCTGGCCCTTTTGTTTGTGTTGCTGGTGGCCTCCATCATGCTGCTTTTTAGTGTGTCGGTCTATTATTTGTACGACCAGTTCCGGGAGCAGGAGTTTCGGAACCGGCTGATCGAGAAAGCAAAAACGATCGTTCGCCTGCGCGATGACGTGGGCGAGGTGCCAAAGGCCGACCTGCCCGCTATGGTACGGGAGCAGGTAACCGTATATAACGATTTGGGAAAAGTGCTGTATAACCGGTGGGGACAACGGGCCCTCTTTCCGGTAACGCTCAGCTTCTTAAACAAAATTTCGCCCCGTTCCTTTCCATACGTCAAGCTGGGTGACATTGAAGCCGTGGGGGTTCATTACGTCACCTCCGGCGGGCAGACCCTGCTGGTTGTTGCCTCGGGGAATGACCGCTACGGCTTCAGCAAGTTGGACCGCCTGCAGGATATTCTGCTGGCTGGCTGGATTATGAGTCTGTTCATTGTTGGCGTGGCTGGGTATCTGTTTGCCAGTGATGCGCTCAGGCCCATTGCTGAATTGAGCACGCAGGTAAACGCCATGTCGGCCACCAATATTCACCAGCGTTTACGAATAGGTCGCCAGCGCGACGAACTGGCCGATTTGGGCAAGACGTTCAACAACCTGCTGAACCGCCTGGAAGAAGCGTTTGTGCTGCAAAAAAGCTTTGTTTCGCACGCATCGCACGAGTTACGTACGCCCCTGACCGTTATGATGGGGCAAATTGAAGTTACCCGGTTGCAGCCGCGATCGGGGGAAGAATACGAACTGGCTTTTGACGGCCTGCTGGATGAGGTGAAAAACATGATTCGGCTCGCCAATGGACTACTGGAGCTGGCTCAGGTAAACTCCGACGCGGTAACGCCCAACTACCAACCCGTACGAATCGATGAATTGCTATGGCAGGCGCAGAGTCATGTACTGCATGCCAAACCCACCTATCAGATCACGATTGGCTTCGCGAATTTGCCGAGTCAGGAAGAAGAACTGGTCATTTTAGGCGAAGCATCCCTGTTGCAGACCGCTTTCCAGAACCTGATGGAAAATGGGTGCAAATATTCCATTGATGGACGAATGGCGGTACAGCTCTCGGTTGAACGGGGCCAGATACAACTGACGTTCAGCGATCTTGGTTACGGAATCCCCGCCGACGACTTACCCCATATCTTCGAGCCTTTTTACCGATCCGAGTCTACCATGACAATTAACGGGCATGGCATCGGGCTGGCCTTAACCAAACGCATTGTGGCGCTACACCGGGGACACATCGACGTAGTGTCGGAAGTTGGTCAGGGAACCACATTCCGCATTACGCTGCCTATCCCTTATTCTTCATCGCCACAGGCGGGCGAGGTGGGTGGGTTCCGGGAAAATCTTAGCACACCCGTAAACAGCTGAGAAATTTATTGGAGAAAGAGCTGGGGATTAGTACCCAACACAGATTTGCTGTAGATTAATCCCCCGTTCCAATCGTTAATTATGCATATGATACAGCTAAAAAATCGATTTCTGTTTACGCCACTGCTCGTCTTTTGTTTATCCGTGACCTATGCCCAGCAGACCGTCACCCCTACCGTTACTGTCGGTGTCGATAGTAAGAAGTGGGCCGGGCCCGATATTTTGTTTGGGAAGCTGTTTGTTGATGTACAGCTGAAAGCGGTCTTTCCCGATTCGAAAACTTTTGCCGATTGCACTCCAAAGTTTCCGGCCACTACCATTCTGGCCAACTACGACAAAGCCCGGTTGCAGAAGGGGTTTCGATTTGAAGGCGTTTGTGCTGGCTAATTTTACCCTGCCTGTTAAACCCGCATCGGGCTACACCAGTAAAGCCAGCCAGACGGCTCAGCAGCACATCATGGACCTGTGGCCCGTACTTACCCGTCCCGCCCAGAAAGCGGGTAACCCAATCGGGTCACTGATTCCGTTGCCAAATCCGTATGTGGTACCCGGCGGGCGGTTTGGTGAGATTTATTACTGGGATAGCTACTTCACCATGCTGGGACTACAGGTGTCGGGGCAGGGGAGTAAGATCAGGAACATGGTCAGCAATTTTGCGTACCTGATCAAAACGTTCGGGTTTATTCCGAACGGCAACCGGACGTACTTTCTGGGTCGGTCGCAGCCACCCTTCTTCTCCCTGATGGTCAACCTCCTGAGTGAAATAGAGGGCCGCCGGACGTTGCTTACCTACCTGCCTCAGTTGCAACAGGAATACGATTTCTGGATGGATGGCAAGACCAGGGTAACGGCTCAGACCCCTGCCTACCGTCGGGTGGTCCGCTTACCCGACGGCGTTTTTCTGAACCGTTATTACGATGATCGGGACACCCCCCGCCCCGAATCGTACAAAGAAGATGTGGGACTGGCCCGGCAAACAGCAAAACGTAAACCCGAAGCGGGCAGGATCCTGTATCGCCACCTGCGGGCCGGGGCCGAATCGGGCTGGGATTATAGCAGCCGGTGGTTGCGTGATGGTAAGAGGCTCCGTACCATTCACACAACCGATTTTATACCCGTCGATCTGAATGCCTTGCTGGTCAATCTGGAGCAGACACTGGCCGAGGGCTACCGCCTGAAAGGCGACCAGAAACAGGCGCAGATGTACTCACGGTTGGCGCAGCAACGGCGCAATGCATTACTGAAATACTGCTGGGATGGCAAACGCCAGTTCTTCTTCGACTACGATTTTGTGGCCAGAAAGCAATCGGCGGTGTATTCACTGGCGGCTCTTTACCCGCTCTTCTTCAACATTGCGTCGGCATCGCAGGCGCAGGCAGTGGCCCGGGTCATTCAGCGGGACTTCCTGAAGCCCGGCGGTTTGACCACTACGCTGGTAAGCACGGGCGAGCAATGGGACGCGCCCAATGGCTGGGCACCGTTGCAATGGGTGAGTATTCAGGGGCTGCGCAATTACAAACTAACCAAACTGGCCGACCAGATTAAAACGGCATGGGTAGCCGAAAACCTACGTGTTTATAAGGCTTCGGGCAAGATGGTCGAGAAATACGATGTCGTTAATACCACTGCGGCCAAAGGGGGAGAGTATCCTACTCAGGATGGTTTCGGTTGGACAAACGGGGTGCTGTTGCGGTTACTGAAGGAGAAATGATTGGCAGGCGGATAAACCGGAACGAAGGAATTACTTTTCTTCTGAAATTTCACCGATTGCCTAAGCCACTATAAGTTTTGGCTCATCATAACTGTCACTTATATCACAGTACTCATGTCGAAACTTCCCTACGCAAAGTATGTATTCAGTATTTGGGTAGTAGCCATAATACTGGCCTTAGTAGCCAAGTTTATCACCGCGAGCGTGCTCGTTTTGATTCCCTTGTCGTTGGGTTTATACTGGATTTTTGTACGAGGCTTTGCTAAAATAAAGGGCCTTCAATAAGCGCGGTATAAAGGTTAATTTTCTTTACATAAGTGTAGTTAAGCAGGCGCCCTTGAAAAAGTTCAACAAAGCACTTGTGTCTCAGTGCACTACAACTTTTATTTAGCGCTGTTGGCTACCTCTGTTGCCTGATAGTTTCAGGATGTGTTCCGGTGGGTGGTCGTTGCGTTGACCTATATCCTGTCGGCGCAGTTCCTTTTACAGGAAAGCTCTGTACTGCTCAAATACGGCAGCTTTATACTGGGCTAGCCTCATATCAAAATCTTTTGATGTGGAATCTCTTTTTCTGACCGCTTTGCTGAACTTTCTGATGGCCAACACACCACCGTAAAAGGGCTGTAGTACGTTGTGGTACTGTAGTTTCGTGGTGGGGGAGTAAGAGTCGCTTTTGTGCGTAGAATCACCGTCCAGTACCTTCTTATAAAGTGCGAATAATCCGCTGGCAGCCTCTTCCTGAAATAGCTCCCAAAGAGTTGCGCCGGGGTGCCAGAACTGTAAACCCGGTAATTCTTTCTTGGCACTGGAATTGAACAGTTTGAGCTCGAAATCAACAATCTCTTCCTCCTTATTTTTGATGGGAAAGGAAAGCATGACGCTGTAAGACAAATCGTTGATGAATTTTCTGAACTGATCTGTTGAAGGGTTTAGGGAGAGTAGTAGCATTTTATGGTTTATAAAAGGAGAAGTTTGGGTAAATGTATTGAATTGATTGCCAAAATGAAAGATTAATATACTTTTCTTAATAATCGGTCAAATAGGGGTTTACTGATGATGGCTGAGGTGAACAAAGATTGCTTGTGTCGACAGGTGAGTCGAAAGGAGTTGATCTGATTATCAACTCCTTTCAACTCAGAGCACGCAGCTATTCGTTATTATTTACCTGTCAGTTTCAGAATGTGTCCCGATGCGTAATCGCAGAGGTACAGTTCATTTTTCTGGTCGACGCCAAAAGCTGATATATTCCCTGCCCGCGAAATAATCTCCTGATTGGAAGCCGCTTTAGTTCCGTTTGGTGTTAGAGCCCAGACCCGACCACTGGCGTAGTCGGCGTAGATGTACTTTCCGGTTAGTGCCGGGTTCGCCAACCCCTCATAAACGTGGCCTCCCGTAATGGATATGTTGCCATTATCGTGGGTATACTGCCAGATGGGGGCAACCAGATTGGCCGTATTTACAGAGTTATCTTTAGCATTGTAGTCTGCGGTGCCTTCTTTCACCCGCCAGCCAAAATTGCCTCCTTTGGTAATGATATCTACTTCTTCGATGGCGTTCTGCCCAACGTCTCCCGCCCACAGCTGGCCTTTACTGTCGAAACTAACACGCCAGGGGTTCCGCAGGCCATACGCGAAAATCTCTTCCCGGTAGCCGTTGGTGTTACCTTTGTAAGGGTTATCGCCCGGAATACCGTATTGCCCCTTTTCGGTACTGTTTACATCTACGCGCAGGATTTTTCCTAACCAGCTGCTTCGGTTCTGCCCATTGTTTTGCGGGTCACCCCCGCTGCCACCATCCCCCGTCGACACGTACAGGAAGCCATCGGGTCCAAACAGAACTTTACCTCCGTTGTGGTTACCATAGGGCTGCTCGAATCGAAACAGAACGACTTCCGAACCAGGATCGACCACGGATGCCGTAGCGGATGGAGCTTTGAATCGGCTGACGACGGTTTCTCGTGGATTACTCTTGGTGTAGTTTACGTAGAAGAAACCATTCTGCTTGAAATTTGGGTGGAAGGCAAGACCCAACAGGCCCATTTCGCCCCCCGACGCTACTTTCGACTGTATATCCAGATACGTTCCTGCCGAAGCAGTAGCAGCATCGTTTTCGAATACCCGTATTTTGCCGGCCTGCTCAATCACAAATACCCGATTGGTACCGTCATTGGCGTAGGTGTACTCCACGGGTGAGTTGAAGGTTAGTTTTGGGTAGGCATTGACAACGGCAGCCGAAAGGGTGCCCGTTTTGTTGCCGGTAGAGTCGATGGTGATGCCATCCGTTTGGTTTTCGACTGACAGGCGAACGCCATGAACAACGAAAAACCCGATGTGGCCACGAGCGACACTAAAAAGGTAATTATGGTTTTACTGAGCATGAGTATTTGTTTCATATGTTTACTGCGTTTTATCCTGCAAATGAGATTCCAATTATGCCGGGCGAACTTTGCGGCCTGCATTTTGTTCCAAAATCATAGAAATGTTCGATTATACGAGCCCGACTACTTAGTAAACGAATCCGCTTACAGTGTAGTGTTTCTACGTAATGGGGTGTAGATTCTACTACATATGAAACAATAACTACCAGATCAATAGGCCAGCTTACCTCCGTCAAATTATGACTTCGGCGACCAGTTCATTCCTTGACCACTTACAGACCCAACGGTCTCAGTACCGTTATAAATTGCCGTCGAGGCCGGATGCCGGACGGTTTATCGACCAGATGATGCGTCTGCTGTTTCCGGTTACGCAGGATTGCCGATCCGTATCGCAGCACGTAGAGGAGACGTATCAGAACCTGCACGAACAACTTGTTTGCCTGCTGTACCCACTGGAAAAAAACCTGACAAGCAGCCCGGAAATTGTATCCGAACGATTTTTTGACCAGCTACCGGCCATTTATGATGGGTTATTGTTCGATGCGCATGCCATTGCCGACAATGATCCGGCGGCCGTTGGTATAGAAGAGGTCATAGCCGTTTATCCTGGTTTTTACGCCATTGCCGTTTACCGCATTGCCCACGAATTATTGAAGCAAAATGTGCCGCTGTTACCCCGTATGTTAACCGAATACGCACACGGACAAACGGGAATCGACATTCATCCGGGTGCGCAGATTGGCGTGTCGTTTTTTATTGATCACGGTACGGGAGTCGTTATTGGCGAAACAACCGTCATTGGTAACAACGTTAAAATATATCAGGGCGTAACGCTTGGAGCCACGCACGTTGCGAAGTCAATGGCTCAGAAAAAAAGGCATCCAACCATTGAGGATAACGTGGTCATTTACGCCAACGCCACCATACTGGGGGGGCATACGGTAGTTGGGCACAACTCCGTGATTGGTGGTAACGTTTGGCTCACTAGTAGCGTGGAAGCGCATTCCCTCGTGTTCAACCAGCATCAGACGGACGTTCGGCTACGGTCGCTGGAATCAGCGGAACCCATTAATTTCGTTATCTAAATCAGCGCCCTTACTAACCACAGGCACGACTGACCGCTTACGTATCTTCTCCCTTTTATTCCTTCTCCCCGTTACTTATGAAAGCCACTTCCATTCTCGGAACCATTGGGAACACACCCCACGTACGCATCAACCGATTATTCCCGGGCTACGAGGTCTGGACGAAACTGGAGCGGTCCAATCCGGGTGCCAGCATCAAAGACCGGATTGCGCTGGCCATGATTGAGGATGCCGAAGCAAAGGGCCTTCTCAAAGCCGACAGCACCATTATAGAACCCACATCGGGCAATACCGGTATTGGTCTGGCGATGGTAGCCGCCGTAAAGGGCTACAAAATTATTCTGGTCATGCCCGAATCCATGAGCATCGAGCGCCGAAAAATTATGGCTGCTTACGGCGCGGAATTCGACCTGACACCCCGCGAGAAGGGTATGAAAGGAGCCATTGAACGCGCCCGGGAACTAGTTGCCCAAACGCCCCATGCCTGGATGCCGCAACAGTTCGAAAACCAGGCCAACATCGACGTTCACGTGCAAACGACCGCAGCTGAAATCCTGGCCGATTTTCCCGACGGGTTCGACGTGTTGATTACGGGTGTTGGTACGGGTGGCCATATAACCGCGGTAGGGCAGGTGCTGAAGCAGCAATTCCCAAACCTGAAAGTGTACGCCGTAGAGCCGGAGCTATCGCCCGTGATAAGCGGTGGCGCACCGGGACCGCACCCTATTCAGGGCATCGGCGCGGGGTTTATCCCCGAAAATCTGCATACCCGACGTGTTGGATGGCAGCATTCAGGTCAGCAAGGATGAAGCCTACGAGATGGCCCGGCGGTCGGCCCGGGAAGAAGGGACGTTTATTGGTATTTCGTCGGGCGCGTCGCTGGCCGCTATCCACAAAAAACTACCCGAACTAACGCCTGGCAGCCGTATCCTCACCTTCTGTTACGACACGGGCGAACGTTATCTGTCCATCGAAGGACTCTATTAAGTAAAGACCAGTTGAGGGGTATAAGGTGACGGGGATCGACCCTATCACCATTATACCCCTCACTGGTTACTTAACTCCATACCATTATTGCTCTGATACAACCGCCAACCACTGCGTCCTTAATTAAAGATTCCGTTTTTATCGTTGCTGGTGTACTCAGTGCCGGTATGGGGATCAAAGGTTTTCTGATGTCGAGCCACTTTATTGATGGTGGGGTTACGGGCATCTCAATGCTACTGGCTTCCATCGTTAATGTTCCGTTGCCCATCTGGCTGCTGGTTATTAACCTGCCGTTTATTGGTCTGGGATACCGGCGTTTCGGTCGGCAGTTTGCCTTCAAAAGCGTGCTGGCTATCGGGGGGCTCTCTACTAGTCTGGCCGTTATTCCCTACCCCGATGTTACCCCCGATCTGTTATTGACGGCTGTTTTTGGGGGCTTCTTTATTGGTGCCGGTATTGGTCTGGCCATACGCGGAGGGGCTGTGCTCGATGGTACCGAAATTGCTGCCCTGCTCATCAGCCGGAGCAGCCCCGCGCTGAAAGTAAGCGATATCATTTTGGTGCTCAACGTGCTTATTTTTGGCGCAGCCGCTTTCTTTCTGGGCACTAATCCGGCGCTTTATTCGATGATCACCTACTTTGCCGCGTCTAAAACGGTGGATTTTATCATTCACGGCATTGAAGAGTACACAGCCATTCTGATCGTTTCGTCCAAGAGTCAGCTTATCCGGGAGCGTATCATTGAGCAGGGCTGGGGCGTCACGCTGCTGAAAGGGCAGGGCGGGTATGGCAAGCAGGGTAGTCACCGCAACGCCGACGATATTCTTTATACCCTGATCACCCGCCTGGAAATCAGCCGCCTGCGCAGCATTATTATAGGCATAGATCCCAAGGCTTTTATTATTCAGCACAGCGTGGACGATGTAGCCGGTGGGAGAATAAAAACACTTCCTATGCACTGACAGGAAAGCAGGAATTTGCTTCTATCAGCCCCACACCGCTTTTCTCAATAGATGGAATAACAGTCTGGTAAAACGGTGAAGCGAGCAAGCACATGCGGTTGAACGCTGAATAGACCCAACTCTGATTATACCCATAGATTGTTGCCAGTAAACACGACAGTCTCTTTCCGTAACACCCTTGGTGCTATGGAAAGAGACTGTTTTTAGAGGAAAGCAATCGGAATGAGCAATCCTGACGTTGCGGCACAAATGGGTTGTTCAGGCATGTTTGTCACTGCACACGCCGATACTACCCGTGAATCTGTTAATGCCTTCTATTGTGCTAGCGAAGGTCGCGGACAAACCGGCGCATTGATTCGCGGTATATCTCTTCTGAATGATCGAGTGATTGCTCATCTTTCAGTAGCATAGCCAGCATAATCATGCCGTGCGATATGGACCACCACTGAAAATACAGGCGTTTGATGCTGTCCTCTGCTTTGGGGATAAACGAGAAAATTGTTTTGCAAACGATGCGACTAACGGCCTGCATCGACTCTGACTCATAAATAGGCATAGTACACAGCGCACCACCTAGGTTGTACATAACCTGATAGATTTCCGGCTGCTGACGGGCGAATTCCCATTGCACCAGCGAAATTTCATACAGGCGTTTTTCGGGGTCACGGTACAGGTTTATAATGCGGTCATACTCCTGATACAGATGGCGAAATCCTTCACTTCGGATCTCATCCAGTAATACATCTTTGCTGTCGAAGTATTCATAAACAATAGGAGCACTATACTCAATCGCGTCAGCTATTTTACGAATAGAAACGGCTTGCCATCCTTCCTGGCGGGCGATGGATTTGGCTGTCTTTAAGATGCCGGAGCGGATTTGCTCACGGTTTCGCGGCTTACGCTCAATAGTTTCCATAGCAGTTAAGTTATTAATCTTAGTTAACGGTGTTAAAGTGAGCGGAAATTACATATTTAATTAGCATTTTCCCGGTTTGACGGGTAATTTCTTTAAAAAATAAAGGATAATACACAATAAATGCTTTTTCCGTTTGCCCACTTAATAAACAGTGCACTACCCTGGGCTACAGATAGATTACCCGTTTAGCACCGTTAATTTTTCTTGGCCAGCAGCCAGACAGCCTCGTCGCCGAGTGCGTAGGGCTCGCCCTGAACGGTGCCGTAGCAGCCAATGACTGATAGCCCCGCTTCCGAAAACAATTGCCTGCATTCTGCCAGGGTGTACACATAGTGCTGTGCCAGGCGGGTCTGCACCTCGCCGTCTTTCACGTAGGTCAACTGCGAATCGATTCGGCTCTCCAGGGGTATGTAGTCATTCTCAACCAGCAGCAAAATCGGATCCTCATTGGGCATGGGTACGGCGAGCCAGTTTCGGGCTTGATAGTCGGGCAATACCGACTCGGCTACCATTTCGGAGTGGGCCAGAAATCGTCCGCCGGTTCTTAACCGGGCAGCGATACGCGTTAAGAAGACCAGCATATCCGGACGGGCAAAGAAGCTGAAACTATTGCCCAGGCAGTAAGCCGCATCGAAGGATGCAGCCGCACCCAGGTCTTCTTCGGGCATGGTCAGGAAATCATCCGCCACGGCATGAATCGGTAATTTTTTAGTGGTGGCAACTCGCTCCAACTCAGCAATGTAATCAGGCGCTATATCTACCCCCGTTACGCGTGCACCCATCCGGGCCAGCGGTATAGCATGACGGCCATACCCGCAAAATACATCGAGCAACTGGTCGCCGGGACCAAAATCCAGGGTGTCGACCAGCAATTCGAGGTCGAGTTGAGTTTGTTCCTCCGTTTGGGCCGCTTTCCAGGCCAATTGGGGTAATCCGTGAAAAAAAGTATGATACCAGGCCACGTACAGAAAAAATAGTTGCAGGGTTTTAACTCGCTGACAGGCAGAAGAGTGAGCGGAGCGTTGTTACAATGTCGAAGGCTACTACCGGTTTCGTTCCCCATCGGTTCTGCCTGACCAGGATAATCGCCAGTCCCTGCCGATGGTGTTATGAATTTCCGCAATGTTGTCGGTGTGTTGAATTAGCTCATCAATAGCGGCTTGGGGCGCATCGGCGGTTACGTTGACCCGGTAGGTGAAATTCGATCCGGGTTCGCCTTCCACACCGAACTCCCCTTCACCACAACATCCACCCCCGATAGGGTTATGTTTCGTTTTCTGGCTTCCCGATAAATGTCATTACAGAAACAGGTAGCCAACGACAGCAAAAGTAGCTCGCCCCCGCTTATGGATGAACCAAAACCGTCCGGTTTTCGGGGAAATAAATACGTGCTTCACCGATGGATTGGTTTGAACCACAATTTCGTGGCTCCCGAACGTACTCTTTATCGTTGCAGACATGTCCATACCAGGTAAGGCTTCAGGAAGTTCACAGACGGTTGGCTACGTACTTACTGGCAGGTGGGTTAATACCCTCACTGCCCGTACTGCTGCCGGATGAGCACTTCGGCCGGTTTGCGCTGGGGGGTGTAATCGTCATTTTGCGGCCCGCCGGCTTTATCATTATCCTCATACCACTTCCACAGAAAACCACCCGCAAACCAGGGTTGTTGCCAGAAGGTCCGGAACAGAGCCGCGTAGGCATTTTGCTGCGCCACCAGGTTAACCGGTGCCTTCTGGTTCCAGCTATCCGGCAACTCCCATTGCTTGCCCGCTGTGCGGTCTACACTGCGGTATCCGTACTCGGTGAACAGCATGGGTTTTTGCTGTTTCTGTGAGAAGGCCTGTAATCGTTTGGCGGGTTTTTTCCAGGCTACCATTAACTCCGCTATGCCGGGCGTATCGCTCTCCGACAGCGGGAAGTAGGCATCCACGCCAATGTAATCGAGCAGGGGCCAGAATGAAATACGTTCGTATTCATCCCAGTTAGCCGCGTAAGTGAGCGGACCACCGTAGTGAGCGCGCACCTGCTGAATAAGGCTTTTCCAGAAAGCGGGTCGTTGTCGGGTCACCTGCCGAAACTCCGTGCCGACGCAGAACATATCGGCATCGGTCTCTTTGGCCAGGTCGGCGAGGGTGAGTACATACTGGGTGTAGGACGTTTCCCAACGCTGCCAGTCGGCTTCGTTATCCAGGGTAAAATCGCCCGCCCAGCCCTGACCCGCTACCCAGACGTGAGGTTTTACCATTACCTTCAACCCCTGCTGGTGCGCGTATTGAATGCAGGCACGGATTCCTTCCGGTCGTTCGCCCCACCAATGTCCATTGGCATTGAAGGTAACCTCCGGCTGTCCCCGTTTAACAAAAGCGTAGGGATTCAGGGCCACCCAGCCCGCATTCAAATCCCTGACCGGCGTCATGCAGGATGCGGGAACTGCCTTGACCGGTGCCACGAAATTGACGCCATTGATTTTAGTAGTGGGTACTGAGTTGGGAGCAATCAGGACGGAGAGCAGAAAAAGTAAATGAAACGGAGCCATAAACGTGCGGTTGACGTACGGACAAGTTACGCCGTTTACGGGGTTACGCCAAACGTTCGTTGTCAACCCGTTTGTCAGGGCATCTGTTTAGCGCAATTATCCCCGGCAGCGAGCGCACGTTATCTTTTCATGAGAGCTGATTGAAGCAGGACTGATCATTAACCGGTAGTTTTCCCGACCCGGCTGGACTAATCAGGCCCGGACTACCAACGATAAAAACGTTGTTTTCAGAAGAACGGGTCGTTAAACGGCTTCCAGCACAAACACGGCAGCTTCTTCCAGCAGTACTTTTTTCTGCGCCAGATCAAGAGGGAGGGGTAGTTGAGCCAGTCCCAGCAGGCGCCGGAGCATCTCCGTACCGATAAAACCGCGCAGTAACGTGGAGTCGAAATGGGGGGGGGGCTGGTATTGATCCAGCACCTGTTGCTGAACCAGGTCACTTTGCCGGGCCAGCTTCATGTGCGCCAGCATCACCCCGAGGTCAAATTCTGGTCGCCCGAAAAAGCCAAATTCCGGGTCTATCACCTTCGTGCCGGCGGCAACGCTCAACCAGCTGCCGGGGTAGTAATCGCCATGAATGAGTACCGGACCCGGTTGCAGATAAACAGCACCCAGCTCCGTAATTTTCTTTTTCAGGGCATCCTGATTCCGGTAGCGCAGCGAAAGGGCTTCCAGACCGGGTTGTACCGAATCGAGATTAAACCCGGTATCCGTCCGAAAGGGGAAATGGAAGATGTGCTCGTGATTGAGCATCCGCATAGCTCGGTTATCCGGGAAATCGGGCATTTCGCCGGTAGACTGGACGGTGTGCAGAACGGATAGAAACTGCACCAGCGAGGACAGGTCGGCCGTTTCAAGCGTCTGGTGAGGTTGGTAAAGAAAGGTGAAGTCGGCTCCGTTGCCAAGGTCTTCCAGGGCTAGCAGGAAGTTGGTGGCATCGTACCCGATCAGTTTCGGGACAAACGCACGGAGCGCGGCAGTGGCGTCGATACACTGATAAAACCGGGCTTCCACGCCGATACGCTCCATCGGGGCGGGCACCTGCGGGTATTTTTGTACCCAGGGGCGGGCCTGCTTGAGAATAAGCGTCTGACGATCGGTGCGGACCCGAACCACCACATTCATATTCCCCTCACCCGGCTTTTGCACAGCTTCAACCGACTCGCCGACACGTAGCCACCCATTACTCACCAGTAACGATTGTAATTCGGGACTGATGCGCTCTTCCAGAAAAAAAGCATTGGGGTAAAGGCCTGTAAATTGTTGATGGAGGGTCATGAGACAATGATTGTTGGATGAGTCGGGAGCAGGCCTACGGCTGGCTGGCCGGGTTCGCAAGTTAGGAAGCGGACAGACGAAAAAGATGCGCTTAGTATGATTCTTTGTTCTTTCAGGCGCATACCGGGCTTCTATTGTGTAACGGATACGGTCGGTTCGACGGGGAAGACGTAACAAGACGGCCTTTCTTTGCTTTTGGCGCAGGCAGCTCTTTTGGCGTTATTCTTACCAATTCGCTCAACCAATCGTAACTGTTTAGGTAGCCCATTGGAAGCTATCGCTGAGAACGCTGGCTAACTCATCGACCACGTTCCGACCGCTCTTTCTTATGGTGGAGACAAACCCGGCAATCCGGGCATACATACTCGCCCCGCTTTCGGTCCGAAAGCAGCCACTTACCCGCTGTTTGACTTTAACGGGCTGCAAGTCCCGCTCGGCCTGATTGTTGGTGAAGGCAACCCCTGGCTCAAAAGTAAAAGCTAACACTGCCTCCTGATGCAGTATCAGCCCATCCAGCAGGCAACGGCCTTTGCTGCGTTTGGCGCGAGCGAGTCCGACCGTTAACCTTAAAAAATACTAACGGCGGCAGTTCTTCTCTGTCGGCCTGCCCACAAAGTTGCTCATAGCACTGCCGCCAATAGATCTGCTCAGTCACAAGAAGGGGCCCCTGCCGACTCGATTTGTAGGCTTCCAGCAGGTAGCTATGCATGGTTTTAGCCCAGTCTGAGCCCTGCTCGATCAGGGCCGCCAGTTCCCGCAACAGATGCGCCCCGCACAAAGCATGGCGGGCGTTGCCGACTGTAAAGTACGAGGCCCAACAATCATGCACGGTCCAGTTCAGACAATCGCGGAAAGATACTTGTGGGCACAAAAGCGCATCCTGACCCCATTTGGGATGGACAAACAAATGGGTAAAGGCCTCGTTACTGGCTACATGGAGCCACTGCAATTTACCCCCACCCGTACCCCCGTTTCGTCAAAATGACAAACCGAAGCCGCTTTGAGTTGCTCTTTAATCTGCCCTTCGATAGGTGCTAACTGCTCATTAAGGGTGGTCTGGGCATTGACCAACGTGGCCGGGTTGTAGGCATAGCCCGTTAGGTCAGCTCAGAACTGCGGGATTTTAGCAAAGGGAATGCGATAGTCAACGTTCAACAGGACACTTTGTGCCTGGACCCGTGGACCATACTGCACAGGAGCATCCACCCCGGCGGGAAATTGGCCCGTCTGCATACAGCCACAGGCTCATTGATAGGCTACTACCTGATGCTCTTCAATCCAGAGCCGGGGCTGCGGTAAATCGAATACCTGTCGGCGGGCCACAACCTGCCCCTGAAGGGGTAAGCCACACTGGTGGTATTGGGCGGGCTGGTGCGTATGAACTACATCAGGTTTCTCGACAAAGAAGAGCGTCTTGCCAGGGTGCCCGGCTTGTCCGCCTGATTTTTTACCAACTTATTGGGCAGCGCGGGCTTGATTAAGTGGCTTTTTAGCCAACCCGTCGGAGGAGGGCGGCTTGTGGAGTTGGCCGAATTTTAGGCTAATCGAGTCCTCAACTCGGCGTTTCCAGCTCATGGACGCGACCTTTCAGGCGTTCCACCTCAGCCAGCAAGCTGGTGATCAACCCTTTTAGTTCACCGATGTTCATTGTCTCTACCACAAGAAAGCATGAGCAAATTGCGTACCTAAACAGTTACCCCTGCCAAATCCAACCCCGCGTATAGGTAAAAGCGAACAAACTGGACTACTCACCAACTCCCCTGCTGACAACAGGGCGGCAAATAGACGTATCTCAAGTCAATGAAAATCAGGCAATTGATGTTAAGTGCTTAATGAAATGTTTTTATTTTTACTCAACCATTTTGTTCAACTCTGATTCAATTGTAAGAATAGTCTACAGGGCCGGTATATACAAGACAATGGCTGGAAAAAAGACCCCGGTTGACGCTGAGTTTACCATACGGTTGTGGAACGACGGGTATCCGGATGATTTACAGTCTGGCGTACTGGCTTAGCGCGGACTGCTCATTCGCGCTATCTTCTTCAATTTTACTACCTTTGAATGCCCCCACCCAAAGCCTTTCCGGTTCATATATGCCCAAACCCGGTTCTCCCCAGGAAGTCCCCAAAAAGAAATCATATGCCCCTGCTGGTTTTACTGAAGCCCTACACGCGCACGGTTCTGGGCCTGGTGTTATTGGCCCTGCTGAGCAACGGGATAAACCTGGTGCTGCCCATGCTCATTGCGCACGGTATCGATGAATATTCGGCGGGGACGTTTGCGTTGCGGACCACGCTGATTCAGTTCATGGCGGCAACCGGGCTCATTTTCATTTTCTCCTATTGGCAAAGCGTCGTCCAGACCTACGCGTCGGAGCGGGTGGCGCGGGATTTACGGACGCAGTTGGCGGCCAAAATATCGCGGCAGAGTTTTGCGTACATCCAGCAAACCAACCCGGCCAGGTTGCTGACCAACCTGACGTCGGATATCGATTCCGTTAAGCTGTTCGTTTCGCAGGCCATCGTTTCCATCGTGTCGTCGCTGTGCATCATTGTCGGGGCCGCTATCCTGCTCATCAGCATCAACTGGAAACTGGCGCTGGCCGTGCTGACTATTGTGCCCATTATTGGGGTCACGTTTTATATCCTGATGAAAAAAGTGCGGGTGTTGTTCATGCGGGGGCGGGAGGTGATCGACTGGCTCAACAAGGTAATTAACGAAAGCATCCTCGGCTCATCCCTGATCCGGATTATAAACTCGCAGCAGCTTGAGTACGAAAAGTTTCTGGCTGCCAATACCGATGCCAAAGACATAGGAATGTCGATTTTGCGGCTGTTTGCGGGACTGATTCCGGTGATTAGTTTCACGGCGAATATGGCGGGCCTGATTATTCTGGTGCTGGGCGGGCACTTTGTGATTACCGGCGGCATGACCCTGGGCGATTATGCCGCGTTCAGCAGTTACCTGGCGCTGCTGGTGTTTCCCATCATTGTCATTGGGTTCATGAGTAACGTGATTGCCCAGGCATCGGCTTCCTACGAGCGCGTTAACGCGGTGTTGCAGGCACCCGAAACCGTCCGGACCGGCACAGTAAATGGCCGCCTGAACGGCGACATCGACCTCCGGGATGTGTCAGTTTTTTACGGCGATAAACCGGCCCTTCAGCACGTTTCCTTTTCGGTGAAAGCGGGTACCCGAACGGCCATTGTAGGCCCAACGGCGGCCGGAAAAAGCCAGCTTCTGTTTTTACTGACCGGCCTGATAACCCCCACGTCGGGAACGGTCCTGTACGATAATCGACCCATTGGCGACTATGAGGAAGCATCCTTTCATCAGCAGGTGGGCTTCGTGTTTCAGGACAGCATCACCTTCAACCTGAGCATCCGGGAGAACATTGCTTTCAGCGAAACCGTAACGGACGAGACGCTGGAAAAAGCCATCGACACGGCGGAACTGCGTGATTTTATCGACTCGCTGCCGGACAAGCTGCAAACCGTCGTTTCGGAGCGGGGGGCGAGTTTGTCGGGTGGGCAGAAGCAGCGGATTATGCTGGCCCGCGCCCTGGCCCTCAACCCCAATGTGCTGTTGCTGGATGACTTTACGGCGCGGGTGGATGCCCAGACCGAGCAGAAAATTCTGGCCAATGTGCAGCAGAATTACCCCGGCCTGACCCTTATTTCCGTCACGCAGAAAATTGCCCCTGTGGAGGACTACGAGCAGATTATTCTGCTGATGGAAGGGCAGATCATTGCAAAAGGAACCCACACGGAACTGATGACCAGCACCCCCGAATACGTTCAGATTTATCAGTCGCAGCGCAGCACCAACCAGTACGTAAACTAACCCGGTTTACCCCCATGAACTACGATTTGAATCAGGCTGCCAGTCCGAAAGCCGAGAAGAACGCGACCTACAAGGCCCTCCGAAAGCTGCTGGCACTGATCGACGATGAGCGCCGAACGCTGCTGTGGGCCTTCATTGCCATTGTCGTCAATTCGGGGCTTACACTGGTTGGGCCGGTGGTCATTGGCCGGACCATCGATACCTATATTCAGACGAAGCAGTTCGACGGGGTGCTGCGGAACGCTGGTTTGCTGCTGGTTATCTACGTCATTGCTTTTGGGACCAACTACCTCCAGACCCGGTTGATGGGTGGGGTAGGGCAGCGCACCCTGTTCAAACTCCGGAACGCAGTTTTCAATAAGCTCCAGGAACTGCCCGTTGCTTTCTTCAACCAGAACAAAGCGGGCGACCTTATTTCGCGCATCAACAACGACACCGACAAACTAAATCAGTTTTTTTCGCAGTCGCTGATGCAGTTCGTGGGGAGTATTTTTATTATGACCGGGGCGGGTTTGTTTTTGCTGTTTATTGACTTACCCCTCGGTGCCGCGGCCCTCTCGCCAACGTTGCTGTTATTGCTGTTTACGAACATTACAGCGGCCTGGGTGAAGCGGAAAAATGCGGTGAATCTGAAAAGTGTGGGTAACCTGAGTGCCGAAATTCAGGAAAGCCTCGACAACTTTAAGGTCGTGGTTGCCTTCAACCGGCGCGACTATTTTCGTAAACGCTTCAACGAAGCCAACCAGCAAAACTACCGGACGGCTATCGGCGCGGGGTTGGCCAACAACGTTTTTATGCCCGTGTACGGCATGGCAGCCAACATCGGTCAGCTGATTGTGCTCACCTTTGGCATCTACCTGATTTCGACCGGGAATTTTACGGTGGGGCTGTTGATTAGCTTTTTCTCCTACGTAACGAACGTGTATAACCCACTCCGGCAACTGGCGGCTCTGTGGGCCAACTTTCAGGTTGCGCTGGCGGGCTGGGACCGGATTTCGCACCTGCTGGCCATGCAGACCAACCTGCAAACCGTTGATAACCCGTTAACACTTCCAACTGATACACTGCTGGCTTTTCGGCACGTATCCTTCAGTTATCCCAATGGGCAGGAGGTGCTGCATAACATCAGTTTTGACTTGGAACGGGGTAAAACCTACGCGCTCGTTGGCCCGACGGGGGGCGGTAAAACGACAACGGCTTCGCTGATTGCCCGCCTGTACGACCCTACTATCGGTACCGTTGTGCTCGATGGGAAAGATATCCGCGCCTACACCGCCGACGAGCGCAGCCGTAAAATAGGGTTTATTCTGCAGGAGCCGTTTCTGTTCACTGGCACCGTTCGGGAAAACATCCTGTATGGGAATGAAGCCTATCAGAACCAATCGAAGGAGCAACTGGCCGAAGCCATTCGTCGGGCCAATCTGGATGGATTACTGGAAAGGTTTGATGAGGGGCTGGATACGAAAGTACAGGCGAGTGGGGATGCAATTAGCCTGGGGCAGAAACAACTGATTGCGTTTATGCGGGCCGTGCTCCGAAATCCGGAACTGCTTATTCTGGACGAAGCCACCGCCAATATAGACACCGTAACGGAGCAGCTGCTGGACGAAATCCTGCAAAACCTGCCCGAAACGACTACGCGCATCATTATTGCGCACCGGTTGAACACCATCGAAACGGCGGATGAAATCTTCTTTATCAACGCCGGTGAGGTAACCCGCGCTGGTTCATTCAGTGATGCTGTGGATAGACTGCTGCACAGGAAACGGGTTAGCTAAAACGACTTCAGCCCATTCTGTCCCCTGGCTTCAGGGGAGAGAATGGGCTGAAAGTAACCAAATTTATGTTGACTGAGATCAGGCGGAAACCTCCAGTTCATCCTGAGGCTGTAGTCGTTTCTTTTCCAGCGCAATAGCACCGGGCTGCCAAACAGGTAGAAGAACTTTTTCCGAAACCCTTTAGCCTGTCTCACATCGGCAATCATTTCCTTCACTTCATGGAAGTTGATAAAGAACGGGTCCGCTTTGTTGCCGGTCAGGTTCGTTGTAACGCCGTAGATAACCTGCTCTTCTTCGGGCTGGTAGGTGCCAAAAATACGGTCCCAGAAAATGAAGGTAGCGCCAAAGTTTTTGTCGATGTACTTCTCCTGCGAACCGTGGTGTACCCGGTGGTTGGAGGGGGTCGCAAAGATATACTCAACCCAGGCGGGCATCCGGCGGATGTATTCGGTATGCACCCAGAACTGGAACAGCACCGCTAACTGGTTGGTAACGAAGAATATAATCGGGTGAAAACCGATCAGCGCTACCGGGATGAAGAAGATGATTTTTATGTGTTGAATCCAGCTCAGCCGGTACGAAACGGTCAGGTTGTAGCGCTCACCGGTATGGTGAACAACGTGGGTAGCCCACCAGAACCGCTGGCTGTGCGACACCCGGTGCGCCAGGTAACTGAAGAAATCAAGGATAACGTAGCAAGGAAGGAGCGTCCACCAGTTCAACTCCATACGCCACGGAAGCAGGTTGTACAGCCAGATGAAAAAATAGAGCAGTCCGATCTTGATAACCGCCGTAACGCCCAGATTTCCCACCCCTACCAGAATGGAGCCAATTGTTTCTTTCTTCTCGTAGAACTCATGATCCTGGTAATACGTAACCACCATCTCCACCACCGTGAAGAAGAGCATGAAGGGTACGGCCCATAAAATGATGTTGGGTATGCTGTGCCCGATAGAGTCAATGTCGGCCATCGAAATCTTGTCGGCACCGAATAAGGAAAAAGGCATACGAATGATTAGTTATTGACAATAGGTTCTACCCTACCAACTCTATTAACAAATTTCAGTTCATTTCTACTGTATTTTTATTAAAATAGTACCATTCTAGCTTGATAAAGTTCCCACCTTGGAAGTTTAAAATTTGCGCACCGCGTTTCGGCCCGGTAGGCAAGTCAATTGAGAAATCAGGGCAATGCATTACTTTTGGGCAACTAATCTGGCTATATATGACGCGAAATTTCCTGGCTGTAGCGGCTCTGTTCGCACTACTTTTCCTGAACAACTGTAAAAGTCGTCAACAGACGACGGAGCAGGCTGCCGACTCAACGGCCGTTGCTGCCGAAACCGAACCCGTGTCGCCGGATGATATTGTCATCACCGAACGACTGGCTCATCTGGGCCTGACGGCTACCAGCGATTGGCGGGGTGTTAATCTGGGAGATGCCTTCGCGCACGTTAGTGCCGTCGAAAAAAGTGAGCCGTTTGAGCAGGATGCCGAACACAGTGGCTACACCATCGAGCTGAAACAGCTGGAAACGGCCGATGTGCTCTACTACCAGACGAATAAAAACGTGTCGGCTATTGACGTCGATCTGTTTCTCAACAGCCGTCAGTCTGTCGTCGATTACAAAAAAGACCTGGAACCCTATTTCACCGCCCGGTACGGAACCCCCAAACCCGGTGGAGGTAGTACCACCTGGACCGGCCGGAAAAGGGAAACCATTACCCTGACCGACGTGTCGAAGGGGAAGGACTACGGCCTGAAAATCAGAATGGCCTCGGCTGACGGCCCCATAACGGCTTCGGCAAAGTAACTGAAATGGGGGCCAGCCAGACAGCTGAGCCTTGGTGAACGCTACCGGTAATAGCCCCAAACTTCCCGGTTACCCGTTACGGGTTTCGATACCACAATCGGGACAACAAACTCGTCCAGAAGGGTACGGCCATTCAGGTATTGGTCGGCCAGCCGGTTGACCGGCCAATGCGTTCCTGCCTTATCGGTGGCGTTTGTGTAGGTGAACGCAACGGGTAGCGCGTAGGTACCTGCCAGACCCGGACCCAGGCGGGGAAGTTTTTCCAGGGCCTGACTGACCTCGCTGGTAAAGCCGAAGCCTGCATTGTCGGGGCTGAGGATCGTGACGTTTTTTACATCGCCCAGCTCACTCACCTCAAAACCGGCGTACACGCGGCTGTAAACGGCCTGATTCCAGGCGGCACCGGGATACGTAATCCGGTTATGAAGTTCCTGGTTGAAAACTGCATCATTGCGTAACGGATGTCTGTTCAACTGGCTGGCAGCGGACAGGCTGTCGTAATAGGTGATAACCTGTATCACGTCATTCAGCGTAAGGTTTTTGTCGGGGATGCGCGGGGCAATTTTCTCCGACTGGTCGTAGAACCTGTCCAGCAACGACTTTTTTGTCAGGGTAATGTACTCCGGCTGCGCGTTTCCCTTCTGAATGAAATAATTTCTGAAAAGCTGATAGGCACCACTAACGCCCGACTGCTTCTCGTAACCATTTCCACTCGCCCCCGACTGAACCGGCACCAGCTTCTTTCCTGAACTTACCAGAAACCTGGTGGGTCCGTCGTAAAGCTTACTGAAGTAGCTGAAACTGGAAACACCCGGCAGGTTTGCATTCTGCCGGGTGTATGCCACGCCGTTGATGGTAAACTGCTCAGGCGTTATCGTTCTAACGGTTGAGTCGTCCGCTAGTTTGCACAGTACTTTATTGGAAAGCAGGTTGTAGGCGAGTTCCCCCTGCACCTCTGTTCCCTTACTGTCCAGACGGAAGGTACCAGCCTGCCAGATAGGAAAGGTAGAAAACTGGGTACCCTTGTATGTCACCTTGTTGTGCGTAGCTGCCAGACTGGCCTGGGTACCTGTACCCGAAGAATATACATCGCAGGTGGTATAAACTTGTCCGCTCTTTTCCTGAAAAACGATGCATTGCGCCCATAACTCAGTGGTACCCATAATTCCCGGAATCAGGAATAACCAGGTCTTCATACGGCAATTGTTTATGATGGATGGATGGAAAAAGGAAGTTCAGTATAAAACGCAATTATAGCAATAAATTCATAAAATATAGTACGGAATTGGCTTTGATTTCAGGTAACGACCCCGGACGAGGGTAATTGCTATCCAGAGCTATAAGTCAAATTCTGCTGGCCCGCATGAGTCAGGTTACCGCCGTTGCCTGGAGCCAGCTGGTCAGTTTGTTCATCGGGCGAGAACGGAGCGATGGCGATCCGGTTACCGAATCAGCCGATAATTGGTCCGCAACCAGGCGTTCCTTTCAAGTAATGACCCTGCACCGCCGTTCACCTCAATACGCAACCGAAGGCTTTTTGCCTTAATTTCGCGCCCATGTTCGACGTCTTTTTTACGCATGTAAACGAAAAAGTAGCCCTCACCCCCGCGGAGCAGGAGCAGCTGAAAACGTTTTTCTCCCCCAAAAAACTGCGTAAAAAACAGTACCTGCTCCAGGAGGGCGATGTGTGCCGGTACATGGCGTTTGTCGAGAACGGGTTGCTGCGGTCCTACAATGTAGACGACCGGGGGAATGAACACATGCTCCAGTTTGCCTGGGAGGGCTGGTGGATAGCGGACACCTTTAGTTTTCTGTCCGAGGAGCCCGCTGCCTATAACATCGACGCCATCGAAGATGCCGAACTTTTGCTGCTGTCGTTGCCCCAGTTTGAGGCAATGACCCTGCAGGTGCCCAAAATGGAGCGTTACTTCCGCATCCTGTTCCAGAACAACATCATCGCCAAAGAACGGCGACTGATCAGCTCCATCACCTATTCGGCGGAGGAAAAATACCTGCGCCTATCGGCCTCCAACCCCGAACTCGTCCAGCGTATTCCGCAGCACCTGATCGCTTCTTACCTGGGCATTACGCCCGAAACCCTCAGCCGAATTCGCAAAAATCTGCTGCAGCGCCAGTAACTTCTCTTGATCTAGATCAAGGCTATTTCTTACCATTTCTCAACGACTCGCCCTGCCAGGCCGCCGTACCTTTGTGTTACCAAACAAAGTGATATGGCCTACAAACACACCCTTGCCCTTATCGGCGCTGCCAGCCCAACGGGAACCCTGCTCGCCAGTCGCCTGGCCGACCGGTACCGCTTGCTGCTGATGGATTCGGACCTGTCATTGCTGGCTACGTTGCAGGAAACCATCCGGTTGCAGTCTCCCCAGGCGGATGTGGAGGTGCTCAATTGCTGCAAGGATGCCTCCTGGGAGGCCGACACGGTTGTGGTCAGTGTCGCCGATGACCAGTTGGAAACCATTGCAGACCGCATTCGGGCGGTAACTACCTGCAAACCGGTGATTCAGTTCACTACGGATGTTGCCCGCACGCATACTCTTCAGCAACGGCTTCCCCACGCCAACGTGATAACGGTAGTCCTGAGCGGCAGCGACACGAATTCAGCCGCGGTTGTTTGTGGTACCCACCCGGAAGCTCGTCAAACTACGGAAGCACTGCTGGCCATTCTTGGCTGCTTACCGCAGTACACCGATTGATTTCGGTTCTTAGTTCAGTTCATAAAAACAAACACAAACATGGCCGCAGGGCCATCATCTTCAAGCTTATGCCTACACAAAACGTATTATCGCCCTACACCCTATCAGGACTTACCCTCAAAAACCGGATGGTTATGGCGCCTATGACCCGTAGCCGCTCCGACAACGAAGGCAACGTTGCCACCACCCTCACGGCCGAATATTACGCTCAACGGGCCACTGCAGGTCTGATCATTACTGAAGGGACTTTTGTGAGTCCCAAAGCAGTCGGCTTTATCAATGTGCCCGCCATCTATAGCGAGGCTCAGGTGGAAGGCTGGAAACTGGTAACGGAAGCGGTGCATGAGCAGGACGGCACCATTTTCGCTCAGTTGTGGCACGTGGGCCGGATGTCGCACCCCGACCTGCACGACGGCGATCTGCCCCACGCGCCCTCGGCCATCAATCCGCACGCCAAAGCCTATACCCACCAGGGATTTCTGGATACCGTTACGCCCAAGGAAATGACGGGTGAAGACATTGCCCAAACGGTGCAGGATTTTAAGCAGGCAGCCGCCAACGCCGTAGCCGCGGGCTTCGACGGTATCGAACTGCACGCAGCCAATGGGTATCTGTTCCACCAGTTTTTTGTGGGCGCGTCGAACCACCGTACCGACCAGTATGGCGGCTCCATCGAAAACCGCGCCCGGATTCTGTTCGAAACGCTCGATGCTCTGAACGGTGTTATTGACTACAGTCGGGTCGGCATTCGGTTCAACCCCTCCACCCACAACTTGTTCGGCATGGTGATCGACGAACAAACAATCCCGACATTCGAGTACATCATCAAACGGCTGAACGAGTACGGGCTGGCCTACATTCACCTGACCGAGCCCTTTACCGATGTAAGCGAGGTGCCTTTTGCCGTGTCGGAAGTAGCCAGCCATTTCCGGCCGCTCTACAACGGGACGCTGATCATCAACAAAGGATTTACGAAAGAGAAGGCGGACCGGGTCATTGCGGCAGGTGATGCTGATCTGGTTGCGTTTGGGGTTCCGTTTATTGCCAATCCCGATCTGGTAAAGCGGTTTGCCATCGACGCGCCCCTGAACACGCCCGATCCCCAAACCTTTTACACCACCGGTACGCTGGGGTACATTGACTACCCGGCCCTGTCGGCTTAGTTCCGAATCCATTTACTAACATCTCCAGCCCTGTGGCTGTTAATCTATAAATTATGGAATCATTAACTGGTAAAATTGCGCTCGTGACCGGTGCCGGCAAAGGCATTGGTCGGGCTATTGCCATCGCGCTGGCGAACGAAGGGGTTCAGGTGGGCCTTGTTGCCCGCACCGAAACGGACCTGCAGGCGGTAGCCGATGAACTGAAGGCTGCGGGTGTGAACACCGCCATTGCCACGGCCGACGTAAGTGATATAGCCTCTGTCAATGCGGCCGTCGAGCGCATCCAGTCGGAACTGGGCAACATCGATATTCTGATCAACAATGCCGGTACGGGTACGTTCGGGAAGTTTCTGGAACTGGAACCCGCCGATTGGGAAAATCAGGTGAAGGTAAACCTCTTCGGTACGTATTACGTAACCCGGGCGGTGCTGCCCCGGATGATTGACCGTAAAACCGGCGACATTGTGAATATCTCTTCGACGGCTGGTCTGAAAGGTAACGCCGGAACCAGTGCCTACAGCGCATCGAAGTTTGGTGTGATGGGCCTCACCGAGTCCCTGATGCAGGAAGTGCGCAAACATAACATCCGCGTTACGGCCCTGGCTCCCAGCACGGTGGTGACCGATCTGGCCCGCAGTTCGAACCTCATCAATAATAACGAGGATAAGCTGATGCAGCCCGAGGATTTTGCCGAACTGATTGTTTCGCAGCTGAAACTCAACCGACGGGTGTTTGTCAAGGACGCATCCATTTATTCAACGAATCCCTGAAGCCCCGGCCCGCTGCGCCTGCCGGACTAAACCAACAAATGCTATGAAAGTCGACATATGGAGTGACGTCGTCTGCCCGTTCTGCTACATCGGCAAACGGAAGTTTGAACTGGCCCTCGAAAATTTCGGGGCTAAAGAAAAGGTTGAGATCGAGTGGAAAAGCTTTCAGCTCGATCCCGATATGGAGTACGTAGAAGGTCAGTCGGTACACGAGTACCTGGGCCGGCGTAAAGGCGGCACCACGGCCGATGGCAAGCGCATGAACGACGGCATGGCGGCCATTGCCAACGAGGTAGGCCTTCACTACGACTTCGACAAGGCCATTATCAATAATACCATGATGGCCCACCGGCTGTTGCATTTCGCCAAAACGAAGGGGCTTCAGAATGAATTGAAAGAGCGGGTATTCAAAGCCTATTACACCGAAGGCGAGAACGTCGGCGACGTGGCTACACTGGTGAAACTGGCAACTGAAGTCGGCCTGAACGCCGATGAGGCCCGGCAGGTACTGGAAAGCGATGCCTACGAGGAAGATGTGCGCAAAGACCAGTATTACGCTCACCAGATCGGGGTGCAGGGTGTTCCCTTCTACGTCTTCAACGACAAGTACGCCGTGAGCGGAGCCCAGCCCCCGGAGGTATTCGCTAAGGTGCTGGATCAGGTATGGCAGGAGGAAAAACCAACGCTGGTGGCCACACCCGGCGAAGACTTCTGCGATATCGACGGCAATTGTTAGTCAGGTGCCCGACAAACGGTCGGGTATAATCACATAGTTACACTGGCTGCTCCCGGAAAAAAGGAGCAGCCAGTTAAAAACAAAGTCTCATGAACGTATTATTTGTATTGACCTCGCACAGTGAATTAGGTGACACCGGTGAGAAAACCGGTTTCTGGATCGAAGAATTTGCCGCTCCCTATTATGCCCTGACCGACGCCGGAGCCACGATCACGCTGGCATCACCCAAGGGTGGTCAGCCGCCCATCGACCCTAAAAGTGCCGAACCCAGCAACCAGACCGAGGCCACCCACCGGTTCGATCAGGATGAGGCCCTGCAGCAGCTCCTGGCCAACACCAGCAAACTCAGCGACGTGAAGGCCGACGATTTTGATGCGGTATTCTATCCCGGTGGCCACGGCCCGATGTGGGATCTGAACCAGGATCAGAATTCCATCCAGCTCATCCAGAATTTCTGGAAAGCGGGTAAGCCCGTAGCGGCCGTTTGTCACGCACCCGCCGTACTACTGAACGTGACCGATGAGCAGGGCGCCCCCCTGGTAAACGGCAAAAAAGTAACTGGCTTTACCAACACGGAGGAAGAAGCGGTCCAACTCACCGACGTAGTGCCCTACCTGCTGGAGGACGAACTGAAGCGCAAGGGAGGCCACTACAGCAAAAGCAGCGACTGGGCATCGTACGTCGTCACCGACGGGATGCTGATTACGGGCCAGAACCCGGCTTCTTCCGAAGAAGCAGCCAGGACGCTTATCGGGCTGCTGAAAAAATAACCTGTCAGAAAAACAGGAGCCTTACTCGAATGGTTGTTTTCTGACTTAATAACTCCTATACGCATTATGGCAAGCGAATTAAATGGGGAAACCCGGACGGTCGATCCGGCGGTAGACCCCCTCATTGACACCCAAATCCGGGCGTTTCTGAAAGAACTGAATGCCAGTGCCGATGAGCCGCTGGAAAAGAAATCGCCCGAAGAAGCCCGGGCGGTGCTCAGCGGGGCGCAGGCATCGGTTGAGGTGGACCTCTCGGGTATTACCGAATCCGAAAAGACCATTACGCACGACGGCCAGCCGGTTAAACTGCACGTGGTGAAACCCGAGAACGCGGGCGATAACCTGCCGGTGTTTATGTTCTTTCACGGGGGTGGCTGGGTGCTGGGCGATTACCCAACCCACCAGCGCATGGTGCGTGACCTGGTGGTTCACTCTGGTGCAGCCGCCGTGTTTGTCGATTACACGCCCTCGCCCGAAGCGCATTACCCCGTAGCCATCAATCAGGCGTACGCGGCAACGAAGTGGGTGGCCGAGAATGGACGCGAGATAGGGGTGGACGGCTCCCGGCTGGCGGTGGCCGGCAACAGCGTTGGCGGCAATATGGCTACTGTGGTAGCCTTGATGGCCAAAGAGAAAGGCGGCCCCGAACTGAAAATGCAGGTGCTGTTTTGGCCCGTTACCAACGCCAACTTCGATACTGAATCGTACCAGCTGTTTGCCGAGAACCGGTTCCTGACCCGGAGCCTGATGATGTGGATGTGGGACAACTACACCACGGATCCTGACGAGCGTAAAGAAATTTATGCTTCGCCTTTGCACGCTACCACGGAGCAGTTGCAGGGACTACCCCCGGCACTCGTTCAAACGGCCGAGAATGACATTTTACGCGACGAAGGTGAAGCCTACGCCCGCAAACTCGATGAAGCCGGGGTTCCCGTTACCAGTACCCGCTATAATGGTATGATTCACGATTGGGGATTGCTCAACGCCATCAGCACGGTGCCCGGTACCCAGTCGGCCATGTTGCAGGCTGCCGCCGAACTCAAAAAAGCGCTGCAATAATTCCTTCCTGTTTTTCGCTGCTAAGACGCAGAATTAAACTAACGTATTTTTTTTAGGCGTTTTTGCCATTGCTGGCAGAAGAATTTACCAAGGTAAACGAGCAGCGGAAAGCCGGCTTTCCCGAAGATTCTGTCGCCCGGATTATGGGCTAATGGGCGTTTTCAGAGCAATGCTACTTCATTGGCTGCAGGACCACCTAAAGATAAAAGCCTGGTGTATGGAGCTGCCTTGGTACATGAGATTACACCGATTCTGCGCAGCGGGCCAATCGACGCCGGATGGGGCTGTTAAATTATAGCAGGTCCCAAAGTGGCACTTGGGTAGAAAACCGTATTTTTGCGCCCACGTATGAACACTACACAAACACCCGCCACCGGTTCCCCGGCGGCCACATTGCAGGATATTATCGCCCACGCCAAGGAATATGGCTTTGTTTTTCCATCCTCCGAAATCTACGATGGGTTACAGGCCGTGTACGACTACGGTCAGAATGGCGTAGAACTGAAGAACAACCTCAAAATGCTGTGGTGGAAAGCCATGACCCAACTGCACGACTCGGTGGTGGGTATCGACGCATCCATCTTTATGCACCCCCTTACCTGGAAAGCATCGGGCCACGTTGACTCCTTCAACGACCCGATGATTGACAACCGGGACTCGAAGAAACGCTACCGGGCGGATCAACTGCTGGAGCTGAAAGCGGAGGAGTATGCTAACGCGGGCGACGAAGCGAAAAGTACGGCGCTGTTGCAGGAAATGGGTCGCCTGCTGGGCGATAACGACCTGGAGGGTGTCCGGAACCTGATTATTGCCGAGGGTATCAAAGACCCCGTGTCGGGTACGGACAACTGGACCGAAGTTCGACAGTTTAACCTGATGTTCTCGACGCAGGTGGGTTCACTGGCCGAGGATGCCAGTTTGATTTACCTTCGCCCCGAAACGGCCCAGGGCATTTTTGTGAACTTCCTGAATGTGCAGAAAACGGGCCGGATGAAGATTCCGTTCGGGATTGCCCAGATTGGTAAGGCCTTCCGGAATGAGATTGTAGCCCGGCAGTTCACCTTCCGGATGCGCGAGTTTGAACAGATGGAAATGCAGTTTTTTGTCCGCCCCGGCACCGAAATGGAATGGTATGAACGCTGGCGCGATACGCGGATGAAGTTCCACCAGGCCATCGGACTCCCCGCCGAAAAACTAAAGTTTCACATTCACGAGAAACTGGCTCACTACGCCAATGCTGCCGTGGACATCGAGTATAAGTTTCCGTTCGGTTTCCGCGAAATGGAGGGTATTCACTCCCGCACCGACTTTGACCTGAAAGCGCACCAGGAGCTGAGCCGTAAAAAACAGCAATACTTCGATAACGATATTGACCCGGCAACGGGCAAACCCTTCGGTAATTACGTGCCGTACGTAGTGGAAACTTCCGTTGGTGCGGACCGGCTATTCCTGGCCGTGTTCTGCAATGCGTTTACGAAGGAGGTTGTTGGCGAGGGCGACCAGCAGAAAGAACGGACGTACCTGAAACTACATCCGGCGCTGGCACCCATCAAAGCCGCTATTTTTCCCCTCGTTCGGAAAGATGGTCTCCCCGAAAAGGCGGAGGCAATCATGAAAAGCCTTCGCTCGGAGTTTCGGGTCATTATGGAAGAGCGCGATGCCATCGGAAAGCGATACACCCGGCAGGATTTAATCGGCACCCCGTTCTGCATTGCGGTGGATTACCAAACGCTGGAGGATGATACCGTAACCGTTCGTCACCGGGACACTACCGAGCAGATTCGTATTCCTGTCAGTGAGCTGAAAGCCCACATTGGCCAGGAGGTTTCGATGGAGCGGTTACTGGAGAAGATGTAAACCGTTAACTTAGTAGTACACAAAGAAGCCCCGGAAGTTCATTTCCGGGGCTTCTTTGTGTAGACAGCCTGTTTTTATCGATTCATTGACAACAGCGTCCGAAGGGCAGTCATATTCGCCTGCGCATCGAAAATACCCTTGACGGGAATAGAAAATCCGGCCAGCGCTTTACTTGTTGCTACGTCACCAATCCGAAAAAGCCCGACTAAAGCGTAGGCTTCCGTGTCGGCGTCAAGGGAAAAGAGTTCTACCGTTTGGCGGGTGGGGTCAACGAGCCAGTATTCGCCTATGCCGTGGGCTGCGTAATCCTCAAACTTGACCTCCCGGTCATTTTTCTGCGTACTTTTCGACAGCACTTCTACCACTAAATCAGGGGCCGGATAGTAAAGCAGCTCGGGTTTAATGGTAGCGGCTTTAGCGGGGCCAAAGTAGCAAATATCGGGTTCGTAGCTGTTGCGGGTTAACTCAACAAGGGCTTTTTCTATTCTGACCATACCTAACTCCCGTGAATCGACAAAGGCGTTCAACAGCATACCAAGCCGTATAACAACGGCATTATGCTTTTCCAGTGCCGGTGAGTGAACAACGACTTCACCGTTGATAAATTCGGCCTTCATGTCTTCGTTCATCCATTCATAAAAGTCACGCCGACGTTTTTGCTCGTCGTTTAGAATAGCCTGCACCTGCTGAATGATTTGCGGGGCTATTGGTGATTCGAGCAATTGAGCCGCTAATTCGGTCATGTTCGTAGATGGTATAGACCAAATATACGAAAAAGCGAGGGTAACTATACCTCAGCACTCAGCATGAGCGCACCCACCGTTACGTTCGATGTTTCATCAATCAGGATGGCACCGCCTGTGGTCCGGTTTTCAGGGTAGGGGTCAAAGCTAATGGGTTGAGCCGTGCGCAGTACTACTTTGGCCATGTCATTCAGCCGCAGACTCTCCACGCCTTCGATGTGTTCGTAGGTGTTTACGTTGAGCTGGTAAGTAATCTCCCGTACCGAGCAGCGGGTGCGGAAGGTGCCCACCTGTAAAATGTACTTGCTGCCGACTTTGAACTCCTTGCTATCCATCCAGCAGAGCATGGCTTCCACCGTCTGGCTGCTGATGGGCAGGCTTTCGGAGCGGACAATCAGATCGCCCCGGCTAATGTCCACATCGGTCGCCAGATGCATAACAACCGACATCGGCGTGGCCGCTTCGTTCAGTTGCTTCTCGGCAATCTCAATCGCGTCAATTGTGGAGGTTTCGCCGGAGGGGAGCACCGTGATGGCGTCTCCCTTGTGGAACATACCACTGGTGATTTTTCCCGCATAACCCCGGTAATCGTGCAGTTCGGGCGTTTGCGGACGAATGACGTATTGTACCGGGAAGCGGGCCGGGTGATGGTCCCGTGGTTCGCCATCTGCTTCAACGTCAATGGCTACCGTTTCCAGATGCTCCAGTAGGGTTGGGCCGTCGTACCAGGGCATAGCCGCCGACCGGTCCACCACATTATCCCCGTTGAGGGCGCTCATGGGGATATAGGTTACCTCATGAACGTTCAGTTTCTGGGCCAACTCGGCGTAATGGATGCAGATATCGGAGAAAACATCCTGCGAATTACCCACCAGATCCATTTTATTGATTGCTACCACCAGGTGCGGAATGCCCAGCAGGGAGGCAATGAGCGAATGCCGGCGGGTTTGTTCCGCAACGCCATGCCGGGCATCGACCAGCACAATGGCCAGCTGGCAGTTGGAGGCACCCGTCACCATGTTGCGGGTGTACTGAATATGCCCCGGCGCATCCACAATGATAAACTTACGCTTCGGCGTCTGAAAATAGCGGTACGCTACATCAATCGTGATCCCCTGTTCCCGTTCCGAGCGCAGCCCGTCGGTGAGGAGGGCGAGGTCAATCTCGCCATCGTCCCGGCTTTTGCTGGCCCGTTCAATGGCTTCAAGCTGGTCGGCCAGAATGGATTTGGAATCGTAAAGAAGCCGCCCAATCAGGGTGCTTTTGCCGTCGTCAACCGACCCGGCCGTTATAAATCGTAAGAGATCCATTCAATCAATTATGAGTGATGAATGATGAATGATGAATGAAGGACTAATAACTTATCATTCATCATTTACTCATTCATAATTAAAAATACCCGCCTTTTTTGCGGTCTTCCATGGCGGCTTCGGAGAGCTGGTCGTCCATGCGGGTTTCGCCCCGTTCGGAGATGCGCGTGGCCTGAATTTCGGCGATGACGTCATCCAGCGTGCTGGCCGTCTGATTCCGACGCAGCCGTGCAGGAGATGTCGCCAACGGTACGAAAGCGAACCTGGCGCGTTACGAGCTGGTCGTCGGCTTCGGGTTTGATAACCCTCCGGCCGTAGCCATCAGCTTGCCATCGCGAATGAGCAGTTCCCGCTCGTGGGCAAAATAGATGCTGGGCAGGGCGATTTTCTCCCGGCGGATGTAGTTCCATACGTCCAGTTCAGTCCAGTTCGAGATGGGGAATACCCGTACATTTTCGCCTTTGTGAACCCGGCCGTTGTAGAGGTTCCAGAGTTCGGGCCGCTGGCGCTTGGGGTCCCAGGAGCCGAACTCATCCCGTACAGAGAAGACGCGTTCTTTGGCACGGGCTTTTTCCTCATCCCGACGGGCCCCGCCAATGCAGGCGTCAAATTCGAACTCTTCAATGGTATCCAGCAGAGTGAAGGTTTGCAGACCATTGCGGGTAGCGTTGCGGCCCGTGGGTTCCTTCAGTTTCTTTTCGCGAATGGTATCTTCCACATAGCGGACAATCAGTTTCTCGCCCAATCTCGTCGGCCAGGTTATCCCGAAAATCGAGGGCTTCCTGAAAGTTGTGACCCGTATCAATGTGTACGAGCGGAAACGGAAATTTGCCCGGCCGGAAGGCTTTAGGGCCAGGTGCACGAGCGTAATGGAATCTTTGCCACCCGAAAACAGCAGCGCAGGACGCTCAAACTGCCCGGCTACCTCCCGCATAATGTGGATGGCTTCGGATTCGAGCTGATCTAAATAATCGAGTTTCATCTTTTAATGAGTGAATTAGCGAATGATCGAATGAGTGAATGTTGCGCAATGGCATATCGTTGATTTACTCATTCACGTGTAGTCGCACCTTATGGCTTAAACGTTTCTTCGTGGGTATGCAGGCCGCATTCTTTCTTGGAGTTATCTTCCCACCACCAGCGGCCGGCCCGGAAATCTTCGCCTGGCTGAATGGCACGGGTGCAGGGCTGGCAGCCAATGCTGACAAACCTTTGTCGTGGAGCGGGTTATACGGCACATTGTTGTCTTTCACGTACTGCTTTACTTCGTCAAAGGTCCAGTCCATCATCGGATGAAATTTGAATAGCTGATGCGCTTCGTCCCATTCCAGCTGCGGCATCGACTGGCGGTTGGCCGATTGCTCGGCGCGGATGCCCGTAACCCAGATTTTCTGCCCTTTCAATGCCCGGTTCAGTGGCTCCACTTTTCGGATGCCGCAGCATTCTTTCCGGTTTTCGACCGAATCGTAAAAGCTGTATGGTCCTTTGGTGCTCATCAATGCTTCTTCAGCCGTGCGGTCCGGAAAGAAAGCCTCGATTTTGGTGGCGTATCGATCATTGGTTTTTTTCCAGACCGAGTACGTCTCCGCAAACATTCGTCCCGTGTCCAGGGTGAAAATGCGGATGGGAATATCATTGGCCCGAATCAGATCGGTAATCACCTGATCTTCGTAACCCAGACTGGTCGAAAAAACGACTTCGCCGGGGAATAGGTCGGCAAGTGTCCGCAGGGCTTCGATATTGCTCAGACCAGTTAGTTTTTCGGTCAGGCTTTCGAGCGTGTGTGAGGTTGGTTCGGCATTGGTTGTAGCTAACAGGTTTCGAACTTAGGTAAAATGAATTATCCCTTGCCCGTTTTGGCCGACTGGCGGGCGGCATCCAGAATTTCCATAGCAATCAGGTTGTTCTCTAAAGAAGTAGGGCATCAGGTTTAGTTCTCCCCGAATCAACCGGGCCAGATAGGCAAACGGGTCTGGTGCCGGGGCTTCAGTTTGCGGGGCCTCCAGGGTGTGTTCACTTTTCTCGTCTTTATAGCGAACCCGCATCTTCGAGCCATCCACCGTAAATACGTAGCCGTGCTGGCCATACACTTCCATATCTTTCCGGGCAAAAGGCCAGTTCCAGGAGCCCTGAATAATGGCCTGCGTTTTTGGATAAGTCACGATAATGGTGGCTTCGTCATCTACTTTCGGGTAGATATCGGGTTTGATGCGCTGCGTTACGGCCATAACCGAGGTTGGTCGCTGGTTGTCCATCAGCCAGGTGGAGAGGTTCGCACCGTAGCAGCCAAAGTCGAACAGGGCTCCCGCTCCATTGGCGACGGGGTCGGTGAGCCAGTCCAGGAACTCTTTTTGCACCCCAATTTCCTGCGGACCCTGATGCCCGTCGTGTACCACAATCTTCCGGATATCGCCCACGGCCTTGTCCTTTTTGACCAGTTCGTACGCTTTATGATTACTGCCGTACCAGGTGGTTTCGTAATTGGTCAGGAGTTGAATGTTGTTCTTTCTCGCCAGGGCGGCCATTTGTTTGGCATCGGCATAGCTCGTAGCCAGCGGTTTCTCTACCATAACGTGAATACCGCGTGGGGCGCAGAGTTCGACCGTCTTTTTGTGATCGATGATCTGCCCGAAGTCCGTAGCAGCCTCAGGCTTGGTTTTATCGAGCATCTCGGCAACGGTGGGATACACGATGCTCATGGGGAAACCGTACCGCTTGGCGAACCGTTCGGCCAGTTCACGGTTGGGTTCGGCAATGCCCACAATTTCAATATCCGTTTGGTTGGGTTGCTTAAAGGCTTTGTTCAAAATGCCACCCACGTGCGAATGCACCAGCCCCACAACTCCCACCCGAAGCGGTTTTGATGAATTTTGCGCAGTTGCGAGTTGGGCGAACAGGAGCAATCCCGAAATTAGGTAGCCAGTGATAGACATAAGGTTATGCGTTTGGGTTTATCCAGATGATTTCCAAGAAGTTACGGTGCAGATGGTCAGAATCCTTATCCGTCGTAATGAGTGTTGCGCCTGATAACGAAGCAGAAGCGGCAATCCACAAATCGTTTTTACCCATGTTACGGGCTGAATTGCCTAATGGACGATTTTGCAATTTGTTCTGGCTGAAGGCATCAATTTCAGCATATCGCTGTATAATGCTATCTTCATTTATATCTGCCCGTTGGTAAAGGCCAAGCAGACTGATCAATTGATTTAGACGGGAATTACCCCAGTTACTTTGATTAGCTATAGACCAGAGTTTCCCTTCTGACACTACCGAAACAAACACTTCATCACAGAAAGGTCCAGGATATTAGCGGTAATCAGCGCAACAGAATTTCGACGTACAAAGCCAAGAATAATATTTGTGTCTAAAAAATACCTCATTTGCCAATCATGGCTTCCAGTTCTTCCCAAGATTCCTGTACATCCATTTGTTCGGCAATTTTTTATTTTACTATCTAACCCTTTACGAATTGGCTTATTAGTTTTGGGTGATACCCCCGTTCACATGCCCTCCAATCTCATTTTGAAGTACGTTGGGGCCAGTTCGGTCAGTGAAGCGGCTTGTTCGAGCGTTAGACTACCCTTCTCGTAGAGGGCACGGGCCATTTCCCACCGGGCCTCATTGGGGTCTACTGTATCAGGAACGGTTATCGTCAGCGTTTTCATGAGACCCTTATACGTTGGTTTTCAGTATAAAACTTCCCGGCTTAAATCAGTTCCTAAGCTTCACCTTCGCCTTTTAGAAAAGACTTAAGTTGCCCTGGATTGCCGAATTCAGGCGACCTGCTCCTTCACCAACTCCGCCGATTTCTCGACTGCCTGCGTGAAATCGGCAATTAAATCGTCAATGGCTTCCAGACCCACCGAAATCCGAATCAGGCCCGGTGTAATGCCCAGAGCCGCTTTTTCGTCCGGTTTCAGCTTCGCGTGGGTCGTTGTGTTCGGGTTGGTAACAATGGTGCGGGAGTCGCCCAGGTTGGAGGAAAGACTCGGAATCGTCAGGGCATCGAAAAACGCTTTCACCCGCTCGAAACCACCTTAGTTCAATGGTGACGATGGCTCCGCCCGCGCTCATCTGCCGTTTGGCCAGTTCATATTGCGGGTGGGAGGGAAGGAAAGGATATAACATCCGTTCCACATCGGCATGGGCATCCAGCGCTTCTGCCAGTTGAAGGGCGTTGCGGCAGTGCCGCTCCATCCGTAAATCCAGGGTTTCCAGACTCTTGGATAAAATCCAGGCATTGAACGGCGATAGGGAGGGGCCCGTATGCCGCGCAAAGAACCGAATTGGCTGAATCAAATCGGCCCGACCCACAACGATGCCACCCAGCACCCGGCCCTGCCCATCCATGTATTTGGTGGCCGAATGGATTGATAAGTCGGCACCCATATCCAGGGGTGTTTGCAGAATAGGCGTGGCAAAACAGTTGTCGACGTTGAGGATGAAGCCATATTTTTCTTTCAACCGGGCCAGCATTTCCAGGTCAACCAGTTCGAGACCCGGATTAGACGGGGTTTCCAGATACACCATCCGGGCTACTGGCCGGTCCGCGTTCGGCTGAATAGCTGCTTCCCATTCGGCTTCGGTAGCGGATGCATCCACGTACGTATGCGTAATGCCCCATTTGCTCAGAATCTGGGTGATAATCTGGTGCGCCGACCCAAACAAGGCCCGGCAGGCCACCAGGTGATCACCGGATTTAAGTAGGGCAGCCATGCTGGCAAACACAGCCGCCATACCCGTTCCCGTAGCGATACCTTCTTCGGCATTTTCCAGCATACAAACCTTGTCCACAAACTCCGTTACGTTGGGGTTGGAGAAACGGGAGTAAATATTGCCTTCTTCGGTTTCCTCAAACAGCGCTTTGCCCTGCTCGGCACTTTCAAATGTGAAACTCGACGTCAGATACAAGGGAACAGAATGTTCGCGGTTTGACGACTGCCTGGCCTGTGTACGAATGGCTTTGGTTTGTTTTTGCATACTATAGTCTGGCCGATTTTATAAAATCGCCAGATAGATCAGTTCAATCAGGCTAGTATCCGGAAAAGCTGAACAACCAGACCCTACGTTAAAAAAATAAAATAATCTTCCGCAAACTTACGATGATAACCACAATTCCGACCAGAATCATCATGGTTTTAACAGGTAGTTTCTGCGACAGATGAGCCGCGATTGGGGCGGCAATCATACCGCCCAGAATCAGCCCCAGAATGACCAGGCCGTAGTTGCCCAACCCGGCATAAAAGGCAAAAACGACGGACGAAGCGAACGAGACAAAAAACTCGGCCAGATTCACCGACCCAATGGTGTACCGTGGGTGCCGACCCGCAGCAATCAGAGTGGAGTTCACAATGGGCCCCCAGCCACCGCCCCCAATGGCATCAACAAAACCGCCAAACCAGGCCAGTAACCCGATCCGTTTGACGGGTCGTTTCTTCGGTTTCTTGACCAGGGCTTTCTTTAAAATCAGAATGCCCAGAATGGCCGTGTAGACGGATATACCGGGTGTCAAGTAGTTGGCCACCACATCCAGCGTAGCCAATTGGGTGAGTAAGTAAGCCCCTAAAGCCGCCCCAATAACGCCGGGAATTAGTACCACTTTGAACAGACGGCTGTTGACATTGCCAAACTTCAGGTGCATGTAACCCGAAACCCCCGAAGTGAAAATCTCGGAACTGTGGACGCTGGCCGTAGCAAATACCGGATTGATACCCACGCTGGTCAGGAAGGTAGTAGCGGTAACACCGTAGGCCATGCCCAGCGCTCCGTCAATCATCTGGGCAACGAACCCAGCCATAATAAAGTAAAAAATGTCAGGCGTGAGGTCAATGCTGCTGGCCAGAAGCGTCAGCCGGTTCAGCGTGAAATAACTGAATAGCAAATGCCCAACGACCATCAGCGCCAGTGCCGAAAAAAAGTAGACGGCCAGTTCGGTGCGGTTCCGACGCCGAAGCAGGGGCTGAAACGTGCTTGTTTGAATACGAGCCGCTGGAAAGGCGCGAGCAGGAGTTCGGCCTGTGCAAAGCATTCTCCCCCTGAATGCTGATGGTTAATCCATTGAGGTCAATGGCGGGCGCTGTCAATGCAGCGGGCCTATCTGCCGAATCAATTGATGGAGTTATCGGTCCGCTCATACGGTATAAAGCCTATCGACTTAATAGATTATATGATTTATGAAAAACGGCACGTTGGAGTGCCGCATACTGCTACTTTGTTTGTTAGACCGGTAACGTATACCGGGTCGGGAAAGTGCAACAAAGATACGCGCTAACAAAAGAAAAATGCAAGAACAGACAACATTGAACTGCACAAACCCAATTTGGACAGCTCAAATGGATCAGATAAAAGAGAGGCTTTTGAGGTGCCTGACCTGTTAGTCCGGAGCGAAGGTGTTACGCACACCTTGTTTTTTTGCGAAGCAGCCGATGACGTTTTGTGCGGACGGGCATCTGTCGCAAGGAAAATGATTTGCCTTGGCAAAGTTACATTACGGAGTTGCGCCCTATGAATGGGCTTATAAAGGTTTAAAGTGCCTGACTTACAATATGACCATAGTAAAAATGGTCCGATGTCGAAAGAGCAAAATAAAAAAAGTACCATATCCTAATCTATCAAATGAATATTTTGGTTAATGTTGCATTAACAAACGATTAACACTATAAATGTAAAAAAATGAATAAAAAGTTACTTCTAAGTTTTTGGCTGGTTTTCTGTATCTGTGGCTGGGCGGCCGCGCAGGATCAGGCCATTTCGGGGCGCGTGACCGACCCCCAGGGCAAACCCGTACCGGGTGCCAGTGTGGTCCTGAAAGGGAGAACGATCGGTACCACTACCGACGCGGCTGGAACTTACCGGCTGAATGCCCCGGCAGAGGGAACGTTAACCTTTAGTTTTATCGGCTTTGCCACGCAGGAAGTGGCCATTGGCAATCGGACAACCATCAATGTGCAGCTTACTGATGCCAATCAGGAACTCGATGAAGTGGTAGTTAGTGGATTGGCAACCACCGTCAAACGGTCCAATTTGGCCAATGCGGTTACCCGGCTGGACAGTAAAGACCTGACCGGTACCACCAGCCCCGTTACGACCGATGGTGCCCTGCAGGGTAAAATTGCGGGAGCCAACATTATTTCTAACAGCTCGGTACCCGGTGGTGGATTCAACATTCAGTTTCGGGGGGTGTCGACCCTGGGGGCGTCGGCCTCGCAGCCCCTGTTCATTGTGGATGGGGTTTATATCGACAATGGCCAGTACTCCAACGGACGCTCGGCGGCCAACAAAGCAGCGGCCGGTTCATCGCAAAGCACGCAGGATAACAACGCCAACCGACTGGCCGACCTGAACCCGGACGATATTGAAAGCGTGGAGGTACTGAAAGGCTCGTCGGCAGCCGCTATCTACGGAACCCGGGCCAATGCCGGGGTGGTCATTATCACGACCAAACGGGGTAAGGGTGGCAAAACAACCGTTTCGTTCGGGCAGGACATTGGGTTCAGCAAAGCGCTGAGCTTTTACGGAGGAGCCGACTGGACGGAGGAGAAAATAACCGAATATTTCACCGCCAGTGAAGTTCCTCTGCTGCGGGCGGCAAAAGCCAATGGTACGTACACGGATTGGGAGCGGGTCATCTACGGCGGCACCGGTGCCATCCGGAACACCCGGCTGGGTATTACGGGAGGCAGCGAAAAAACAAAGTTCTACGTCAACGGCAGCATCTCGGACGAGACGGGTATCATCAAGAATACGGGCTTTCAGCGGTACTCCATCCGGGCCAACATTGACCATAAGCTGACCGACTGGCTGGATTTCAGCATCAACTCCAACTACATTATCAGCAACAACGACCGGGGCTGGACGGGTAACGACAACTCGTATATCAACTACGGGTACGCGCTGCCGTACACCAAGCCGTACATCAACCTGTATCCCGATGCCAACGGGCGCTATCCCAACAACGGCTCCGGCGTGGGCGAAAATCCCCTGGCCGTTCGGGACCGGGCCATCAATAACCAGAAGAACAACCGCCTGCTTCAGGGCTTTGCCATGAATGCCCGGGCCATCAACAAGGCTAACTCGTCGCTGACCTTCCGGGTAAACGGCGGGCTGGATTACCAGAATGGCTTTGCGACCATCTGGTTGCCATCCGATTTGCAGTCTCAGTTACAGGAGGCTAATCCTGGTTACGCGCAGGACACGCGTACCGAAGTGTTCAACTCCAACGTGCAGGTATCGGCCATTTTTACTCAGGCAGCGGCCAACAACCGGCTGAACCTGACCACTTCGGTGGGGGCGGTTCGCCTGTATAAATACCTGCGCTCCAACTACGTTCGTGGAACGGGTCTGCCAGCAGGGGTGTCCAATCCGGCACGGGGTAAAGTAATCGACGGTTTTGCCGAATACCAGGAAAATGCCGATGTGGGTCTGTTTGCCCAGCAGGATGCCAACTTCGAAGATAAGATCATTGGTTCGGTGGGTATTCGCTTCGATAAGTCGACGCTGAACGCCCAGTTCGATAAGTTTTTCGCCTTTCCACGGGCCTCGCTGGCCGTCAACGCCACCAAGTTCGGCAGTTGGTCGGGCAACACCATCAGTCAGTTGAAATTCAGAGTGGCTTACGGACAAACGGCTGGTCTGCCTGCCTTCGGTACGACCTACTCGCAATTGCAGGTGGTGGGCGTCGGGGGACTGGGCGGTCTGGTGCCGTCTACCATTCTGGGCAACACCAACATTGCCCCGGAGCGGGCTACCGAACTGGAATATGGTATTGACTTCGGACTTTTAACGGACGGGTAACCGGTGAGTTCACGCTGTACAATAAAAAAGTGTTCGATCTGATTCAGCCCCTGGTAACGGCACCCACAACGGGGGTTACGTCGACGCAGATCAATGCCGCCGACCTCACCAACAACGGACTCGAATTCTCGATGGGGGCCGACGTGGTGCGGGGAAACAACTTCAAGTGGTTTATACAGCCCATCTTCTGGTTCAACCGCTCTAAAATCACGCGTCTGGCTATTCCCGAGCGCCTGACGGGTGGTTTTGGGGCTACGTTTGGACAGTGGCGCGTGAAAGGTCCCGATGCCGATGGGACCACCTACTCGCCAACCGAAATTGTGGGTCAGCCCCGGACGCTACAACCTGGCGAACCTGGTTACGCTACATCCTGGACCAGCTACGGCGATCAGCAGCCCCGGTACGAGCTGTCTTTGAACAACCGGATTACTTTCCTGAAAAACTTCGAGTTTTCGGCCCTGCTCAATTACCGGCACCGGTTTACGGTGGTATCTCTCACCCGCGTTTTATGGGATGAAGGCGGTAATACCTATAACTGGAATGCAACCGACGACCAGGGTAATGATGGGACGGTCCCCAACGGAATCTACCGTCAGAACGCCAACGGCCTGGCCGCTCCCGGCGATCCGAAGCCTGGCTACAACCCCGATATTTACAGCTTCCTGAAACTCCGCGAAGTAGCCCTGTATTACCGGATACCAACTTCCGTTCTGCGGAACGCCTTCGGTAACGTGGTTAGTAATGTTCGGGTAGGCGTATCGGGCAATAACGTGCTGCGCTGGACCAACTACACCGCCGGTTACGACCCCGAGAACTCAAACTTTGGCTCACTGGCCCTGGGGGGCGGGGTTGACCTGGGTTCGTCGCCCGCCGTGCGCCGGATGATGTTCCACGTTGCCGTTGATTTTTAGGATCTATACAACCGAAGAAACTTCATCGTTTATTATCAAACGAAACTCATGAAAAAACATACATCAATTTTATTGCTTGGCTTACTTACGGGTAGTTTCATTGCCTGTAATCCGCTGAAAACCGAAGAGGTCATCGACCCAAACTTCCCGAGCGTCGGGGCAGTTACCAACAACGCGTCGAAAGCCCAACTGGATGCACTTTCCATTGGGCAGGTTGCCCTGGCCCGCAATGGAGTGGCTACTTACCTGCTGGTGGTGGGCACCATTGGAAAAGAGCTGTTTAACTTCAACGGCACCGAGTCCCGATGGATGACGGAGCTGAACGGCGTGCGGGCCATCGACAACTCAGCTTTTTACAATACCGCCACCACGGCCTTTGGCTTACCCGTTCGGCAGGCCAACATTACCCTGGCTGCATTGAACAACACCAGTTCCGTAGCCGATGCCGAGAAGAACGGCTACCGGGGTATTGCCAACACGTTCAAAGGGCTGGCTTACTTGTATATGCTGAATGTGCAGGGGACCAATGGCGTGCGCCTGAATGTAGAAGATCCGTTCAACCCCAGCAAACCGGCAACCTATGCCGAATCGCTGGCGGGTATCGCCAAAATTCTGGACGATGGTGCCGGGCAACTCGATCAGGCCGGAGCCGCGTTTCCGTACGCACTGCCAGCAGGTTTTGCGGGGTTCAACACACCCACTACCTTTAAACGGTTCAACCGGGCCATTGCGTTGCGGGTAGCCATCTACCAGGCCGACTGGGCTAAAGCGGCTACGCTGCTTCCCCAGACGTTCTACAACGCTACCGGTGATCTGACCGTTGGGCCACGCCATACATTTAGCGCCACCCCGCCGGATATTCAGAACCCGTTGCTCAATACCTCATCGAGTCAGATTGTTGGGGTAAAGGAAGTGTTTGACCGGGCCGAAGCTACCGACAAGCGGCTGACAAAAGTGCGGAAACCAGCCGCTCCGCTGACATACACCTCCGGTATCACCTACAGTACGCCCTACCTGACCAATGTGTACGCGAGTGCAAGCGACCCTATCTCCATCATCCGGAACGAAGAACTGGTGTTGATTGCGGCCGAAATTGCGGCTCAGCAGGGGAACACGGCCGAAGCGACCCGCAACATTAACATTGTTCGGACCGCAGCTGGTCTGCCGAACTACGCGGGTGCCACCACCAAAGATGCCCTCATCAACGCCATCCTGAACGAGCGGCTCTATTCGCTGTTTTACGAAGGGCACCGCTGGGTAGACATGCGCCGGTACAACAAACTAAACGAGATTGTACTGCCCGTGGCTAACATGAAAGTGCTGGAGCGGCTCGAACGCCCGGTAGCGGAGGTAAACTGGGATGTATTCAATCCGTAGGCATCAAACCTAATCTAATTTAAAACAGAGTGGGGCACAGGTATTTACCTGTGCCCCACTCTGTTTTAGTCCTTTCAAAACAAAGAACTTATTCCCCCGCCATAGGGTCGGGTTTGCCATCCGTATCGCCCTGTACGGCACCGTGTCTCGGAAACTGGTTCCCCCGGATCAGCAGCAGTCCGGCCACGTGGGGAGCCGCCATGGACGTGCCGCTTAGGGTAGCATACCGGCCATCTTTGTAAGTCGACCTGATGCTGACCCCGTAGGCGCAAACGTCGACACTGGGGCCAAAGTTGGAAAATGAGGCAAACCGATTTGTTCGGCTCATGGCCGATACGGTAAACACGTTGGCGTGATTTACCCGCGCCGGGGAATACGCATCGCTGTTGGCACCGTCGTTGCCGGCGGCAATGGCAAACAAAATACCGGCGTTGGCGGCCTGGGTAATTAGGCGTTCGAGGGTAGCCGATACCCCTTCACCACCCAGGCTCATGTTGACAACATCGCCCGATTTGCCGTTCTGCAGCACGTAATTGACGGCCTGGATAACACCGGATAGTTTACCTTCACCCAATTGATCCAGTACTTTTAAGGCTACCAGCCGGGCACCCGATGCGACACCCGTAACCCCGGCGTTGTTATTCTTTGCCCCAATAACGCCTGCTACGTGCGTACCATGGCCATTCAGATCATCGGCCGACGTCTGGCCCGTCACGAACGAGCGGCTGCGCTGGGTATCGACGTTCAGGTCGGGGTGGTCCAGGTCGATACCGGTATCGATTACCCAGACGGTTTTTGTCGTTTGCAGGTCGCCCCGTCCGTAGCCGGTTTGGACAATATTCCAGGGCAGGGTAGTCGACGTTGCGATGTCGACACAGCCACACATGGCCATAACGCGATCTGGTTCGACGCCGGTAACGGACGGGTTCCGGCTTATAGTTACGGATTCTTCCTCGGTCAGGTGGGCCAGGAAACTTACCTGTTCGCCGGTAGCCAGCACGTCGGCCTGTGAATCCGCTACGGAATAATCGGCGAGAAGTTGCCCGGCTATGGCTTCGGTGGCGGCTATGCGGGCATTCGGAGCCGAAGGGAGCGGTTGCGCAGGTTGGTAAGTAACAATGTAAGAACCGGCAATAGCAACCCCGTTATTAGCGGACGCTTTAATCAGACAATCGGGTGAGATGCTGGCGGGCTCTACATTACCATCGGTAGAGCAACCAAACAAACCAAAACCAAGCAGAGCAACGTTGGCAAAATTTGAAAACGCGGAAATACGGCGCATGAATGGAGACGAAATCAGCAGGTGAAAATAGATGAATCGTATAGGTTAGGCCATGCGTTGCCGGAAGTCTGTTGCTATATTGGTATACGCTAAAAACGAAGCGGTTGTGGCATCCCTTGTATAGGCTATCGGGTTTATTTACGAAGCGGCAAAAAAACCACTCGTCCGGCGGCCGGGAAGGCCGTTTCGGCAATGGGCGGGCCGAAGTGCCGGTAAAACTGCGTTACCTGTCCGGGCATCAGCAACCCGGGATACAGGTTGATACCGGCAAAATTATTTCTGTGTAAAAACGTATCCAGAAACTGCCAGTCGGCTTCCGTAAAAACGTAGCCGGGGGCCAGTAACCGGGGCCATCCATCGCGCAGGAACGGTTGAATCTGAGCGGGGTGCAATCGACCAAAGTACTGCCCTACGCCACTTTTGTCGTAAAAACGCCGGAACGTAAAGACGGCGTTTTGCTGGTCATAATACGGGCATAGGCCTTCCTGCATACCCACACCGTCGGCCCCAACCGTACAGAACGGGAAGTCGAGTACCGCTACCCCCGGCTGTTCCCGAACAACCGCGCAATACGCCAGCACGTTATCTGACGCCGTACTCACCGGGCCAGTCAATCGATTGGTATACCCCACATACCATTCCGTTCCCATCAGGCCCAGCAACAAAACCCCGGCAACGATACCCATCGGTTGGCGGGGCCAGCGAATGGGTAAGGCCAGTAAGCCCAGTAGTACCGGGTAAATCAGGCTCGCCCGCCCGCCGTGCCGGTTGAAACTAAACCAGGGAAACAGTTTCAGGGTGGGGAGCAGAACGGGGTGATACAACAAGCAGAGCGCCAGCATCAGCACCATGGGCAGCCAGATGGTTACCCGTTTGCGGTTTTGCCACCAGCCAATCCCCGCCAGCACCACCAGATACAGGCCCGGACTACCCTGCCCGAAGCTCTCAAAGGTGTCGTGCAGGAAAGGTCGGTAGTCAAAATCAAACGTATGCAAACCGGGGAGGTACGGAATGAATAGCCGCAGCGGGTGGTTCCAGGCCGGGAGTTCGGGCACTACACTGAAGTCGAACGACCAGGCCGTCAGCGCAATTTGTAAGGTCAGCGGCAGGTAGAGGTATAAACTAACTACCAGCATCAGCAACCAGAATAGCACTCCTTTTCGCTGGTGCGCGAATTGCTCCCGAACATAGTCGCTGATTAACGCAGGCCACTGCCCGAAAGCGGGGAATTGCCGGTATACGACAAACGCCAGAACAGGAACGGTCAGCGTCGTAAAGGTCAGCGCGAACCCGGCTACGTAGGCCAGTTCCTGACTCAACACCTGCACGTGCAGCCACATCCAGAACAGGACGTAAGCCAGTGAGACGGGTTTTCTGGTTGCGGTGTCGTATAAAAGTCGGTACGTAGCCACGATGCACAGGGTTGTCCAGTGAGCCACGCACACATTCATATGAACCGGAAACTTGAACAGGGCGTAAACATTGAATACCGACACAATCAGGGCCAGGCTCACCGCTTTAACAGAGCCAAACCGGGAGCGAATCAGCCCAAAGGTACCCACGGCTGCTACCACCAGTGTGTACACGTAATAGTACTGCAAATACGGCCCGGGACCCCTGAACAGCCGGTAGCAGAGGCTATACCAGTAATCGCGTTCGAAACCCCAGTCCAGAAATACCTGATTGGTCCCATACGGATAAAACGTTTGCGTGTTAACGAGGGTGAGGTGGGGAAAGGGCCAGAACGACAGATTCTTGTAAACGAAATAGCCAACGTACTCAAACTGGTCGGTGTCGTTACCATCAGAAAGGGGATGGCTAAAATCGCCGATGACCCGGATACCCAGCCAGGCCACCACCAGCCCCAATCCTACGGCCCACAACCAGGATAACCCGCTGACCGGGGCTACGGACTGATTACTAAACGGCCATGGGCCGGACGAATGGGCTTGATTCATGCAGGTGTTTGGACAATCATCGACTGACCGATAGGCAAAAGTCTTTGTAAACGGCTATTTTTGCAACTTAATACGCTGACTACTGCAATTCCGTTCAGCCGCAAGGCTGCTTTCAGCATCAACCGAATGGGTCCCCTGCCCATTTTACACAACACATGGCCGAATACAATCACGCTACCACCGAGAAATACTGGCAACAGTTCTGGGATAATCACAACACGTTTAAGCCGGACGAGCGAACCACCAAACCAAAGTATTACGTACTCGATATGTTTCCGTACCCGTCGGGGGCGGGCCTGCACGTCGGGCACCCGCTGGGCTACATTGCGTCGGACATTGTTTCGCGGTACAAACGGCTGAAAGGCTTCAACGTGCTGCACCCCATGGGCTTCGATTCCTTCGGCCTTCCCGCCGAGCAGTACGCCATCCAGACGGGGCAGCATCCGGCCGTGACGACCGAAGCGAACCTGACGCGCTACATCGAGCAACTGAAAAATATTGGTTTCAGCTACGACTGGTCCAGGGAGGTGCGCACCTCCGACCCCTCGTATTATAAGTGGACGCAGTGGATTTTCATGGAGCTGTTCAACTCGTGGTACAACAAAGACACCAACCGGGCCGAACCCATCGAAACCCTGCTGAATAAGTTTGCGACCGATGGTACCACCGACGTCAACGCGGTCTGCGATGAAACGGTCACCGCCTTTACCGCGGCCGAATGGAACGCGATGTCGAAGACCGAATCCTACGCCATCACGCTGAAATACCGCCTGACCTTATCTGGCTGATGCCGTTGTGAACTGGTGCCCGGCCCTGGGTACGGTACTGGCTAATGACGAGGTGAAAGACGGCGTATCGGAGCGGGGCGGTTACCCGGTAGAGCAGAAACTCATGCGCCAGTGGATGATGCGCATTACCGCCTACGCCGACCGACTGCTCACGGGCCTGGACACCATCGACTGGACCGAATCCCTGAAAGAGCAGCAGCGTAACTGGATTGGCAAAAGCGTGGGGGCGAGCGTTAAGTTTGACGTTTATGGTTCTCCCGCTTCGGTGGGCGTACCCGGCGAAAGCATACCAAAAACTATTGAGGTCTTCACCACCCGCGTCGACACCATTTACGGGGCTACGTTCATGGTGCTGGCTCCCGAACATGAGCTGGTGACGGAGTTGACCACCCCGGAGCAGCACGAAGCTGTGGCCGCTTACGTGAGTGCGGCCAAGCTGCGCTCCGAGCGCGACCGAATGGCCGATACCAAAGCCGTTTCGGGCGTGTTTACCGGGAGTTACTGCATCAACCCGGTTAACGGAGAGCAAATCCCCATCTTCCTGGCCGACTACGTACTGGCGGGCTACGGGACGGGTGCCGTGATGGCCGTTCCCTCCGGCGATCAGCGCGACTGGAATTTTGCGAAGCACTTCAACCTGCCTATTATTCCGATTCTGGATGCGCAGAAGGATATTGACAAGCAAGCCGACAACACCAAAGAGGGCCGATACATCAACTCCGGTATTATCGAGGGCATGACCTATCAGCAGGCCACACCCGCCCTGATTTCGTGGCTGGAAGATGGCAATCTGGGGAAGGGTAAAATCAACTACCGGATGCGCGACGCCGTTTTTAGCCGTCAGCGGTACTGGGGTGAACCCGTTCCGGTGTATTTTAAGGATGGCCTGCCTTATCTAATTGACGAAAAAGATCTGCCGCTGGAGTTGCCCGCCGTGGACAAATACCTGCCCACCGAATCCGGCGAACCACCGCTGGGTCGGGCTGAGAACTGGAAATACAAGGGCGAATACGACTATGAACTAAGCACCATGCCCGGTTGGGCGGGGTCGTCCTGGTACTGGTACCGCTACATGGACCCGCAGAACGACACCGCTTTTGCCAGCAAAGAAGCCATCAATTACTGGCAGAATGTGGACCTTTACATCGGCGGTACCGAGCATGCAACGGGCCACCTGCTGTACAGCCGTTTCTGGAACAAGTTCCTGTACGACCGGGGCTACGTACCCCAGGATGAGCCGTTCAAAAAGCTCATCAACCAGGGTATGATTCAGGGCCGGAGTAATTTTGTGTACCGGGTAAAAGGCACAGGACTGGAGGGCGTTGCACCCGTTTTTGTGTCGCTCAATCAACTGGATGGCCGGGAGGTCACACCGCTCCACGTCGATGTAAACATTGTGGAGAATGATATACTCGACCTTGATGCGTTCAGAAAGACCCGACCCGATTTAACGGAAAACAGCAGTGGCCGACCAGCAGAGTTTATCACCGAGCCGGATGGCCGCTACCTTGTCGGGGTGGAGGTCGAAAAAATGTCGAAGTCGAAGTTCAACGTGGTGAATCCCGATAGGATCGTGGAGAAATACGGGGCCGACGTACTTCGTCTGTACGAAATGTTCCTCGGACCCCTGGAGCAGGCTAAACCCTGGAATACCAACGGCATCGATGGGGTATATCGCTTCATCCGTAAGTTCTGGCGGCTGTTCTACAAAGACAGTGCTTCCGGGGAGAGCGAATGGATCGTAACGGATGAGCGCAACGGTGGACCGGCACCCACGCCCGCTGAGCTGAAAGTTTTGCACAAAGCCATTCAGAAAACCGAAAGTGACATTGACGCCTACTCATTCAATACATCGGTTAGCTCATTTATGATCTGTGTCAATGAACTAAGTGCCTTAAACTGCCATAATCGGGCTGTGTTACAGGATTTAGTGGTAATTCTGTCGCCGTATGCGCCCCACATCACCGAGGAATTATGGGCCGCGCTGGGCAATGAGCCGGGTACCCTCTCGAATGCTGAATTTCCAACATTCAACCCGAATTACCTGGTTGAAGATGCGTTTGAGTATCCCATTCAGATCAATGGTAAAGTGCGTACCACCATCAGTTTCGCCATCGACCGCGCCCCAGCCGACATAGAGCGGGAGGTGCTGGCCGACGAAATTGTACAGAAATGGCTGGAAGGCAAGACACCCAAAAAGGTTGTCGTGGTGCCCAAACGCATCGTAAACGTCGTGATTTAAGGAGCCTTTTCACCCCAGCTTTGTCGTCCCGACGCAGGAGGGATCTCTGTTGTACTGACGCTTGAGATCCCTCCTGCGTCGGGATGACAAAAAAACACGCGGCTGGAGAACGATAAATGGGGTATATAAGGATAGCGGGCTGCCACATAGCGTTGCTCTCAACAAAAAGCGTCGCTGACTCGGTATCAGCGACGCTTTTTGTCTTTAACTTATTTCAGGCGACGACTGGAGCTAATTGCCTGGCTGCTAGTTCATCCCGTACCTGCGCCGTGAGCGTGAGGGAATGCTTGCGGGCCTGATGGTCGTAGATAGGGGTTGCAATGATAAGTTCATCGGCCTGGGTCTGCTCCATAAAACTCGCTAGTCCCTGCTGTACCGTTTCACGCGATCCCACCGCCGAACAGCGCAGCGCCTGCTCAATACCCGCCAGTTCATAATCGGGCCAAAGGGCGGTCAGGTCATCGACGGGGGGCTGCATCTGCCGCGCCTTGCCCCGCCGAATGTACAGAAACTGCTGCTGTACGGAGGTAAACAGCCGCTCCGCTTCCTCATCTGTATCAGCCGCAACGACGTTAACGGCTACCATCGCGTACGGTTTTGCCAGCGTGGCAGATGGTTTGAACTGCGTCCGATAAACGTGCAGTGCCTGCAGTAACTGGGCCGGGGCAAAGTGCGATGCAAAGGCGTAAGGCAATCCCAGTATAGCCGCCAGCTGCGCGCCAAAGGTGCTGGAACCCAGCAACCAGATGGGCACGTTTAGTCCCGCGCCCGGCACCGCCTGCACAAACTGGTTGGACTCGTCGGGCTGGAAGTAATGCTGTAGTTCTACCACATCCTGCGGAAACGTATCGGGTCCGGTACCATTCCGGCGCAGCGCCCGGGCCGTTGCCTGATCGGAGCCCGGAGCCCGGCCCAGCCCGAGGTCGATGCGACCGGGGTAAAGCGATTCCAGCGTGCCAAACTGCTCGGCAATGACGAGGGGGGAGTGATTGGGCAGCATGATGCCCCCGGAGCCTACCCGAATCGTTTTGGTACCCCCGGCTACGTAGCCAATGACAACCGATGTGGCCGCGCTGGCAATACCGGGCATGTTGTGGTGCTCCGCCAGCCAGTACCGGTTATAGCCCAGCTGTTCGGCGTGTTGGGCCAGGTTCAGTGTGTTGTGCAGTGCCTGCGTGGCGGTGTTGCCTTCCACAATGAACGATAAATCAAGGATTGAAAAGGGAATCATACGCTGTAATGACAGGATGTTCGCTTATTTTAGGGCGTCTTAGGCCCAAAATAAACCCTGTTTAATAGCAACAATGCGATTTGCCGGAACGGTTCCTGAAACCCCCTCACCCATTAATCCTTAATCGACAACCGGCAGTTTGTCACCTGACCTGGAATCCTTTTGTTTTGTTGCTGCGTATTTTTGTTTCGAATTGGGTATAACCCCGTGATCATATAGTTACTCATGCCTCATCAGTCTGTTGCCGCGCAGCCCCGTTCATTTCTGTCCCTTTCGGTTCTGGTGCTCTTTTTCCTGTCGGGCTTTGCGGCCCTGCTGTATCAGGTCGTCTGGCAGCGGTTACTGGTCTTTTATACCGGTTCGGATACGGTAAGCATCAGCCTCATTGTATCGGCGTTTATGACCGGGTTGGGGCTGGGTTACCTGATGGGCGGGCGACTGGCCGACCGATCGTCGCCCCGGGTTAACCTGCGGTATTTTCTGTTTGCCGAGCTGGGCATCATGACGTTTGCTGCCTTCAGCAAGCTTATCCTGTACGATTTCCTGTATGCTTCGGCCCCGGCTTTCGGTGATTCCCCCGTTATCGTTTACGTCATTGTGTTCGGGGTGCTGCTGCTGCCCACCTTCCTGATGGGCGTTTCCCTGCCGGTGCTGTCGCGGGCTTTTCGGTTTGGTAACCTGGGGGAGCAGGCGCAGTACATCAGTCTGCTGTATTTTATCAATACCCTGGGGGCTCCTTCGGTGCTCTGCTGACGGGCTTTGTGCTGGCCCGCAGACTGGGGTACGACAATGCCCTCTGGGTAGGCGTCGTGCTCAACGGACTCTGTGCGCTGGGTGCGCTCTGGCTGGGCCGTTCGGCCGGAAGACAGCCAGCAGACGATGACCCGTCGGCACGTTCCGTATCGGATTCCGCTGCCAGGCCGCTGGTGTTCACCCCGGCGCTGCGGGCGTGGTCTGTGCAGTATGCGTTGTCTGGTTTTGCCGCCCTGTCGCTGGAGCTTATCTGGTTCCGCATTCTGGAAACCCTCATCAAATCCGTTTCGCTCACCTTTGCTGTGCTGCTGGCCATCTACCTGGGCTCAATGGCCATCGGTACCGTGGTGGGCACCTGGCTTACCCGCCAGCCCGCTTACCAGCCAGCCGCCCGGCGGGAGCGGGCGTTTCTGATCGCGCAAATCGTGTTGTACGGGTACACGGCTTTTTCGGTCGCTCTGTTTATCAACGCCATTGGCGAGGTGCCGTCGCTGCAGTTTTTATGGGATTATTTTGCCAGTGGCGAGCCCGTCCTGAGCCCCCGGTTCAGCCTGTTTACCTATGGTGCGGTACCGCTTTTTCTGCTGTTTGTGCCTACCTTTCTGATGGGCCTGAGCTTCTCCCTGTCGCAGTCGCTTATTCAGGATACGTTTGCCGAGGTGGGCCGTAAAGTCGGCTGGCTGCAGTTCATCAACATTGCGGGGTCGGCGGTGGGGGCCTGGGCTGTAACGTGGGTGGGTTTCCCGCTGTTTGGTACGGCGGCCCTCCTGAAAGGGATTGCCGCCCTGAGCCTGGGATACCTCGCCCTGCTCTTTATCCGGAAACACTGGTCGGTGCTGCCCACGGTGGCCGTAGGGGTAGCGCTCGTACTGGCTCTGCTCGTTATTCCGGCCAACGCCCGTTTCTGGCAACTCCTCAACGGCATGGACGACCCCGAAGCCTTTGTTTTCGACGAAAATGAGTCGGCGGTGTCGGTTATTAAAATGACACCCGACAAACGGGGTGGGGTCGTATTCGTGAATGGGCTGGGACAGAGTGGATTGCCGTATGCCATCGATAATATACATACCCTGCTGGGGGCATTGCCGGTCATGCTGCATCCTAACCCGGAGCACGTCGCGGTCATTGGGCTGGGATCTGCCGGCACGGTCAACGGAATTGGGGGCCGGGCCGAAACCCGCCGGATTGACTGCTTCGAGATTGCCAGCAACCAGGCCGATGTGCTGGCCCGGTACGCCACCCTGGCCCGCGATACGGCCGTTAAAGCCGTACTGCGCGACCCGCGTTTAAACCTGATCTTTCGCGATGGGCGCTACGCCATTCGGAATCAGGGAATTTATTACGACGTTATTGAAGCCGACGCCCTGCGCCCCATATCGGCCTATTCGGGTAATGTGTATTCCAGGGAGTATTTCGAACTGCTCCGCTCGCGGCTCAAGCCGGGGGGCTTTGCCGTAACCTGGTGCCCTACCGCCCGCGTGCTGAACACCTTCCGGTCCGTGTTTCCGTACGTTGCCTACTGCGACAAGCTGGTGCTGATTGGCAGTAGTCAGCCCATCCGGCTCAACTGGGCGGAGGTGGTGCAGCGGGCCGGAACGCCCTTTAGTCAGGCGCATTACAACCGCTCGGGTGTGGATATTCTGACCCTGCTGGACCACTACCGAACGGACCTGAAACTGCTGCCACCCGTAAGTCAGGAAGCGCTGGGCGAAATCAACACCGACCTGTTTCCCAGAGATGAGTACAGTATCCGGGTGCGCGACCGGATTGATTTTTAACGTCACCGGGTGGGAGTAAGAGGCAGTAGCTGATTCCGGAGTGGGTTTTCGTACTTTTGCGTCATGAAAAACTGCACGCTGCTCGTCCTGCTGATTGGTCTATTAACCGCATGTTCCCCCAAACCCTACACCAGCCGTTCGGCGACTGCGGGTGCCGATTATTTTCGGTACACCCCCAATCAGGCCGCTAAAATCTCCGTACATCGGGGCGGGGGCGATTTGAAAGGTTATCCCGAGAACTGCATCGAATCGTTCGCCTACATGGCTCAAAACGTGGGTACCCCCGCACGACCCGTCATCATCGAATGCGACATCGACCTGACCAAAGACAGCGTACTGGTAATGATGCACGATGCTACCCTCGACCGAACCACTACCGGCACGGGTAAGCTCATCGAAAAGACCTATACCGAAACCCAGCAGTACCGGCTGGAAGATAACCTGGGGAACGTGACCCCCTACAAAATTCCGACGCTGGAAGAAGTCCTGCGCTGGGGCAAGAACAAGGCCGGACGCGGCCCGGTAACCTTCACGCTGGATGTAAAGCGGAATGTGTCCTTTGCAAAGGTGGTCGACATGGTTCACAAAACCGGCACTGAAAACATCGCAGCCGTCATTACCTACAATGCCCAGGATGCGGCCAAGGTACACCAGCTCGACCCGAACCTGATGATATCGGTCACCATTCGGAACCAGGCTGAGTACGATCGGTTGCAGGAGTTGGGAATTCCCGACAACCGGATGGTGGCGTTTGTGGGGGTGAAAGAACCCGATAAGGAACTGTATGATTTCCTGCACCAGAAGGGCATTGCCTGTATCCTGGGCACCCTCGGCAACCTCGACAAGCAGGCTGCCGCCAAAGGCGATCAGGTATACAGGAAATTCGTGGAAAACGGGGCCGACATCATGAGTACCGACCGGCCACTGGAGATGGCGAAGGTGCTGTACCAGTGAAAAGGAGATAGGTTACTGTCGACCCAGTTGCGCATCGGAACTGATCGACCAGCCATCTGCCCTGTCGACTACGCTTGCTACCGGTGAATACAGTTACTGAATTAGGGCCTTTTCCGCCAAATTTATAGTATGATGGTTTGCGATGCGTAACGAATCAACCCACATGCAGGCCGGGGTACTCACCGCACCCCGGTCCATCGAACTTCAGCAACGGCCCATCCCGGAGCCCGGCACCGGCGAGGTGCGTATCCGAATGAAGGCCGTGGGCATCTGCGGGTCCGACGTGTCTCTGTTTCAGGGTCACCGGCCCGACCTGGCCTTTCCACTAATTATTGGCCACGAAGGCATAGGCTACGTCGATAAACTGGGTGCCGGAGTACGTCAGCCCGCGCCCGGCACCCGCGTGGTTATTGAACCCAACTACCCCTGCGGCCACTGCGACTATTGCTGGCAGGGGCGCGGCAACATCTGCCCGAACAAGCGCATTATTGGTGTGCTGGAAACCGGCTGCTTTGCCGAGTATGCCGTGGTGCCCGCTGCCTTTGCCTGGCCGGTGCCCGATGCCGTATCGGATGCTGATGCGGTGGTCATCGAACCCACCGCCGTAGCCCTGCACACCCTGTATGCATCCACTGCCCGGCCGGGCGATACCCTGGCGGTAGTAGGGCTGGGGGCCATTGGGCTGCTGGTGACTCATCTGGCGGTACGCATGGGCTACCGCGTCCTCGCCTACGACCGCGTGCCGGAAAAGGTACGACTGGCAACGGAACTGGGAGCCGAACCCATGGCCGCAAACGCCACCACGGCCCAACTGGCGGCACATTGGAAAGCTGCCCGCGTCCATACCGTTTTTGAGTGTGCGGGGGCGGCTCCGGCCTTAACGCTGGCTGTGGAGGCCGCGCCCCGTGGGGCCTGCGTGGTAGTGGCGGGCCTATCCGACAAGCCCAGCGCCATCACCGAGTTCGGTATGACCCGGCAGGGCATCAGCCTCATCACGTCCATCATCTACCAGCACCCCACCGACTTCCGCCGAACCATCGACCTGATTGCCCGTGGTTTCATCCAGCCGGGCCGCACCATCTCAGCGCGGGAACCCTTCGCCAAGCTGGCCACAGCCCTGGAAATGGCCTGTAGCGGTGAGCAGACCAAACTAGTGCTGACGTTATGAATAGCTCTGTTCTTGTTTTTGACAACCTATTTACCTTTTGCCGATGATGATTCGCTGGTTCTGGTATGCCTGGGTTGTGGTTGGGGTCTGTGGCTGCTCACTCCACAATGACTATCTTCTTGATTCATCCCCCGTGTCGTTACGCCCCCGGAGCAGATTGGCACTGTTCGCACAAAGTGGCTGAATGGGAAGTTGCAGCAGACTACCTTTCTGGACAAGCAGGACAGGGTACTGGAAGACTTTCTGTACGGGCGGACAAACGAGAAAATATGGAACCAGTACGCCGGTGACAAAAAAGTTTCCAGCACCCATTACTACCACAATGATAGTTCACCACCGGGCTATGTTGATGTATCCAAAAGTCGATATGAATATGATCTGCAGGGGCGGGTGGTACGCGTGCTGAAGGAAGAAGGTGAGATTGAATTGGGTATTGAGTGCAAAAACGGATCGTCAGTTTATACCAATACGTACATAGGCGGAACCGATACGCTGGTTAGCCAATTGCCGGTTGCTGAACCGAATCGTTCAACCCTAATAGACAGCATTCGGTGGGAGCGTAATCAGCAAGGTCAGCTTATCCGTCATTACCGATTGTATGTGATGAAGATGCCCCGAGATCCAAGGCTGGATACAATCACGTACTATTCCCAGCGATTTTCGTACGACAAGGCTGGTCGGCGTAGGCTGGCCTGGTACGACCTGATATATTTGGGCCGGTTCTATTTAGTCAACGGGCCCGATACGATATGGTATGAATACGGTCGGGGAAACCGGTCTGTACGGGAGATACACCGGTATACTACCGAGATGCGAAATAAGCGGGAGATCGACACTACCGCTCTGGACAACTCCTGGCGTAAGTTCGTAAGAGACGACAGGAAACGCTTTTTTGACAAACAGCGTACTTTTTTCAACAGCAACAGAACAGACACGGTCGAGTACCGGTACGAACCGTTTGATGCCGGAAAGCATCTCCCGCTGCACGTTTCGCAGGACATTGGCTACTAGATACTCCATACAAACCAACTATTATCCTTTACAGACGCGTTAACGCAACTGTTTTTAGGTGGCTAATGCGGTATTTTTCAGTAATAACATTGGATAATCGGGGAGTTAGCCAAATAGTTCTTACTTTACAGGCATAACCACTTCATCCCGTGACCGACGCTTTATTTATTCTGTTTGTACTTTGCCTGAATGTCCTTATCTGCGAGTGGCTGATCAAAAGGCCCGGTTTCCGGCACATTGGTACGGCACTGCTGGTAATCGTCCTGACCGCTATTGAAGCCAACCTGGGCCTTATCCCAACCACCGAAACCCCCGTTTACGATAGCATCTTTAGTTACATCGCCCCGTTCTCGCTGTTTCTGCTGCTGCTGAATGTCAACCTGAAAGACCTCCGCCGGGCGGGTTTGCCCATGCTGAGTATGTTTCTGGTGGGGGCTGCGGGTACGGTTATTGGCGTGCTGGTGAGCGTGTGGGCGTTTGCGGCTCCGCAAACCGTGGGGAAACTCTTTTACGCTCTGGCGGGCATGTTTACGGGGACGTACATTGGGGGGAGTATCAATTACCACGCGGTGGCCCTGCATTATGGGGTGTCGAAAGCGGGGAACCTGTTCGTGGCCGCTACCGCAGCGGATAATATCATGTCGGCCTTGTGGATGGTGGTTACGCTGATTCTGCCCCCCTTGCTGCAAAAACGCTTCCCGCACAAACAAACCGTGCCGCATGCCAACAACCGTCAGCGCTGCGTCCGAAGCCGACCCGTATACCGATGCAGAAACCATCAGCCCCGGCGACCTGGCCATGCTGCTCGCGCTGGGTTTTGGGTCCATATTCCTTTCCAAACAGCTAACCGCTTTGGTGCCTGCCCTTCCGTTTGTGATCGTGCTCACCACATTTGCGCTGCTGCTGGCTCAGTTCCGGATTGTCAACAAACTGCGGGGTATTCGGGTGCTGGGCCTGTTCGGGATCTACGTTTTCCTGGCCGTTATTGGTGCCTACTGCGATATTGGTGCGCTGTTGCAAGACGGTCGGCTGGCCGTTATCCTATTCGGCATGATTTTGCTGCTGGTATTCATTCACGCCCTTATCCTGTTCGGTACGGGCTTGCTTTTCAAGCAGGAGTGGGACATTATCGCGATTGCCTCCCAGGCCAACGTGGGTGGTGCTACGTCGGCACTGGCGCTGGCCCGCAGCCTGAACCGCCCCGATTTACAGTTACCCGCCGTGCTGGTGGGGTCGCTGGGCAATGCGCTGGGTACCTACCTGGGTATTCTGGTGGCGGAGGTGCTGCGGTAAAAAAAGCCGTACGCTGACTCAACGATCAACGTACGGCTAAAGACAGTCACCCGGCTAATACCTTTTTGGTTACTCTGCCACAACAATCAACGGAGCTACTACTTCCGGGTCATTATCGGGCGAGGCCTTCTTCGGTCGGTCGATGCTCTTTTTCAGGGCTTTACGGGCCGGTTTTTTCAGTTCTACGTCGTAGAGGTCTGTCCGGCGGTCTTTCAGCACCTGTACCGAACCCTGCTCGTGGAGTTCCTTGAGCAGACTCAGGTCCACATCGGCAATGAGCACCATCTCGGTGTTGGGTGTGGCTTCGGCTTTAACGGCATTGGTCGGAAACTGAAAGTCGGAGGGGGTAAATACCGCCGACTGCGCGAAGTTGATATCCATGTTGTGTACTTTGGGCAGGTTACCCACGCAGCCCGCAATGGCCACGTAGCATTCGTTTTCGATGGCCCGTGCCTGGGCGCAGTGCCGTACCCGGCTGTACCCGTTCTGGGTGTCGGTCAGGAACGGGACAAACAGAATCTGGATGCCCTGCTGGGCCAGGATACGGCCAAGCTCGGGGAACTCTACGTCGTAGCAGATAACCATGCCAATTTTGCCGCAGTCGGTATCGAACGCCCGGATCTCGTTGCCGCCTACCATGCCGTAGTGCCGCACTTCGTTGGGCGTGATATGAATCTTACGGTACTCTTCCCACGACCCGTCCCGGCGGCACAGATAAGCGACATTGTACAGTTTGCCGTCGTCGTCTACCAGCGGCATACTGCCTCCCACAATGTTGACATTATACGCGATGGCCAGCTGGCAGAGTTTTTCGCGGGTGGGTACGGTGAAATCGGCCAGTTTTCGGATGGCAACGGGCTCGGGCAGGTCGTTGAAGTCGGCCATCAGGGGGGTGTTGAAAAACTCCGGCAACACCATGAAATCGGCCCGGTAGTCGCTCACGGCGTTGACGAAAAACTCGACCTGATCAAAAAAAGCCTCCAGGTTTTTGAAAAAACGCATCTGCCACTGAATCACCCCCAGCCGGATGATGGAGTCGGTGTGGGGCTTCTTGTCTTTCTCGTCAACGTAATAAATATTGTTCCACTCCAGCAGAGTAGCGTATTCCTTCGACTCCGTATCGCCCGGCAGGTAGCCGCGCAGCACCTTGCGGACGTGGAAGTCGTTGGACAGCTGGAAGGTGAGGGTGGGGTCGTAGACTTCTTTCTGCTTTACCTTGGCGATATACTCGCGGGGCGACAGTTCCGATGAATGTTTGTTGTAGTTCGGGATGCGGCCACCGGCCAGAATTCCCTTGATGTTCAACTGCTCGCAGAGTTCTTTGCGGGCATCGTAGAGCCGCCTGCCCAACCGTAAATCGCGGAAGTCGGGATGGACAAACACTTCGATACCGTAGAGGTAATCGCCTTCGTCGTCGTGCGTTTTAAAGGTGTAGCCGCCCGTAATCTGAGCGTAGGTATGGCTGTCGCCGAAGTCCGCGTAGTTGACCCGGATAGACAGCGCAATCGCCACAACTTTGCCATCCACCTCCACGCAGAATTGTCCTTCGGGAAAAATGCTGAGCAATTTGTTGATGGACCCTTTGGTCCAATAGTCGCCCCCAATACTACTGTAAACTTCAATCATGGCCTCTTTCAGGTCATGGTAGTCGGTCTTTTCTAATGTTCTGGTTTGTATATGCATAAATAAGGTGTCTGACCGCGCGGGCGGCCCCGCCTGGATTTAGTTGATTAGGCTGATTTTATGATTTCAAAACAGAATTTTTCTTCGGGAGAAATCATATCAATCATCAAAATCAGGTGAATCCTAGTGCAGACGGGTTTCCATTTCTGTTAATTGCTCGTCGGTAAAGTCAAGGTGGGTTACAAAACGGACCTGATGTTTGCCAAAGGCAATGCCGCGAATACCTTTTGTTTCCAACTGTTGAACGTAATCGGTAGCCAGGATGGTTTCGGGGAGCCTGAAAATGACGATATTCGTGTCAACCGGCAGGATGTCCACTACGTCGGGATGTCGTTCCAGCATGGCACCAATCCGGCGGGCCCGTACGTGGTCCTGCTTCAAGCGGTCGACGTGGTGATCGAGGGCGTAGATGCCCGCAGCGGCCAGAAAACCCGCCTGCCGCCAGCCTCCCCCCATCAGCTTCCGGTACCGCCGGGCCTGCTGAATAAAGTCGGCTTTCCCCAGCAACAGGGATCCTACCGGACAGCCAAGCCCTTTGGACAGGCAGATGCTGATCGAATCGAACAGCTGGCCGTAAGCGGTTGTTGGCTCACCGGTTTCCACCAGCGCATTGAACAGCCGGGCCCCGTCCAGGTGCAGTTGCAGGCCATGCGCCTTACACAGTTTCTGGATGGCGGCAATTTCCGGTATCGTATAAAAGCACCCCCCGCCTTTGTTGATGGTATTTTCCAGCACCACCAGCCGCGAAAGGGGCTTGTGCGAATCGGCAGGGCTGTAAATATGGTCGCGGACCAGGGCGGGGGTGAGTTTGCCGCGTTCGCCGTGGGCCAGGCTGGCGGAGGCCAGGGCATTGACCGAAATACCCCCGCCTTCGTACTGGTACACGTGCGAGAGGTAATCACAAATTACATCATCGCCGGGGCGGGTGTGGGTGCGGATAGCCAGTTGATTGGTCATGGTGCCCGACGCGCAGAACAGGGCGGCTTCCATGCCGAACAGGGCCGCAGCTTTCGCTTCCAGGGCGTTCACGGTGGGGTCGTCGCCTAGTACATCATCGCCGAGGGGGGCGGAAAACATGGCCTCGCGCATGGCGGGGGTAGGCAGGGTAATGGTATCACTTCGTAAGTCGATGAGCATTGTAACGGGAATCAGGTTTTATAAAAGGGCAAGTTAATGCCAACTAATTTCCGGTGAGCTATCCCGACCGGTTTTTACAATACTGAAAAATTTACTTCTTTAACGTTGAATACCGGAAATGGGATTGCATCTATTCATAAGCAAGGATAATCTTGTATTTATAGTAAGTTACTGCTATTTTTGAGCAACCTTTTATTGTACGACCATCTTCCATTCAGGTAACATTACCGGGTCTCCGCAAAACTAACCGCTTGTATGCTAACAAATAAGGCTCCCTGGATTATCCTGCTCGTGCTCTGGATGATCGGCTCAACCTGGTGGCAAATCTGCAAAATCGAGCAGCTTTGCATCGATACCGGAGCCACCACTCAGGTAGAACCACCAACGGAGGATAAGGTCGTGTACACCACCCCGCCCGGTGCCGATGGATTTACCATTGCCGATGGTAACCTCTTCCAGCTGTCATTTCCCCGTACGTTCAGTTTCGCCAGGTCGGGGCCTAATGCCAACATGAATGCCCTGGGCGGGCCAATCGATCCGCTGATTACGTACCTGAAAGCCAACCGGGACCGAACGCTGGAGATAACCGGTTACTATACCTCCGCCGAAACCAATTCAACGTCGTTCCCGAACCTGGGCCTGGCCCGGGCCGAAGGCATGAAGCAGTACCTGGTGCAGCAGGGTATTCCGGCCGCATCCCTAACCACCAGAGGAACCGAACGGAACCTGCCCTCTACGGCTAAAGGAGACTCCCTGCTGGGGGGGCTGGACTTCGCCTTTGGGGGAGCCGAACCGGTAGCCGAAGAATCCGTTGAAACAGACCTTACGGTTAGCAAACCAGCCGAAACCAGTACGGTGAGCAAACCGACTGAAACCAGCACGCCAGCGCTACTCACCCTAACGGAGCCAGTGACGGAAAAAGAACTGGCGGAGGCTCAGAAATTTACGTCGGTTTTCAAGCCGATGGACCTGTATTTCCAACTGGGTGAAGCCTCCTTCATCAAAACGGAGGAAACAAAGAAATTCTTCGACGAAGCGGCTAAGGCACTAAACGCCAGTCCCGGTAAAAAACTACTCCTGACCGGCTATACCGATAATAAAGGGCCGGAAGAAATGAACCTGCGACTATCGCTCGACCGCGCCAATGATGTGAAGGCCAGAATCCGTAAATCGGGCGTCAAATCGGAGCAGATCGAGGTGAAGGCAAAAGGAGAAGCTGGAGCCTAAAGCCGACAACAGCACGCTGTCGGGGCGGAAAGCCAACCGGCGGGTTACGGTCGTCGTTCTCGAATAAAGCCGGGTTGAAAAGTTAGTCGGTATAAACCAACGCTAGCAGCGTTCAATCTGTAAATTTGACCAATCATGTTTGATCTGAATCCCCTCAACCTGCCGGATGCCCAGTTGCAGCAATGGATTATGATGATAGTGGCGGGTATGCTGGGCTTTTTTATTGGCTATGCCTCCCACAAAAAAAACATTGTCCGGCTGGAAGGTAGTCTGGCTGCCACAAACACGTGACCTCGACGAGTACTATCGCAGCAAAATACCGGTAGTGGAGGGTGAGAATGCAGAAACGACCGTACTGAACCGCATTCGTAGCCGGTCCAATGAAGTTAATTTCACCCGAATTGGTGTGGCCTCCGTTGCCATTGCCGACGATCTGAAAGAAATTATGGGCATCGGGCCGTTTCTGGAAAAGAAATTAAACGCTATCGGCATTTACACCTTTCGGCAGATTGCCAACTTCACCAAGGAAGATATTGATACGATCAACGATATTATCGAGTTTTTTCCGGGCCGTATCGAGCGTGATAACTGGGTCAGGCAGGCGGCCGAGCTGACAAAAAAGAAGTGATCAGGCGGTCCACTGTCTGTTGCCTGGAAAGCTGATCCAGCTATCACCTTCATATCCGAACCGTCCCGATGGTATGGGATTGGTAAAAACCTTAATAAGAGTCCGTCATGTTTGGAGTAGAACCCCGTTTGCAGGCAATCATCGAAATTCTTTTACTACTGGTATTGGCCGCCGGTATCGGCTGGATTCTGGGGCGTTTGGCCTTATCGGGTCAACTCCGGTCAATGCGCTCGGCCGTGGCCGATAAAGAAGCCGAACTGGAAGCGTATCTGTCGGGAGAGGAGCCCGGACGGAAAACAGAAAGGGTGCCCGAACAAAGCGAACGGGAAACGCCCGAACCAGGTGAACGGGAAATACCCGAAACGGCAGCTTTCGTTCCTGCGGACCCCCTATTACCGGCCTTTTCGCACGATGACACCCCCGATCCCATTGCGGTGCCGCCAGCCATAACCAGTACGCTGCCCGATAAATCCGCGTATTCAGAACCCGCTGCCCCCGCCGATTTGAAGGCGCTGGCGGGTAATTCGGAGGCTGCCGTGCTTAACCGGATTGCTTCCCGCGCCAGTGAAGTCAACTTCGACCGGATTGGCCGGGCAACGGCTGCTGAAGCCGATGACCTCAAAGATATTGTTGGTGTCGGGCCTTTTCTGGAACGTAAACTTCATAGCCTGGGCATCTACACGTTTCGGCAGGTAGCCAATTTTACCAAAGAAGATATTACCAAAGTAAATGAACTGATCGAGTTCTTCCCGGGCCGCATCGACCGGGACAACTGGGTGGATCAGGCGAAGGAATTTCACGATAGAAAGTATGGTGACAAGCCGTAAGGGCTTACCGTGGGTGCCGCTACTGCATCGGAGCTGTAGCCGGTAGTGGTTGTAGTGCCAACTCCTTCTTATGCTCAACCATACCCGCGAAACCATTCAGGAACTCCTCGCTCAGCAGGGATATATTACCGACCCGCAAATCGTGATGTCGGTCTTTTTGTCGATTCAACTGCAAAAGCCACTGCTCATCGAAGGGCCGGCCGGGGTGGGCAAAACGGAAATTGCCAAAGTGATGGCCCGTGCGCTGGATACCGACCTGATTCGCCTGCAATGTTACGAAGGACTGGATGCCAGCCACGCCCTGTACGAATGGAACTACCAACGGCAGCTCCTGCACCTGAAACTGCTGGAAGTGACGGGCCGACAGGCGAACGAAAACGCGTCGATGGCCGAGCAGGAAAAGGATTTGTTTTCGGATACGTTCCTGCTCAAACGGCCGCTGTTGCAGGCCATCACGCACCACAAAGCCCCGGTGCTGCTGATTGACGAAGTGGACCGGGCCGACGAAGAATTTGAAAGCTTCCTGCTCGAAGTACTGTCCGACTGGCAGATTACCATTCCCGAAATCGGCACCATCCGCGCCACGCACATCCCGCACGTAGTGGTGACGGGTAACCGCGTCCGCGAACTCTCCGAAGCCCTCCGCCGACGCTGCCTCTACGTCTACATCGACTACCCCGACTACGACAAAGAGCTGCGCATTGTGCGGGAGAAAGTACCCGGCATCGATACCGCCCTGGCCGAACAGATTTGCGCCTTCATGCGGGAACTGCGGCAGCTGCGGCTGGAAAAAACGCCTGGCATCGCCGAAACCCTCGACTGGGCTATGGCCCTGTCGTCCCTGCATTTCACGCATCTGGACAAATCATTAATTGAGGAAACCCTGGGTGTAGTATTGAAGGACTGGAAAGACATCCGGCAGACGCAACTCTCCCTGAGCGAGTTATACGACCGGGCGGGGATCGTCTCGAAGTTTGACGCGTTATGAATGACCCGTAGAAAAATCCATTACTGCTGTGTGAGTAGGGTTGTAAATATGGTAGATTTGGGTGATATGGCAAGCTACAAACCTTCGGATTACGAACTCTTGCGTCGTCGATGCGCTCAACTCAAAGAACAAGGATGGCCACAAAACAAGATTGCTCAAGCTTTGGGATTAACCCAGGGGTGGGTTAGCCGAACGTTGAAGAAGTATCGATTACAGGGGAAAGACGCGCTCACCTGGCGCAAGCCTACTGGACCCGCCTGTCGATTGACCCCACAGCAAGTTGAGCTACTCCTGCTGGAGTTGAACAAAGGGGCGCTGGCCCACGCCTGGAAGCCTTGCCAGGCTACAGTCCTGAGTTGAATCCAGTTGAGTTAGTGTGAAATCAGTTGAAGCGGAGCCAAAAGAATCAAGTGTTTCTGTCCCTTTGGGATTTAACGCAAGCAGTTCTAACCCAACTGAAGATTTTAGAAGCCGATCGAAAATTGATTCAGGCGTTCTTTAACAAGAAAGAAGTTAGGTTCTTTACAAACCAATTCACGGATCAATAGGATTTCAAATATAATTTCTTAAATTGACCTCCTTAAAAAAAATCAAGGCATATATATCCTGATATTACCAAGGGTTGCCTGAAGTTTTTTACTAACTAAACCGACTGAACCATTATATTGATGCCATCTACAACTACAAGAGATTATTCTAAATATTTTTATGTTGCAGCCCTTATATTTCTGATTGCTTATATTTTTATTGTACTACAATCCCATGCTACTATAGCAGGTTGGGCATTACTATTTTTTTTTATAAGTTTATCGTTTGCCTTCAGAGGTAATAAATTGCTGAATGGTCTGGCCTTCACTATGGTTATATTTGGTACCGTTGGGCTATCTTTATATCATCCTGAATATTTTTTACAATGGGGAGATTATAAATTAAGCAACCTTATAACGCCACTCATACAGTTGATTATGTTTGGTATGGGTACATCCATGAGTTTAAGTGATTTTGCTGGTGTTATAAAAACGCCGAAAGGTGTTATTATCGGTGTTATTGCCCAATTTGTGATTATGCCAACCGTGGGTGTTACACTTGCAACCTTTTCCGGTTTACCACCAGAAATAGCCGCAGGTATTGTATTGATTGGTTGTTCTCCTAGTGGACTTGCATCCAATGTCATGTGTTATTTAGGAAAAGCAAATTTAGCACTTTCATTAACTGTTACATCTATAACAACTTTGTTAGCTCCTTTTATTACACCACTTTTAATGAAATTGTTAGCAGGTTCTTTAGTAGAGATTAACGTGCTGAGTATGATGTGGGATATTTTTAAAATGATAATAATCCCAATTGGGGCAGGGTTAATTTTCAACAAACTTTTAAGTGGGAAATCAAAATGGTTAGATAATGCGATGCCTTATGTATCTATGTTTGGAATTGCACTTATTTTAACTATTATAACGGCTTCTGGTAGAGATAGTTTATTAAAACTTGGTCCTATATTAATGGTAGTTGTGCTTATTCACAATATTTGTGGTTATTTACTTGGATATTGGTCTGGTAGATTGTTTAAATTACCAGAAAGAGATTGCCGTACCATAGCTATAGAAGTAGGGATGCAAAATGCGGGTCTTGCTTCTGGTATTGCCAAAGGTATGGGTAAAATAGCTACATTAGGTTTGGCACCAGCTGTGTTTGGTCCTTTAATGAATATTACAGGTTCTATCCTTGCCAGTTGGTGGCACAACCGCCAACCAGAAGATGAAGAGTTAGAAGATGTTGAATTTAAAAGACACTAAACTAAATTATAAATAAATTAAATCCACAATTAATATGACAAAATTGAAATTTCTGTTATTAGTCATAGCTATTTCATTAGGACTACAACAAGTAAAAGCACAAGAAGTACAGATAAGTAAACAAGAATTAATTTCTTTAACCCCGGCATGGAAAGGTGAACGTTATCCGGATGGAAGACCAAAAGTATCAGATGGTATTTTAAAAAGAATGAAGGCAGTAAGTGTAGAAGAAGCTTGGGCAACGATGAAAAATGCAGGTTATGCAAACCAAATAGCTGAAGGATGGGAAAGAATAAACCCAGATAGTGTTTTGGTTGGACGTGCCATGACTACCATATTTATGCCTGGTAGACTCGATATGTGGAAAGCCATTGATTCTATTGGGAAAAAGAAAGGTTGGAAAGGACAAAATTCTTGGCCAATTGATTTATTGACTAAAGGTGATGTTTACGTGGTCAATCAATTTGGGGCTAAATTAGATGGTCCAACTATTGGAGACAATGTAGGTAATGCTATTTTTGCAAAAAGCGGTAACGGTGTTGTTTATGATGGTGCTTTGAGAGATGTTGAAGGGTTAAAAGAAATTGGAGGATTTACATCTTATTATACAAGTTACGATCCGTCTTATCATAATCCGGGGAGATATCCAAATACCATGATCATGGGCATAAATAAACCTACATTAATACGTCAAGTCACCGTAATGCCAGGCGATGTTGTTTTAGGAAAAATGGGTGTCGTTGTATTTATTCCTCCTCATTTAGCAGAAAAAATTGTCACAACTTCTGAAGTCGTTAGGCTAAGAGATATGTTTGGCCATATGCGTTTAAGAGAAGGTAAATATACTGCTGGACAAATTGATGGCAGATGGGCAGATGATATTGAGAAAGATTTTTCTAAATGGTTAAATGATCATATGGATGAATTACCTGTTGCTAAAGAACAAATACAAGAAATATTAAAAGATAGAACTTGGTAATTTTTTTGTTAAAACATTTAAACTAAAATCAAATAACTAAGTCTAAGATTAAAGCTACTAAATTAAAATAACAAAAAATGGCATATTCAAATTCAAGGAGATCATTTATCACCAAAGCCACCATGGCTGCGGCAGGTGCTCCACTAGCAACATTCGGTACTACTTATACAAATAGGATAGATGACCAACCTAAACTTTCTGCTCCATCTAATTTAAAAATAACTGATATTCAATGCGGAATTATTGGCGGTAGCTTATTTGTGAAAATACATAGTGATCAAGGAATATATGGTTGCGGAGAAGGTGTGGATGCCATTAGAGGGGGGGAAGGCCTTGCATTAAGTTTTGGTCGTAGATTAAGAGGACAAAGCCCATTTAATGTACATAAAATTTTTGAAGACATACGCAGAGGAGGTCACTTTAGTGGTGGTCAATCTGGTATGTACGTTGCGGTACTTTCTGCTATAGAAACTGCTTTGTGGGATTTAACAGGGAAAGCATTAGGTCTTCCCATTTATCAGTTAATGGGAGGCAAATTTCGTGATAAAGTTAGAGTGTATTGTGACACTGCTCTATACCGTGTTCAATTCCCTAAACCTGAAGATTTTGCCAAGGCAGGTACCGATGCCATTAAGAATTGGGGATTCAATGCCTTAAAATTTGATTTAGATTATGCGGCTGACCCTAATAAATATGATCGATATAACTGGACAGCGAGTCCAGGGGAAATAGCAAGAATGTACAACCAACTTGCAGCAGTACGTGAGGCTGTTGGTCCAAATATAGATCTTTGTGTAGACATGCACGGACGTTATGATCATGTAACCGCTCAAGCTATTGCTAAAAAAGTAGAACCTCTTAACCTAACATGGTTAGAAGAGCCAATTCCAGCAGAGAACTTTGATGCTTTTAAAACACTTACTGAAGAAACCAATACACCAATAGCAGCAGGCGAAAATGCATACCTTGGTTATGGATTTAAACAATTATTGGATAATGGTGTTGACGTGATAATGCCTGATTTACAAAAATGTGGTGGACTAGGGGAGGGTCAGCGTATTGCTAACTTAGCTAATTTATATTATGTTCCGTTTTCTCCACATATGGTGGCATCCTTCTTAGGCGCTATGGCTTGTGCCCATGTATGTGCTTCTGTGCCAAATTTCCATCTAATGGAATGGCAATCATATTTCCATACTGATGAGATGTATAAGAAAATTGTAATATTTGATGAAGGTGATTGGGTAAAAGACAGTTTTGTAACTGTTTCTAACAAACCCGGTATTGGAGTAGATCTTAACATTGAAGCTATGAGAGAATATCACAGAGATGATTCTCCATTTTTTGAAAAAATCAAATAGCTTTAAAAATAATAATTTATTTAAAGAAGCATCTCAATTTGTTGAAAGGCTTCTTTATTCATTAAAGATTTACGTTTACACTAAAGAAAACTTAGATAATAGAAACCGTTTGGGGACAATTAACAAAAATGTCAGTTCGAGTATTTTTTTGTGTAATGAAGCAAAAAATGTATCGAAAACAAGAAAATTCATCATCAAAAACCAGTTACACCCAACGTGTTAATAAATTATTTTAATTCCTTGATTTTTATGTTTCTAAGTTTAATAGATTCATTATTTTTTCCATCTCCCAATACTTGTAAATCAATAAATCCGCCAGAATGAGTACTATTATTTGCATCTACTGTTAAAATACCGTTGGTCCAAACTTGAAGATGGTCGACTTCTACTTTAATTTTAAACGTATTCCATTTATCAATCGTTTGGACAGCCGTTAATGGAGCCGTAATAGGTACAATAGCATCTAGCATCGGGTGTAATTCAAAACTTCGCTCTCTTTCCCTACCTTTGACATAGCTCTCCTCCCCATACCATCATGATTAAAGTTGAATACATGGCCCTGGCCGAAGCTCGCTTCGAGCAGCTTATTGATCCGTGAATTGGTTTGTAAAGAACCTAACTTCTTTCTTGTTAAAGAACGCCTGAATCAATTTTCGATCGGCTTCTAAAATCTTCAGTTGGGTTAGAACTGCTTGCGTTAAATCCCAAAGGGACAGAAACACTTGATTCTTTAGGCTCCGCTTCAACTGATTTCACACTAACTCAACTGGATTCAACTCAGGACTGTAGCCTGGCAAGGCTTCCAGGCGTGGGCCAGCGCCCCTTTGTTCAACTCCAGCAGGAGTAGCTCAACTTGCTGTGGGGTCAATCGACAGGCGGGTCCAGTAGGCTTGCGCCAGGTGAGCGCGTCTTTCCCCTGTAATCGATACTTCTTCAACGTTCGGCTAACCCACCCCTGGGTTAATCCCAAAGCTTGAGCAATCTTGTTTTGTGGCCATCCTTGTTCTTTGAGTTGAGCGCATCGACGACGCAAGAGTTCGTAATCCGAAGGTTTGTAGCTTGCCATATCACCCAAATCTACCATATTTACAACCCTACTCACACAGCAATAATCAGGTAATCAAATTGATGAATAACATGAATCCTGCGGTTGATTTTTACTTCAACAAAGCCGAAAAGTGGCAGAAAGAGCTGGAGCAGTTGAGAACGATTATCCTCGATTGTCCGCTCACTGAAGAATTGAAGTGGGGTGTTCCCTGCTACACGTTTCAGAAAAGTAACGTACTGTTACTGCATGCCTTCAAAAATTACTGCGCGGTGCTGTTCGTTAAGGGCGCCCTGTTAAACAATACTGATGGTATTCTGATTGCCCAATCAGAAAATACGACGGCTCCCCGCCAGATTCGGTTTACCAGTATGCAGGAAATAATGGTGCAGGAAACGGCCCTGAAAAGGCATATCTATGAAGCCATTGAGGTAGAGAAAGCTGGGTTGAAAGTAGAACCCAGGAAGACGACAGAATTCACGGTCCCTGACGAATTTAAACACAAATTAGCCGACAATCCATCCCTGAAAAATGCTTTCGACGCCTTAACTCCCGGACGGCAAAGGGCCTATCTCCTCCACTTTGCCGCCCCAAAACAAGCCAAAACCCGGGAGTCGAGGATTGAAAAATACATGCCGCAAATCCTTAACGGAAAGGGGCTGGATGATTGATGACCATTATGTTTATAAATTATATTTTTAAATAGGTTTCAATTTTTGTTTGATGAAAGTAAGGATACTACATTGTTCGATATCATTAGAAAATTACTTTCTCTGTTTAACAGAGAGAGTTGCAGGTTTTGTTAATCGAGGCCCGCAAACAGGTGACTTGATTTATTTAGTGGTAAAGATTGGTAAGAAAAGTTTATGTGGAGCAAGATTTAAACTGGACGAGCCAACAGATTATAAACCTTGGAGTGATGCAGAGAACTATGTTAATGCACTAACAATAAAAGATGTTGAGTTTTGCACTCCTTTCGGTATTTCTCTTCTCTCTGAAGTAGGAGGTAAATATTGGTCCATGAAATATGTTCAGGGAGCAAAACCCATTAACGATGATACTGCTATTGAACTACTTAATCAGGAATTTTTAAGAACTAGATCAGAAACGCTTTTTCAATTTGATATTGAACCAAATACATTAGAACTTGAGGATGAAGTTGACGAAACCACAGTAGAAGACGAGAAAGAACTGAAGAGATTAGAGAAAGAAATACCTGATGTAAAAGTCAATATAATGGGGACTTTTCAAACTGTTCAATTTTCAAATGAAACTGATAAAATTAAAGGACTTGAAACATTGGTAAATGAAAACTTTTATTCATTATTTTCTCAATTTCCAGAAACGAAAACACTATTAATACCAGAAAATAGGTTGTTCAAAACAAAAGGCTTCAAAGTAGATGGTAATAATGTTCAAGGTATACGATCAATACCAGATGGTATCCTCATAGAGTTTGATAAGAAATTAAAAAATCCATTTAGAATTAATCTAATTGAATATGAATGCTACGGTGAAAGAAAACAAAAAGAAATAGATAAGTCAAGTTATTTAAATAGTATTATTATTCCGCAATTAATGAGATTTGCTTCAGCATTTAGCATTATTACCGACGAACAAACAAGAATTAAAACTATAGAAAACTGGGTAGATAAAATCATTACTTACATTAATAATGAAGATTCTCAATCGGCCAAGTTTATTCAGTGGATTAAAGAAATACACCCTGAAATTAAGGAACGTTCAATTGAGCGAGAAATGGAGAAACTTCTAATTGAGTCATTTAAGTCAAACTTAAGAGTTCTTTTAATTATTGACGAACTTAGTACCGAACAGAAGTCAACAATAAAAAATGTCGTTAGTTCTTTTAAGCTGGCAACCGGCGACACTAATGTTCAATTTGCTGGCTATGTTGTTAGACTTGTTCAGAAGATAAATATTCTTAATAATGAATCTGAGTTTGCGTTGACAATACAGTGAGGAGAAAGGACAGAAGTTAAACATAGGGGACTGATAAAAGGACCCCAACATATTGATTTATCGACCAAATCTGAACTGTGGACAGAACACGAACTTTCAGACTTTAGAAAAGTCATGCAGAATATCAAAGACAAAAACGCCAAACGTAAAGAACGAGCCTCACGACTTAAAACCATAAAGGCACAATCCGCTTGATAGTACTAACCGCCAACAGGGAATTACTAAACTGGCTGACGAGCTTAGGCTGCATGAAAGCTTTTCAGGTAAATCTCCGTATTGAATTCGGCAGGCGCACTACAACCGACACTTCGGTAACACACACCAAAAATGCTCATCGCCCGTAAACTAACCCTGCCCGAAAACGTTATCGCTTTCTCCAGATTCCTGAGGGAAAATGGGCTGGGCATTGGTCCCGACGAGGAAGCGACGGCGTTGCTGGCATTGGGCTACGTGGACATTGGATTGCGGGATGATTTTCGGCTGGCGTTTCGGACGGTGTTCTGTCGGCGGTCGGCGGAGTTGGCCCTGTTCGACCGGTTGTTTGCCCAGTACTGGAAAGAACTGGAAACGGCGGTGGATGCCAAAACCAAAGACGACCCCAACCGGCAGCGACCCACCAAAAGTCCGCAGCCGAGTTTCAATCAACTGAAATCCTGGCTGTATGGTAACAAACCAACGGAGGAAACCGAACTGACCACGTATTCGACCCAGGAAAACCTGTCGCAGCAGGATTTTTCGGCCATCGCGGCCGACGACCTGCCCGAACTCATGCAGCGCATCCGCGAGCTGTCGCTCACCCTGGCCCGACGTGCCAACCGTCGGCAGCAGAAAACGACCAGCGTCCGGCAGTTCGACCTGCGCCAGACCCTCCGCAAAAACCTGCGTCGCGGGGGCGAACTGGTCGAGCTGGCTTATCAGAAACCGCGTAAGAATAAACTAAAAGTGGTGATTCTGGCCGATGTGAGCCAGTCGATGGATTTATACAGCACGTTTCTGATTCAGTTCATGTACGCGTTTCAAACCGTTTTCCGGCGCATCGAAACGTTCGTGTTCAGCACCAGTCTGCACCGCATCACCCCCGCGCTCAAAAACCGGCCTTTCCCGGATGCCATCAGGCACCTGGCCGACACCGTAACGGGCTGGGGGGGCGGCACCCGAATAGGGGAGTCGCTCCGGGAGTTTACGGATAGCTACCTGTCGCTGGTCGATAGTCAGACGCTGGTCATTATCCTGAGCGATGGCTGGGATACCGGCGAGGTGGCCGTACTCACCGAAAGCCTGGGCCGCATCAAAGCGAAAGCCCGCAAACTGGTGTGGCTCAATCCGCTGGCGGGTAACCCGTCGTTTCAGCCAACCGTATCGGCTATGCAGGCCGCCATGCCTTTTCTGGATGTGTTCGCCCCCGTGCATAATCTGGAAAGCCTGAGGGCCGTAGGGCGATGGCTATAGCAATCCATTCGTCTTTATTGTCTCCCTGTTTACTAATGAACGTACTACGCCAACTTTGACTCGTTGCTCCGGTCCTGCTTCTCAACTAAAATGCAGCACCATGTCCAGCAGCTTGCGATGCCGGGCACCAAAAGACCCCAACTATGATCCTGCGCCGGGTTATCCCGACCATTTTTACTTGTATACGGGCGATGCCAACTCGTTCGACTACGCAACTAATCTCCCCTAACAGAGGTTGCCCAACCCCGTAGGGCGTTATCGCAACGCCGACCCCGTACGAACGAATTAACTCAGCCGCCTGGGTATTGAGAAAACGGGGGAGACTTATCAAACCTTCCCACAACGGGCCTATTCTTATCTTATTTAATGGTCCTTACGTCAACCCTTAAATCAGGCGTTACGAGCCAGTATTTGCCTATTTCCCCACCTGCCGTCCAGACCAAAAGTAACTTTACGCCTTTGTTTTAGTTGCTATGCTGTACACTAATTTCACCAGTTAATATACTCAATGGCTTTTTCACTTTTTAACCGGCGTGGTTTTCTATTCGGTACCAGCGCAGTGATTACCACAACACTACTTGACAGCTGTCTAACAAAAACCGGCGATCCGACTCCGACACCGGGCAGTGGCACTACTGCCCCCGGAAGTACAACTACGGCTCCGGGTAGTACTACTACGGCCCCTGGCAGTGCAACGACAACCGCCCCCGGCAGCACAACTACGGCCCCCGCCAGTGGCAAGGGCGTTATTGCCGCCTGGGGAGATAGCCTGACCGAAGGCGGATTGGGAGGTAGTACCCCGTACCCGACGCAACTGTCTACCCTGCTGGGGAGAACGGTCAATAATTATGGTATTGATGGGCAGAAAGCAGAACAGATTGTTGGCCGTCAGGGAGCCAGTACTGTTACGCTCAGCGTGGAGGGCAATGCCTTTAAGGGAACAGCCCCCGTTAAGATCACCGCGATTTCTATTCCTATCCTGTATACCACTGGTGCCGATACCCGAATGGTTAACGGAACGGTGGCCGGAGTACCGGTAACCATGACCCGAACCGCCACTGGCGACGCTGCCAATCTGGTTGAAACCTATACGTTGACACCCAGGGCGGCATCAACCACCAGCGTTCCCGCCAATTCTGTTTTTACCCCCGACGATGCCGTTGCCAGTAAAGGCTCCGTCCAGATTCTCTGGATGGGTCGGAACGATGTACCCGCCTTATCCGGCGTAGCTGCCCTGATTGATAAGGCGGTACGATACATTGATGCACCCGCCCGCTTTCTGGTGATTGGCGTACCTCCCTCGCTGAAAGAGCCTAAATCAAGCGCTAATTATAAACTTATCGACAGTTTAAATGCCGACCTGGCTGCCCGGTACCCTGACAATTATATTTCCGTCATGCCACCTACCGATGCTGAAATGGCGGCTATTGGCTACACACCCACCGGAAATGATCGGACGGATATTGCCAATGGCCTGTTTCCCACCGGGATGCATTCGAATGATGTACATTTTAACACGCAGGGCTACCAGATCATTGTGAACCGGATAGCCGCCAGACTGAAAGAGAAAGGCTGGTAACGACTGATACAGGAAGTAATTATGAACGCGAAAGCGCCCCGGATCAGGTTGATCGGGGCGTTTTCTTTACCAGGCTGGTAAGTAAGCTCATCGCTTGCCAGACGTTAACGGGAACGAACGAAATAGGTAGAGACCTGCTGAGCCACAGGTGCGGTTAGGTGAGTAAAGGGGCTCTATCCGGTTAATTTCATTTCGTAACGCAAAGCTGTCCCTAGCTGGCGTTGTAACATCACACAAACTTATCAGGGGCTGTTCCTGGGTGGTTCGCAGGTAATGGAGGACTGCCTGAATATCGGGGCTTAGGACTTTCGTAGTAAACTGATTACCCGTGTTGCGGCAGTGGAACTCAAAACGGAGGGCAAAGTCCCGCCGGGTGATGCCCTTCGCGTACAATACAACAGGATACGCCAAAATCAGGTGTTCAGCGGAGCGGTTTTCCTAACGGACCTAAAACTGGATTTTGCCGCCGGGAACGTCGGGTACTTCACAAGCTCCCGGGCCGAACGGGCTAAAGTGGGAAATATAACACATGCGTTTGCCGGGCCTTTCCGGCATGATTTACCAACCAAACGGCTTCAGTTGTGTTTACTATCCGAATCCTGGTTGCAGGATCGGCTAACTAACTCAACGGTATGCACCGACTACTTGCCCTGTTTTTGCTGATAGGTGAATCAGCTATCGCGCAAACGAAGCCCGAAGCGGCCGTTCCACCAGCCATCGTTTCGGTCATTGAAGGACTCACCAGCAAACGGTTCGTGGCTGATACCACTTTTGCGGCCCTGTCGGAGGAGGACCAGACCTTACTGGCTAAAGAACCAATAGCCAACTGGGGATTGCTCCAGGAACAGAGTAAAGAGATGGCCTATTCAAACCTGATTGTGGGCACCCGATCCTACCAGCTTGTCATCACCCGTCCACCAAAATCGGACTATCCAACCGCTACCTTACTTCGGTACACAACCCCCAAATCCAAACCCGAACCCATTGCCCGTGGCTCACTCCAGCCCAAAGCAGAGGAAAAGGCGAAGTAGGGATTCCCCATCCTGTCTCGCTCCGGAAATTAGCTGTTATCCATTAGCTATTCGTCTGAATAGCTAAGCCTTGTTATGGCTAAGTTTAGCTGATACCGCCGGTTTTTGTGGTAGCACAATCGCTTTTGCCGGTTTACTGATAACCGTTATCCCTGGTTGCGCAACCGGTTGTTCGGTTTTATTGGTTGGTATTTTACTCTTCGATCAACGGTATCTGTCGTGGCGGGGGCGGTAAACTCATTCACCAAAAGTGGACGGCAGGTACCGCGTTCCACTAAAATCAGGGTAATTAATCAGCAAGGCATAAAGGCATATAGTGCCACAAATGGATCAATTACCGGTCCCGGTCCGATTATCGAAACAGAACCTGTCGCGCCAGTTGAAGGTCTATGGGGGTAGGTGCATACATGGAAAAAAAGAAGAAGGTTGAATGGTGTGGATAGTGTTGTTTTTGAAAGGGTGTGGATAGAAAAAAAGTATGGATAGCCAATAGAAGCCTGGAAAGAAGGAACGCGTAAATCGTTCCTCATAAACCGCCGGCGTTAACTAAAAAAGCAATTACTACTGCGAATAAGCCATTATTTCGATACGACAATGCGACAAACTTCCCAATAGCGGGATATTACGGACGAGTAACTGCTTTTTACAAATGAACTTATTTCGATAGCAATAACTATCTCGTTGTCAGTTGTTACCTTTCGCCCTGATACTGCAATAATAGGCTGTGCAGTTTTTGTTTTTTGTCGTATTATTACTTTCAGGCATGAATGAGCAGTTCGTTGTAATCCATAATCTTACTCAAAAAATTCCTATGCAACCCAGGAACCGGCGTAGTCTGTGGGCTCGATTCGTGCTTAACCTGGTGCCACTCCTGCCCGGCATACTATCCGTATCGACGGCCCTGGCGCAGGTTCACCCAACGGGTCAGTTACTGTACGACAAACTGGCTAAAACGCAGCGGGAGTATCAGGCCGCAATGGCTACCGGCGATTCGGAACAGGTGGCTCAGGCCTGCTACAGCATGGGGAAACGCTACGGTGCCTTCGGGGAATACGTCACGGCGCAGAACTGGTATGTGCGTTCACTGCGTATCCGCGAACCACACGGCCCGTCGGAGGATATCGGCAAAACATACCTGCGTATGGCCGAAAACTGGACGCGCCAGAAGCAGTATCAGCTTGCCCTGCGCTACGCTCGCCAGGGGATGAGTAACGTCCGGCTCGTTCACTCAAAGCACGGCATCATGAGTGCCTACATCGTACTGGCGGGCGTACATCAAATGGGCTGGAAGGTAAACCGGGAGAAACCCGGCTCAACGCCCGAAGCCTCACTGGACAGCTCACTGTATTACTTCGGGCAGGCCGAGCAACTGGCACTCGAACTGAAGAAGCCGCTGGACATTGGTCTCGTGTACTACGCCAAGGGAGAAGCCCTGATGCTGAAAGGTGGAAAGCAGGCGTTGCCGTATCTTAAAAAATCGTATGCCATTCAGCAGTCGCTGAAACAGGCATATGGTATCATCAACCTGTCAATAGAGTTGGCGGATTGTTACCTGTTGCTGAAGCAGCCAGCTCAGGCAAAAGTATGGTTAGACCAGGCGGCCACTGTTCGCGACACGACCCGGCATGGCGAATACTGGCAAAATAGCCATCTCGAAGAAACCTATGCTAAACTGTACCAGCAAACCGGCGACTGGCAACAGGCGTTTATCCATCGGGAGAAGTATCATGGCTACCAGCTTGCATCCCTGAACGCCGACCGCGAAGGGGCTATAAGCCGGATTGCTACCCAGTATGAAAGCGAAAAGAAAGAGATAGCGCTCAAAGCCCAGCAAAAACACCTGAACACCCAAAAAGGAATTACGCTACTGGCTACGCTGTTTGCCCTGCTGTTTGGAATAGCCTGCGTGCTGTTATTCCTGTTATTCAGAAAGTACCGGCGTATCAGCGAATACAACGCCCGGCTGGTAAAAGAGCAGAACCATCGGGCCAAAAATAACCTCCAGTCCATCACCAGTTTGCTGGGACTGCAATCCAATCGACTCACCGACCCGGCAGCCCGGCAGGCAGTAGAAGAAAGTTTGATGCGGGTAGAAGCGATGGCCCTGGTCCATCGGCGACTGTATGACAGCGACCACCTGGCCGAAGTCGATCTGATGCAGTTTATTCCTGAGCTGGTAGAGGGCGTTCTGCGGAGTTATAGTCTGGGCGATATCAAGCCTCTTTACAGCCTGAGTCCCATATGGCTACGGGCCGATGTGGCAATCAATCTGGGCCTGCTGGTAAATGAACTGGTTACCAACGCCTGCAAGTATGCATTGCCACTTCATCCCGCTCCCGTGCTGGAGATCGGTTGTCAGGAAGAGAGAGGACGGATTCGGCTCTGGTTTTCGGATAATGGCCCCGGCTTTATACCCACCGTAGCGGGAAACTCATTTGGCCTGAAACTAATCGATATCATTACCAAAAAACTAAACGGGAAAGGGAAGTTCGAGACGGATAAAGGGTGCCATTTTACGCTGTCGTTTGACGGTAAACCTTCCTTCGTACTGCAATAGACTATACGGTTTACGGTTCTACACCCACCGACTTTTACGTGGAAAGCTGACGTGCCGTAAACCAAAACCATAAACCATCGCTTCCCTTTTCTATGGAAACACCTTTACGGATTCTGATTGTAGAAGACGAACCATTGATGGCTGCCGACATTGAAGAAAGCCTGCTGAAAGCGGGTTATCAGGTTTGTGGACAGGCTACCAGTTACGAAACGGCCCTGAAAGCCATGAAACAAACCCAGCCTGATCTGTTACTGGTCGACATTAAACTCGATGGCCCGGCTGATGGTATTACGACCGTAAAAGAGTTGATGCGGATAAAGTGGGTACCCGTTATCTACCTGACCGGTAATGCCGACAAAGAAATGCTGAACCGGGCGAAAAGCACCTTCCCGGCGGCTTTCCTGTACAAACCGTTTCGGATGCGCGAACTGTCGGCACAGATCGATCTGGCCATGCATAACTTTTACGCAGGCACTATTGCCGGGGCACCCGACCTGCCCGACCATACGTTTCTACCCATTGGCAGTGGCTATATCCGCGTCGTTAAAGCCGAAATTCAATACCTGAAAGCAGACCGGGGCACTAGTGAACTGTATCTGACAACGGCGGGCTACCACCGAATTTACCCCGACAAACCGTACCGGGCCATCATCATATCGTTGAACCTGGGCAAACTGATTCCCTACCTGTCGACCGGATTTTATCAATTGTCGCGCTCAATCGTAATCAACCTGGCCTACCTGGACCGTATCGAATCCAACCGATTATACATCGGTTCGCAGGAAATTTCGATTCCGGACGGGGCCAGAAAACCACTCATCGACCGATTACAGGTGGTCAGAACACGCTAAATGCCCCATTGAATTTCCCTACATCACGAATACACACACGGGTGGTCAGCGAGTGGGCAAACCAAAAAAGCCGCGTCAGTCATGCTAACGCGGCTTTTTTGCAATGATCTGTGCATACAAACGGGGTATTAGGGTTGCCCGTTGCCGCCCGCCGAGCCGTACACCTGCCCGGTAGCAAAACTGGCATCGTTGGCTGCCAGCTGAACATAAATGGAAGCCAGTTCAGCGGGTTGTCCGGGCCTGCCCAGCGCTGTGTCGCCACCAAATTTTTTTAGTTTCTCCGCCGTAGCTCCTCCGCTGGGTTGCAGGGGTGTCCAGATGGGGCCGGGTGCTACGCCATTCACCCTGATACCTTTCGGGCCGAGCTGCTTGGCCAGCGACTTGACATAGTTCATGGTAGCCGCTTTGGTTTGGGCGTAATCATACAGGTTGGGCGAGGGGTCATACGCCTGCTCTGAGGTCGTCCCAATAATGGTTGAGCCGGGGGGCATGTGCGGTAAAGCGGCTTTAATAATCCAGAAGGGGGCATAAATATTGGTCTTCATGGTTGCATCGAAGTCCTCCGTGGTCATGTCCAGAATTGACTCACGGGCCTGTTGCCGCCCGGCATTGCTTACCAGAATGTCCAGACCACCCAGTCCCTTTACGGCGTCGTCAACCAGGCGTTTGCAGAACGCTTCGTCGCGAATGTCGCCGGGAATAGCCAGGGCTTTCCGGCCTTCCGCCCTGATCAGCGCAATCACTTCTTTGGCATCCGGTTCTTCGGCTGGCAGGTAGTTGATGGCTACATCCGCTCCTTCGCGGGCGTAGGCAATGGCGGCTGCCCGTCCCATACCCGAATCTCCGCCGGTAATCAATGCTTTCCGACCCGCTAAACGTCCCGAACCTTTATAGCTGGTTTCGCCATGATCGGGACGGGGGTCCATTTTGCTGGCAAGGCCCGGAAAGGGCTGCATGGGCGTATTGAACGGGGGCCTGGGGTATTTGGTGGTTGGGTCGTCGAGGGCCGCCGGAGCGGTTGCCCCTGAGTATTGCGTGCCCGATGTTGCCAGCATGGGTGTTGCCATGGCAGTGGCTATACCACTTCCTAACCCGCCAATGATCTGACGTCTGCTGAGTTGATTTTCCTGATTCATGGTTGTACGTTATTGTTGAGTAATTGCTTGTTTGCCGATGATCAATACTTAATCTACCGACATTGTAGCTAACTAAAGGTTTGTATTAATGTTGGCGGGGCATCTGTTTTTTTTCCAACGCGGGGTTCCCCGAAAGTTTTACCGTCTGCTAATCCTGGTAAGCCAGGGAGCGGGTTGGTAGACGAGAGCTGACTCATTAATAGCCGTTAAAAAACCTTAAATCAGCCGGGAATCACCAAATTTGTTTTTGATACGAACGTTGCCCTTTCGTACTGCACCGGGAAGAACTATATGCCGACCGCTACACATCTGGTTATCGACTGGGGGAATACACGCCTGAAAACCGGCTGGTTTGCTGGTGCCGAATTGGTTGAAACGGGACAGTTTGCCGATCTGGACGCACTGGTAACTACGCTTGCCAACCGGTTGGTGACACAGGTAATCGCTTCTTCCACGAGTCGGCCGGCCGAAGAAATTAAGGAACGGCTGGCCGGGATAAACGCCCATCCTGTCGTGTTCGATAGCCAGACACCCGTACCCCTGCGCAAAGCGTACGATACGCCCGCTACGCTCGGAGCCGACCGCGTAGCTGCGGCAGTGGGGGCAATAACGCTGTTTCCGGGGCAGGATTGCCTGATTCTGGATATCGGTACCTGCCTCACGGCCGATTTGGTTGACCGGGATTCGGTGTTTCAGGGCGGGTTGATTTCTCCGGGGCTGCGCATGCGGTTTAGGGCCATGCACGAACAAACGGCCCGGTTGCCACTGGTCGATACCCCGGCGGCCTGGCCTGACCTGACGGCTAAAAATACGCAGGCTGCCCTGCAAAGTGGGGTGATGAATGGATTGGCTTTTGAACTGATGGGTATCGTGGAAAGCTACCGGCAGGAGCGGCCCGGTTTGGTGGTATTACTCTGTGGGGGTGATGCCTCCGCCTTTGAAAGTCGTCTTAAACCCCCGATATTTGTAGTTCCCGAATTAGTGCTCATGGGATTGAATCGAATTTTACGCTATAATGTTGACAATATACAAGCGAATACGCCGGGCGTTAACCCATAGTTTGCTGGCCGTAGCCGCTACATCGCCGATGGTACTGGCCCAGGGATTAGGCAACTCACCCTATTCAGCACTGGGTGTCGGTGAACTATACAGCCCGGCCAACGTAACGAATATGGGTATGGGGGAGGTAGGTATCAGTAATTCCAGCCCGTTCTACCTGAATCTGCAAAATCCGGCTCTGCTCGCCCGCCGAACCCGTTTTACGGTGTTTGAGGTAGGCCTGCTTGGCCAATCGAAAGGGCTTAGCCAGAACATCGGTAATCAGTTGCAGAATCAACGCAACGTGTCCGGCAACCTGGGGTATCTGGCACTGGCTTTTCCGGCCAATTCGCGCTGGAATATATCCATCAGTCTGCGCCCCTACACGTTTGTCAATTACAACACGCAGGAAATCTCTACCGTGCCGGGAACGACCTACCCCACCCGGTATGAATATACGGGTCGCGGGGGCCTGAATAAAGCCTCTATAGCCAATGGGGTTCGCGTAACAAAAAATATTTATGCGGGTGTGGAAGCCTCTTTCCTGTTTGGCAACATTACGCATACGTCCAGTTCCAGAGTATTTACGGGGAGTGCCGAAGACGTACTGATCAATCGGCTGAACCGAACGAACTACAGCGATATCGTCTGTGAAACTGGGTGCTGCCTGGCGACCTAAACTGTCTGAAAAACTGACGCTGAATGTAGGCGCTACGTACGACCCTCAGATGCGCGTTGGTGCGAATCAGACGGATATTTACCAGCAAACCAACACGACTCAGCAGGTGGTGGCGGCTCCCGATACCCTGCGGCTAAATTCCTCCGGGGCGGCTACCCTGCCCCAGCAGATGCACTTTGGCGTAAGCCTGGAAAAAGGAAATTCGTTACTGGTTGGTGTCGATGTCGGGTTACAGCAGTGGAGCCAGTATCGCACGCCCGATGGAAGATCCGGTAACCTGGTCGATGCCATGAATATAGCGGCCGGTGCCGAATTTACACCCAAACCCACATCGAACCGGTACCGCGACCTGATTACCTACCGGGCTGGTTTTCAGTATAATCAGATGCCTTATCTGGTGTCGGGGTTGAAGATAAACGACATAAATGGCAGTCTGGGCTTCTCCCTGCCGCTGGGTTCATACCTGGTCAATCACATCAGCGTTTCGGTAGTGGCCGGGCAGCGGGGTGTGCTGACGGGCAACCAGATTCGGGAACGCTACGTACGGGTAGGCGTCGGCTTCTCGCTGAACGACTGGTGGTTCCGCAAACAAGTGGTCGATTAATCTTTAAATGATGAGGGTCGGGAGCATGAAGAATGATAAATGATGGATACAAAAATAAGCATGTGATAAAGGGACGATTAAAAATGGTCCTTTATTCATCATTCTTCATTCTTCATTCATCATTACTCTTATCCTGCGGTGAGCCAAAACAGGCCAAAAAAGTGGTTCCCTATAGCGGACCGATTGAAGAAATCAACGATGTAAAACTGCTGTACAGCGAGGGGGCGGTAGTTAAAGTAAAACTAACCACGGCGAAACAGCTACGGTACGAAAACGAAAACCGGCGCTACCCCAAACCCGTCCATATTTTATTCTATAACCCGGCCGGGCAGGAAATAACGACCATCGATTCGGATTCTGGTCGATACGACAAAGCGAAGGATGTATATGTGGTGATGGGCCACGTGGTGGTCGTTAACAAGCAAAAGCAGGAAAAGCTGCTCACGCCCGAGCTAACCTGGAATCCCGTTACCAAAAAAGTATATACCGATAAGGATGTATCCATCCTGAGCCAGCAAACGGGCGAAAAACTCTACGGAACCGGGCTGGATGCCAATCAGGATTTCTCCAAATACGCCATCCGCAAGGTAAAGGGTATCTTTAATGTGCAGGGTGGTATATGACGGCTGATTAATTGACAGTCAATTGGTTACTGCATCTTTCAGGTCGGTTCTGCATTGTTCCAGTACGGGAGCGACCGCTTTCACATCCGTCACCTTCTTTTCGTTTCCCCACTGATTGTAGATGTACGTAACGACTTCGGCTACCTCCAGGTCACTAAGTTGCGGGTGGGCGGGCATAGGGCGGTTGTATTGTTTGCCATTGACCACAATCCTGCCCTGCTGACCGTACCGAATCAGGCAAATCACCTTGTTTTTATTGACCAGATAATCCGAGTTGGCAATGGGCGGGTAGAGGGCCGCCAATCCCTCCCCTTTGGTCTGGTGGCAGTTGGCACAGACGTTCTTATACACCAGTATCCCTTCCGTAATGTACCGTTGTCGTTTTATTTCATCTTCGCTCTGGCAGGATACTACACTGATGAAAAGGGCACCGGCGGCAAGGAGGCAGGTTAGTCGGCTCATGATTTACCCTCGGCCAGGAGCCGGTCCATGTCGGTCATTAATTTATCAACGCCCTCTTCGGTCGTGCCGTCGTAGATGCCCCGGATGTGTTTGTTCTTATCGACCAGAATGAAGGCGCCACTATGGATAACTCCCCCCGGCGCGGTTGAATCGGCCTGCGCAGTTACCATATAACTCTTCTGGCCGAGGTCGTATATTTTATCCCGGTCACCCGTCACGAACAGCCACTGCCGACCCGTTACACCCAGGTTCTGGGCAAATTCGTGCAACACCGCTACCGAGTCGTGGGCGGGGTCGATGGTGTGCGAGAGCAACATCACATCCGGGTTTCCTTTAAACTTTTCGTACACCCGTTTCAACTGCACCTTCATTTTCGGGCAGATGGTGGGGCAACTCGTGAAAAAGAAATCGGCTACGTAGATTTTATTGTCGAGGTTTTTGGCCGTTACCGTATCCCCGTATTGACTCACGAAGGCAAAGTCGGGAATGGTTTGATAGACCGAATCCGTTACCTGTTTCCCGTCTACTGTTTTCGTTATGGCTTCGCGCTGCCCCAGAATTGGCAGTCTGTCGCTGTCCGCTCCGCCACAGGCCCACAACAGGGCCAGGAAGCCGGGAAGTACAAGCCATAGTTTATTTTTTGCCCAAAAACTGGCGGGCCTGCTCGATACTGGCGTTAACTTTTGTTTTAACATCGGTGATTATGTCTTTTTGGGTAGTCAGGTAATACAGGGCCTGATCGGCCGGTAGCTTATCAAGCGTATCCCCCTTGTATTGCGCCATCCAGTGGGTCATGAGGCTATCGGCAACGGTCAGGTTGTGGCTCAACTGCATGGCCTGCGCTTTCTCCTCATCGGTGCGTAAAACAGCCGCTGCCGAACCGCTGGCTTTTACACTGTCCAGCGAGGTAACGCGTTGGTTGAGTTGTTTTTTCAGATTGACAAGGTCACCCATCACTTTGGGCATTACCTCATCATGAATGGCAAAAACTTCATTTTCGGCGGCTTTTACCGAATCTTTGCCGCCATTACAGGACCAGAGGACGGTAGCAGCCGTGAATAAAAAAGCAATCGTTTTAGTTGTACTGTTCATTTGCTGGGAGGGAGATAGTAGCTTTTAGAAAGAGGCTGTAGGGTGTCTAATACAGGTGAAAAGGGCATATATCATATACCCTACACCTTACCAACCATCATTTTACCGGTGCCCGTTGTTTTATTATTTCGCGGGCGTTCTTTAACGCGCTGGTCGATGGGTTTTTTCCGCCAATCATCTGGGCAATTTCACTGATTCGTTCGTCGAGGGTTAGTTTCTTGATCCGGCTTACCGTTTTATCGGCCGAGTGGTCTTTATACACAAAGTAATGGGCGGTTCCCTGTCCGGCAATCTGGTGGAGGTGGGTAATGGCAATAATCTGATGGCTATGCGCCATATCGTGCATCATATTTCCCATCTTAATGGCAATTTCACCCGACACGCCCGTATCAATCTCATCGAAGATAATGGTGGGTAACGACCGCTTGCTGGCCAGGATGTATTTAATAGCCAGCATCAGCCTTGAAAATTCGCCACCCGAAGCCACGGTTTTCAACTGCTGCGGCTTGATACCTTTGTTGGCACTAAACAAAAACGCAATTGTATCCACACCCGCCGGCATGGGTTTGGTTGTTTCGGCCTGAATCTTCAGCGATGCATTGGGCATGCCCAGTTCATGCAACAAGGTGCCAATGTCTTGTTCTATGGGCAGGAGGGCCGCTTGCCGGGAAACGGACAGGGCTTCGGCACTGGCGAGCAGCTTCGAGTAAGCCGTGGTGGTTTGCGCTTTAGCCGCATCCAGCGCATCGTCCAGATTCAGCACTTTACTTACCTTTCTCTCCAGCTCATCCCGAAGCAACAATAAATCCTGGATCGAACTGGCCTGATGCTTGGTCTGTAGCTGATAAATCAGGTTCAGTCGTTCGCGGATGGTTTCCACGCGGGCATCGTCTACCTCCACGCGGTCCTGCTCACTACTGATTTCGTCGGCAATATCGCGCAGTTCGATCAGGCTGCTCTGGGCGCGCTGATGCAGTTGTTCATACTGGCCCGACAGCTTGCTGATGTACGCCAGATTGCTGACTGTACCCTTCAAAAAGTCAATGACGGATTGCTCCGCATTGTCCAGGTATTCGTACGCCAGCTGTAATCGTTCTTTAATGTCTTCGGCGTTCTCCAGTATTGTCAGTTCGTTCTCCAGTTGTTCCTGTTCGTCGGGTTGTAGCTGGGCTTTAGCCAGTTCTCCGTACAGAAAATTATTATAATCGAACTCCTTACGCATGGCCTTTGCTTCAGTCTGCAACTGATCGTAGGCCACTTTCTTGGTTCGGTAATCCTGATAGTCTGTTCGGTAGGTATGCAGCAGGGCTTCGTTCTGTGCGTAGGTATCCACAATTTCCAGCTGGTATTCATTGGAGCCGAGCAGGACGGAGTCGTGCTGCGAGTGGATGTCCATCAACTGGCTCGTAACGCGCCGGAGCGTTTCCAGATTGACCGGTGTATCATTCACAAAAGCCCGGGATTTGCCACTCACGCTGATTTCCCGGCGAACGATGCACGTACTGGAGTAGTCCAGTTCTTCTTCGTCGAAAACCCGCTCAATGGCGTAGCCGGATACCCCAAAAGTGCCTTCGATAACACACTTTTTTTCCGGGTTATAGAGCGCGCGGGTATCGGCGCGGTTTCCCAGCAACAGCCCGATGGCACCCAGAATGATCGACTTCCCCGCCCCCGTTTCGCCCGTTACGATGTTGAGTTCGTGGTCGGGAGAAAGTTCGACTTCGTCAATCAGCGCGTAATTTTTTATGAGTAAATGCGATAGCAAAATCAGTAAGCAATTAGCCGTGAAAAGGAAGTGCATCAGCCATCAACTGGGGCTGGCAAATTAAAACAAAATTACGCAGTCTAACCGGCCGTTGGTCATTCACTGGATTAATTTTCGGTAGTTTTCGGTCTTGGCCGGGTCCAGATAAGAAAGCAAATCAAAGGCTTTCTGGCGCTCTGCCGATGTTCCCTCGAACAGAATATTATAGAGCTCCTGCGATTTGGCATCGAAGAAAGAACTGATCAACACCGAGTTGGGAAGCTGTAGCCCGATGGTTCGGATGGTGGTCAGCAAATTGAGTGTCTGTTTGCGTACCTGCACCGGATTAGCCGCAAAAACATCCAGACCCTGCCGGTGGTAGGTGTAAATACCATCCCGGAAGGGGATCAACTGCTGGTTCTGCAGGTTCTCGACGAGCCAGTACCGGTTGCGCCGGTCGCCACTGGGTTGCCAGGATGCGTTCGGTGACCCCTGTTGCGCCAGGTTCGTAATGGAGTAAGCCTTTTGTATGAACGGGTTCCCGCCCTGCTTGCTGAATGTGTCGTAGTCAACGGCCATGATGATATTGGCATAATAAGCCAGCAGCGAGGTCAGGTCATCGGAATACTGATTCTCCCGAAAATAAACGGGTGTAGTGGGTAAATAAACGAAGTTGAAGGCACGGTCTACGTAAGTAAACGTAGTGGTTTCATAACCCGTCCCGTACACCGGCCGCGATACCGTAATCTGGGCTGTGGCTTCAAAAACACCCTGCGCCAGGGATTTCACCAGGTTGATGTTCATGGCGCAGTTGATTCGTTCATTCACCGCAAACTGGTCGTTACTCCAGCGCCGGTTGTTCATGAACTCCGTGATGATGCCCTTCAGCTGACTCACGTACGCAAAGTCGGTTTTCTGCTGGGCAAATAACTGGTCGGAGTTGATGGTTACCTGGCAATTCAACTCCTGCGCCTGAGCAACTCCACCCCAGCAGACCAGGAAAACTAATATCTTTACTACTCTCATGATGGATGACGCTGTGGGGTAACCCAACATACGGGGCAACCACTGGTTAAGCAATAGGGTGTAATACGCTTCTTCGTCAACGATTTTTACCGGGCCTTTAGCGTAACGGCAATCAGATTCACCAAATCCCGGGCTACTTCATCTTTTGATTTCAGCGCAAATTCGTGACTTTGTTCGTCTTTATCAATAACCGTAATCTTGTTGGTATCGTGCCCGAAACCGGCTCCCGTATCACGCAACGAGTTCAGGACAATCCAGTCCAGGTTTTTGGCGTGAAGTTTCTTTACGGCATTTTCGTGTTCATTCTCCGTTTCGAGCGCGAAGCCCATCATCCACTGACCGGGCTGTTTGCGGCTCCCCAGCGTAGCGGCAATATCGGTGGTTTTGGTTAGTTCAAGCGAAAAAACAGCGTCCTTCTTTTTTATCTTCTGGCTGGCTGGGTGAGCAGGCGTGTAATCGGCAACGGCTGCGCTGAGTATCACAATGTCGGACTCCGCAAAAATGGCTTCCGTTGCCAGAAACATGTCCTGTGCCGACTGTACCGGAATGCGCTTAACAGCGGGGTCGGGGAGGGGTAAGGCGGTGGGGCCACTCACCAGGGTAACGTGGGCACCAGCCTTCGCAAAAGCACGGGCAATGGCGTATCCCATTTTTCCGGTCGAATGATTGCTTATATAGCGAACCGGATCGAGGGGTTCCTGCGTCGGCCCCGCCGTTATGAGCACCCGTTTGTTGGAGAGAGCAGAAAGGACAGCATCATTCCTGTCGGCCTGCTGCTTTGCTTCCCAAAAATCTTCCAGCGTTTGTACAATCGTTTCCGGTTCGGCCAGTCGGCCTTCACCAACCAGGCCACTGGCCAGTTCGCCGTGTTCGGCCCGGATAATATGGTTGCCATAGGATTCGAGCCGACGCAGGTTCTCAACCGTGCTGGGGTGATGGTACATGTCCACATCCATAGCGGGCGCAAAAAATACGGGGCAACGGGCCGACAGATACACGGCAGCCAGCAGATTATCACACAGGCCGGTGGCGCACCGGGCCAGCGTACGCGCTGAGGCAGGGGCTATGAGGAGGGCATCGGCCCATAAACCCAGTTCTACGTGGTTATTCCAGGTCCCGTTTCCTGAGTTGTCGGTAAACGTTGACAATACAGGTCGCTTCGATAAGGTAGCCAGCGTCAGCGGGGTGATAAATGCCTGTGCCGATTCGGTCATAACAACCTGTACCTCGGCTCCTGCTTTCACCAGCAGTCGCACCAGCAGGGCTGATTTATACGCCGAGATACTACCGGTTACGCCCAGCAAAATTCGTTTTTCTGCAATTGACATGATGGGTGCTGATGGCTCTAGTGTCCGAAACGTAGGGATGTACCTGTCCTGAAACGCCAAAACCGCACGGGTAGTCTTGCCGTGCGGTCGTGAAACGTAATAAATGAGTTAGCACTACGGCTGAGGCTCGTCGTTGTAACGCCAGTAAACTTTTCCTTCCAAAAACTCATCGGTCGCAATGGACGTCGGCTTTGGCATCCGTTCGTAGAACTTGGAAATCTCGATTTGCTCGCGGTTTTCAAACACTTCCTCGAGGTTATCGACCGCCGAAACGAACTCCGATAGTTTATTGCTGAGTTCCTCTTTGTTTTTAGAGGCAATCTGCCGGGCACGTTTCGAAATGATGGATACCGATTCGTACAGGTTGCCGGTTTTTTCCGCAATCTTATCGTTGTTGCGGGTGATAATCGATGGATTGGTTGCCATAATAGTAGTTTATCGTTTTCGGTTTTCGGTTTATCGTTCTCCGTTGTGGCTACCCGCCAGGACCGTAAACAATAAACTGAAAAACTAAAACTGACTTAATTTGCTGCCGTTACTTTTGCCGGCGGGTTCTTTAATTTTTCTTTTTCCTTCTCGCGTTCCTGCTCCAGTTTTTCCAGACGGTCTATTTCTTTCTGGCTGGTTTCGAACATTTTCTCTGACTGTTTCAGGTATTTGCTATTCGGATACTTATCGATAAATGCCTGATGATAACTGATGGCATCCTGATAACGTTCCTTCTGCTTGGTTTCCAGACTATTCTGAGCCAGACTGAATTCGGCATCTACTTTCATGTAGGCTAACTCTTCATTATACTGCGAGTCGGGAAATTCACGCTGGAAATTGTTGATGGAGATAACCGCCGATTTGTAGGAGGCAATGTTAAAGCCACTGGTTTTGAAATAGAGCTTGGCTTTTTCGTAGGCTTTTCGTTCCAGCTTTTCCCTTAGTTCCAGAATTTGCTTGGTGGCATCGTCCCGATATTTACTGTCCGGATAAATATTGATAAAATCCTGTAAGGCTGCGGTTGCCGTCAGGGTATTGGACTGGTCGAGGTTAAAGGCGGGTGTGTCTTTGTACAGCGAGTAAGCATACATGTACATGGCTTCCTGCGCGTAGTCGGAGCGGGCAAAGGTCTCGTAAAACTTCTTGAACAGCGTAGCACTCAACAGGTACTGACTTTGGCGAAACTGCGTGTAAGCGTAATAAAACTGAGCCATTTCTGACTCGGTGCTCCCTTTCAGAACGGGAATCAACTCCTCGAACAACAGCCCTGCTTTGTACCAGTCCCCTTTATTGTAGTACTGAACAGCACCTTTATACTTTTCCTCATCCTTCCCGCTCTTCTGCAATTTTGAAAATGGACTACACGAACTAAGCAGAAACAGGAGCCAGATTCCCAGCAGAAACTTATTGATATGACGGTGTTGCATATAGGTGCAAAGATACAAAAAAAATACAGGCTACATCGGTTAAAACGGCGATGTAGCCTGTCGTATTACCACAAACTGTTATGCACAGCCTTATTTAGCGTATTTTAACAAAAAGCCAGGGTTTACTGGTGGCGAACAAGCAGCCGCTTGGTCGCTACTTTTTTACCATCAACGGTCAGCTGATACAGATAGTAACCCGTATCCAGCGGTCGGGTAACAATCCGAACCTTGTTGTTATTCCGGTCCAGGTCAATCTGCTCATAACCCGAAACGGGGGTGCCCAGCACATTTAGTAAAACCAGTTTTGCTTCGGAAACAGGCCCCGTAATTTGATAGTCCAGTTCCGCCACATCATCGGCCGGATTAGGATACGCATTGGAGACCCACAACTTATCATTACTGAACAGTTTGCTGTCGGCTTTGGCTTCCGAAACAGGTGCCGGGCGGGATTCGGCTGCGGCAACGGAAGCGTTGTCAGCCGCCCCTGTCCTGGCGGCTGCCCTGGTGCCGGAGTGAGGGATCATCAACGACCGGTAATGTTCGTTGATGGCCGCGTTTTTGTTAACCGTTATGGACCGGTCCAGTCCCGATGACAAAGCCGGGTTGGTAACGATGGAAAACCGGCTGACTGGCAAATGAGTCGCGCTCGTTTTCGGTGAAGAAGCCGTTCGGCCCAGTTCCAGTCGGCTCCCTTTCCGGCTGTCCGAATCCCGCTGGGCGACCTGCGCCCGGAGGGGAATCGTTGCCATCAGCAAGCCCGATACTACACCAATAAGTATAATTTTTTTCATGAATGTCAATTACAGGTACACAACTCGTCAACACAAACCTATCCATCAAAAAAGACAATGTCAACGGGGTACGGCTTAAAAAATTGTTAAAAAGATCATTTATTAACTTTTGGAACCAATTTTTGAGCCAAAGGTTTAATCGGGCCTTTACTTTTTATCGTTTTTTTAGCTTTTGGCTCCTCAGTCGGCGGGTTTTCCTGCCACAAGACCTGCGCTTTCGTTGGTTTTTCTGACTCGCGCCACCTGAATCCATCCAGTTCCTGTGTCTCGCCGGTAAATTCCTTGGGCGGAATAAGCTGCGAATCCGGGTGCCCATAAAATCGAATCCTGCCTACTTTATTATCGTTGAATTCAATATTCATTCGGCTGCACTCGACGTGGTTTAACCCAATCAGTTTATTTGTTTCGCTCAGGGCGTAATAAATACTTTGTCCATTGCCATCGACCAGTACCCGTTCGAGCGTTGTTTTTTCCTGGAGCCTTACGGTATCCGGGGCTCCTATCTGGCCCTTTTTTCCTGATACGCCTTTGGTAGTGGGCTTCGTTGCAGCCGACGGAACATTTTGCCGGGTAGTGGCCGTTAGCATGGCCTGCTGACCCTCTTTCTCGTTTTGCGTGTCCGGTAAAAGCGTATCGGGATTAACAAGTTTCGTGGTGAAATAGGCCGTTACGGTACGCCCTTTTATCTGGTTGAAATTTTTAAGCGTATCGAGCGAAACAACGAACGATTTCGTCTTCAAAAACATCGTGTGAATTTTATTGTTTTTAAGCAAAATCCGCATCGAGTCGGCCTCCATCTGGTATTTATTCTGACTCCAGACGATGGGTTTTTTATAGAAATAAATAGTTGAATCGGCCGAGTCATAAATGAGTGAATCACACTTACTCTGCAAGTCAGATTTATAGACAAAGACGTTTTTCTGCCCCACTAAACGGCGGGCATTGGTAACCTTATTATCGAAAGAAAATAAGGTGTCGGCCCGTAAATAAAGGGTATCTTTAGTGGCTTCATTGGCAATACTTTTGGCAACGGCGTGGCCCGTTACCCGGGAAATTCCAACCTTGCCATTGTAGCGCACATGGTCGCCGGTAATAACGGCTTTCCGGTCTTTGGCAACCATGATAACATTGCCCCGGGCAATACCCAGCTCGGAGGGGTTATCGTAATACAGGGTATCGCCGGTGAGCCGGTACTTGGGGGTTTCGACCGTAGCCCGGCGTTCGAAATTAGAAATGCCCGTTATGGTGTTGTACCGACCGGCAATGGCCGTAAGTACGCCATCTTTATTTTTGATGCGCGTTGGTCCCTGGAAGGTGGCAATCCGGGTGAGTGAATTATACAGCAGCGAATCGGCCGTAAGCGTACCTTTGGGGTTTACCAATACAACGTTCTGGCGGAAAGTGAACAATTTGGAACGCGTATCGTAGTACCCTTCCTGGCTGGTCAGTACATTATCTTTATCCACAATGCGACCCGGGGTGGGGTAGTGGGCGATGCCCGATAACATATCGTAATCGAGCTGCCGGGTGGTCAGGGTCATTTTGCGGTCGTGCATGATGACATGACCACGCATATTGGCCTGCCGGGAGTTGCCGTAGTAAAACATGGTATCGCCCCGTATATTGATGGTGTCGCCCTGCACGAGCCGGACGTTACCATACGCTTCGATCACGTTGGTCGTTACGTTCTGGATGGCCAGGTTACAATACATCAGGACTCCTTTATGGCGCAGACGAACGTTGTTGTACAGTTTACGGACTGCCTCACCCGGTACGTTAAGCACAACCAGGCTATCGGCACCAAACAGTTCCACTTTATCGTCGGTGCCACCGGGTGTCGAAGCACCGGCTCCCGGAGACGCACCGAACTGGGCCATCACCTCGCTGGATGTAACCGACAGGTAAAAGCAGATAACGATAAATAAAAAACGTATAGGCATACGATTCATAACAGCAAAACTACGGCTTTGGGCCGACACCAGATGTTGGAACGGGATTTTTTAGCATTTATTAACGATAATCACCTGTTTGACGCTACCGGGCGGGTACTACTGGCCGTGAGCGGAGGCCTGGATTCGATGGTGATGGCCGAACTGGTTCATCGCATCAATCAGCCGTTTGCCATTGCCCACGTTAATTTCGGCCTGCGTGGTACCGACTCCGATACCGATGCCCTCTTTGTTAAAAACAAGGCCGCTGAGTACGGGGTTCCGTTTCATTTGACCCATTTCGATACGACTGCCCTGGCGGCCGCCCGGAAAATATCCATTCAGATGGCTGCCCGCGACCTGCGTTACGACTGGTTTGCCCGGTTAATTCAGGAACAGGCGTACACCGGCGTAGCTACCGCGCATCACCTGAACGATGTGCTGGAAACAATGCTGTTTAACCTGACGCGCGGCACCGGCCTGGCCGGTTTGCACGGGATTGCCCGGAGTCAGGATGGGGTGGTTCGTCCGCTTCTGTTTGCCACCCGTGGGCAACTGGCCGCGTTTGCCGGGGAACAGGCAGTGGCGTATCGGGAGGATAGCTCCAACGCCGATGATAAGTATGCCCGTAACCGGATTCGTCACCACGTAGTACCGGTGCTGACGCAGCTTAATCCGGGCCTGTGGCAAACCCTGCCGCATACCCTTGAGCGGCTGCGGGCGGCTGACGTACTCATGCAAACCGAACTCACCCGGTCCTGGCGCGCAACGGCGGTGCAACAGGGTACCCAAACGCTGTTGCCCGTAGAGGCTTTGAACGCTCTGTCAGAACCGGCGTTTCGCCTGGCCGAGTGGCTAAAGCCGTTTGGGTTCACCGCCGATCAGGCCGGGAAGATGGTCGAATGCCTGACCAAACCCGTTGGCCAGCTGTTTGCTTCGGCTACCCACCGGGTGACACACGAGCGGGCTGGTTTGGTTCTCGAACGGTTGCCGGTGTCAGCCGATTACGAAATTTCCCTGACCGACTGGCCTCAAACCCCTATACTTGTACCAGGGCGGTTTACCCTTACTGTTGACGTGATTCCCAGGCCCATTCCGTTTAAACCATCGGCAGATCCGGCCATGGCGCAGCTGGATGCAGATAAACTGCCGCTTCCGTTGACCATTCGCCCCTGGCGGCAGGGTGACCGGATGCGGCCACTGGGTTTGGGCGGGCATAAGCTCGTCAGTGATGTACTGAATGACATGAAACTGAGCCGAACGGAACGGGAGCAGACCGCCGTACTGGTGTGCGGCCATGAAGTCGTTTGGGTCATTGGCCGCCGGATTGATCACCGCTTTCGGATTACGTCCGAAACGAAACGGATTGCCCGCTTCCGTTGTGATGCCTGGCAACCTGAACCCGTACTCGTAAATTGAATTTTTACCGTAACTAACCGTTACCATTATAGCCCTGTCGCGGGACGTTGGCTGGCTTTTACAAAGTTGGCATTTTATTTGTAGGGTTTCGGGCAGACCCAAGTTTTTACCAACTCACTAACACCATGAACCGAATTGTACGTGTCCTGTTTCTCCTGGGACTTGCTTTCTGGAGTCTGAACGTTCAGGCACAAAGTGCGCGGCTACGAGCGGCTAACAAACAATTTGATAACCTTAGCTACGTGGGTGCGGTACGCGCTTATGAAGATTTCTTGCGGATCGATAAAAAGAAAGACCCCGCCGAAACCCGCGAGGCCATGATTAAACTTGGGTACAGCTACCGCCGGTTAAATGACTTTCGTAATGCGGAGCGGGTTTATGGCGAGTTAGTAAAAGCCTATACCGATCTGGACAGCGAAATATACCTGTACTATGCCCAGGCGCTGGCGGCTAACAAAAAGTACCGCGAGTCGCAGAAAATGTATAGTCAGTACGGAGAGAAACAGGGCCAGGACCTGCGTGGCCGCCGTTTTACCGTTTCGTACATGGACATGAACCGATTCTATCAGGATTCGTCATCTTACAAGTTGTACGACCTGCCCATTAACTCCCGACAGGCAGATTTTAGTCCGATGTACTATAAAGGGGGCCTTGTGTTTGTGTCGGCCCGCGACGAATCCGGACCGGTAAAGCGCGTGTTTAGCTGGAACCAGACGCCTTTCCTTGACTTATATTTCCACCCCGACACCAACCAGTTACGGGTTCCCAATCCGGAGCCGGTACGGGCCGTGAAATCCTCGGTGCTGGGCGGTGGGGGCGATGTGAAAACGGATGCTGCTGAAGGAGAAGCGGAGACTGCCCCCTTAACGAAGGCGGAGATTTTTAGCCGTACGCTGAATACCAAGTACCACGAAGGGCCGATGACCTTTACGAAAGACCAGAATTTTATCGTCTTCACCCGCAACAACTCCAGCAAAGGTAAATCCGGCAAGAGCTCGGACGGCGTACGGAAACTGAAATTGTATTCTTCCGTGAACAAAGGCGGGAAATGGGTTGATATTCAGGAAGTACCTTTCAACAGTAATGAGTACTCGGTGGGTCACCCGGCTTTCTCGGCCGATAACACTAAAATGTATTTTGTTTCGGACATGCCCGGCGGCTACGGTGGTACGGACATCTACGTGGTGGAGTATAACAATGGTCAGTGGGGAACGCCCGTGAATATGGGGAAAGAAATCAATACGGAAGGCAACGAAATGTTTCCCTTCGCGTCTGACGATGAAAGCCTTTACTTTTCCTCCGACGGGCATGAAGGACTGGGGGGACTGGATGTATTTGTGGCCGAACTAAAAGATGGTATTGCTTACCGGGGCGTTCAGAACGTTGGCGCACCGATCAACTCGGAAAAAGACGACTTCGGGTTCATCACCGATAAAAATCGTACGACCGGGTACGTGAGCAGTAACCGGAAAAAGGGCATCAGTGATGATGATATCTACTCGTTCCGGCGCGTGTGCAAGCAACTCAATGTGCTGGTGTTCGACGCCAAAACCAATACCCCGCTGGAGAACGCCGATGTCCGGATTCTGCGGAATGGGGTGAACCAGGAGATTCGCCTGACCAATGTGGAGGGGAAGATGGACCTCTGCCTCGATTCCAATACAGAGTACGAATTCAAGGCCATCAAAGAAGGGTACGCCATGAACAGTATTCGCTTCTCTACTCTCACGCAGTCACCCAAGCCGGTCATGAACGTGTCCATTTACCTGGAACGGTCGGAGAATACGCTGGTGAAAGGGATTGTTAAAACGGAAGTCAACCAGAAACCGGCCACCGGCGTAAAGGTCACGTTGCGGAATGAGAAAGATAAGTCGGAACAGACCGTAACGACCGGGCCCGATGGTGGGTATGAATTTGATGTGAAGCCTAACGCTCCGTACACGATTACGGCTCAGAAAGACAAGTATGCGACCAAAAAGGCGCAGTTTGCCAAGTCAAAACGTAAATCAGGTATCGTTGCTGACTCACTGGGACTATATGGAGAAGGCGATATTTTTCAGCTCAAAAATATCTACTACGACCTGAACAAGTTTTTTATTCGACCCGATGCGGCCCGTGAACTCAATCACGTAGTGGATTTGCTGAAGGAGTACCCGCAAATGAAAATTGAACTTCGCTCGCATACCGACGCCCGTTCCAGTGATGCCTATAACGTTCGGTTATCCGAAAACCGGGCCAGAGCCGCTATGGACTACCTCGTGTCGCGCGGTATTCCGGCCGGTCGGTTGTCGGCCCACGGGTATGGTGAATCCGAAATTATTAATGGCTGCGTCGATGGGGTAAACTGCTCAGAACACGAGCACCAGCAAAACCGCCGGACAGAATTCAAGATTTTAGCGGTGAAGTAGACGCTAAAAATCGAGGTGTACAGATAAACGGAATCCCGTCCAGCGTGTTGCTGGACGGGATTCCGTTTATCTGTACACCATAAAACGTACGATTAAGACCGTTCCGGCGCTCCTCGCAGAACGATCGCCAGAGGGCGATGAGGTTCGTGATTCTCTGCGTAGACCGTGCAGAAAATACGTTCTGTCCAGGCAAGTTGTACAAGCTCCTCCATCTCTTCCTCCCGGCTGTCGAAGCGCTGTTCACCCGCTTCCGTATCGAGCAGAAAACCAGAAAAGTCGCCATATCGATCGTACCGTACCCCCGCTATTTTACCGGACCAGGCGCGTTGCCTTTCGCCTGACCCTTTCTCGTAGTGCTCATCGGGATCACAGGGAAGTTCATGGTGTCCTTTACCGCCGTGCTGCCAGTTTCCATTCGGGTCCGCGATTACTTTGTCCGGGTCGCCACCCATATCTCCCACTCGCTTGCCCATTTGCTCCACGTACCGCTTAAAGACAAGGTACCAGCGATCATCGACGGGAATGGCCTGTTCAATCCAACGCAGAACGGATAGTCGTCTTTCTTCAGAAGCCAAAAGAGCCTGTTTTGTGCTGACGGGAATAGTTAGCTGAAAAACACCCAGCGTCCGGCGCCAGATTAAATCCTGCCCTTTCTGCGTACTGACGGTAGCGGCAGTTGTCTTTGCGCGACCGCGTACATTTTCCTGCTGATTGATCACCGTTCGACCCGGATACCGGCCAACGGCTGTAGTTACCTGCTTAACCGTAATGTGGTATACCTGACCTTTTTTAACGGTTGGTGGCAGGTCAATAGTTAGCAGGCCGGCAAAGTTAGCGCCCAGTTTTCGCAGTACGGGAAGGTAAGTAACACCACCGGTCTGGCACTGAATAGTAAAATCATCCACTTTTGTTAGCCGGTGTGTTGCATACAATTCGCTGGCTACCTGTAAAATAGCATCGGCGGCTGCTTCAGGCAGATAGATATTGGCCAGGCTATCAACCGGAGTGTTACCCCACTCAATCATTAGTTCGTCGGGGCTTAGATCGGCAGGCAGATAGAACGGTGTAGGCCGTACCTCAAACGTCTGGGGAGCACGTCGGGAGTCGATCAGGCCGGGGTTCGGTACGTTAACAAACGTTAGATTACGCTGGGCCAGCTTGTCGGAGATGGACGGATCGGCATTAGTCGGAATTGGATCGGGATCGAACGAAACCTCTGCCAGCAGACACTGGTGTTCACTGCGAACGAGCTGTTGAATGGGCAGCAGTGTACCCAGGCCGCTGAAGGGCCCATCCGGTAAGTTAGCCGGGGTAGGGCCAATTAACCGGGCCGGAAACACCAGATCAGTGGGTTGGTTAATATCCAGCCAGCAACCAAAATAACTGGCTACCTCGCCACCCAGCGTGTCGGCATTGATGGTATGAACGTTAGGCGTGTCGGTTTGGGTATTCATGTTTACCGATGCCGTATTGACGCGGGGCGTAGCAAAGAACGGAATCGTCATGATCTGGCTACCCTGAACCCCGAGCAAGGGTATTTTTTGCCCTCCGGCATTGGTAGCCGAGCGGTAAAGCGTAGCCGTGTTGTAGGTAGCGTTGGTCTGCTGGGCGGGCCACAGTCGAAAGAAAACCCGCACATTGTCAGCCGGAATGGTATCGCGGTAGCGAACCCTGGCTACCGCAAAGTTATAAACGGGGGTGCCGCCCGTATCCGTTGGGGCCAGCGCCAGCGATTCGGCCTGCTCATCCTGGGGTAAGGCATCAAATAGCCCACCCGCCGACGCCGGACTTCCGTTCAGGTTTGTGATTACCTGCTGAATGTAGTTTGTGGCAATCGTGCGGGCAGAACCGGTAGAGCCGACTGTTGCCGCAAATTTTGTTTGTCCGGCTTTGATCTGGAAAACCCGGACATCTGTACTAAGATACCAGGGATAACCATGCGCTGCATCGCCGTGAAGGATATACGGATTTGGCGTTTTGATCAACTGAATAGTCGCGTTGCAGGTAACGGTACTGCCACCAGCCGTGAAGGAAGCAGATACCGTCAGGTTTTCTACGGTTGGCGCGAAATTGAATACATTGGCATCCTGAAACGAGATGCGGCAGGGGAACGTGAACCGTTGTGGAGTATTCGGAAGGGTCGTATCTTCCGGAATGACAGCTCCCACCGAAGTGATGGAAATACCTGCGGCCGGATTAGCGATAGTGGGCCGGATTGGCGGACTGGCCAGATTGGCTGCCGTTAGCCCCAAATCGCTGGGTTTGAAACCCTCCACAACCACATACAGGGCAGTCTCGATGACGGCTGGAGGGCCGTTGAGATGAATAAGCGCCTGAATCTCCCCCTGCGAATAGGTAGAACGGTCCACGATAAAGAAGCAATCCTGCTTAACCACCTGTACCGTTGACGGCGTAGAAGCAATGCCGTTGGCAATGAGAACCAGACGGTACTGCCCCGGTGGCATAGTTCCCGGCAATTGAATCGTAGCCGTTTGCGGAGTTGCTCCCGTAGCAATACCCATCGATGAAAAAGCCGATGTACGTACATAAATGACCTTATTGGTTGCAGTATTAGTCAACTGCACAATTGGGTAATTGGTGGCAACCATCGCATCGTCGCCGTAACTGCAAGCCTGAGAGAGGCCATTGAACTGTGCACCCGTCAGCACATAACTATGGCCGACAACCATAGATGTGGGCACGCTGGTCAGGGTGGGACGCCAGGCGTTATTGGGGCCACCAAGGGCCGCATCGACGGTTAAAATCGACATAGATGCCTGCTGCGACGTAAAGAGTACCTGACCGGTGGGCAGGAGTAACAGCCTTGCCTGCCAGGCATCGACAGCGTTGGAAGGCGGCTGAGGAGCCAGTTGTGTAATGGTATTAGCCGCAGGATCGAACATAAATACCGTGCAGGGATTGGACCAGAACTGAACCTGGCCACTGTTTACTTCCCGTACTGTTTGTCCACCTACAAACACAATACGCCCATTGGGTAGTAAAACACCCGGCGTGTCGATAGCCGTCTGAATATTTCCATTGACACTATTGAACGTATTCCCGCTGGTATCGGCGGGTAAATCCGGCCCCGCTGCCCAGGTTCCGGTATTGGCCGGATTAGCGGGTGGCGTGTAGAGGGCCGTGTGCCCGGTTCCACCCACGAAAAAAGCGCGCCCATCGGGTAGCGTCAGCGCTGGTCCCATCTCCCGGATATTAACCGTTGTGCTGGTTACGGGATCATTAAGCGTAAACAGGGGAAGTGTAGCGGGCGTATTTCCGGAGTTGATCCAGCGATCTGTTGCCGGAATGTAGCGCTCTGTAGCTGGTGCACCCACAATCTGAACGGTTAATACCGAGCCATCTGGCATTAGGTTCCACGTTTCTTCATTGGTATTGCTCACTTTAGTGGGCGATATACTGGCCCCAAAAGCAAGACCCGCTTCTGTCCAGGTATCGGAATCAGGATCCCAGAGGGCAGTTCGGTTTGAGCCCGGAGCGCCTAACAATACCCGTCCGTCGGCCAGTGTACAGCCAGTGGTATCGCTGTTGATCCAGCTAAACGCCGTGGGTTTGTTCATCGCCGACCAGGTATTGGTACGGGGATCGAAGAGTTCACCGAGAGGGGTTGCATTACCCGCGTCGGAGTACTCGCCACCAATCACAAACATACGTCCGTCGCGCAGGATACCCGATGCAAAAAACTGTCGGGTATTGATCATGGGGAAAGGCCCCGTCCAGGCCCCATTCTGATAATTACCCTGGTCATCTGGTGTAAGTCGGTACCAGTTTTTACCATAGGCGTCATGAACCAGTACCGATGCGTCGGTCAGGAGCAGCATGGTATCCGGGCTAAAACTGCCCGGAACGGTTGTGAAGGCATTCCATACGTTTGCCATTATGCATGAAAAAAGTTAAAGATTAGAAATAGGGCGATGATGGATTGAGCATCATCGGATACAAATGTCTTTACAGGTACGTCAATTCTTTAGCGTAGTAGTACTCAACCAGTTGGCGTACTACTACTGGATTCTGAAGGGGTCTGAAATTGGGCTCATCCGGAAGAGCTACACCGGCTTTATCGTTAAATAACCCCGCAAGAACGCCTACCTGTACGCCAGCAAAAGAGTCATTTTGTGAGGGCTATAAAAAGAGTATTTATACTCTAATAAAACCGTATTTTTCCCGTAAGAAACTGATTTTCAGTCGTGTAACTTTGCTGAGCTTTCATATTTTACAATTCTCTTCTAACTAAAAAACAATGAAACATCAACCAGAAACAGTCGGGGATGTGAACCGGCCTGCCTACGGAGGGGTGAGCCCATCCATCAACACCGGTGTAGCCCATGGCCAGGCTACGGTAGGAGATATGCCACAGGAAGTCATGAATCATGCTGCGGCTCATAGTGGCTTTAGTTACCATGGCGGTGCTGTAGTACGATGTCCGCTCGTGTATGTAGCCTTCTGGGGCTCCGCCTGGACGTCTACGGCGGCCCAACTCACCCGGGCATCCCGTCTGATGCAGTTTCATCAGGATATGCTGGCCAGTAAGTATATGAATGTGCTGAGTCAGTATGGGGCGGGCGTGGGCGCCGGATCAGGCGCTGTTATCCGTGCTACGTTTGTTAATAACGTGCCCAACAATCTGACCGCTACGGACATTACAAACACGCTACAGGCTGCCATTAATACAGGAGCTTTGCCAGAGCCAGGAAATCCATCGAACCAGTGCGTCATGGTGATTCTGTCAGATGGTATGTCTGTGGATGCATTTGGTGCCCGTATGTGCCAAGCGACAAGCGATAACGCGTTTGGTTTTCACTCGTTCTTTACCACTACCAGGGGCAATAAATGCTATTTCGCCATTATCCCGAGTCTGAACGATAACTGTTTGCGGGCATCCTGTGCGTCGGATGCTGGTTGTTCGCTCCATCTGACTCAGACCCAGGAACAACGGCAAACGCAGGTTGCCAGCCATGAATTTTGTGAGATGGTAACGGATGCCGAACTGAATGCCTGGTTTGAAAATGGTAGTGGCAGCGAAAACAGCGATATTGTGAATGGTCAGTCGGCAACAATTACACTAAACGGTCGTACGTGGACAGTTCAGCGTCAATACAGTAAATTCGATGATATCGCCAGCAACGGCTCCAACTTTTCGGTGGTGGAATCGCCTAATCCGCTGGCCAAATTAGTTCCGGGTCCTGCTTCGGCCACTTCCCGGGCTGCTACACCCGAAGTGCTACCGTACACACGCCTGTTACCCCTACCCGCGGTTCATTTCGATGCGTCTACCAATACCATGTCGATGGAGGATGCCCATTTGACTAAATACGCCAAACAGGTGTTTTTCCCGCTTCGTCCTGAAAACGTTGTTGCTGACTTTCCTACTTTTCTAACGCAGGTAGTTTCCGCAATGAGTAAGCAAAAGTAAAATTCATCATCCAATTAGTTCGGATTCGTATAAACACAAATCCGAACTAATTAGGTACATACATCTGACCATGAAATCAACCTGTCCATTACTGATTGCTATCCTTTGGGCATCTTTTTGTTTATTAACCGGGGGGTGTAAGCCCAAACCTGCTCCAGCTGCCTTCGATCCGGGGGGCGTGGAAGCAAATCAAAGATGATCCATCCAATGCCCTGAAGACCTGGACCGAAGCCGACTTGTTTCTCGACCCGCTCCCCATTCCACAATCGCTGACGGGAACAAGTACGCACACGATTGAAATCAGAGCGTTTAAACAGCGTTATCACGCCCATCTGGACTCAACCTGGGTATTAGGCTATGTACCGCGCAGATACAAAGAAGGGCGAAGAAACGCTACCGGGGCCAACCATCGAAGCTACATATGGGCAGGAAACCCACGTTGACTGGCAGAACAAGTTGAAAGAAACACTACTGGAGAATGAGAACTATACCTTTCCGAACAAGTGGTACCCGATCGTGTATAACATGAGCGATACGCTGTTGCCCATTCAATCCATCATCAGGTCGTTGTATCCAGACTTCAGGAAATACGCCAATGGGGTAATGCCCGATGATATGATGGAGCAATCGACCTATTACGCTACTACGGTACATCTGCACGGGGCTAATCTGGCCTGGCGCAACGATGGCTATCCATCCGCTAAATTATTGACGAGAAAAGGAACAGGGAAGAACGGACATAAGCCCCAATTTAATGCTATTACTGTTGGGCTGTTCGGCCCGAATGAGAAAACCGCTCAGCAGTCCTACACCTACCCTAATACCTTTCCGGAAGGCGAACGCACAAAAATTTACGATAGCCTGGGCATTTCTAAATCGGCCTACACGCAGGATTACGTAGTGAAATCGCAGAATGAAGGACACCACGGGGCTATTTTGTGGTACCACGACCACGCCATGATGCGCACCACCACCAATGTGTACACTGGTCTGGCCGGGGCTTACCTGATCAAAGGCGAGGGCGAAGCCAGTCTGGTAGCAGGTATCAATCAAAAAGGGGCTGTGCCCGATATTCCTTTACTGATCAGTGACCGAAGCTTTACCAAATCGGGCCGACTATTTTACGAGTCTAAACAGAATGACACGAGCGGGAATGGTGGCCAGCCCGAATTTTTTGGTAACACCATCACCGTAAACGGAAAGGTATGGCCCTACATGAACGTTGACAGGGGATTGTACCGGTTTCGATTACTCAATACATCCCCCTCCCGGTTTCTGAAATTCGCGCTGTTGCAAACCCACAAGGGAAAAGGACTGGCAGAAGCAGACACCGTCGATCAGTCGGTTTTTATACAGATTGGTACGGAGGGTGGTCTGATGCCGGATAGTTTCCCGGCCATCACGAAGCATGATCCGCTTGTAGTAGCCCCAGGTGAACGGGCCGACGTATTGATAAACTTTTCCACCTTCCAGCCAGGTGATTCGCTGGTATTGGTCAATTATGCCCCGAATGAACCATATGGTGATGACGATGACGCCCGCGAATCAGGTAAACTGACCAATCAGATAATGCAGCTTCGCGTCGGGGGTAAAGCGCGCGTTATAATGGCCGAAGAATTAAAAAAGATACTTGCCGCCTGGACAAACTCCAACGCTGCCAAGAACATGCTGGCAAACCTCGATTATTACCGGCGCCTTAGCAGTAAAAAACTAGGCAAATCAGCTATGAAGACCATCCTGAAAAACATTGGCGATACCAGTGGGGTGAAGGATCATAGTGGTCTGGCTACTCTGCTGAACGACCCCGGCCTTGACAGTGTGAGCCGGTTTGAATGGACCATTGTCGAAGCAGGGAGTAAATCGGAATTCGATACCATGAAACAGCTAAAGCCGTTTCGGAAATTTTTAGCTGCAACGGGCATGTCGGCCGATTCTCTGTCATTTCCGATGGCTTTTATGGAAGAAGGGGAATGGAATGCTGAAGCGTATGGATTCAATACGGTAAAGAATGTGAAGAATCTCCGAACGGAAATCTGGGAAATCAGAAACCGGACGGAAGATGTGCACCCTATTCATACGCACCTGAATCGTTTCCGCATTCTGGCTCGCCAGGAAATTGATGATAATGGAAACGAAATACCCGGAGCCGACCATTTTAAGCTACCCGAACGGCACGAGCGAGGCTGGAAAGATGTAGTCCGTGTAAAACCCAAAGCAGAGACGTACATCCTGGTTCAATATATTCTTAACGAGGCTGAAGCGAATGATGGCCAGTTTGTTTATCACTGCCACATCCTGGCTCACGAAGACGCCAGCATGATGCGACGAATGGTAGTGAAAGGTAAGCACTCGGCTGGAAAATCAGATACTGATCCCGCCCTAGCAGCTATTTTGTCATCCATTCCACTTTGCGGATCAGTACTCCGCCCGAATCCCTGATACGTCCCGAGGCTCCGCCGGATACTCTTCAGGAACAGAATAAGCGCTTTCTTTATGTGGCAAAGAAAGCGCTTATAATTGTTTTATTTGATGACTCTTATGGACTGTTTTAGTTACGGTTTTGACCTTCACGGGTGCCGCTTTTTTCACTGTTGTTATCATCGTTGTTCTAACCATTGGCTTATCCTGCGAAGGCAGGGCGGCAAAATCAGTATTAACACAAAGGGCAATGACCACGCAGGTAGTCCAGATTGACTTTTTCATACGATTAAGAATGGTTTTGGTGAATTGAGCTTGCTACGTTGACAGGCTTATCGGCAGAAAGGTCAGAATACTATATCATATTAAATGCCGGTGAAGGTTAACTTAAAAAAGCCTTAAAACGTTATAACCCGCACCGTAACGGACAGCTGCCCAACGTGGCGCATCGTATGCTCGGCCGAATGCGTCAACAGACCAATAACGGTGGAGGGTAAATTAGCCCGGCCCACTCCCCGAACGTGGGTTAGCGTTTGTTCATCCGTTATGCGGAGTTGGCTGATGGCGCTGGTAACCTGTTTCTCAAACCGCCGAACCAGTTCCTGAACGGTGTCGGTTGTCTGGTCTTCTTTACCTTCACCTGCCAAAAACATTAACTGATCCGGCGATAATGACTCATTTCGCGCGTACGTAAATAGCCGGTCCAGCACACCCGTGAGGTGCTGCAGATGAAAGCCGACGGATGCCACACCGGCGGGACGTTCCCAGCATTTGTTCTCTGGAAAATCGCGCATAAGCGTCACCACTTCCTCGCGTGCCTGCATCAGCGCGTGGGCAATGGGTTGCAGCAGGGGTGGGAAGCCGGGTAATGGGCCGCGCAGCCAGACTTCGCGCGTTTCAGGACTATTCATAGGGTATGAGACACAAGGTTGCGGAGGTCATTTCACGGCTTAAGAAACGACGACAGGTTCTCTTTCGTGACTAACTGAAACGGGATGAGGATTTGTTTTTCGTAGGCTTCTCCTTTGGCCGCTTTAATGGCCGTTTCGATGGCTTTCGAGCCCTGTTGCTCGGCATTCTGAAATATAGTGGCGTCCAGCGTGCCTTTTTTAACACCCTGCAACCCATCGGGAATACCGTCGATGCTGACAACGATGACCTTATCCTTCAGGCCCGCATCCATCAATGCTTTGGCGGCCCCCAGCCCCATTTCATCGTTGTGGGCAAAAACGGCATTGATCTGCGAGCCGTACGACTGAATCCAGTTTTCTGTCAGCGACATGGCTTTGGCCCGGTCCCATTCGCCGGTCTGGTGGGCGAGGAGTTTCAGGCCGGGATATTGCTTCAGCACTTCGCGGGCACCCTGTTCCCGTTTGATCTGGGCCGCCTGCCCCATGTAGCCGTGTATCATCACGACGTTGCCTTTACCATTCAGTTTATCGGCAATGAATTTCATCGCCATCCGGCCCGACTCTACGTCGTCGGAGCCAACAAAGGCGGAGGGTTTGGCACTGGTTTCGGAGTTGACGTTGATGATGGGAATACCGGCCGCCAGTGCTTTCGCGACGGCGGGCGAACTGGCCTCTACTTCGCAGGGGTTAATGATGATGGCATCCACCTTCTGGGCAATGAAGCTTTCTACCTGCTCCACCTGTTTCAGCGGGGAGTGCTCGGCATCCACCGTGATTAAGTCAACTCCGTCGGCGGTGGCTTTCTTTTCTATTTCGTCATGTACATTGCACGATAAATTCATTCTGCATGCTGAGCATGGTGGCCCCGATAACCAGTTTTTTGCTGCCGTCATCACTCCTTTCACTGGTTGTCGACTGATTACAGCCTGTGAGTAGGAGGGTGATAAACAAGACAGAAAGGGAAAGCGTTGTTCGTTGACGTTTCATACAAACTGAGAGAGAAAATGATACTTAGTTTTTGTTGGTTTGATTCATGCTGTCCAGCACGACAGCCCCAATGATGATGGCCCCCATCACCACTTCCTGATAATACGAGGTTACGTTGAGCAGGTCCAGCCCGTTGCTGATAACGCCGATGAGCAGCGCACCGAGCAGCGTTCCCGTCATGGTGCCGGTGCCGCCCGAGGTGCTGGTACCGCCAATGATGGCTGCGGCAATGGCGTCCAGTTCAAACCCCTGACCGGCATTGGGTTGCCCGGTGGTGATGCGGGAAGTAAGCAAAATGCCAGCTAAAGCCGCCAGTAATCCGCCCAGCGTATAAACAATCATCTTTACTTTATTGATGGGAATACCCGACGCTCTGGCGGCCTGTTCGTTTCCCCCAACGGCGTACATATACCGGCCAATAACCGTTTTTTTTAGCAGAACAGAACAGGCAATAAAGGCCACAATCAGGATAAGGATGAGCGTTGGTACGCCGAGTACCTTACCCCCGCCGATGAAGTTGAAGGAGTCGGACAGGTTGGATATCGGACGACCTTTACTCAGAATCAGGGCCAGCCCCCGCCCAATGGTCATGGTGCCGAGCGTGACGATAAAGGGAGGAACGTGACTCCGGGTGATGACAAAACCATTAAACGCCCCGAAGAGAAGCCCGGCCAGCAGACCAATCAGGACCGGAACCACCACCGGGTAGGTGTCGGGGTGGGCAAAGGAAGCGGCTGCTACCCCCGTTACGGCTACCATGGACCCGATGGACAGATCGATGCCGCCCGTAATGATGATAAAGGTAACGCCAAAGGCCAGCAGGGCGTTGATGGAAACCTGGGTGACAATAATCATCAGGTTCTGCACGGTAAAAAAACGGGGGGTGGTTAGCGAGAGTGTCAGACAAATGCCCACGAAGGCAATCAGCAGGCCGTATTGCCCCAACTGCCCGAAGCGGGTTTTATAGGTGGGTGAGCGTAGCATGTTAGTGGGCATGAGGCCGTTTTCGGTTGGGTTTATAAAATCGTGTAGTCATTCGTGGGTAGGTATTGTCATTAAGTCGTCATTTATTAAGCGCTATTTGTCAGACAATGACCACAAAATGACACTATCTGACTAGTAATGACAATGTTTCAGGGCTGCATCGCATAGCGCATAATGGTTTCCTGGGTCGCTTCCTCTTTGGAGAGAAGGGCCGTTTGTTTGCCTTTGGCCAGCACCAGCACCCGGTCGCTGAGGCCGAGTAATTCGGGGAGTTCGGATGAAATCAGGACGACAGCGATGCCGGATGTTTTCAATTCATGAATGAGTTTGTAAATCTCCGACTTGGCACCAATGTCGATACCCCGGGTTGGCTCATCCAGTATCACAACTGCCGGGTTAGCCTGTAGTACTTTCCCGATAACGACTTTCTGTTGGTTACCCCCACTCAGGTAAACAACCGGCTGATCGGGGCTAGCCGCTTTTATCCGTAAATCAGCCATAACATTGTCTGCCGCCGTGGATTCGCGCTGATTTCGTATAAATCCGCCATCGACATAATTCGATAAGCTCCCCAGCGTAATATTATACTTGACCGAGAGGGCCGGAATCAGGCCCAACTGCTTACGGTCTTCACTCACGTAGCCAATGCCAAACCGGATGGCATCCTGCGGGGAATTTATCGTTACCGGCTGGCCTTTCAGGTGAATTTCGCCCGATTGAATAGAGTCTAATCCGTAAATGGCGCGGGCAACCTCCGTTCGTCCGGCCCCCATCAAACCGGCCAGCCCCAGTACTTCGCCCGCATGAACGGCGAAGTTGATGTCCGAAAATACTCCTTTCCGACCAAGATGCCGTACGGATAGCACCTCCGCTCCCGGCTGTGTGGTCGATTCGGGAAATAGCCGATCCAGCTCACGACCGACCATGAGCTTTATCAGGCCGTTTTCATCCAGCTCGCTTGCGGGGTAGGTGCCGATGTATTGGCCATCGCGGAGTACGGTGATGGTGTCGGCGATGGTGAATATCTCGTCCATCTTGTGCGAGATATAAATGATGGCGACGCCTTTTTGGGCCAGTTCCCGGATGATGCCGAAGAGAGTGGCCACTTCGGCGTCGGCCAGGGCAGAGGTAGGCTCATCCATGATCAGCACCTTAACGTCGTTGGAAATCGCTTTGGCAATCTCGACCATTTGCATTTCGGCCACGCTCAGGTGCTTCATTTTGGCATCGGGCGGGATTGAAACGCCCATGTGCGCCAGCAGTTCGGCCGCCTGCCGGTTACGGTCCCGGTCGTTGAGCCAGCGCAAGAGGCCGCCGGTGGTTTCCCGACCCAGGAAAATGTTCTGCGCTACGGTCAGTTCGGGCACATTCAGCATTTCCTGGTGAATCATGGCGATGCCTTTTTGCCGCACGTCATGAACACTGGTCGCTTTCAGACGGGTGCCTTCAAACCGGATTTCGCCCGAATCGGGCGTGAGCAGTCCAATCAATACCTTCATGAAGGTTGACTTTCCGGCTCCGTTTTCGCCCATCAGAGCATGTACTTCACCCTTCCGCAAATGGAGCTGAACTGCATCCAGGGCTTTCACGCCCGAAAATGTTTTCGTAAGGTCAGTTACTTCCAGTATGTAGGGCGGTGGAATCATGGCGCAAAGGAAACGTCGACGGGCTAAATTAGCAACTGCCAGTCCCGCAGGGCAGGGCTGGCAGTTGAACAGGCAGGCGGAAGAATAGGCTAGGGATTGAAACCGGCAAAGGACTCAACCCCCGTATCCCGCCAGCTCCGGGAGTTGGCCGAGTCGATAACGGCTTCGCAAACTTTTTGGGTCTCCAGCGCATCCTGGAACGTAGGGGAGCAGGGTTCGCCGGTCTCGAGGCTTCTCAGGAAATCGGCTACCTGATGGATAAAACTGTGTTCGTAGCCAATACCCAGGCCCGGCACCCACCACTTGTCCATGTAGGGCTGGTCGCCGTCGGTTACGTGAATAGACCGCCAGCCGCGCACGATTCCCTCATCGGAATAATCGTAGTATTCGAGCCGGTTGAGATCGTGTAAATCCCAGCGGATAGAGGCATTTTCGCCGTTGATTTCAAACGTGTACAGGGCTTTATGGCCACGGGCGTAGCGTGTCGATTCAAACAGGCCAAGGGACCCGTTTTTGAAGTGACAGTGAAAAATACAGGCATCGTCGATGCCGACAGGCTGTACTTTTCCCGTAAGCTGGTGCATCCGTTCTTTCACGAAGGTTTCCGTCACGGCCGATACATCCGTGATGGCTCCGTTCAGCCACATGGCCGTGTCGATGCAGTGCGCCAGCAAATCGCCGGTCACGCCCGAACCGGCCGCTTCCACGTCCATGCGCCAGGTACCCGCCCCCCCCTGAGGAACGTCGGCATTGATGGTCCAGTCCTGCAGGAAATTGGCCCGGTAGTGGAAAACACGGCCCAGCTTACCTGAATCAATGATTTGCTTGGCCAGTGTAACCGCCGGAATGCGCCGGTAGTTGTACCAGACGGTTGTATTTACCCCGGCTTTTTCGGCGGCATCGACCATGCGTTGCCCTTCCTCCATGTTGCGGGCGATGGGTTTCTCGCACAAAATCATTTTACCTGCCTGGGCTGCGGCAATGGCAATTTCGGCGTGGGTATCGTTGGGTGTACAAATATCGACGGCGTCAATATCATCCCGCGCAATAACGGCTTTCCAATCCGTTTCAATGGATTCGTAGCCCCACTGATCGGCAAATGCCTGCACTTTTTCGGCATTGCGGGAGCAAACGGTTTTCAGGACGGGTGTGTAGGCCAGATCAGGGAAAAAGTTGGGTACCCGATTGTACCCGTTGGAATGAGTCCGGCCCATAAACCCGGTACCAATCAAGCCAATGCGTAATTCTTTTTTCTGTGTCATTTTTCGAGGGTTCGTGTAGAGACCGGTACGCCGGTGCGGCAATACCTTGCGTCTCATTTGCGTCAGCAATATCTTATTTAGGTAGCCATCCGGTTAACAAACCATGCGAATACGAGACGTTGTATTGGGTATAGCAAACCATCCGGTGAATGAGACGCAAAGTATTGCGTCTCTACAGGGTTATTCCTGCCAGCCGTGGGCTTCGCGTACTTTAATCATGGTTGCCAGGATGTCATTCCAGGTCTGTTGATTGGTCATGACATCATTTGGGAACATGCAGCCATCCCAGCAAATGTGTTTGAAGGCTTTCGTAAGGTTCCCGTTCTCATCCCGCAGCCAGTAGCCCGCATCGTGTACCACATCGAGTTTGCCGTTGGGGTCCAGTGCCTGACAGTGCCGACCGGTTTTATCGTGCGAGCCGGAGCCAAATACCGTACCGTCGTTTTGAGCTACGTGGAAGTCGATAGTCCAGGGGCGCAGGGCATTCGTGATGGTAACAAGGGCCTGCTCCAGCGTTTTCCGGTCGCTCCAGTCGAAGTCGGGTGGAGAATACGGTCCTGTTCGCGGTTATAGCCCAGGGTATACAGCAGAGTATGCGCGATATCTGCCTGAAAGCCCATGTTTGGCCGGTCAACGGCTTCCATCGTTTCCAGCATGGTTTTCCAGCTGTGCATACCACCCCAGCAGATTTCGCCTTCGGCTGCCAGTTTCTCGCCGTATTCGGCGGCAACATCCAGGCTTCGCGGAAGGTCTGGGCAATGAGTTTGGTGTTACCGGCCGGGTCGGCATCCCACTGGTGAGGAGAACTGGCGGAGTCGATACGTACCACACCACTGGGACGAATGCCAAGTTCGGTCAGTTTCTGGCCGATGTGGAATGATTTACGGACCATCTCGATGAACGTCTTGCGGTCGTCGCCAGAGCCCAGCACCGGACCACCCCAGATGGGGGCTACCAGCGAGCCAATTTTCAGGCCATGGCCGCCCACTTTGTCGACTAGTTTTTTAATTTCATCATCCGATATGTTGACATCGATATGCTCGAACAGGGCCAATCGACCCCGTCGAATTTTACGCCATCGACTTCAGCCGCAGCGGTCATTTCCAGCATTTTGTCGAAGCCAACAACGGGCTTGGAATTGGGGCCTTTGCCCACAACACCCGGCCACATGGCGTTGTGGAGTTTGGGATAGTTATTCATATGATACGGTTTGAGGTTTGAGGTATTCGGTTTTACGGTCTGGGCGATCGCATCGGTGGATGGCTTCAGCCAAACGAGCTTGGGCCACCGTGAAACCAAATATGAACTAGTAAACTGTAGTTTCCGGGTTTGCCGGGCCGAAATGCTTGAGCATCACGATGGGGTCGGTGGTGGAGTGTTCACGATGGTTACGCCTTCCGTAGCTGCTTTCTCGCTACAAAAAATTGTCGTTCGTCAACTGGCCGTACCGAATCATGGTGGGGTTTTCGATGTCCCATATGCCCATTTTGCCGTGTCCCTGCATCATAATCAGGCCGTAGGCGGCACTGTCTTTGATGGTAACGGTCTGGCCGGGCAGCACCGTCAGTTCCTTGGCACTGAACGCGTCGGACAGGTAGCACACCCATACTTCGCGGTAGCCATCGGCCTTCATTTCTTCCTCATCCCGGACGGGTTTTGGGGCCATAACCGGTCGGCCATCATGGGTGGGTCGGTGTTAAGTTCCCAATCAATGGCTTCCATCAGCTGATCGAATCGCCCATGCGGTCTTTGGGGGTACCATTCCAGAGCAACTCTTCCGGAATAATGGCTTCGTTCACCAGCGACTGGTACATGGCAAAATGTCGGAGGCTTTCTGCGGTTCGTAGGTACACAGGCTACCCGGTGCGTGGAGCAGGCCGGGCGGTACATCCCAGCCCGTGCCGGGTTGAGCCGGAAAGCCGGACGAGTAGTTGGTG
>CAWAJC010000012.1:0-90309 GCA_963782245.1 uncultured Cytophagales bacterium
GAAAACGTACGTCAATACGCTGGTGGCCCTCTTCAAAGGCTTTGGTTTATGCGCCCGATGCCACCGTGGCGCTCCTTACCGACAAGTTTGATCAGTACCGCCAGCAGGGTGAACAACTGGCCAATCAGGTGTTGCGCTGCGGAATCAACACCACATTCACGGTATGTACATAACGGGTAGCGGCCCAATATCGGCACGGCCTACGAAGCCGCGCTGATCCTGAGCGAAAGCACAAAGCTGAATGTCCACGGTCTGCCGATGGCGCAGTACGACCACGGCCCGAAAGAAACCGCCAAAAACAGCATCGTCATCCAGATTCTGGCGAAGGGCGAGACCTACGACCGCACCCGGCGGCTATCGGACATGATTGCCGGAGCGGGTGCGCACGTGCTGACGGTGGAGGAGCCGGACATCGACGAGCCTTATTCCATCCTGACCAATATTATTCCGTTCAATTTCATGGCGTATTACCTGGCCCAGCAAATGGACATCGGCGAAACGTTTGTGGTGGGCGGCAAAGTGACCAAAGCGATTTAATAAGCCCGACGGATGACACAATTGCACTGCCCCTCATCTGCTGACGCACCAATTCGCAGGTGATTGGCCCGGAGGGAAGTGCTGATTAACCAAATGCCGAACGGATGGTTATAGCGGTGTACGCAATGGACAACGTTATGAAAGATAGTCCCACCGGTTCGCCCAACGACCCCAGGCCGGACGCATTACCCGAAGCCCGCCGTGAGTTTCTTAAACAGTCGTCGCTGCTGACGGCATTAGCCCTTACGCCCACCACACTTGTCGAGGCAGCGGACACCGCACCGGTCAGGCAAACACCCCCCGCGGAGCCGGTGCGCGTAAGTCTGACCATCAACGGGCAGCCACGCAACGTAACGATTGAACCCCGGGTAACCCTGCTGGACCTGCTGCGTGAACGACTCGACCTGACGGGTACCAAAAAAGGATGCGACTACGGGCAGTGCGGAGCCTGTACGGTACACGTCAACGGGCAGCGCGTACTGGCCTGCCTGACCCTGGCCGTGATGCTCGATGGGCAGCAGGTAACCACCATCGAAGGGCTGACGGGTCAGGATGGCGCCCAGCCGGATCAACTGCACCCGATGCAGGCCGCTTTTATCGAACACGACGGCTTTCAGTGCGGGTACTGTACCCCCGGCCAGATCATGTCGGCGGTGGCCTGCATTCGGGAGGGACACGCCGGTTCAGAAGCTGAAATCCGTGAGTACATGAGCGGGAATATCTGCCGGTGTGGGGCGTATGCCAACATTGTGACGGCGATCACGGCCGTGGAAAAGGGAGGGCAGCGGGTATGATCAACTTCCAGTACATCCGACCCGCCACGCAGCAAGCCGCTATCGACGCGCTCATGGCCAACCCGACGGCCCAGTTCATTGCGGGCGGCACCAACCTCGTCGATCTGATGAAGCGGGAGGTGATGGCCCCCGAAAAAGTAGTAGACATCAATGCGCTGCCGCTGCGGGGCATCGACCAGCAAACGAACAGCGTCCGCATCGGTGCGCTGGCCCTGAACAGCGTCGTGGCCGAACACGAACTTATCCGGCAACGGCAGCCCCTGCTGGCGCAGGCCCTCAAATCCGGAGCCTCGGCTCAAATCCGGAACATGGCGACGGTGGGGGGCAATATGCTGCAACGCACCCGGTGCTACTACTTCTATGACCCGGCTATGCCCTGCAACAAACGCAGTCCGGGTACGGGCTGCGGGGCGCTTGGGGGCTTCAACCGCATCCACGCCATCTTCGGCACCGGTGAGCAGCCGGCCGGGCAGCAGTGCATTGCCACGCATCCCAGCGATATGTGCGTAGCCCTGGCGGCCCTCGACGCCACGGTTCTGGTCGTTGGGCCGAACGGTCCCCGCCAGATTCCCTTCGTTGACTTTCACCGGCTCCCCGGCACCACGCCCCAGCTGGACACCAACCTGCAGCGGGGCGAACTTATCGTTGCCATCGACATACCCGACAATAACTTTAGCCAGCACGTCCATTACCTGAAGGTACGGGACCGGGCGTCGTACGCCTTCGCACTGGTGTCGGTAGCGGCTGCGCTCCAGCTGGAGGGAAACACCATTCGGGAGGCCCGACTGGCCATAGGCGGGGTGGCTCACAAGCCCTGGCGGTTGCCCGAGGTGGAAGCGGCCCTCCGGAATAAACCGGCCACCGACGCCACGTTTATCCAGGCGGCTCAGCTTGCCATGCAGGGGGCAAAGGCCTATGAGCATAATAAATTCAAACTCACCCTGACCCCTCGCACTATTGTAGAGGCTCTCAAACTGGCGGTTGCCGCTGCATAGACCCATGAACGCAAACAACGCAACAACGGTCCCTGTCCGAATCGGCGATCCGCTGAGCCGGGTTGATGGTCGGCTCAAAGTGACCGGGCAGGCCAAATACGCGGCCGAACACAACCTGCCGGACCTGACGTATGGAGTGCTGGTGACCAGTACCATTGCCAGGGGCCGCATTCGTAGCCTCGACACAAAAGCGGCCGAAAAAGCACCCGGCGTGGTGGCCATTATGACCTACCGCAACGCCCCCAAAGTGCCCGGATATACCCAGAGCCGCGACCTTTCCGGCAAACGGGTGGCGGGTGAGGAACTGCGTGTTTTTCAGGACGATCAGGTTCGTTTCAATAACCAGCCCGTAGCACTGGCCATTGCCGGTACGCTGGAGCAGGCGACGCATGCGGCTTCGCTGGTGACGGTGCGGTACCGCGAGGAAGCTCACCACACAGAAATCGAATCGCAAACCAACCGGGCCTACAAGCCCGAACGACCGGAAGACTACAGCCGGGGCAACGTTGCGGCCCAGCAGAAAGCGCCGGTTTATATCGAACAAACCTACCACACGCCCGTGCACGTACACAACCCCCTGGAGCCGCATGCCGCCACCGCCGTTTGGACCGATAAAGACAGCGTGACGGTGTACAACAAAACGCAGGGCGTGAAACTGGCGCAGAAAGACATTGGCCGCCTGTTCGACCTGGAAGAGGAAAACGTCCGGGTGTATTCACCGTTTGTGGGTGGTGCTTTTGGGAGTGCGTCGCGTATCTGGCCCCAGGAACTGGCCGCTATTCTGGGAGCAAAAAAAGTAGACCGTCCGGTGAAGGTAGTCCTCAAACGGGAACAGGCGTTCAACATGGTTGGCTATCGTCCGGAGGCCATCCAGAAAGTAAGCCTGGGCGCCACGCGCGATGGAAAACTGACGACGATCACCCATGAGGTGTTCGGGATGACCTCGCAGTACGAACAGTTCACGGAGCGCACGGTGCACCCCACCAAATCGATGTACCAATGCCCGAACCTGAACGCGGTATACCGGCTGGTGCCCCTCGACGTGAGCACCCCCGCCTGGGCGCGGGGTCCCGGCGAAACAACGGGGTCGTTTGCCCTGGAATCGGCCATGGACGAGCTGGCCTACGCCCTCCGCATGGACCCGCTGGCCCTGCGGCTCACAAATTTTGCCGAGGTGGACCCCGAAAACGATAAGCCCTGGTCGAGCAACTACCTGCGCGACTGCTACGAGCAGGGTGCCAAACGCTTCGGGTGGAGCCGGCGAAACCCCGAACCGCGCGCCACCCGGGCGGGCGACTGGCTGGTTGGTACCGGTATGGCGGCCGGCATCTACAAAGCTGAGCGGTCGGCCGCTTCGGCCCGCGCCCGGCTGCTGCCCGATGGTACGCTCGTTATCCAGACGGCTGCGGCCGACGTTGGACCGGGCACCTACACTATTCTGACCCAGATTGCGGCCGAGGTCATGGGCCTTGATGCGGGTAAAGTGCGGGTTGAGCTGGGCGATTCGGCTTTTCCGCAGGCACCGCCCCAGTACGCGTCCCACACGGCGGTGTCGGTTGGGTCGGCCGTGCACGACGTGTGTCAGGCGCTGGCCCAACGGCTCCGCACCCTGGCCATGGGGCAAGGAAGGTTCGCCTTTTTCGGACGCCAAAGCAGACTGACCTGACCGTAGCCGACGGGGCTGTCCGGCTCAAAGGACGCACCGAAGGCGTGTGCTTATGGCGAAATCCTGAAACGAAACAACCTGCCGGAACTGTCGGTCACGACGGAGTCGAAAGGAGGAACGGAACAGCAGACCTACTCGCGGAAATCGTTTGCGCCCATTTCGTGGAAGTCCACGTGCACCCGGTTACGGGCATGGTGCGCGTGATGCGGATGGTATCGGCCATTGATGCTGGTAAGGTACTCAACCACAAAACTGCCCGCAGTCAGGCGCTGGGTGCGGCCGTGTGGAGCATCGGCATGGCCCTGATGGAAGAAGGAGTCATCGACCACCGATACGGCCGGTACATGAACAAGGACCTGGCGGAATACCACGTGCCGGTGTTTGCCGACGTGCCCGACATGGAGGTGATTTTCATGGATAAGAGCGACACCATCCTGGACCCCATTGGGGCAAAGGGCCTCGGCGAAATCAGCATGGTAGGGTTGGCGGCCGCGATCACCAACGCCATTTACCACGCTACGGGCCGACGCATTACCGGGCTACCCATCACGCCAGACAAACTGCTGATTTGAGCGACCCGAACCCGTTGGTCATTGATTCCGCATCACTGGCTACCTGAACCTGCCTGCTGCGAGGTACGGAACCATGACTTGCTTTGGCGGTGCCCTCTCAGGTTTGCCAGCGCCGATTTCGGGTGAAAAGGACTGTTACGGTCTCCCTGCGGGCCATTCAGGCCATCAGTTCTCGTCGCTGAGGGATTTGCTTTTCTTTACTTTCGCGCTGTTCAGACTGCCGATTTTGTAGCTGAAGGTGGCCCGCACGCTGGCGTTGTAGATGTACTGCCGGAATTCCTGGTTGAACTGCGCCGAGTTCAGCACCGACGTAAAGCCCATCCCCCGCGTAAGGAAATTTTCGGCCGCCAGGCCCAGACTGCCGCGCTTGTTGCTGAAGTCTTTCCGCGCGCCCAGGGCATACTGGGCAAAGCCAATCCGGTACCCCTGTAAATTGATGTCCTTGCCCCGGTACCCGATATTGGCCTGCATGGCCCAGCCCTTGTCGAGCTGCAGCTGGGTATCCAGTCGACCACCCAGCGGAACCCCTGGTTGCTGATCATGATCGACTCACCCGGCCACGTCCAGCGATAATCCCTGAAGGAAGCGGTACATCACATCCAGATTGGCATTCACGCTCCACCGGGGCGTCAGGTTGATGGTGGCAAACACGTTGGACCCGTAGTTGTATTCCTTTCCCAGGTTGACGACGCGGGTCACCACCGCCCCCACCAGCGTGTCTGAACGTTGACTGATGGACTGAATGTCATCCGTATTGAGCCGGGAATACAGGGAAAAATTCAGGTAGGTTTTCTTAAGCTGGGTGCTGTAGCCCAGCTCAATCCGATCCACGGTTTCGGGCCTCAGGTACGGGTTGCCGATGCGGATATTGAGGGGATTGACCGTGTTGAAGTTTGGGTTCAGGTCGTCGATAAAAGGGCGTCGGATGCGCCGGGTGTAGGCCATTTTCAGCGTCGAGCTGGCCCCTATTTTCCTGGACAGGTTTATGCTGGGCAACAGCCGCCCGTAATCGGGAATTGAGATAGGTCCCTGTCCAGTGGCCGAGGGCCCTCCGGTTCGGGCCTGGATGCTGGTGTACTCGTAGCGCAGGCCCGGCATGATGGCCAGTTTGCTGCGCGTCGTGAACGTAACCGACAGGTAAGCAGCCGCGATGTTCTGGTCGTACTCCAGCGAACCCGACGGACGGCTATCATCGGCCACGAAAGCGGATACAGGGCTGGCCAGCAGATATTGATAGTCGCTGGTTACCTGACGCAGGGTGTTTTTGCCGCCCAACTCCAGCTGGATACGCTGGCTCAGGGGCATCTGATAGTCGGCCTGGACGATGAATTCTCCATTGGTCGCGTCGTTCAGGTTGCGCTGCCGGGAGCTGATGAACCCGATACTATCCAGCCGGTTGGCGTCAAAATTATTGGTCAGTTTGTTCTGGCTGTACTGCGTCGACAGGCTGAACTCGCGCTTGGGTCGGTCGTCCGATGTGGGGTAGGTGTGCAGGTAGTCGACGTTGACATCAATCGAGTTCGACAAATTCTGGCTGTACACATCCCGTCTGGAGGGCAGGGCAGTCCGTTCGCCGGAGAGCAGCGTGATCGTCTGCTGCTGATCCATGTTCAGGTTCCGGATACCCAGCCGGACGCCCCCCGTCAGCGACTGATTTTTGGCCAGGTCATAATCCATGCCCAGGGCATACTGAGCAAACACGCCCCGGTCGAACGCGTCGATACGCTGATTGGTACGAACCGGCGCGGCTCCCGGTGCCAGAAACGTGGTTTGCGTCAGGTCAGAAGCAGACGGGTTAAAAATGACGCGCCCGTTTCCGTTGAGGTTAACGCCCAGATTCCCTTTCCGGAAACTACCGTTCAGGCCCAGCGTGGCGTTCCGGTTGCCCAGACCACTATCCACATCCAGGTGTAAGCCCTGTAGCGTATTCTTTTTGGTGATGATGTTGATGATGCCTCCGCTGCCTTCCCCATCGTATTTGGCCGAGGGGGACGTGATAACCTCCACCGTTTTGATCAGATCGGCGGGTATCTGGCGCAGGGCATCGGCCAGGTTGCCCGCCAGAATGGACGACGGTTTGTTGTTGATCAGCACCCGCACGCTCGAACTGCCCTGCAGTGATACGTTGCCCAGCAGGTCGACCGAGAGCATCGGCACTTTTTTAAGAATATCCGTAGCGTCGCCCCCTTTGGCCGACAGATCGCTGTCGGCATTGTAAACCAGTCGGTCTACCCGGTCTTCCACCAGGGCTTTCTTCCCGGCAATGGTTACTTCATTCAGGGTACGGGTGCTGGCACTCAGGCGGATTACGCCGATGTCTTTGGTTTGTCCCCGGCTCAGGACGATGTTGTCGACGGTTTTGGCCGTGTAACCCAGAAACGAAAGGAGCAATCGGTACGAGCCGGGTGCGATTCGAGTGAGGGTAAATTTCCCTTTCTCATCGGCCACGGTGCCGTCAATCAGTTTTCCGGTCATTGTTTCGTACAGGGCTACATTGGCAAACTCGACCGCTTTGCTCAGTGTCGAATCCACGGCGTAGCCCGTAATTTTTGCGTTTCCTTTCGGTGTCTCTTCCGGGGTACTCGTGCTGACCTGCCCGGTAGCCGGAGTCGTCGACTGGGCTACGGCATGACCCGCCAGGAGTAGCCCGAGCAGTGTATATATCAGGGGTCGCATAAGCGCGGTTTTCGTCCAGGTAGTTTTCAATACGTACAAAGAGAAGAGCCGTTGGAAAGGCACACAAAAAAAATGCGGTGAACCGCCAATATCAGCCGTTAAGTCCCCCAAATCGGCCTTTAACAAGGGACGACAACCGACTGGAAACTGCCTTTATCGGGAAGTTCTCCCACTTTATTGCCGAACAGGCAGAACGGACGGAGGGGTATCGGGACAATGCTGTTTACTTCCCGAAAGCGTCCAGTACCCGTTTCACCACGCCATCCTGCGCTTTGCTGTCAATCCACCGAAGCACCATCACGAGGTCATGTTCGGGGTCGACGTAAACGATATTTGTACCGTTGCCGATGTGCGAATAACTGCTGGCCGGGGCCGACGGCAGTAGTTTTTGATTGGTGTTCAGGAAGTAGTTCATGTAGCCGTAGGTGGGCTGGGGCGTGGTGGGCGTGGTAGCCTGTTTAATCCATTGTTCGGATAGCAGTTGCCGACCGTTCCACTTACCCCTGTTCAGCGTCAGTAGCCCAAACCGGGCCATATCATAGGCGTTGATGAACATACCCCCGCCCCAGTGTCCGCCCCCGCTCACCGACTGTACGGCCTGCCCGTCGAGCACGATCCACGAATTGCGATACCCCATCCAGCGCCAGGTGGTGGAGGCCCCGATGGGGTCCATAATCGTCTCTTTCAACACCTGCGGCAGGGGTCTCCGCCACACGCTGGTAGCGGCCAGCGCCAGCGCGTTTACCCGCACATCGTTGTATTCATAGACCGTTCCGGGAGTGTTCCGTTTCCGGTTGAGCCATTTGGACGCGTCCGCATCGGGCCGGTCGGCCCAGTCGGGTTTTCCCCAGAGCGTTCCTTCCCAGTCGCTGGTCTGGCGCAGCATGGCATCCCAGGTAATGGTGCGGTTGTGCGGGGTACTGAACAGGTTGAGCAACTCGGGTGTGCCAAACTCATCGGCCAGCGCGCGCTACCGGTTGCCCGTACAATTCAATGGGCGGCACATAACCCGCTACGGTATCGGTCACGCTGCGAATTAACCCCCGGTCCACGGCCAGTCCAACTACGGTCGAGAGGAAACTCTTGGTGACGCTGTGGGTGATATCGGGGCGTTGGGGTTCGCCCCACTCGGCCACGATGTAGCCTTTGTACACAATAAGTCCGGAGGGTTCGCCCCGGTCGTTGAACGGGCCAATCGCGTAGCCGTAGGGTTCCTTCCCGAACGACTGGTAGTGCGACTGCTCCATACTGCGCGGATTTTTAATCTCGTTTTCGCGATGGAACGCAATGGCTTCCTGAATTTTAGCCGCCGACAAACCCAGGTCGGCCGGGGCCTTGTGAACCCAGGTCTGAGCCGATGGGAAGTACGGGGCCGCAGGGGCAGCAGTTTTTTTCTGGGCCAGGGTAACGGTACTCAATAACAGCAGCAGACTGATTAACTTCAGGGGCATCCGGATGGTAGTTAGCGTCAATAAAACGACGAATAAACGACTTTTTTCGCTAGGCTGGTATCCACCCGTAATCTATAGCAGGTCAAAACGTCCGGATGAGCGGGGTTGCCCGGAGCCTGAAAGCAGGCGGAGGAGGTATCAGCGTACCATTTGTACCCAGTCAACTGAAGGCCCATCGGCATCTGGTTCAACGTCAGGCAGGAACCCTACTCATCCTGCCTGTTACACAGCGCGTTAAGTAACGTTGACGGCTACACAACGGGCGGGATGAAAATTGATAGACCGGAAAGCCGGGAAAAATAGTCAGGTGCTCTGTTTACAGTTGACAGGGTTTGCCCATCCGTTCGGGTCGACGCTGCCCCGACGTTCTCCCAAAAACGAAACCTATGCTGCCCGATACCCAGACCCGTCGGTCTTTTCTGCAACAGGCAGGCCTGCTGAGTGCTTCAATGCTAGCCTCCCACGTAGGGCTGGCCACGGGTCAAAAAGCCAATCCGGTTATTCTGCTACGTTCGGGTTGGCAAATTGAGAACATTGGTGATGTCGCGCATACGCCGGGCTTTCTGGCCCTGATGCAAACGTATCTGCCCGGCGCACGTGCCATTTTCTGGCCCCACTACGCCATTCTGCCCCAGACGGAAATTGACATGCTCATGCTCCGTTTTCCGCGTTTGGAGATTGTGCGCGGGAAGGTCGTCGACGGTAAACCCGACAGTCCGGAGTTAGAAAAAGCATTCGCCGAAGCTGATCTGTTTGTCCATAATTCCGGCCCGGCCATGATCGGCTGGGCCGAAGCCGAAGCGTTCAAAACCCTGACCGGTAAGCCTTTTGGCGTTTTTGGCGTTACGTACGGCCTGTACGGCAAACAGGAACGGGCCACCCTGCCCAAAGCCGATTTCATTTATTTCCGGGATTCGGTATCCCTGGCGTTGGCTAAACAGGACGGCATAACCGCGCCCGTCATGGAATTCGGGCCTGATGCGGCCTTCGGCACGGATGTGGTTAACCGGGCAGCAGCCGCTAAATATCTGAAAGCTAATAACCTGCAGCCGGGGAAATTTGTGGTGTGCATTCCTAAACAGCGTCACACCCCTGCCTGGTTGCACAAAGCCAAAAACCGGCCGGTGGATGCCGACCGACAGGCCCGCAACGAAGCAATGAAAGAACACGACCATGCCCCGATGCGGGAGGCCATCACCGCCATTGTCCGACAAACGGATTGCAAGGTGCTGATTGGTCATGAGGACGAAACGGAATTGCCCATTGGCAGAGAGTGGTTGCTCGACAAACTACCCAACGACGTGAGAAAGGGCGTCGTCTGGCGCAGTGAACCCTGGCTGCTGGAGGAGGCCCTGGGGATTTACCTTCAGTCGGCGGGGTATTTTGGCCACGAGCAACATACGCCCATCATGTGTATCGGAAACGGCATTCCCGCCATTCTGGGCCGCTGGGAAGAACAAAGCAGCAAAGGGATCATGTGGAATGACATAGGCTTGTCGAACTGGTTGTTCGACTTCGACCGGGAGGAGGATATCAAGCGGTACGTGCCCACGGTGCTGGCTATGGTCAATAAACCGCAGGAGGCTAAAACGTACGCCCGGCAGGCTCAGGCGTTGGTTCAGCGCAACCTTCGGCAGGGCTTTCAGGCCATGGAGAATACCCTGAAAAAGGGGTAGGGAGGGCCGCAGCCGCCAGCATTACCCCATCATTAGATACGACAATTAACCGTTTACCCGGCTACGCAAACCGTGGCCAATTTGATCACTGTATGAACTCGTAATTCTTTTTCGCCATCCTGTTGACTTCTCTTCCGCTAACCTGACCTCAGCCACCACCTGGCACGTGTCCGGCACCGGCAATGATGCCAACGATGGCAAATCCGAAAAAACGGCTTTCCGCAGCTTGCAAAAAGCCGCCGACCTGGTAGAGCCCGGCGATGTGGTGCTGATTGGCAACGGCACCTATACGAACGACCGACAAAGGCGAACGGCAGCGCCGGTGCTTGAACATCACCCGTTCGGGTACAGTCCGACGCCTGGATTACCTGGAAAGCGCGTCCGGGGCATAAACCCGAGGTTCGTCCGGTTGGCTGGTGCGGCATTCAGGTTTCGGGTTCCTACCACATTCTCGACGGGCTGACCGTAATTGGCAACAACGATTCGATTGTGCTCCTGAAAGCGCAGGAAGACGCCAAAAATCCGACGCCTGATCCCTATTTCAACACGAACGGGATTTTCTTCAATGGCCGCAGTAACAAGCCCGACGAGAAGCCACACCACCTGATTGTCCGCAACTGCGTGGTGGGTAAGTGTGCCGGTGGGGGCATCGTCGGCTATTGAAATGGATTACTTCACGGTGGAGGATTGCAGGGTGTTTCGAAAATGCCTGGTTCATGCGCTACGGCGGGTCGGGCATTACGACCCTGAACAACTGGGCGCACGACGACGCGCCCGGTTACCACATCATCATCCAGCGCAACTTTGTCTGGAACAACAAAACGCTGGTGCCCTGGGAGCGCATCGGTAAACTGAGCGATGGCAACGGCATTATTCTCGACGTAACCGATCAGGACCGGAAAGGGGCCACCAACCCGAATGCCGACGCCGTAGTGAAGCAGGAGGCTGCGCCTGCCCCGACAGCCCCGGAAAAACCGAAACGGCCCGAATGGAAGGGGAGGGCGCTGATTGCCAACAACGTAAGCTGCTACAACGGCGGTTCGGGGATTCACACCTTCCGCACGAAGTATGTCGATATTATCAACAACACGACCTACTGGAACGGCCAGATTGTGGGGTATCAGGAGCTGTTTCCCAATACCTCGGAAGACGTGGTGATCATGAACAACATCATTGTGCCACGCCCTGGCGGTAAGGTGACCTCCAATAATAAAAACACCAATATCCGCTGGGATTACAACGTGTATCCGGCCGCGCAGGACGTGTTTACGGGGCCAAACGACATCGTAGCCGACCCGCGCTTTATCGACGTGCAGCCCGACCCAACGAAAGGTAATTTCCGGCTGGCAAAAGGTAGTCGTGCCGTTAATTCGGGTAGTAACGACGTTCCGCTGTCTAACGATATTCTGGGCAAAGCCCGCCCGAAGAATACTGGACGGGACCGGGGTGCGTTTGAACAGTAAGTGATAAGCTCGTTTTTTATCATCCGGACAAAGTAGGGATGACAAAAAACGTTCGACGTATAAGTTTACATGGCTTTACAAGTAAGCACTCCGATAAAATGGCTTAGGTTATTTTGAAGAAGCATTTTTGTCAGTACGATAAAAAATAATCGAATCTGTTTTGACTAATCAATCGTGAAAAAATCCCTATTCGTTTTCATTATCCTGCTGAGCGTTGGCTCGGTTCAGGGTCAAAAAAAGGTGTTTCCACAGACGCCCGGCATGGTGTCGTACACCTACCGAAAAAGCTTCGCCATCAACCCGGCCGCCACGCTCGATACCATCAAGGCATTGGGCATTACCGATATGGAGTTTTCCAACCTCTTCGGCAAAACAGCCGCCGAACTGCGCACACTCCTCGATGAGCGCGGGATGAAATGTTCCTCGTTCGGGGTGGGCTATCCTGATCTGCAAAACAAGCTGGCCGAAGTTGGTCAGAATGCAAAAACGCTGGGCGCTCAGTTTGTCCGGGTGGCCTGGGTACCGCACAAAGGGCCGTTCACGCTCGATCTGGCGAAGCAGACGGTGGCCGATTTCAATAGCTTCGGCAAGCAGTTGAAGGATAAATACGGCCTGACGTTCTGCTACCACAACCACGGTTACGAGTTTGAGAAATACGAGAACGGTACGCTCATGGACTACATCATTCAGAACACCGACCCGAAGTACGTCAGCTTCGAGATGGACATTCTCTGGACATTCTTTCCCGGAGCAGACCCCGCAGCGTTGCTCAACAAATATCCGGACCGCTTCAAACTCATGCACCTGAAAGACCTGCGCAAAGGGGTTGCCGGTAACCTGTCGGGCGGAACACCCGTCGAGAATGACGTTGCGCTGGGGACAGGTCAGCTGGATTTGCCCGCCATTTTGAAGGCGGCCCAGAAGTCCTCTATTGAGCACTATTACATTGAGGACGAAAGTCCAAGCTACGCCCGTCAGGTGCCTCAGACGATAGCCTATCTGAAAAACCTGAAAGACTGACCGCCAGCCGCCCTGAACCGACCCTCATGTCCATCACGTTCTACGCCCCCGAATGGGGTAATACCCTGCCGTTCGACGCGTTTTGCCAGCGCGTAAAGGCAGTAGGGTACGACGGGGTAGAAATGGCCCTGCCGCTCGACAAGGCCGCCAGCCAGACGCTGGTCGACACCCTCCGCGACCACGACCTGGAATGGATCGGGCAGTACTACCAGTCGTTCGAGCGGGATATGGCCGGGCACAGCCGCAACTACGAAACAATACCTCCGGCATCTGGCGGCCTACAACCCCGTTTTTATCAACTGCCAGACGGGCAAAGATTATTTTACCTTCGAGCAGAACATACAGCTGTTTGAGCTGGCAGCCCGCATTTCGGCGGAAACGGGCGTGGCAATCACTCACGAAACCCACCGGGGCAAGGCCCTGTTTGCGGCTCACATCGGCCAGCAATTCCTGACCGAACTGCCCGACCTCCGAATCTGTCTGGACATTTCGCACTGGTGTACCGTGCACGAGTCGCTTTTGGAGGATCAATCCGAAGCCGTTGCGCTGGCCATTGCCCGCGCCGACCACATCCACAGCCGGGTAGGGTACGCAGAAGGCCCGCAGGTGAACGACCCCCGCGCCCCGGAGTGGGACGCTACACTGAACGTGCACCTCGCCTGGTGGGACCAGGTGGTGGCCGCGCACCGGGCCAACGACACCCAACTGACCATCAACACCGAGTTTGGCCCGGCTCCGTACATGCCGGGGCACCCCTACACCCAGGAACCCCTGGCCAGTCAGTGGGACGTGAACGTGTTTATGATGAAACAGTTGAAAGCGCGTTATTGCTGAGAAAACAGGCCATCCGATGACCGAGCTACCCCCGTCAATTCCCGCCGAAAGTCGCGCCCACTGGCGGCAGTGGCTGGCCGATAACCATGCTACCGAAGCCAACGTCTGGCTCCGTATCTACAAGAAAAACAGCGGGGTACCCAATATAACCTACGATGAGGCCGTAGACGAAGCCCTTTGTTACGGCTGGATCGACAGTTCGGCGAAGAAAGGCGATGCGCTTTACTATCTCCAGTACTTTGCCCGACGGAAGCCCACCAGCAACTGGAGCGGGGTTAACAAAGCTAAAGTAGCCAACCTGACAGCCGCCGGGCTGATGACCGAAGCGGGCATGGCGATGGTCAACCTGGCCCAGGAAACGGGTACCTGGGCAGCGCTGGATGACGTAGAAAACAACGTAATCCCCCCCGATTTGCAGGCAGCATTAGCCGCCCATCCGTCGGCCCGTCAGTACTTCGATGTGTTTCCCCGGTCGGCCAGGCGGGGTATGCTGGAGTGGCTGCTCAACGCCAAAACCCCGGCCACCCGCACCCGGCGCCTTACCGAGATTGCGGAAAAGGCCGCCCGAAACGAACGGGCGAAGTAGTGCTGGATTAAGAGAAGGGCCCCCAGTATGGCCAGGCTCTAGTGCGGTTGACTGGCCGGTCTGGTTAGTAAAGAGCAAAACCTATCCTAATCGATCAGGTCTCAACCGCCCCAAATGTCCGTTCGGGCGATCTGGCTTCCTGTTGCACGAAGCCATTGGGTGTAAGCCCCGTGAACTCCTTAAAATCCCGGACCAGATGCTGGTAATCATAGTAGCCCAGGGCCACCGCAACGCTAAGCCAATCGAGATCGGGTTGCGCATTTCTGAGCTTCATGACCTGTTCAAAGCGCGCAATGCGTCCGTACAGCTTGGGGCTGATACCGTTGCACTCCATAAATTGCCGGTAAAATTGCCGGGGTGATAAGCAGGCCTGATCGGCCAACTGATCTAATAAAACCAAGCCGGATTGGTGGAGTATGTGCTGGCTCACTTTGTCGATGGGTCGTTGATATTTTTGTCTGGACCGCCCGATTAGATACAGCAGAAAATCTTCCACAACAGGAATCATCTCCGTGTAATGCCGGGTGTAGCTCAGCCGCTCATTTACCCGCCGAAGTTCAGTCGAGAAAACCGCTTCGGCATCAACAAACGTATTGGTTAGTGCTCCGGCAGGTATACCCGTCAGCCGGAATAAGGCACCCGGTTGAAACTGAACCTGAAACACCATAAAATCACGACCGACGTGCCGGTTGGTGGCAATTGCATGCTGACCATGTAAGCGCGAACGGGGACTTGCGAGGGGTTTGCCGTCAAAACCGTACTCGATCCGTTCGGGATCTTTGGGGAAGAAGGACAGGCAATTCTCGGCTCGCGGCCAATAGGCTTTGACGGGCAGGGTGGGTAGGGAAGCCGGAAACTCGCAGCCGACAATCTGCAACAGCCGTATGTACTCCCGCAAGGGAGGGCTGGGCAACCGGTAGTCGAAGATAGCTTCCATAAAAACGACTCTTTTTAAGGTAACGTGAGCGGTGGGCCAACTACGGTCATGCCGTGCTGCTCATGCATTTTTCTCACAAACTCCTCCGTTGGTGGCCCTTTCAGCTCGGCAAACACGAGAAAGAAGTCCTCCAGCTTACCCGCAGGCTGCACCAGGTAAACCTGTTTGCCCTGCTCCGATACCTGAATCCAGGTGTGGGGTATACCCCGTGGCGCAAAGACGGTATCTCCCGCCTTAGCCATGAATTTTTCGTTGCCAATCTGAAATAGGTATTCCCCTTCGATAATGGAGAATACCTCGTCCTGGTGATGGTGAACGTGAAAGCTAGGTCCGATTTTCTGCTTACCAATGTACTCAAAAATGGCCAGTTGCCCATTCGTGTCCTTACCCGACACTTTCACGTCATTGCCATTGACACCCCGATAGGGGGTATGAATCCCGAACCGGGCCTCACCCGCTTTCACGACAAATGGGTTGGTTGTATCGACCTCCATGGTGGCTTTCGCTTGAGTCATCAGGGCGGTTGCCATGACTGTGGGAGCCGCCGTAGCACAGGCTAAAAATTTTCTGCGTTGCATAGTCCGTTGTATTTAAAACTTGTATGCAAAGTTTTGACGGAAACGGCCTGCCTTAGTGGTAAAAATCGGACATAGTTACCCGCAATTCGGGAAGTCCCGTAAGCGGTACGCTGCCTGTTTTTCAAGATAATATCTTCTTAGGTAGATAGTTATGTATTTTAACGATCCTTGCGTTCATTCAATCTGAATGGTTATATGGACGCTAGTGAATTGTGTGTATGTACGAGTAGTGGCTACCAATCATAAAAATCAGCGTTCCAGTAGGTTGAGAGATTAGTTGGAAAGTAAGCAAAGGAAGAACAACAAACCGCTTCCGTCTTTCTCGCAATAGCGGAGCTGACAGATGAACATGGATGGGTTGAAACAGGCACTCAGAATAATGGGCGATTCGGCCGCGTTGAAAACGTATCGATAGAGTCGGAAACCGATGCTTGGCTGCCTGGTCCAGGCAGCCAAATACAGACGATCGATTAGGGCTGACAAGAGTCAGTATCGATAAGCCGGGTCAGGCCAGCCCTATGGCTTAGCCTGCATACCCTCACTCTTCCGATACCCGGCGGGCGACACGCCCATTTGCTTTTTGAACAGGCGCGAGAAATAGAATGGATCGTTCATGCCCAGCTGCGCGGCTACCTCGTTGACGCGCAGGTTGCTGAAGTGCAGCAACTGACAGGCCCGCTGGATGCGGAGGTGGTTGAAATATTCGATGGGCGCGTAGCCGGTGTCCTGCCTGAATTTCCGCGAGAAAAACGATACCGACAAATGCGCCGACTGAGCAATATTATCCAGTGTTACCGGATGGGCCAGATTGTCCTGCATGAATTGAATGGCTTTATCAGTAGCATTGACTTGCACGGCAACCCGCGTTTTGGGCCGGAAATTGTCGGGCAGCACGAACGATGACAGAAAATACGGCAGCGTCAGGTTGGCGAAGAGTAGATTCGACTGGCTGTAGCCATTCAGAAAGGCCTCATAGATGCGGTCGAAGAGGGCAATCCGTTCGGTGGAAAACACGACCCGGACAGCCTGAGCAAGGTTTTCCCGATTGCCCATGGCCGCCCATACCGATTCGTGGCAGGCCGTACCGTTGATGTGAAACCAGTAGATAGTCCACGGATTATCGGGGTCAGCCGCGTAGGAGTGGGGCACCCCCGGCGCAACGGCGTACACGTCGCCCGCTTGCAGGGTCACCCGGCCGTTGGGTACCTGAATCCAGCCGAGCCCATCGGTGCAGTAGATCAGAATCACCTGCGACATACCCGTTGGCCGTTGCCAGTAGTGGTACAACGCTTTCGGGAAGAACCCCATCTGGGTAATAAACAGCTGGCTGATGAGCGGCAGGGTCCGGCATTTTTCAATAACTTCTTTGGGAATCTCGATCATCCGCTCCCCGGTAAAGCCCCGTCCCTTCCGGTTTTGTCGATTCGTTGACATGCGCTCAGGTACAATTTCTGGCCGAAGATAAAATAATCCATGTTTAGGCCAAAATCATTCATTTGTCCCTTCTTAGAAAAACGGAATTTTGTGCAGACATAATGCAATAGACCCGTTATACGTACCAGCCCATGTATACCAGCATCTTGGCCCTTTTCCTAAGTATTCTCATCGGCGTTGCCCATCCGCTGGCGGGGCAGCCCTTTGCGAAATGGACCAATTCGGAGCTGGTGCTGAACAACGGGCTGGTTCAGCGAACCATCAAACTGCCGGCTGCTGAAGGGCCCTTTTCTGACGACTGTTTATAAGCCCGTTACGGGCGAGTTCAAGTATTTCCCGAGCGTTAATCCTGATTTTCAGTTTGAGCTGAACGAGAAACACTACAGCGGCTCCGGCAACTGGAAACTGGTGGGTATCAGCGAATCACCGATGCCCGACAGGGCGATGGAGCCGCCGTCACCCTGCGAAGCAGAGACGGTAACGTTGAGCTGACACTGTCGGTTTTTGCTGTACCCCAACTCGCCCGCCATCCGGAAAAATCTAGTTATCAAAAACCTCACCAGCGAGCCGGTGCAGCTTGAATCGGTCGATGTGGAGAAGTTTACCGTCACGAATTATCAGGCCACGACGTTTAGCTGGATTTGTCACGATTATGGCCGGAGACGGTCCATTGGCCCCTACGACGGTAATATGCAGGATGCCCTTCTAACGGTTCATAACAGCGACTGGCAGCAGGGGATTGTGATTGGTAACGAGGCCGCCGGGGTGGTTAAACACACGTCCGTGTTCTGGAATGAACCCGTCATTCTAAGCGGACTCACGCACAAAGACGCCCGGTTCCCTTTCCGGAAGTACATAGGCAAAGGGGAGTCATTCGCGACACCGCAGGTATTCACCATCGTTTACAACAACCACAAAGACCCGGACGAGGTACTCAATACGGCCGTTCCTGATTTCGTCCGCAAGTACATGGATATTCGGCTGTCGGTGCTGAAGGAAAAACCCACGTTCGTCTACAACACCTGGGTTCCGTTCGGAAAGGAAATCAACGAGAAGCTGGTGATGGAGCTGGCCAAAGCGGCCGCCGATGCGGGCATGAAAGAGTTTATTATCGACGATGGCTGGGCGGACAACTACGGCGACTGGATTATTGATAAGAAGAAGTTTCCCAATGGGCTGAAGCCTGTTTTCGATTACATCAAATCACTGGGCATGAAGCCGGGACTTTGGGTGAGCGTGGGCAGCGCTTCGCCCGACAGCAAGGTGTACAAAGCGCACCCGGACTGGTTCGTGCTGGACGAACAGCAACAGCCCGCCAATCTGCACGAAGATGCCGCCAACATGCGTACCGCCTGCTTTGGAACCGCCTGGCGGGGCTACATCAAAGACGTGCTGCTCAGGTTAGCCCTCGACTACGGGCTGGAGTATCTGAAACTCGATTTTACGGTGGTCACCAGCCCCTACCGGTTCGGCCCCAAAGCAACGGGCTGTTACGCGGCCAGCCACCCCGGCCATAAAGATCACCACGAGTCCCTGTTCACGAACTACGAATCGGTCTGGCAACTTTTCGATGAGCTGCATGCCGCTAAACCTGCCCTGTTCATCGACTGCACGTTTGAGACAATGGGAGGCCTGCAACTGGTCGACTACGCCATGCTCAAACACGCCGAGGGTAACTGGCTGTCCAACTTCGGTGGCCCAGTCGACGCCACGGTCGATCTGCGCGTCCGGAACATGGCCTGGTGGCGGTCGCCCGCCATGCCCGCTACGGCGCTGGTGATCGGCAACCCGGAAATGCAGGATGCTGGCTGGGAAATGCACATCAAATCGCTGGCGGGTGCGCTGCCCATCATGCTCGGCGACCCCCGCAAACTATCCGGCCCTGACCTGAAAACGTACCGCACCTACGCCGACTGGCTGCAGGCGATGCAAACAAACTACGACTTTATGAGCTACCGGCAGGATTTAGCCGGTTTTGGTGAGCCGATGGATGGCAGGTGGGATGGTTTTCAGCGCATCAATACCGACTCGAAACAGGGCGGCATCATAGGGGTATTCCGGCATGGTGCGGGTCGAAAAAACACGCCAGGTAACGGTCAATCATCTTGAGCCGTGAACGAACATATCAGGTAAAGACAATGGATGGGAAAGCCGTGGCTTCCCTCACCGGAAAAGCACTGCAAACGATTGGCTTCTCCGTAACGCTCAGCGGATTGTATGCCGGGGAGCTTTTTGAGATTCGTAAAGTGAATTCGTAGAATCCCGTACCCCGAATGTTCGGGCCGTAGTCAGCCCCGAATTTATTCGGGGGGTACGTTGAATTCATTCGGGGGACATTGACACAATCAAAAAATAAACTTTAACCATCAATTATCATGACCAATCAACCATTAACACCCGAGCAAATCCAGCAGTACAATCAGGATGGCTACCTCATCGTGCGTAACTTCCTCGACAGCGAGGAAATCGACAAACTGTACCACGTGGCCATCGACGACAGTGCGGTGAGCAAAAACGCCATCAACGTCAACGACAGCACCGGCAAACGCAGCAAGCTCTCCCTCTGGTACAAACCCGGCGACGATACCTATGGCCTGCTCACCCGCAGCCAGCAACTGGTGGATTCAGTCGATCAGCTACTCGACAAAAACGCCGATGGTAGCGATACAGCGATCTGTCATTTTCACTCCAAACTGATGCAGAAAGAACCCCGCGTGGGGGGCGCCTGGGAGTGGCATCAGGACTACGGCTACTGGTACAAAAACGAGTTCCTGCTGCCCGACCAGATGATGTCGGTGATGGTGGCCATTACCGATGCCAACGAAGAAAACGGCTGTTTGCAGGTCATCAAAGGGTCGCACAAAATGGGTCGGGTGGAGCACGGTTTTGCCGGTGAGCAGGTCGGTGCCTCGCAGCGGTACGTCGATCTGTCCCTGAAAACGATGGAGCGGATATTCGTGGAGTTGAAGGCGGGCGATGTGCTTGTTCTTTCACAGCAACATTCTCCACCGGTCGGAAGCCAACCTATCCGACAAGCCGCGCTGGTCGATGATTTCGTGCTACAACCGCCAGTCGAATATTGGCTACAACGATTCGGCGTCGGCGATGTCGAGCATCACGCCCATCGACGTAGTACCCAACGATGCCCTGCTGACCTGGGATGCCGCCGGCCTGGCCGAAGACGGAGCCGATTTCCTGGCCAAAGAAGCCGATGTATCGTTGAAGTAAAAAGTCATTCATTGTCATTGAGATAGGTTATTTGTTGTCATTCATCGTCATTGGTAGGATCTAAAACCGATGACCACTGTAATGACAACCTAATGACCCTCAAAACCCCCAACCCATCATGGCCGTAATCATTCAGACACAATCCCACGCTATCAGTAGCCCGGCTACCATCAACCGGCAGTACGTGTACCTCATCAGTGCCATTGCCGCCCTGGGAGGGGTGTTGTTTGGCTTCGATATGGTCATCATCTCGGGCACGGTGCCGTTTTTTACCCGCGTCTACCAGCTCAACGAGTTCCAGACGGGCTGGGCCGTGGGCTGTATCAACCTCGGCGCGGCCATCGGCGCGTTGCTGGCGGGTAAACTGAGCGATTCGCTTGGTCGGCGGAGGCTACTGATGCTCTGCGCCGGGCTGTTTGCCCTGACGGGGGCGGGTACGGGCTGGGCCACGAGCTTTCCGCTGTTCATTGGCTTTCGGATGCTGAGTGGGGTGGCCGTGGGCGCTGCGGCCCTGGTGTGCCCCATGTACGTAGCCGAAATTTCGCCCGCGTCGATGCGGGGCCGGATGGTGTCGTTCTATCAGTTGTCCATCGTGATTGGTATTCTGCTGGCCTACCTCTCCAACTACCTGTTGCTCAATACCGGTGACAACAACTGGCGGTGGATGTTCTCCTCGCAGTCGGCCCCGTCGCTGCTGTTCTTTTTCGGCTTGTTCTTCGTGGCCGAAAGTCCCCGCTGGCTGATCCGCAAAGGCCGGAACGACGAGGCCGATGGCGATACTGACCCGAATTGGCGGGGCCGACTACGCCCAGGCCGAAGCCGCTCAGATACAGGATAGCGCTTCGCCGGCCACGGATGCGGCCGCCCGCGAATCAGTCAGCGACCTGTTCCGGAAGGAGCTGTGGCCCATTGTCTTTATTGGCATTGTGGTGGCCGTTTTCTCGCAGGCTGTTGGGCAGAACTCCCTGTTCTCTTATGCTCCGGAGCTGTTCCGGCAAGCCGGTATGGGTCAGGATTCCGCCTTTCTGCAGTCGATCATCATCGGCGTTATCAACTTCATCTTCACGTTTATCGCCATTGGCACCATCGATAAAGTCGGGCGCAAAAAACTACTCCAATATGGGTCGGCTTTGCTGTGTCTGGATGCGCTCGCCCTGTCGGGGGCGTTCTATTGGCAGTTGCCCGGCGCGTGGGTACTGGTGTTCGTGCTGGCATTCATCGCCATTTACGCGGCTACACTTGGTCCGGTGACCTGGGTAGCGCTGTCGGAGTTGTTCCCGAACCGGATTCGGGGCAATGCCCTCGCGCTGGCTACCCTGTCGCTGTGGATCACCAATTTCTTTACCACGGCCTCGTTTCCGGTCATGAAACAGCACTGGGGCCTGCCGCTCACCTTCGGCTTGCACGCGATTTTGTGTTTTATCTACTTCCTGTTCGTGCGCCTGCGGATTCCCGAAACAAAGGGCAAATCGCTGGAGGAAATCGAACGCGAACTAACCCACCAGCCCGGCTCATGAAAGCAACCCTTACACCAGCCGGGCACACGCAGCTCTGGAACGATTTCCGGGACGGAAACCCCAAAGCGTTCTCCCGATTGTATGACCTGTTTGCCGCCGACCTCTACCGCTACGGCTACAACCTGGTGCGCAACAAAATGCTCGTCGAAGACTGCCTCCACGAGTTGTTTCTGCACCTGCATCAGAATCGCCAGCGGCTCGGCCCTACCGACAACATCCGGTTTTACCTCTACCGGGCTATGCGCCGACGCTTATTCGACACGGTAGACCGGCTGGTCAAACTCGATTCCGCTGACTATCACTTCGAGGGGGCCGACTTCCAGATTCAGTCCCACGAGCAGACGCTGGTAGAGAACGAGTTTGCCCATCAGCAGCAGCAACTTATGCTGGCGGAACTGAATCGCTTGCCCAAACGTCAGAAGGAGATTCTGTACCTGGTGTATATGAAGGGGTTAAGCTACCCCCAGGCGGCTGAGGTGATGGATATTGCCCTCAAAAGCGTGTACAACACCATCAACGTAGCCCTGACCACCCTGCGCGCGCAGTTGCGGCCTTCGTTTGGTGCATAACGGCGGTATAAGCTCGAAGCCCGGGTTCCTGCACCATTTATTAACGCAACAAACAGGGAAAATCACCCATGTCCCTGTTTAGTAGCCAAACCCTTTTGCGTATGAAACGAATAGTAATGCTGGCTGTTGCCGGCTGGTGCTGCGGACAGGTGGTTTGCGGGCAGCCGATTGGCAACTGGGCTATGTCCGACAAAGCGCTTCCCGTTTACCACTATACCGGCCCCCTGCCTTTCACGGCGGTCGACCCCAATGGAAAGGACGCCAACCTGCCCGAAGACCCGTATTTTTTGCTGGGTAACTATCGGCTGGCCCTCATCACCCACGCCAGTGGCCGCTACCAGCTCCTGACTGCCGAACGCGCCTGGGCCCGGATCAATGCCGCTGCCCAAACCAACTACGGCTGGAACGATGCCAGCCTTCTGGTCAAAACCGGCCGGAGTACCCGCAAAACCGATCTGGTTGGCGTTGGCTCCCTGGCGGCTAATCCGGCACTGGTTCAGAAAACGTTTGGGGTGGGGTTTGCCCGGTATACCTACCAGTTGCCCGATAAGGTGAGTTGCACCCGCGTACTGTCGGTGAAGCCGTCGCCTACTATCAACGCGGGCAACCCGGCCTTTGTGGTGACGGTCACGCTTACCAACAAAAGCAACAAAACGCAGGACCTGACCTATACCGAACGGATGGGGGTCAACTACGTGCTCAATGGTACACAATACACCGAACCAGCCAAACGCCCGTTTGTGTACCGTACCAGCACCACCGTTGGGGCTAACCGGCAAACCGTGCTGGCCAACGTAACCTACCAGCCCAACGAATTTCTGGTGGTACCCGACTCCACGCAACGCTACCCGTACGACGTGGCCCCACCTTCGGTATTCATGCACGCCAGCCCCACCGGCAGCGACTACCAGGCCACCGTTGGGGCCACCGGCGATACCCTGGCCACCACCGTAACCACCCGGCTAAAACCGGGGCAGACCGTCCAGTTCAACGTAATTATCGGCCTGACGAAGGGAACCGATGCGGGGGCAATGCAGGAACAGATAGCCGGATTGTTGGCTGATGCCACCCAAAACGACCCATCCGACGGCTTGTTTGCCGACCAGTGGAAAGCGAAGCTGCCCGATTTGTCGGCCGAGAAAAACGACATCCTGAAGCGCGAAATGCTCTGGAATGCCCATATGCTGGAGGCTTCGGCCAAATACAGTGCGTATTACAAAGAGACGTTCATTCCGCAGGGAACAGTCTACAGCTATTATTTCGGCGATAACATCTCCAACCGCGACCATCTGCAGGCCGCCCTACCCGCGTGTTACACCAACCCCGCCCTGGCCAAATCGACCCTGCGGTACGTGATGATGCACTCGGAAGCCGACGGCGAAATTAAGCGGGGCAACAACGGCTTTGGCTATACGGCTCCATCGATCTACAAGGAAAGCGACGAGCAGTTATTTTTCTTTACGGCCCTGGCCGAATACCTCCTGATTACAAAGGATTATAACTTTCTGAACGAACAGGTGGCCTATTACCCCGCTGAGGCTAAGCGTACCGACTCGGTTCTGACCTTCGTGAAGAAGTATTTTGTGTACCTGCGCGACGAAATTGGGCTGGGGCCCAACGGCCTGGTCCGGATGCTGAACTCCGACTGGAGCGACAGTTTTTTTCACGATCACTCACCCAACATCTTTGCCGGTTCGGCGGAGTCGCACCTGAACTCCACCATCGTGCTGGCTACCTTCCCCGGCTGATCATGGCCCTCGAAAAGGCAAACAACCCCCAGGCAGCTACCCTCCTGACCGCCCTGCGCGATTATCGGGCTACGGTGGCCCAAAACTACCTGCGCGATCTGGGCGACCGGAAATTCTCGGCCCGGGCGTACCTCAACAGCAAGCTGAAGTTCGGGGTGGACATTGTCTGTCTGGAACCCCAGGGGTATCTGTTGCAGGCCCCTGATCTGACCGACGACCGCAAGAAAGAGATTTACAGCTACGTAAAAAGTAAGCTGCTGGCCCCCGAAAAAATCGGTATCCGCACCCGTGAACGCTCGCTTTGGGGCCGCAACCCCGACGGCGAGGACGGGGGCATCTGGTTCTCGCTGGAATACCCCGTCCTGCTCGGCGTGGCTACCTTCGACAAGGAAGAAGCGTGGTCGATGCTGATGAAGTTTTCGTTTCACAACTTTGCCCAGCAGTATCCTAACTACTGGGTGGGGCAGTGGACAGCAGCCGACGAGGTCAACTCCACGCTGCATCGCGAGGGGCTGTACGCCTTCTGGGTACCCTCGCAGGACCGGAAGCGGGCCTTCCAGGGCTACTGTTCGCACCCCCACGCCTGGCCATTGTTCTGTTATTTCAAGCTAAAAGAGTTGTAGGACGGCAGTTCTGGAATAGCGTTCAGAGGGTGGCCAAGAGTAATACTAATTACGAATCGCCGATTCTAAGCTGTGATTTTTTACGGATAAGGTGGCTCTCTGGCGCGTGATCGACACGACGCAACCGGGTATCGTACGGTCTAAGGAATACGTTCTTTACAAGACAATAGAACGCTGATTTTAAGATTACTATGATTTGTTCTAATTGTATAAACTATTCCCACAAGGCAACAGGCCTAAAATTGAACATTGTCATGATGAATCATACCGATCATAAAAATTAGCGTTCTAGTGACAAGAAGTGTTGGCCTACCTTAAGATGACCATTTTGTGTGTCGCATTCCGTTTGCTGCCCTGTTGCTACCGGAGTAAACGACCACCATCAGGGCGACAAGTCGACCCTTCAAAAACAACTTTTGCGAATACTATCGAGACGTAATTATAGCCTCGCTTTTCAATCTGAATTAGTGCAACTGTTTTTTAATCCGGTATTGGTTCACTATAAACCACACAATGCCCGTGACTACTAAAAACAACGGTAGGGCACCAGGTTCATCTTCAAATACAATCATATAAACGAGCAGGATAACCCCCATAATTACGGTTAAGAGCGAAAGTGCCTTGCTCAGTTTTAAATTTTGGCCGACTGCCTTTTTCATGCTCTGATCTATTTAAAAGTACTTTGTGATTCAAAGTAAAAGGGGAGTATTTAACATTCCAAGTTTTTTTAGCGAAATCTGTAATTGCAACATTTCTGCCAGGACGCCGATAAGGGTCCTGACCCGTTTTATGAAACGGGATCTGTGCGCCTGTCAGAGTTGTAGGACGCAGGTTCTGGAATCGAGTTCCGGGTAGTTAAAGTCAGTACTGATTGCGAATTCCCGACGCGAGTCCGTGACATTTTTTCGGACAAGGTGTTTCCTTGTAGCAACACGAAACAGGAAACATGCAAACGACCAAAAACACCATTCTGATTACCGGGGGGAGCAGTGGCATTGGCCTGGCCCTGGCCGAAGCATTAGTCGAGGCTGGCAATGAGGTGCTCATCTGCGGTCGGCGGGAAAGCAAACTACAGGAAGCGAAGCAGCGCATTCCCCAACTGCACACCCGCGTCTGTGATATTGGCAAAAAAGCGGAGCGCGAAGCACTTTACCAGTGGGCAACTGCCGAGTTTCCGGCTATCAACATGCTCGTTAATAATGCGGGTATCCAGAAAGAAATCGATTTCCAGACGGGTGCGGCCGGGCTGTCTGATGAGGAGAGTGAAATCGACATCAACCTGACTGCCAGCATTCACCTGTGTGCCCTGTTCATCCCGCACTTCCTGCTCCAGAAGCAGGACTGTGCCATCGTCAACATCACATCCGGCCTGGCCTTTATCCCCCTGAAAATTGTACCGGTTTACTGCGCCACCAAAGCGGGTCTGCATTCGTTTTCCATTTCCCTTCGCTCGCAGTTGGCCAACACAAACGTTCGTGTCCTTGAGATTGCTCCACCCATTGTAAAAACGGAACTGCATCGGGAAGCCCGGGCCCGCAAGCAGTCGGAGCGCGGAATACCCGCTTCGGACGTTGCCGAGGCCACGATAAAAGCCCTGAAAAACAACCGGTACGAGACCTCAGTCGGTCAGGCCGTGACCCTGAAGGGAGCCTCGCGGATTGCGCCCGCTTTTTTTCACAAGCTGCTCAACAAACTGGCGGCTGGCTAAGGCATGTCAGCCCGCTCATACGGGCAAAAAGCCCCCGAAATCATTCACCAACCGAAACGCTGCGGCCGCTTTCTGTGTAGAAAAACCTCAAAAAGCTGTACGCTGATTGCTCGTAAACTTTTACTGATTACGGCCACTCAGGATAGTTCTCACCCAGGCCTGCACATCCAGATTACGCAGCAGTTGCTGGTCGGCGGGGCTGCCCTTGCACTGATCGATCTGTTCCAGCACACTGGCCCGTAAGGTGCCGTTGAGCCACTGACGTAGCAGGTCGATCACCAGTTGCTCACCCGTCGACGCCTTGTTTTTTCGCTTTCGCTCCACCGACCGCAGGGCGTAGGTCAGGTAATCGGCGTTGCCCAGCCGGGCGTGAAGCAGCAGATTCAGCAGTCGGCTCTGGGTGTATAACGTACCCGGCAACGAACGGCCGGGCAGGGCCAGCACCCGATTGAGCCGGTGCAGACCCGCCGAAAGTTGCCCCAGTCCGATGCTCAGCCGCACCAGCAACAGATCGAACTCCGTACGGGTGGTCATGGGTAGCTGGCTTATGCCCCGCTCAAACAGGGCCGGGTCGGTTTGCTGCGATGCCAGCAGGGCAGCCGCATCGGCGTAGTGTTCCTGATCAGTCAGGCGCAGCAGCGAAAAATAAAGCGTCAGATACGGCACCGTGCGGTTCAGACCCTGCACGGGGGTATCGATCAGCCGGAGCCGCTCGATGAAGTACGGCATCGCATCGTATTGCCCCAACAACCGCAGGTCGACCAGAATCCCCTCCAGTAACTGTACATAATACAATGGCTGATGCATCCACAGGGGCTGGTTTTTGGCGAAGAGCGTATCCAGTTCGCGGTACACCCGCAGGCTTTCGGCCCCGTCGCCAATCATGCGGAAATAAGCCGACTGAAAGTGCAGGTGCTGCTGCTGCATGGCAAAGGATCGCATCGGCGGGTCGGATTCGTTTCTGGCGGTTTAGCAACTGGTATTCTTCCAGTAGCAAGTCGTTGAGCCGTAGCGTATCCGACGGGCTCCCGACGATACCCCGGGTCTGGTAGCGAAACAAGAGCGTTTCGTACAGGGCCGCATGGTGCAGAGCCGCCTGCGACTGGTCGAGCTGTTGCCGGACCTGGGCGTGCTGACCAGCCAGGGCAGACTCATCCACGCCGTCGAACTGGAGCCGTACCCACTGCTCGGCCTGCTGTCGGGCGGCTAGTACGGCATACAGGCCATGCTCGTGCTGTTCGGCCAGGTGCCGGGCTTTCTGGAGCTGGTCCTGACTGGCCTGCACCAGCCCCCGCTCGTACAGAATCTGGCTGTCGTGCAGCAGCTGGCCAATCTGAACCTCCACCCGCCGGTCCTGCTCGAACTGGCGCAGGCGCTGCATCACCACCCGGTACAGGTGTTTGCGGGCCGGTTCGAGGGTGGCACCGGGAAACTGCCGGGCCAGGTCGGCGGTCAGGTCGTCGCCCGGAGTTTCGTGCGCGAGCAGGCAATCGAGCAGGCGCAGAAACCCTTTGTCGACGCCCGGCCCGCCGGTTAGCAGCCGACAGTACCGTTTTTCCGATTTCGTCAGCGAATGAACCAACGGATGCAGTACATCAATTGTCATGTAGAAATAGCTAATATAATTCAACGAAAAGCGATATATAGGCGTGTATTAAGTGCGCTATTTTTATGCGAGAAAGTAATATAGAAATAGCTACTGGTGTGAAAATCTGTGCTTTGCTTCAATACTATTTTTTGATAGGTTTGTTCAATAACTCTTTTTCCTATGCCCGCATCAGTTTTTGTGATCGGTAGCTCCAACACCGACATGGTCATCAAGGCCGAAAAATTACCTGCGCCCGGCGAAACGGTCATCGGCGGCACGTTTCTGATGAATCCCGGCGGCAAAGGGGCCAACCAGGCCGTAGCAGCCGCCCGGCTGGCTGCGGCCTCAGCCCCAGACGGGTAACCCGACCACCGTTACCTTCGTGGCCAACGTGGGCAGCGATGTATTTGGTCGGCAGGCCCTCCAGCAGTTTGAGCGGGAAGGGATTCAGGGACAGTTTATCTCGACCGATCCCGACGAGCCTTCCGGCGTGGCCCTGATTGGGGTCGACGGTCGGGGCGAAAACAGCATTATGGTGGCATCGGGGGCCAACGCCCGGCTGGGTGAAGAGCAGGTGGCCAGCGCCCTGGCGGCTATCACCGAACCCCGAACAGACCGTCATCCTGCTGCAGCTGGAAACGCCCATTCCCACGGTAGATTACGCCATCCGGCAGGGCCACGAACGCGGTATGCGGGTGGTGCTAACCCGGCCCCGGCCCAGTCGCTCGATGCATCGGTGCTGGCCTGCCTGTACGCCATTACCCCCAACGAAACCGAAGCCGAACTCCTCACCGGTATCCGTGTGACCGACGAAGCCACCGCCCGGCAGGCCGCGCAGCACCTGCACGAATCCGGGGTTCCCAACGTGGTTATCACCCTCGGGTCGCGGGGAGCGTACGTGTCATCGACGGAGGGCACTACCGAACCAGTCGTTATGCCAACGCCACCCGTTACGGCGGTTGATACCACGGCTGCCGGGGACTGTTTCAACGGGGCGCTGGCCGTGGCCCTGGCCGAAGGCAAAAGCCTGACCGACGCCGTGGCCTTCGCCTGCAAAGCCGCGTCCATCTCCGTTACCCGGCTGGGCGCTCAGGCCTCGCTGCCCCACCGCGCCGAAGTAGATGCCTTACCCCTTATCACCGTCTAAAATCTTAAACCTATAAACCAATGAAAAAGACTTATTTCCTATCTGCCCTTGCTGACGCTGCTGGCCCTGAGTCCCGGCTCCCAAACCGAAGCGCGATTTACCCGCTACCGTCACGATGTCCAAAGCCACCTTGCAGGACAAAATCAAAGGCGGCTGGGCGGGTCAGGTCATTGGCTGTCACCTTTGGCGGACCAACCGAGTTCAAGTTCAACGGCACCATGATTAACGACTATCAGCCCATTCCGTGGTACGATGGCTACATCAAGAAAACGATGATCGAGAATCCTGGCCTGTACGATGATCTCTATATGGACCTGACGTTTGTGGATGTGTTCGAGAAAAAGGGACTCGACGCGCCCGTATCCGAACACGCCAACGCCTTTGCCAACGCCGGGTACATGCTCTGGCACGCCAATCAGGTCGGGCGCTACAACATCCTCAACGGCATGAAAGCGCCTGAATCGGGCCACTGGCTCAACAACCCCCACGCCGATGATATTGATTTTCAGATCGAAGCCGACTTTTCAGGGCTGATGGCACCCGGAATGCCCAACACCGCTATTGCAGATTGGCGACCCCATTGGCCACATCATGAACTACGGCGACGGCTGGTACGGCGGGGTGTATGTGGGGGCCATGTATTCGCTGGCTTTCGTGAGCAATGATGTCAATTACGTCGTGCGCGAAAGCCTCAAAACAATTCCGCAGCAAAGCACCTTCTACCAGTGCATTGCCGACGTGATCAAATGGCACGACCAATACCCGAACGACTGGAAACGGACCTGGTTCGAGATTCAGCGCAAGTGGTCGGACGAAGTGGGTTGCTCCGGACGGGGTGTTTGCCCCTTTAATATCGACGCGAAACTGAACTCGGCCTACATTGTGCTGGGGCTGCTCTACGGGCAGGGCGACTACACTAAAACGATGCAGATCAGCACCCGCGCCGGGCAGGATTCGGATTGCAACCCCTCATCGGCGGGTGGTATTCTGGGCACCATGCTGGGCTACGATAAAATACCCGCCTACTGGAAGCAGGGCCTGAAAGAAGCTGAGGATATTGATTTCAAATACACTACCCTGTCGCTCAACGACGTGTACGGCATTGGCATGAAACACGCGCTACAGGTGGTTGAGCGCAATGGCGGTAAAGTCAGTGGCGATCAGGTTACCATTGCCGTGCAGACCCCAAAAACGGTGCGGCTGGAACAGAGCTTTACGGGCTATTTCCCCACCGAAAAGCGGGTTGTAAACAAAGACCTGTCCGACGAGTATCACGACGACCTTCGAGGGCACCGGCTTTGCTTTTCTGGGCCAGGCCCACTCCAGAAAGCCAGCCTCCTGGCCCGACGAAAACAGACTTTGTGTACGACATGGAGGTGTACATCGACGGCCAGAAAACAGAAACCGCCAAGCTGCCCGCCAGCTTTACCCGCCGTCGGCACGAACTGACCTGGAAATACCAGCTGGCCCCCGGTAAGCATACGCTCCGGCTGAAACTGCTCAACAACAACCCCGACACCGTGGTGCGCCTGAACCAACTCCTGGTTTACGGCAACAAACCACCGGTACAGACCAGTAACTAACCCCTGCCCATGTTTATCATCGACACCTACGGCACGGCCGTACTTTTTTGTCTCATCACCATGCTGTGCTGGGGCTCGTGGGCCAATACCCAGAAACTGGCCGCCGGTTCCTGGCGCTTCGAACTGTTCTACTGGGATTACGTGCTGGGCATTGTGGCCCTGGCCTTTCTCTCGGCGCTTACGCTGGGCAGTCTGGGCGAGGGTGGGCGCTCGTTTCTGGCCGAATCCGGCAGGCCGACACCGCCAATATCGGCTCGGCGCTCTGGGGCGGGGTGCTTTTCAACGCGGCCAATATTCTGCTGGGGTCGGCCATTGCCATTGCGGGTATGTCGGTGGCGTTTCCGGTGGGTATCGGGCTGGCGCTGGTCATCGGGGTGGTGGTCAACTACCTCAACGCGCCCGTGGGCAATGCGACGCTGCTGTTTGGCGGTATGGTCTGATCGTGGTGGCCATTCTGCTCAACGCCTTCGCCTACCGCCGGACGGCCACCAGCACGCACCGGCCTATCTACCAAGGGGCTTGCTGCTGTCGGTGGTGGCCGGGTGTCTGATGGGGTTGTTTTATGGCTACGTTGCCCAGGCTATGTTCCCCAATTTTGCGGTGCCCGAGCCGGGAAAACTCAGCCCCTACACGGCGGTGTGTCTTTTTTCGATGGGTATTTTGCTCAGCAATTTTCTGTTCAACACGCTGCTGATGCGTCGCCCGTTTGTAGGTACGCCGGTCAGTTACGCCGACTATTTCCGGGGCAGCGGCCGCGACCACCTGACGGGCATACTGGGTGGCATGATCTGGTGCCTGGGTATGTCGTTCAGCATTCTGGCGTCCGACAAAGCGGGACCGGCCATCAGTTACGGACTGGGTCAGGGGGCTACGGTCGTCGCTGCCTTCTGGGGCATTTACATCTGGAAAGAGTTTCGGGACGCCCCAAAAGGCGTCAATGCTTGCTCAACGCCATGTTGCTCTGTTACATCATTGGCATCGGCTTGCTCATTGTTGCCCGCTGAGGGACCGCGCAGGCTCCACTCGGGCGTACTGATTATATTGAACGTAGTGCCAATAGGCGGCTCATAATCGGTTGACATTGTCACTGATTATGGGCCGCTTATTGAGTATAAAGATGGATAGGCACACCCGGTACGAATTTTTTGACAAAAAGTATTGCAAAACTCAGTCATTCATTTTACTATTGTATCGTAATAGTGAACAGTAATTTATCAATAATAAATTACATTAATCTGAACGATAAGGAGGGTTTTGTCCCGCACTGTACTATTGTCAATTTTTGGAGTTACCCGACCTAACCGCATGAATCAACTTACCGCAGCCGAACACATTACCCTCTGGAACGATTTCCGGGATGGCAGTCGGGAAGCGTTCTCCCGGATGTACGACCTGTTCGCAACTGACTGTACCGCTACGGCTATAACCTGGTGCGCAACAAAATGCTCGTCGAAGACTGCCTGCACGAGTTGTTTCTGCACCTGCACGAGAACCGCGTCAGCGGCTGGGCCCTACCGATAATATTCGGTTTTACCTCTACCGGGCATTGCGCCGTCGATTGCTCGACACGGTGGCCCGCCTGAACAAACTGGATTCGGAGGACTATCACTTCGATAGAGCCGATTTCAGATTCAGCCCCATGAGCAGACGCTGGTAGAGAGGAATGGGCCGATCAGCAGAAACAGCTCATGCTGGCGGAATTGAACGCTTACCCAAGCGCCAGAAAGAGATTCTGTACCTGGTCTACATGAAAGGACTAAGTTACCCCCAGGCGGCCGAAGTGATGGACATCACCCTGAAAAGCGTATACAACACGGTGAATGTGGCCCTGACCACCCTGCGACGCAGGTACAGGCATCTTTGGCCAGGCAGGGTGCCTTGCTGAGCCTGTCGGGTGGGGTAATGCTGAGCTGCTTTAAAGTTTTTGTTTGAGTAAAGTCGGGAAAAAATAGACATTGCGCTGTTTTACGAGTACGATCAGCTTACCCGCGCAATGCCCTACGCCACGTTTACCGTAGACGATTTTTGCAAAGACCCCGATTTCATTCGCTGGGTGCTGACGCCTACCGACGAATCCAATCGGTTCTGGCAGGCGTTTATGGCCGATTATCCGCATAAAATGACTGACCTCCAACCGGCCATCGATTACGTCAAAGTCCATGCAGTTTCAGGAAATCGATCTCGTCAGCAATCCGACCTTGCCCGGCTCAAACAACGCATCTGGAACGATATCGAAGGGCCGGACAAGCCGGGAACACTAACCCGCTACCTCTAACCATCCAGCGCAACCCGTGGTACCGGCGGCCCTACTGGGCCGCTGCCGCCGTGCTGGTTCTGGTGATGTCGGTGGGTCTGGCCGTTGGAAATACGGGGAGAGCAGCGCACTGAGTACGAAACGGCCTATGGAAAAATTCAGGAAATACAGCTGGCCGATGGCTCGGTGGTAACGCTCAACGCGCAACTCTACCCTCCGCGTGGCTGATAACCTGGCCAAGATTCCCGTGCGGGAGGTTTGGCTCGACGGAGAAGCGTATTTCGACATTGCCAAGCGTAAGGGGCGGAATTCATGGTGCACACGCCCGAAGCAACGATAGAAGTACTCGGCACGGAATTCAATGTGAACACCCGACACCGGCAAACCCACGTGGTTCTGCACGAAGGCAAGGTACAGCTCAGTGCCCTCAACGAGACGGAGCTGGTGATGAAACCCGGCGACATGGCCGTTGTGAAACCCCAGAGCCGAAAGATCAACTGAAAACGGGTGCAGCCGAATGTGTATGACACCTGGAAAGAAGCCTATATCCTCCTCGATGGCAAAACAGTAACCGACATTGTCCAGAATCTGGAAGATACCTTCGGCGTCACCATCCAGCTGGCCGATGACAACCTGGCGGACAAAACCCTCACGGGCAAACTACGTACCAGCGTCGCCAGCGACTGCATCGAAAATCTGGCCGTTATCCTGGATGCCGACGTCCGGAAAGAAGGCGACACCTACGTATTCGAGTAAAAAATCTTTCTATACCACATCAGTTCCACCGTCCCCGCCGGGCAGACATGTTGTTTGCCTAGCGGGGACGGTGGTGTTTTTAACCGGACATAACTACCCGAGCACATACACCTAAAAAATCAACAGATAAACGAAAAATAATCATAGAAAAACCGGGAAAAGGGCGTTGGTGGTCCGTTTGACAGGCAAGAACCGTGTAGTCATTTACCCGATCCGGTATAATCTATGAAAAAACATATCCTCGTTACAACAACCTTATGGGCGTTCTGCTTATGTGGTGTTCAGGAGGGAGTTGCCCAGCTGACCCTGGCCTCCGCACGCAGGCAGCAAACCAGCATCCCGACGCAGGAAAGTACCAGTATGAGTAGCCCTGCTGAAAAAGCTGGAACAAACCCACCGGACCAGTTTCGTTTATCAGAAAGAGCTGCTGGAAAACAAAACCTTCAGCGGGGCCATCAGCGAAACCGATAAACTGGAGCAGGTGCTCGACCGGGTACTGACGCCCGCCAACCTGCGCTACCGAAAACTGAAAGGGGGCGGCTACACCATCCTGCCCCGCCGGGCGGAGAAAGCCCTGCCCGCCCAGAGCGATCTGCTGAAAACAACGGATAGCCAGCCAATGGATGGCGGTCTTTCGCAGCCGCTGGCCCTGAATACGCTGGCTGCCAAAACCGGACCAATGGTTGGGTCATCCGCCAGAACCGCCGAGATTGTGGTGCGCGGAAAAGTAACCGACTCTGACAAAGGTGACCCCATTCCGGGAGCCAGCATCGTGTTGAAAGGCGCTACCAAAGGCACCAACTCCGATGCCGACGGCAACTATTCCATTACCGTACCCGACGCCGGCGCGGTGCTGGTATACAGTTTTGTGGGCTACGACACCCAGGAGGCAACGGTGGGCAACCGTACCCAGATCAACATAGTGCTCAAATCCAGACGCCAACGACCTCAACGAGGTTGTTGTTGTTGGTTTCGGTACCCAGAAAAAAGCCACCGTTACGGGGGCCATTTCGTCCGTATCGACCAAAGACCTGCTGCAGTCGCCGGTGGCCAACATCAGTAACTCGCTGGCTGGGCCGGATGCCGGGCTTGTTTGCCGTACAGACGAGTGGTGAGCCCGGCAACAACGCGTCGACGCTGCGCATCCGGGGGGTCAGCACGTTTGCCGGGGCCGCCGATCCGCTCATTCTGGTCAACGGCATCGAGGTCAGCAACTACAACAACATCGACCCCAACGAGATCGAGAACCTGACCATCCTGAAAGATGCGTCGGCTACGGCCATTTACGGTATCCGGGGTGCCAACGGCGTACTGCTGATTACCACCAAACGGGGTAAAGTAGGTCGGCCGCAGCTCAGCTACACCGGCAACCTGGCCGTAACCAGCTTTACGAGCCTGCGCAAGGGCATGAACAGCTACGATTACGCCCGGCTGGCCAACGAATCGCTCCGCAATGATGCTTACGTAACGGGCGCGGTGTACACCCCCCGCTTTTCGGATGCCGACCTGGCCAAGTACCAGTCGGGCGAAGACCCGATATTCTTCCCCAACACCGACTGGTATTCGCTGGTACTGAAGCCACAGGCGCTGCAAACGCAGCATAACCTGAACATCAACGGCGGCACCGAACAGCGTCCGCTATTTTGTGTCGGCGGGTTTTTTCAGCCAGGGCGGGCAGTTCAACAACACCGACCTGATCAAAGATTTCGACGCCAACCGCAAATACAAGCGCTACAACTTCCGGTCGAACTTCGACTTCGACGTGACCAAACAACTGAAGCTAGCCGTCGACCTGTCGTCGCAGACCGAGAACCTGAGCGGTGCCAACTGGCCCACGCCCCGCGTTATCGAGGGCATTGCCAAAGCCAATCCGCTTACCTCACCGGGGTTCATGGGCGACAAGCTGGTGAACCTGGTGGGTGTCGGTACGGCCGTTAACCCGCTGGCCGACGTGTTTGCGCAGGGCTACAACCGGCAGTTCCGTAACTTTTTGCAAGGGTTCTGTCCGGCTCGATTACCTGCTCGACTTCATCACGCCCGGGCCTGACGGCTACCGGTATTGTCAACTACCAGAACAACAACGCCGAAACGCTGATCAACCTGCGCCAGCTGATTACGTATAATGCTATCCGTTTGCCCGATAACAGCGTAAACCTGGTGCCGCAGAATGCCGAGCAGCCGTTTAGCTTCTCGCAGGCGATCGCCAAAAACCGACGGACCTACGCCGCAGTTCGGCTTCGACTACAAGCGGGCCTTCGGCGACCATTACATAACGGCCCTGGTCAACTACAACCAGACCAAATACTTCGATCCGAACCTGGCGTTTCTGGTGCCCAACGGCTACCAGGGCGTGGTGGGCCGGACAACCTACGGCTACAAAGGCCGGTACCTGGCCGAGTTTACGTTTGGCTACAACGGCACCGAGAATTTCGCCACCGGCAAGCGGTTCGGCTTCTTTCCCGGCTTATTCGCTGGGCTGGGTGGCGTCGGATGAAGCCTTTCTTTCCTAAAAACGACGTGCTGACCTACCTGAAAATCCGGGGTTCGTACGGCGAAGTGGGTAACGACCGATCGGTAGCGACCGGTTTCTGTACCGGCCCTCGGCCTACACCTCGGCTGACGTAACGGCTATTTCTTCGGCGAAATGGGCAGCACCCAAACCGGCTACATCCGCTCGATTGAAGGCAGGCTGGGCAACCCCAACGTAACCTGGGAGCGGGCCATCAAGCAGAACATCGGCGCCGAAATGGCGTTCTGGAAAGGAAAAATCAGCCTCACCGCCGACTTGTTCAGCGAGAAGCGCGATAACATCCTGACCAACCTCGGTACGGTGCCCGTCACCGTGGGGGCTTCGCTGCCCGCCTATAACCTGGGCCGCATGAAAAACCAGGGCTTCGACGGCGACATGAGCTACAACGACCAGGTTGGCAGACGTTAACTTCTGGGTAAAGGCCAACTACACCTTCGCCCGCAACATAGATTGAGTTTCAGGATGAGATCGTCCGGCCGTTCTCGTACCAGTACCGGACGGGGCAGCGCTACGGGCAGTTTTTTGGCCTCGTAGCCGACGGCCTCTATAATACCTGGGCGGAAGTGAACGACGCCAACCGGCCTGTTTCGTCCTTTAACAACAACCGCCTGCAACCCGGCGACATCCGCTACAAGGACATCAACGGCGACGGCATCATCAACGACGACGATCAGGTGCCCATTGGGTACTCCAACTTCCCCGAGAAAATCTTCGGTATTTCGTTCGGGGGCAGCTTACAAGGGCTTCGACATTTCGGTGCTGTTTCAGGGAGCCGGCAACGTGTCGCTGGCCTACAACCGGCGGCAGATACCGGGGTTTCTTCGAGAACTCGGGCGCGGTGGATTACCTCATCAATAGCTGGTCGGCAGAGCGCTACGAAAAAGGGTTGCCCATCCAGTTTCCGCGCCTGACGCAGGGCGACGACAACAACCACAACAACCGGGTCTCGACCTACTGGGTGCGCGATGCCAGCTATGTGCGGCTGAAAAACGTAGAGATCGGCTACAACATCCCCAAAGCGATTCCTGAGCCGAATTGGCCTGAGCGGCACCCGGCATGTATGTAAATGCCAATAACCTGCTGACCTGGAGTTCGGTGTTCCCCGGTGTTGACCCCGAGCTTTCGGGAACCGTGCCCGGCGTGACACCGGCGGTATCACCAACGAAGAACCTTACCCACTGACCCGCACCATCAACTTCGGGCTTAACCTTAAATTCTAAATCACTATGAAAACCATTATCAGGGCTATATTTTGTGGTGTCCTGTTGCTGACGGTCACGGCCTGCGACAAAACCTTAGCGAATTTTTGGACAAAGCACCCGGTGTCGACGTAACCGAAAATACCGTTTTCTCGTCGAAGGTGCAGCTGGAAACGTTCATTGCCGGTACGTATCGCATTGGTATCCACTCGATTTTTTCCTATAACGATGCGGCCCTGATTCCCACGCCGCCGGACCTTCACCATCAATGCCGCCCATTACCGATGAGGCCGAAGCGGAAGCTGACGTTTTTCCACACCGAGCAGTGGAACGCGGGCAACGTACCCCGTCCACGACCCTGGTGGGCCAGCGAAGACTACCGGTATTTACGTTCGCTGGACGGCCATCCGCAACTGCAACATCATTCTGGAGCGCATCAACGACGTACCGGGTCTGGACGAAACCTATAAAAATCAGGTGATCGGCGAGGCGAAGTTTATCCGGGCGCTCAACTACTGCGAGATGCTGAAGCGCTACGGGGGCGTGCCCATTATTGACAAACGGTTTCAGCTCACCGACGACTTTAAGGTTAGGCGCAACTCGATTGAAGAGGTGGTGAATTTCATCGTGAGAGACTGCGACGATGCCGTTGCCAAGCTGCCCGCCACCTACCCGTCGAGCTTGCGCGGCCGGGCTACCAAAACAGTCGCCCAGATGCTGAAGGCCCGCACGCTGCTGTATGCGGCCAGCCCGCTGTTCAACACCGGCCACGCCCTACCTGAGCCTGGGTGACGACAACAAACTCATCTGCTACGGTAACAGGACCACAGACGCTGGCAGACTGGCGGCCGATGCGGCCAAAGCCGCGCTCGACCTGGCCCCCGCCGGTAACTTCTCGCTCATCACCGATAAAGGCGTCGACAAGAATTACAAGTTTGCCTGGGAGCAGACGGACAACGCCGAGATCGTATTGGCCGAAAAGGTGTACGCCACCCGAAGCCGTACCCAGTTTCCCTGGTACGGCATCCAGCCGGTATCCATTATCAACGCCTGGGGCGGGGTGTCGGTCATCCACAACTTTGTCCGGAAGTACGAAAAGAAAGACGGTACCCCGCAAACCTGGCCGGGCGGCAACGACCTGAACAAAAAATACGCGGAGCTGGACCCCCGCTTTGCCCAGACGGTCGGTTACAACGGCTCGTTCTACAACCGGGATGTGGCCCAGCTGGAAACCTTTCAGGGCGGTCGCCACGCGTCCGACAATGAGGGCGGTGCCTGGTTGAAAAAACTGATGCCGGATGCCCTGTCGAGCACCGCTTCGGCGGCACCCAACGCCATCGTATTCCGGCTGGCCGAAGCGTATCTGAACTATGCCGAAGCCCTCAACGAAGCCCAGGGGCCCGTTCAGGCGGCTCACGACGCGGTAAACACTATCCGGCAGCGGTCGGGCATGCCTAAACTACCGGCGGGACTGACCAAAGAGCAGTTCCGGGAGCGGGTGCGCAACGAGCGCGACATTGAACTGGCCTTTGAAGACCACCGGCTCTACGACATCCGGCGCTGGAAAACGGCTGAAGTCGACGGCGTGATGCAGGGTTCATTCTTCGGGCTGCGCATCTTCCGCATCACCGGCAGCACCGATTTCCGGTACGAGCCCTACGTGTTCGAAACCCGCACGTTTCTGCCCCAGATGTACCTGCACCCCTTCCCCAACAACGAAGTATTCAAAGGCTACCTCGTTCAGAACCCCGGTTACTAATCCTTCGTGTTTAAGCGTATGAATATCAATCACTACATAACAGCTGGCTTTGCTGCTGGGCTTTTGTACGGGTCTGGCGCAGCCCGGCCGGGGCCAGCAAACAAGCCAGGACTCGCTGCTTACAACGTCGTAGTCCCCAACCAGCCCGCGTACCTGAACCGGAACGTGGTCCGGCCCATTGCCTACGGCCAGCAGCCCGCCTGGAAAATTACCGGCGCACTAGTCGGTCGTGTCGGGCACTGACCTGCAGAAAAACTTTACCACGTAACCTGGCCAACACCCTGTTTGGTCGCCTGCCGGGCCTGACCGTGCTGCAGGGCAGCGGAGAACCCGGCAACGATTCGCCCTCGCTGCTGGGCCGGGGCATCAGCACCTTCGGGCCGGGCCGTAACCTGCTGGTACTGGTCGATGGGTTCGAGAGTGCCTACGAGCAGCTGGTTCCCGACGAAATTGAGACGATCACGCTCCTGAAAGATGCGTCGGCAACGGCCATCTACGGACTCCGGGGCGCCAATGGCGTGCTGCTGGTCACTACCAAACGGGGCAGTGACAGTCCGCTGGTCGTGAACCTCAGTACGCAGCAGGGCTTTCATTCGGCCACTCATCTGCCGCAGTTTCTGGGTTCCTACGATTACGCCCGGCTCTACAACGAGGGCCTGCAGAACGATGGCAAACCTCCGCGCTATACCGATGCCGACCTGGAAGCCTACCGCACGGGCAGCGATCCCTACTTCCGTCCCGACGTGAACTGGTACGACGAGGTACTCAAAAAGACCGCGCCCATTTCCAATTACAACCTTAACTTCCGGGGGGGCAGCACCAACGTCCGGTACTTTGTGATGCTCAACGCCCTGCGCAGCAACGGCCTCTACCGCAACGTGGGCGACATGGACGGAAGAAAGCATCAACTCGCGCTACAGCCGATTCAATTTCCGGTCCAACGTCGACATGAACCTCACCAAACGGCTGTCGGCATCGCTGACGCTGGGCGGATCGGTGGAGGACAAGGCCAACCCGGCCGGTACAACAACCGCTGGTCTGTTTGGGTCGCTGGCTACGCTGCCGCCCAATTCGTTTCCGGTGTACAATGCCAACGGCACTTTTGGTGGCACGGGTGCTCTAACCAATCCACTGGCCAACCTGCTGCAAACGGGCTCGTACACCTCCAACGGCCGCACGCTGCAAACGACGCTGAAACTCACCGAGCAGCTCGACGGCATTCTGCCCGGTTTGAGCCTGTCGGGAGCGGTGTCGTTCAACAACTATTTCCGAAGCTACTCCAACAAAACCAAGCAGTACGAGCGGGTGCTGGCAACTCTTAACCCGGCCGGCGACACGCTGTACAGCCGCTTTGGGCAACGAACCTCGCTCGTGGGCAACGAAAACGACTCCGACCAATGGCGCAACGTCATTTTTCAGGGCTTCCTGAACTACGACCGCACCTTCGGCAAACACGCGGTGTCGGCCATGCTGATGTATAATACGGATAGCTACACCAACATCGACAATACCACGACCGCCGTATCGAGTCTGCCTTTCAAACACGTGGGCGTGGGCGGTCGGCTGACTTACGCCAACGCCAGCACCTACCTCGCCGAGCTGTCGTTTGGCTACATGGGCTCGGAGAATTTCCCGAAAGAAAAGCGGTACGGATTCTTTCCGGCGGTGTCGGTGGGCTGGGTAGCCTCTAACGAGAAATTCCTGAAAGACAATACGACCCTGACGTACCTGAAGCTGCGCGCGTCGTACGGCTTGTCGGGCAACGACCTCATCGGCGGCAACCGCTTTATGTTCGAGCAGCGGTTTCCCTACACGGCGGCCTACTACCTGGGCACTGGCAACACGCAGGTGTTTGGTCTGGCCGAAGGAGCAGCCGCCAACACCGACCTGAGCTGGGAAAGCCAGAAGACGGCCAATTTTGGCTTGGAAATGACCCTGGCCAACCGGCTGGATGTATCGCTGGACGTGTTTCAGAACAAGCGGTACGATATTCTGGTATCGCCCAACCGGACCGTGCCGCAGTTTACCGGTGTCGCCCTGCCGCTGCTGAACCAGGGTACGGCCACCAACCGGGGGTTTGAAGCTACTGTTCGCTACGGCAACCTGTCGACCAACGGCAAATCGACCCGCGAGTTTCAGTACGTAGTAGAAGCCAGTGGCTGGTACGCCCGCAACCGGATCGACTACAACGCCGAAGCCATCCGCCTGTTCGACTACCAGTACACCACGGGCCAGCCCATCGGTCAGCCGTTCGGGCTGGAATCCCTGGGCCTTTTCCGGGATCAGGCCGACATTGCCGCCAGTCCCCGGCAGATTTTTGCCCCCGTACAACCCGGCGACGTGAAGTACAAGGACCAGAACGGCGACGGGGTAATTGATCAGAACGACACCCGACCCATCGGCAATCACGTCGGTGCCGACCCTTACCCTTAGCCTGCACCCCACGTTCCAGTACCGGGGCTTCGACCTGACGTTTCTGCTGCAGGGCGTAACGGGCCGCACGTCGTACTTTGGTGGTCCCCTCTTCCAGGCCTTTCAGAACAACGGACAGGTGGCCCCCATTGCCCTCGACCGCTGGACACCCGCCACGGCCGAAACCGCTACGTATCCCCGGCTGTCGGCGGCTAACAACCTGAACAATTTTCAGTACTCAACCTTCTGGCAGCGCAACGGCAGTTTTGCCAAGCTGCGCAGCCTGGAGCTGGGCTATACCCTGCCGGCTTCGTTTGCCGAGCGTATCCAGCTCAATACCGCCCGGGTATTCCTGAATGGCACCAACCTGCTCTCGTTCGATTCCCTGACAGGGGTACGTCGACCCCGAAGTAGGCAGTGGCTATCCACCCCTGCGCACCGTCAGTGCCGGTATCCGAGTCCAGTTTTAAACCGCCTTACGCATGATTTTTCCCATGAAACGCATCATCCCTGTTTTTTTCGTTGCCGTGCTGGTCTGGCTGAGTGGTTGTGAAAACCTGGACCGCGAACTCATTACCGACATCACCGAGCGGCAACTCATCACGTCCTACGATTTCACGCTGAACCGGCTCAACTCCCTGTACACGGATATTCCGGCGGGGTATCTGCAGATCGACGGGGCCATGACGGCCTCCGCTACCGACGATGCCGAGCATACGCTGGAAACCTCCGACGTGCAGAAGTTTAACAACGGCGCCTGGAACGCCGTCGACAATCCCGAAAACCTGTGGGCCAACTACTACCGGGGCATCCGCAAGGCCAACCAGTTTCTGGTGTCGACGGACAGCGTCAACCTGGACCGTTTCCGGCTCGACCCGGCCCCGTCGGCGCAGACGACCTACCAGAACCGGCTGGCGGAAATCAAACGCTGGAAATACGAAGCCCGCTTCCTGCGTGCCTACTTTTATTTTGAACTGGTAAAACGCTACGGCGGGGTGCCGCTCATCAACCAGATCTACGGCGTCGACGATGATTTCAGTACTGTGAAGCGTAACCCCCTGGCCGAGTGCGTGCAGTACATCACGGCCGAGTGCGACTCAGCAGCCCGCAACCTGCCCCTGACCTATCCGGCTACGGAGCTGGGCCGGGCCACGCGGGGGGCAGCGCTGGCCCTCAAAAGCCGGATGCTGCTCTACGCAGCCAGTGACCTCTTTAACACCACTACCTGGGCGGGCGGCTACGCCAACCCCGAACTGATATCGATGGGGGCGGGCGACCGGCAGGCCCGCTGGAAAGCAGCCGCCGACGCAGCCAAAGCCGTTATCGACCTCAGCGGCACGGGTTATACCCTGCACAGCAACTACCGCAACCTGTTCATTACCAACAGCTACACCCTGCCCGAGATTATTTTTTCCCGGCGCAACAGTGCCAGCAACGAGTTTGAGCGGACCAACTACCCCATTGGCTACGACCTGGGCAACAGCGGCACCACGCCCTCGCAGAACCTGGTCGATGCCTACGAGATGAGCAACGGCACCAAGTTCGACTGGAACAACCCCGTTCACGCGGCCAACCCCTACGCCAACCGCGACCCCCGGCTGGGCCTGAACATCATCCTGAACAACACCCCCTACAAAGGTCGGCCGGTGGAAGCCTGGACGGGTGGGCGCGACGGAGAAGGGGTGGTCAACGCCACCAAAACGGGCTACTACCTCAAGAAATACGTGAACGAAAACCTGAACCTGCTGCTCAACAACACCAGCGTGTACTCGTGGAATTTGTTCCGGCTGGCCGAAATTCACCTCAACTACGCCGAAGCCCTCAACGAAGCCTCACCCGGTCAGGCCGACATCAAAACCTTCGTCGACCGGGTGCGGACCCGCGCCGGGGTAGCGCTGCCTGCGTTGCCGGCGGGCCTGTCGCAGGCCGAGATGCGGGAGCGGATTCGCAACGAGCGCCGGGTAGAGCTGGCTTTTGAAGATCACCGGGGCTGGGATGTGCGCCGGTGGATGCAGGGACCGCAGACGCTGGGTGCTCCGCTCCGGGGTGTCGACATTATCCGCCGGGCCGACGGCACCTTCAGCTATATGCCCGTGGTGGTCGAGAACCGCGTTTTCGAGCCTAAAATGTACCTGTATCCCATTCCGCAGGGCGAACTGAACGTCGCCAAAGGGCTTATCCAAAATCCACTCTGGTAACGACAACTGGTTTTAATCCAACCTAACGCAAAAACGCATGAGTCTTTTTTCTATACCACGTCGCTTTATCCTGGGCTGTCTGGGTCTGTCCCTGCTACTGGGTGGGTGCTCCTACGAGGAGATAGCCTCGGCCGATTATCCGCAGCAGGTGCTGTACATGCCCACGGCCCGCAACGGTTTGTACGCCATCACCAGCATCCCGACAACGGGCACATTCCGCTTCACCATCGATCAGGCCAATCGCAAAATCATCATCCCACTCGGTGTCATCCGGGGTGGGGTATCGGCCGACGGAGCGGTTTCGGTAAACATTGCCGCCAATGCCGACACCATCAGCAGGCTCATCAGCAGCAGTGCCCTGACGGGAACGACTCTGCTGCCCACCGATAAGATTACCCTGCCCGGCTCGGTGGCCCTGGCCGCGGGCGAGACATCGGCCCCGTTCGAACTGGCCATCGACCTGCCTTATTTGCTGGCCAGTACCCAGAAGCAGGCCATCGGCGTCAGCATCGACAGCCCCCAGTCGGTGGTGAACCCCCGCCTGAAAACAACCCTCATTTCCTTCGATCCCACCATTCTTCGACCTTCCCCCAACTTTACATCGAAGCCCGACGCGGCTACCCCCCGCAAAATTGCGTTCACCAACACCTCGCTGAACGCGGTTAGTTACGTCTGGAACTTCGGCGACGGGTCGGCCACGGTGACGGATGCCGCCCCCGTGTATACGTATCCAAAGGCGGGAACGTACACGGTCACCCTCACGGCAACGGGCATCACGGGTAGTGCGGAGGCTACCACCAAAACCACTACGATTACCGTTCCGTAATTAATCCGCACGTCCCGCCCTGCTGATCATCCAGCAGGGCTCATTCACATTCATAGGTTGGTTTGGCAAATGCTTCCCGAATTTTTGGGAAGCACTTTCTTTCATTCCTAAAAAAATGGCTCAGTGTATTTCTCTCCCCCGGCATTCTTCCGAACGGGGCAACCTGACGGTTTTTGAGCGGGTGCTTCCGGGTCTGCCCAAGCGTATCTTTTACATCACCAATGCCGACGGGTTTAGCCGGGGCGGGCACCGGCACCACCGGGCCTGGCAGGCGCTGATCTGTTTGCAGGGGCAGGTCGATGTGGTTGTCGAAACCCATGAATCAACCACCCGCTACACCCTCGCCGACCCGGTCGAATGCCTGGTGCTGGAACCCGGCGACTGGCACGTAATGGAGCATTTTCGGCACTCGGCCATCGTGCTGGTGGTATCGAATGAGTATTACGACGAGCAGGATTACAGCTACGAACGGGTAGCTGTCGCTGAACATGAATCCTGATAAATGAGTGCCGGGCCAGGTACTATCAGACGACACCGCCCGGATTTCTTCCATTAATTCCTTTCCCAAATCTATTTACTGATGCAAACAACTACGAATCGACAAAGTGAACTGACGGATCGAGTGAAGCGCTCCATCCATACACCGATGCGCTGGCTGATGGGGTTACTTGGTTTATTGCTGCTACTGCCGGGCCTGGTACTGGCGCAGGGAACCAACATTTCCTTTCCCGGATTCCGGTCTTCCTACATTGCCGGCACCGACGTGCCCATTATCGCCACGGCCAACTACGGTGACGGGCACCACGGTTAGTAAGGTTGAGTTTCTCCTCAGCTCGGCGGCCGCATCGCCTGCATCCACCACCACCGTGCTGGGCGAAGACCTGACCTCTCCCTATAGTTTTACCTGGTCGGTACCGTTGGGGCAACCTTCCTACAACGAGTTACGCACGCGGGTGACGTATGCCAACGGCGTTACGGCGGTATCCTCGTCGGTGCCGATTGATGTGTACGAACCCACGATCAGCAGCAACATCAATTATTACGTGTCCGCTTCGCTGGGCAGTACAACACCCGCCAATAACGGAACCAGTCCGGCCAGTCCCTGGAGTACCATTCAGGCAGCCATGCAACTGGCTAAACCCGGCGATGTGGTGAACGTGATGGCTGGGACCTATACGGTCAATAACAATAACGTGGTTAGCTTCCGGCGAACCGGCACGCCAACCAACTGGGTCACGCTCAAAAATTACCAGGATGATCGGCCCGTTATTAGAGCCAACGGTCCGAACGCTATTGTGGTGACGCCCAACGTGGCCTACGCCCGCATTCAGGGTTTTGAGGTCATTGGCAGCAATCAAAACGAGCCTTTAAGTATTACCCTTCCCAAAGCCTACACACAGGCCGGTAGCTGCGCGAATCCGAGCGGCACGCCCCCTAATATTTATAACACGAACGGGATTTCCATTGATGGGCGAAATGCCGGCAGCCTCCACTGCCACCACATCGTTGTCAGCAACAATGTGGTACACGATTGTGCCGGGGCCGGAATCGGGGCAATTCAATGTGATTACGTGACCATCGAGAACAACACGTCTTTCAACAACTCATGGTTCACCGTGTACGGTACCAGCGGACTCAATATGTTCAACAGCTGGAACTTCGACAGCCATCCGGGTGAGGCACCGACCATGATTATCCGGAACAACAAAACCTACGGCAATCGGCTATATGTGCGCTGGAAGAACGGAACAACCAATACCTGCAAAACTTTCGACGGCAACGGTATCATTCTGGACAATAACAACGGAGCTACCAACAAAAACCCACTGGGTGCGTACACCGGCCGGTTTCTGATCGAAAATAACCTGTCGTACCAGAACGGTGGCCGGGGTATCAATGTCAATTACACCGACAACGTCACCATCCTGAATAACACCACGTATCAGAACGGCGCTACCAATACGGTGAACAGCCCATCTACCGGTGAAGTAACAGACGATATTCAGAGTGAATTCATTGCGCTGGGGTCTAGTGCGCTCAACATCTACAACAATATTTTCTACGGACGAGACGGCGAAAAGACCATTGACATCAATGCCGGTAACACGAACATTAGTCAGAACAATAACCTGACCTTCGGAGGAACGGGTACGTCGTACTTTACGGGTGGTCAGAACATCACGGGGCAGGATCCGCTTTTTGTGGATCCCGCCAGCGGGGATTTTCAGCTACAGGCCAGCAGCCCGGCCCTCAACGCCGGCAGCAACTCACCCGGACAATTCTCCGCTACCGATATCCTGGCCGTCAGTCGGCCCCAGGGAGCGGGCATGGATATGGGGGCGTACGAACGCCAGGGCACACCGATTGCCATTACCCAACAACCGGCCAGTGGCTCGTCGGTTTGCGTTGGGGCATCGGTAACGGCGTCGGTAACGGTTAGTGGCTCCGTAGAGCGTTACCAGTGGTACAAAGATGGGGCAGCCCTGACGGGTGTGGCGTCGGCTACTACGGCCACGCTGATACTTCCAGACGTAACCACCGCCGACGCGGGCAGCTACTCGGTCGTGGCTACGGGGTTCAACAGCGTAACCTCTACGGCTTTTAGCCTGACCGTGAATGCCGCGCCTACCGTCAGCATCAGTCCCCAGAACGGGGTATTGACAGCGGCCAATCCCAGCCTGACCCTGACCGCCACCGCATCGGTGGCTGATCTGCGCTGGTCCGACAATTCAACCAATACCACGCTGGTCGTGAGTGCAGCGGGTGCAGTATTCCGTTACGGCCACCTCACCCCAGGGGTGTACGGCCTCGGCCAGTGCTACCGTAACGGTTGATCAAAGCGCCCCCGTAGCTACCCTTACGCCCAGTTCGGCCACGCTCACCTGCGCCAATCCCAGCGTAACGCTCACGGCCGGGGGAGGCAACTCCTACACTTTCTCGGCCGGGGCCGCCCAGATCGGTACCACCAACCAGGCGGTAGTTACCCAGGGTGGTACGTATTCGGTGGTGGTTTCGGGAACAAACGGCAGTACGGCCGTAGCCACTGCCACCATTGATCTCGACCAGACTCCGCCTTCCGTCAGCATTACGGCTAACCCCGGCCTGACGGTAGCTACGGGTACTAGTGTAACCCTGACGGCATCGGGAGCCAGCACCTACCGCTGGAGCAATGGAGCCAGCACCACCGCCATCACGGTAACCACGGCCAATACGTATTCGGTAACGGGTACGGCCCCCAACGGCTGTACAGCAACTGCCCAGGTAACGGTGACCTTTGTTGCACCACCATCGGTCAATATGGCTTTCCCTCAGTTCAACTCGTCGTACATTGCCGGCACAACAATGACCATCAGGGCCAATGCCACCACACCGGCGGGGACGACCATTACGAAGGTTGAGTTTTATTCGTCGGTATCGTTCGGTGCGTTCAGTAAGATAGGGGAGGCTATTTCGCCCCCGTATTCCCTGACCTACACGCTCCCGGCCGTGCCGGGAACCAGCCAGAGCCGCCAGTTCCGGGCGGTAGTTACCAACTCGGCGTCGGTTAGTGCGGGGCAGGGGGGCGCCGGCTACAACAGCGTTTCGGTATATGCTCCTACCTACACAAGCACCCGAAACTGGTACGTCAATGCAGTTGCTTCATCGGGCAACACCGCCGGTACGGAAGCCCTGCCGTTCAACACCATCCAGAAAGCCGCCGACCGGGTAGCGCCGGGTGATACCGTTTTCGTGATGGCAGGAAGCTATGCCAGCACCAGCCAGGTAGTGGTGGGTATCCAGCGCACCGGACTGCCGAACCAGCCCATTGTGTTTATGCCCTACAGGTCCGACAAACCGGTAGTCGCGCTGGGTAACAACAACTTCGACGGCTTTCGGATTCTGCCGGCGGCTGCGTATGTTCGCATTCAGGGGTTTGAGGTCGTAGGAAACAACGCCAACATAACCCTGGAGCAGGCCCAGCAGCAACCCGGTGCCTGCGAAGGCCCCAACCCCACGGCCACGCCAATAGCCCGCTTCAACGGCAATGGCATGTCAGTCAATGGCGGTCAGGGCGAAAATCTTCGTCCGCACCACATCGTTATCGCCAACAACACGGTTCATGACTGCGCGGGCCAGGGGATTGGCGGGAGCGAGTGCGACTACGTGACCATCGAGAACAACGTGGTATACAACAACTCGTGGTACACCGTGTACGGCACCAGCGGTATCAACATCATCAACGCCTGGAACTTCGACAACAGCACGACCGCCCCGCGCATCATTATCCGTAAAAACCGTAGTTATGGGAATAAGCTGTTAATTGCCTGGAACATCGGCGGTACGGGTACCAACTGCCGGTTCTTCGACGGCAACGGCATCATCCTCGACAACAACCGGGGCACAAACCCCAGTAACCCGGCGCAGATCAAAAACCCCCTCGGCGATTACACCGGTAAAATCCTGATCGAAAATAACCTGTGCTACCTCAATGGCGGCCGGGGTATCAACGTCAATTATTCCGATAATACCCTGGTGATCAACAACACCACCTACCAGAACGGGCAGAGCGATGGGCCGTTTGGCATCGGCATCGACAATGAATTCATCATGCAGGGCTCCATCGGCGCGCGCATTTTTAACAATATTTTTTACGGAAAATCAGGCGAACTGCCCACTTCTGTTTCGAGCAGTCAGGATGTTCAGCACAATAACAACCTGACGTTTGGGGGTAGCAGCAACGGCTATTTCACGGGTAACCAGAATCTGGTAGGGCAGGACCCGCTTTTTGTGGATGCCGCCAGCGGGGATTTTCAGCTACAGGCCAGTAGCCCGGCCATCAACATGGGCAGCAACATCGCCGGACAGTTTGCCGAGCAGGATATCCTCGGTATCACCCGTCCTCAGGGAGCGGGTGTGGACATGGGCGCGTATGAATTTCAGGGAACAGCACTGGCCATTATCCAGCAGCCCGCCAGTAGTTCGGCGGTGTGTTTGGGTGCCGATGTAACGGTTTCGGTATCGGTAAGTGGGACTGTGGAGGGCTACCAGTGGTACAAAGACGGGCAGGTACTTACGGGCGTTGCCTCGGCTACCACGGCTACGCTGACGCTCCCCAACGTTACACTGGCCGACGCAGGTAGTTACTCGGTGGTAATCACGGGTTTCAATAGTCTGACCTCTACCGCCTTCAGCCTGACAGTGGGCAACCCGCCAACGGCGACCCTGTCGGCCAGTCCATCCACGACGCTGACCTGCTCTCAGTCCAGCCTGACCCTGACAGCGGGTGGGGGTGATGCCTATAGCTTCAGTGGTCCGGGACTGATAAGCCAGAGCGGCAACACGGCGGTGGTGAATGTGGCCGGGGTGTACTCGGTGACGGTGAACAGCGCGGCATCGGGCTGTGCCAGTACCACCAGCATCACCATCAGTCAGGACAACGCCCTGCCAATGGTCAATATCACGGCTAACCCATCGCTGACTATAACGCAGGGGCAGACTACCACCCTGACCGCACAGGTTGCAGGCGGCACATCGCCCCTCGGCTTTAGCTGGTCAACGGGTCAATCTACATCGGCCATCAGCACGACAATGGCCGGGCCTTATTCCGTTACAGTCACGAACACCAACGGTTGTTCAGCTACTGCCAGTGCGGTGGTGAGCACGACGACTACCCCCATCGACAATGCTCCTTTCGCAATTACTGCCGTCAGTACCATCAGCTGTACGCCCATTGCTGCCAACCGCTTCAGCGTGCAGTTCACCCCGCAGTACGGGGGTCTGGATGGCAGTCCGGTGAGCTTCTCGGTGGCCAACGAACTGGCCTCTACCACCAATCCCGGTCCCTACAGCCTGAGCTTGTACACCGACAATCCGGTCATCACCCTGCGGGCGGTGCAGGGTGGGGTCAGCAGCAGTTTTGCCTACAACTGGTTGAGTGCCTGCACCAGTTCGACGGGCAACACGGCCCCCACCGTGGCCAACCCCATCCCGCCCCAGTCGGCCACGGTGGGCGTGGGCTACACGCTCTCGCTGGCCAGTGTGTTTACCGATGCCGAAACGCCCAATGGGCTGACGCTGCGTGTCAGTGGACTACCCGCGGGGCTGAGCTTTGTGGCTCCGGCCACCATTTCGGGTACGCCCTCGGTGTCGGGCGTATCGAGCCTGACGGTGATAGCCACTGATCCAGGCAGTCTGAGCACCGCTACCAGCGTCACCATTACGGTGAGTCCGGCCGGCAGCACCCCGCCCCCTTCGGGCCTGTTCAGCATCAGCAGTGTCAGTACCATCGGTTGTACACCCATCGCTGCCAACCGCTTCAGCGTGCAGTTCACCCCCCAGTACGGGGGTCTGGATGGCAGTCCGGTGAGCTTCTCGGTGGCCAACGAACTGGCCTCTACCACCAATCCCGGTCCCTACGGCCTGAGCTTGTACACCGACAATCCGGTCATCACCCTGCGGGCGGTGCAGAGCGGCATCAGCAGCAGTTTTGTCTACAACTGGTTGAGCGCCTGCACCAGTTCGACGGGCAACACGGCCCCCACCGTGGCCAACCCCATCCCGCCCCAGTCGGCCACGGTGGGCGTGGGCTACACGCTCTCGCTGGCCAGTGTGTTTACCGATGCCGAAACGCCCAATGGGCTGACGCTGCGTGTCAGCGGACTACCTGCGGGGATGAGCTTTGTGGCTCCGGCCACCATTTCGGGTACGCCCTCGGTGTCGGGCGTGTCGAGCCTGACGGTGATAGCCACTGATCCGGGTAGTCTGAGCACCGCTACCAGCGTCACCATTACGGTGAGTCCGGCCGGCAGCACCCCGCCCCCTTCGGGCCCGTTCAGCATCAGCAGTGTCAGTACCATCGGTTGTACGCCCATTGCTGCCAACCGTTTCAGCGTGCAGTTCACCCCCCAGTACGGGGGTCTGGATGGCAGTCCGGTGAGCTTCTCGGTGGCCAACGAACTGGCCTCTACCACCAATCCCGGTCCCTACAGCCTGAGCTTGTACACCGACAACCCGGTCATCACCCTGCGGGCGGTGCAGGGTGGGGTCAGCAGCAGTTTTGCCTACAACTGGCTGAATGCCTGCGGCAGTGCCAGTGCCCGTCGGGGAGCCGAACCTGTTACGGCCCTGCACGTAACAGTGCTGGGTAACCCGCAGCAGGGGGCAACCGTTAGCATCGAGGTCAGCGGAGCAGAGGGTCAGCCTCTTCAGTTGCAGCTAATGAACGGAAACGGCCGGGAGATAAGCAGTCAATCCGTTGGCCGGGCCGGGCTGGTAGAGCGCCAGCAACTTAATATAGCGAATGAACCGGCAGGGCTATACTTCTTGAGAGTAAGTACGCCTACGCAGCAAATGACGGTTAAACTCGTCCGGATGCAGTAAGCGTGTGCCGTTGCATTAGTACCTCAGTCTGCCCGAAGTTGTCCGTTCGGTTTTGGAAACGGACAACTTCGGGCAGACTGAGCCTAACGGCTTTAAAATACAGCTTATCACCACCGCTACTGACCAACCGGTTGACCATTTTATTACCGCAGGGAGCATTCATGACAGTACCGTTTTACAAGCCATGCAAATCGTTCTCCTAACGGGTAGCGAATTATATGGCAACAGTGGCTGTACTGATTACGAACAGGAAGACCTCTACGCTGAATGCGACCAAATCTATCTCAGGATTCACCGCAAGAAGAATTCGTCACGGCCTGACCCGGCTTGAGACATATTTCTCAAGAAGACCTTTCGCAAGCCCGTTGGGAATGTTTTCAGCCAAATCACTAACTTATTACCGCGCAAGATTCATGCGGTAACCGCCCAAGGTTTCTGGCTGAAATTATTTTTGTTCTTGCTGTCCTTCACGATCAATACATGTTTGGAAGACTAACTATCTCGCAACTTGAATTAAGGGTATATCGTTGGTGGATAAACCTGCGTCAATTCCTCTCTTCAGCTCTTCAGCGGTAGATGAATACATGGTTGCCAATTGAGTATTCTAATGATTCGTCGCTACCTCAGCTATCCTTTGTTTCTGTTCAGCAAACGTACCACCCGATACCATAGTTGCCCAGGTGCCGATTACTGGGTGTTTAGCCCGGCTAATAAGTCGACGGGTCAGTAAGGCAGCGTCAGCTCCTTGACGCCCCCGGAAGGTATGTAGTTCGTCGCAGGCTAGAAAGCGTAGGTTATCATAGATCGATTGCCGCAATCCGGGTTCGCCATCGTTGTTGCGAGTTAGCAACAGCTCCAGCATCATGTAGTTGGTCAGTAAAATATCCGGCGGACTCTCCTGCATCTTCCGACGGGTAGCTTCTTTTTCCTGACCGGTTTGCTGTGTATAATAAGCAGCATAGCCCTCCAGCTCGTTAAACTGCGCATTCATTGGGTAGATAATGATTGCTTTGACCCCTGGTTGTAATTCAGCCTGATGCTGAAAAATGTAATTGAAAATAGACCCTATAAAGGAAGTGGCTCGATACCACTGGTGAATTGATACGATATTTCTAAGTCACCCAAATTCGACCAAAACTAACCAGGTAATGCTGTCGATTCGGGATAGTTATTGGTCAATTTGGGATATTGTAAACTCTTTTGAGGCTAATTGAAGGGCACAGGAAAGAATCCGCAACCAATTAAAGAAGGATACACAGAAAGTGTCTCAGCCTGGTTAAATAACTGATACTGGGTGACTAATGAGACTCACCTGTTAGAGAACGGTTGTCGATGAAATAAAATAATAAATTGCATCTTTCCTGCGGGTCTACGGACCAGAAGGTATAACACCCTCCCTCAATATAACGTTTGGTGACACAACAGGCAGTCAAGTATGCAGGCGTATTGCTGTCAAGGTGATTTAACGAGCCCGGAACAACGCCCGTAAATCAGGGTTATATCAGACTAATTCCATCTTTTTACGATACAATGAAACGTCGAAACTTTCTGCAAACAGCAGCCGTAGCGGGGACTATTCCCCTTTGTGGTTCGCCGATAATCCCAACCGGGGCCGCTTACAAAACACCACCTTTGTCAAGTCAGGAGCAAGATGCTATTGCTAGGGTACTTGGCAAAAAAGGGACGTACAATGAGGCTCAGGCTACCTATTCGATACCGCTACCTCGAAATGATCTTAACGTAACCGTAAAGGGAGATCCGGTGCCCATTTCCTTCGGCTTCGGAGGGTGGGTGGCCTTCAAGAAGACACTTGATGGCAGGCAAACGGTGATGATGAGCGATACCGTGCTGCTCGAATCCGAAGTGAATCCACTAATCGACGCTACCCACGCAGCCGGACTGGAGGTAGGGGCTATTCATAACCACTTCTTCTATGAGCAACCGCGTATCTTTTATATGCACTTGCACGGTATGGGCGATGCCGCTGACCTGGCTGGGAAATACGCCCGGGCTATCCGCCATACGAAGTTGTTTCCAGCTAACCAACCCACGGCAGCTACGCCCGCCGGCACACCAGCCCAGAACGGCAATAATGCAACGCCGGTAACGGGGTCGGTAACAGGCAAAGAACTGTTCGATATACCCGCTCTCGATGAACTTGTTCAGCATAAGGGAGTTGTTAATGGTCCGACTTATAAATATACCGTTGGACGCGACGATGTGCAGATTATAGCGATGGGAGCAGAAATGACGGCGGCCATCGGATTAAACTCGTGGGCTTCCTTTGCCGGCAAGCAGGATGCTGCTCACATAGCGGGCGACATGGCCATGCTGGAAGAAGAAGTCAATGAGGTAGTTAAAGCCTTACGCAACCATAAGCTGGAGGTAGTGGCGCTACACCACCATATGCTGGGAGAACAGCCTCGTACTGTCTTTCTTCACTACTACGGTCGTGGTCCTGCGGTAGCGTTGGCCAGGGGATTCCGCGCGGCTCTGGACCAATTAGGGAAAGGGAAAAAAAGTGGCATGCAACACTGACGATGTAAGGTTTTGAAACGGTACCGACAGCAGTATATGGCTGACAGCGAAGTGGTTCATTCCACTCATCTCGGATCCGTTTCACATAATCTACGGGGGCCTCCAGAGCGGCTTATCGAAAAGGCATTTCTGGCTCCCGAAACAGGGCCAGTCTGTGATATGGTTTTTCATGGCTGATGAATCTTTAGCCCACCTACGTCAACAGCAGTGGTCTGGCCGGAGGCCGAAGAAGCTGTTGCCAGCCACCTAAATGCCGGTTGGCAACAGCGGAAGAATAGCACGCCGGTAATTAAAATGGACTGGCACCACCCATCCCGACCTATCCTGCACCCGTTGCCGCCGGTTATCCCGATCTGGCGAAACCATACTGGAACTGAAAGCGCGGAATGAAGCGGATTCGATTAGAACGCGTAGCCCGAAGCCAAATCGTCTTTTAACGGATGGTAGACGCTGATTTGGGTTTTATCGCTGAAACACGGGGCGGGTAAAGGGCGGCTGTAGCAGGAGGTGGAAGGAGTTCTCATCGCCGAGGGCAATGGCCCGGCGGAGGTCGTTTTCGGCCTGGGGGAGCTGGCGGAGTTCAATGCGGGCCAGCGCCCGCCAGCGGTAAGCGTCGGGCTGCTCGTCCCGAAAGTGCCAGACGGCCTTATCGAACTCGCGGAAGGCGGACTGAAATTCATTGGTCCGGTAGTACGCGATGCCGCGCTCCAGATAACAGTCGGCCAGGGTATTATCCCGATTCAGGGCTTCGGTCAGGTCGTAAACGGCCGAGTAATAGTTTGCCTGGGCGAGCTGACATTTGCCCCGGTACGCGTAGGCGATGGCTGATTTTGGGTGTTGCCGTACTACATTGTCGAAATAAGCGTGTGCTTCGGTAATGGCAGATTGCTGGAAGAGGTCGATGCCTCTGTTGAACCGTTTCCGATCTTTGTCGGCGTCGGTGTCATGGTCGACCATGTAATACCGAATGGTTAAATAAACCCCAAAAAACAGACACAACAACGCAATTTCCATGTCCCCGTATACTTGCTTCTATAAGTACTGATCCAAAACGAAACGGCTCAATTCTGCCAACCGCAACGCTAGTATAATTCGGCCTGAACGGCCCTGGGTAAACTCTTTCTGACCAATTCGTAGGAGTGGTCTATCCACGCATGAACGTCGGCCATTCGTATGCTTCCGTCGAGGGTGACGGTATTCCAGTGAGTCTTGTTCATGTGGTAACCGGGCGTTACGGCGGAGTGTTCCTCCCGCAATACAACGGCCTGTTCGGGATCGCATTTCAGGTTGATGGTCGTTGGAACACTCTCTGTGGACAACAAAGCAAACATTTTGCCTGGCGCTCCGGCAGCCCCTACCTTGAATACCAGCGCATCCCCGCCAAACGGAAACGATTCGGTAACGCCGGGTTTAGCCAGGCAATAGTCGCGCAGGGATTCGCTGTTCATCGTACGCAGTGCCGGACGGTATAGATAATGATGGCGATTAAAAACATAACAATCGAAATTCGGTTGATTCCGTGCATCATGCGCAGATTGACGCTGGTTGGATGGTTCGGATCGGGCTTCCGGAATACGCGCAGGAAATAAGAAAAAACCGGTCCAATCTTGAGATAATCGAGGAATCTATTCACAGCTAACTAATGTCTAACGGATAATGTAATCACTCAATTAAGTAACAAATACAGGTGCAAAAACATTACAGACCGTGTACCCACATTGTTTATTCTTCATCACATTATTCGTTCACTAAACTGGGTTCGATCCACCGCGCATCTTCCCGGATGAGGTCAATCAATTCATCGACGGCCCGGTCGGCAGGGACTGACTTTTTAATGACCTGCTGCCCCCGGTACAGGGCAATTTTATCGCGCCCGATGCCTACGTAACCATAATCGGCATCGGCCATCTCCCCCGGTCCGTTCACGATACACCCCATAATGCCAATCTTGACCCCTTTCAGGTGGTCGGTACGCTGCCGGATGAGGGCTGTTGTTTCCTGTAGATCGAACAGCGTGCGCCCGCAGGAAGGGCATGAGATATATTCCGTTTTGGTGATGCGGGTACGGGCGGCCTGCAAAATGCCAAAAGCCAGACTGTTAAGCGTTTTCAACTTTGCGGCTTCGGGCTGTGCCAGCATAATCCCATCACCCAGTCCATCAATCAGCAGTCCACCCACATCGGTAGCGGCATACAGAGGGATATCTTCGTCCGGCACGTCAGAATAACTGCGCATTACAACAACCGGCGTGGTAATGCCCCGGTTGATCAGTTCAACAAACAACCGGCGCAGTTCCGGCATGGCGTGGGCATTGTCAGTGTTGATCAGCAACACAGCGGTCTGGTCATCGCGGAGTTTGTTGAGCAGGTTTTCCGAAAGCTCTGGCAAGGATACCCGAACGAAGTTCAGCCGGGCGTGCAGGGGCGTTTCTCTGCTTCTGCCTGCTGCATACTCCGCTGCGGTCAGTAGTGGAAAGGTGTTAAGGTATCGGTCGCGGATTGCCAGCTTTCATAATCCAGAATCTGCTTCAGGCCATTCGGCAGCATGAAGGCCGCCGGTTGTTTCCCCGTATAAATGTAATCGGCGCCCAGGTCATTCATCCGCCACTTGTCGGGCACGGGCAGGTAAAAATGCCCGATGGGTTTCAGGTCATCATGACATCCGTAACCGGCGACTGGCTGAAATCGGCAATGACGCGCGGCACGTTCTGCCCACCAAAATTGGCGACCGTATGGGTTATCCGGCGGGTGTACTGGAAGGGATTGATGGGGTAAGTGGGTGATGGCCGGAATTGACTGGCTCGCATGCCGGCTCGATTGGTATAGCGGTCAATCAGCGCCTGCGCCACGGGGGCTTCCCGTTCCGGCTCTTCCGTCAGCGATACGCGAACGGTATCGCCAATGCCGTCTTCCAGCAGGGTGCCAATGCCCAGCGCCGATTTGATGCGGCCATCTTCGGCTTCGCCCGCTTCGGTCACGCCCAGGTGCAGGGGGTAGGGTTTCAGCCCTTCTTCGTCCAGCCGTTGCACCAGCAGCCGGTAGGCCTGCACCATCACCTGCGGGTTGCTGGACTTCATACTCAGTACGATATTATAGTACTGCTCGTCCTCACAAATGCGCAGAAACTCCAGCGCCGACTCCACCATGCCCACGGGTGTATCGCCGTAGCGGCTCAGAATCCGGTCGGAGAGGGAGCCGTGGTTGGTGCCGATGCGCATGGCGGTACCGTACTCTTTACAGATGCGCACCAGCGGCAGGAACTTCGCCCGGATTCGCTCCAGTTCGGCCGCATAGGCGGTATCGGTATAGTCGATAAACTCAAAGCGTTTGCGGTCGGCGTAGTTGCCGGGATTGATGCGGACTTTCTCCACAATCCGGGCCGCCAGCTCAGCCGCGTTGGGCGTAAAGTGAATGTCGGCCACCAGGGGCGTCGTATAGCCCCGCGCCCGTAATTCCTTACGGATGTTTTCCAGGTTCTGGGCTTCCTTCACGCTGGGTGCCGTAATGCGGATGTACTCGCAGCCCGCTTCAATCATCCGGATGCTCTGCTCCACCGAACCCAGCCGTATCCATCGTGTCGATGGTGGTCATGGACTGTACCCGGATGGGGTAGTCAGAGCCCATCGGAACATCCCCAATGGTAACCGTAACTGGTTTTCCGACGACTGTACGCCGTCAGCGAGGGCGTGTACAGAACGTGTGGGTTGGTCCGGCAAACCGGCGGTGGCTGAGATGGTAGGGGTAAGCAGTGAATCGAGCATACAGGTGGCGGCAGGGGTGTTTTTACACAAACAAAGGTACGGAAAAAGCCACTGTCCGGTTTCGACATCTGGCCAATTAGAAAACGTAAGGGTGCCCGTAAATGTTCGCTTCCCGGCTACAATCCTAAAAAATAGAAATTAGATCTGATGGTGAGTGAATTACGAAATTTTAACAAACAAAAATGCCGCCAGCGCGTTAAGCCATGCATACTGTAATCAGCAATCAGCAACGTTGGCTTGTCGGTATGCAGTAGAACTACAACCGATTAACAAACTCGAAAAATAGTTATGAAAACCAGGATATTGAGTGCATTGGCATTAACATTGCTGCTGACCGTTGGGGCCTATGCCCAGGAGAACGCAGCCATGACCAAACAGGAGAAAAAAGAAATGCGCCGGCAGGTGAAAGCCGAACGTAAGGCCCGCGTGAAAATCGGAGTTGAAAAACGTCGGCGAACACATTGATGAGGCCACCGAGGAAATGGGCAAAGGGATAAAGCGCAAAGCCAAAGTAGCGGGGGCAGCGGTGGATACTACCGCTCAGAAGGTAGGCCGGGCCGTTGATAAAGGGCTGGACAAAGCCGAGAACGCCATCGTTTCGGAAGCGGATAAACTAAAAGCCAGACGGGATTCAACGCAGGCTGCCAAAGCCCGGCGCGATTCACTATAAACCGTTTTTACGGCTGGTTAATCAAACGTCCCGAAAGCAGCTGCTTTCGGGACGTTGTTTTTTAGTTGAGCTTGGCCACAATTTTGGCGTATTTTCCCCGCCAGTGCTTCCACCGTTTGTGTGACCAAAGCCAGTCGGACGGGTGATCTCGGATGGTGTTTTCGATCAAATCCCGGTAGCGTTCCATGATGCTGCCGAGGGGTAGATCATCATAGGGCGGTTCGGCAACGAGTTTGAATTTCCGCTTCGTAGTAACCCCGCCGGATGCGCGGAATGATCGCAGATAGAAAACGGGTAGTTTCTCGTCTTCGGGATAAGTCGCTCGGAGCCAGGGTAAAAAGGAGAGTCGCGGTGCAGAAAGTCGGTCCAGTATGCCTGTTCCGGCATATCCGGCACCTGATCGGATCCCAGGGCAATCAGGCGGGGCGTGTGCCGGTGGCTGCCAGATGGCGGGGTAAGCATGTGCATGGACACGACATTGCCGCCAAGATGGGACCGGATGTGAAACATCAACTTTCCGAAAAACTCATTGGTCAGGGGTTTGTACACTACTGTCGATGGGTATATCGTGTGCCAGGATAGCCTGCTGGCATACCACTCCCAGTTGCACTGGTGCGACCCCATGGCAATAATGGTTTCCCCCGCCTGTATCCTCGCCCGAAGTGGCTTCGGCATTGGTAATCCGAACGTGTTCGGCGAAACTCCCCGGCCGACAGGCCCGGAATTTTGATTATCTCAACAATAATATCGGCTAAGTTGTGGTAGAAACCGTTCGTGATTTGTTGAATGGCACGTGCCGACTTTTCGGGAAATGATAGCCGTAAATTGTTCCAGGATAACCTGCCTGCGGTAACGGATGATGTAGCGCATCAAAAAGTACAGCACATCGGAAATGCCATAAAGGACACCAAATGGTAGCCGGGATAAAAATTGAAAAAATATCATGTAGCGAACATATTCCGGTCAATAGGGGTGAATGGGCTATTGACCACGCATTAAAAAAATACCAAAGCACTTTGGTCGTATTGAATTTTTGCTTTATTTGTGAACGGATAGACAACTAGTTATTGGAAAAGTACCCGCTAGCCCCTTCACCAACGAATTTACTCATTGAACTACATTATTTGCCCTGTTTGGATTACATGTCGGGGTTGATGCAATTCGGCGGGGTGCACCTGGAAGCCCAGGAACATTATCAGAAGCAAAGTTACAGAAATCGGTGCTACATCCGGACAGCAAACAAAGTAGATGTGCTAACGGTGCCCGTTCAACAGGGTACGCATCACCAGCCCATCCGCGACCTTAAGCTGGTAACTGACCGCGGCTGGCAACTGCACCACTGGCGCACCTATACAGGCGGCCTACGGACGGGCTCCCTTTTTTGAGTATTACGCGCCCGATTTTGCGCCCGTTTATCAGAAGAGCTGGCTTTTTTTAGTTGATTTGACGTACGAACTGCTGACAATTTGTCTGAAATTGATGCAGGTATCGCATACCCATAAACCTGACAAAATGGTACGAAAAGACCCCCTCGATTGATGTGTTTGATGCCCGGTCCAGAGTGAATCCGGCCAATAAGCCTGAAACGTATATATTCCATCAGCCAATTGTCTATTCACAAAACTTTGGCCAAGATTTTGTACCCAATCTTAGTATTATAGACCTGTTGTTTTGCCAGGGGCCGTCCGCTATGGATGTGTTGATGGCGGGCCTTCGGGAGTGAACAAATCCTTAAAACTCTTCGTTAGGCCTGTATAGTACGCTTACCTAAGGAGACCCTAAAACGAATGGAAGCAAAATTCTCAAACCGCGTTAAGGAAGTTATCACGCTGAGCCGGGAAGAAGCCTTACGCTTGGGCCACGATTATATCGGAACAGAGCACCTGTTGCTGGGTATGATTCGTGAAGGTGAGGGTGTAGCTGTCGGGTTATTGAAAAAACTCGGCATCTCACTCGATGAACTCCGGGTGACCATTGAACAGGCCACGAAAGGAACGGCAACCAATAACGTGAAAAATCTGGCGAATATCCCGCTGACCCGTCAGTCGGAAAAAACGCTGAAAATCACCTACCTGGAAGCCAAAATTTTCAAAAGCCCGCTCATCGGTACGGAGCACCTGTTATTATCGATTCTGCGCGATGAAGACAATGTCGCCACGCAGATTCTCAATAAATTCAATATCAACTACGAAGTCATTAAGGAAATGCTGGAATATCAATCCTCGGGAACCCGCCCGGTGATGGGCCCCGAAACCGACGATGACGACAACGACCGGGGCATGTTTGGTGGCAGCGGTTCCAGTTCGGGCAAAGATCCAAAAGGAGCCGAGAAATCACGGACTCCGGTGCTGGATAACTTTGGCCGGGACCTGACCAAACTCGCTGAAGTAGGCAAGCTTGATCCCATCGTTGGCCGTGAGAAAGAAATTGAACGCGTCGCTCAGATTCTGAGCCGCCGGAAGAAAAACAACCCGATTCTGATTGGTGAGCCGGGCGTTGGTAAAACCGCCATTGCCGAAGGTCTCGCGCTGCGCATTGTGCAGAAAAAAGTATCGCGGGTGCTGTTCGGCAAACGCGTCGTTACGCTGGACCTTGCCTCACTGGTAGCCGGTACCAAATACCGGGGTCAGTTTGAAGAGCGGATGAAAGCCGTCATGAACGAGCTGGAAAAATCGCCGGAGGTCATTCTGTTCATCGATGAGCTGCACACCATCGTTGGTGCCGGTGGCGCGTCGGGTTCACTCGATGCCTCCAACATGTTCAAGCCAGCACTGGCGCGGGGCGACATTCAATGTATCGGTGCCACAACGCTGGATGAATACCGCCAGTACATCGAGAAAGATGGTGCTCTGGCCCGTCGTTTCCAGATGGTAATGGTAGATGCTACTTCGATTGATGAAACCATCGAGATTCTGAACAACATCAAGGATAAGTACGAGGAACACCACCACGTCAATTACACCAGGGAAGCGATTGAAGCAGCCGTGAAGCTGTCGGAGCGGTACATTTCCGACCGGTTCCTGCCCGATAAAGCCATCGACGTCATGGACGAAGTGGGTGCCCGCGTACACATCTCGAACATCACGGTTCCCGAAGATATCCTGAAGCTGGAAGAACAGATCGAGAATATCAAGAAGGAGAAAAACCAGGTTGTCAAGAGCCAGAAGTACGAAGAAGCTGCCCAGCTGCGCGACAAGGAAAAGCGACTGATCGACCAGCTCGACCGCGCCAAGCAACTCTGGGAAGAAGATACCAAGAAGCGTCGCTACACGGTAACGGAAGAGAACGTAGCCGAAGTAGTAGCCATGATGACGGGTATTCCGGTAACGAGCGTGTCGAACGACGAAGGGAAGAAACTGGTCAATATGGGTGCTGAGCTGAAAGGCAAGGTAATTGGTCAGCAGTCGGCCATCGACAAACTGGTGAAAGCCATTCAGCGGACCCGCGTCGGGCTGAAAGATCCTAAGAAGCCCATTGGTTCATTCATTTTCCTCGGCCCCACGGGCGTTGGTAAAACCGAACTGGCCAAGGTACTGGCAACTTATCTGTTCGACAAAGACGATGCGCTGGTGCGGATCGATATGTCGGAGTACATGGAGAAATTCAGCGTTAGCCGGCTGGTTGGAGCCCCTCCGGGCTATGTCGGGTACGAAGAAGGCGGTCAGCTGACGGAGAAAATTCGTCGGAAGCCGTACAGCGTTGTGTTGCTGGACGAAATCGAAAAAGCCCACCCGGATGTGTTCAACATCCTGCTGCAGGTGCTCGACGATGGTATCCTGACCGATGGCCTGGGTCGCCGGGTCGATTTCCGGAACACCATCATCATCATGACCTCCAACATTGGGGTGCGTGACCTGAAAGATTTCGGTGCCGGTATCGGTTTCGCTACCAAGAAAAACGCCGAAAGTCAGGATGAGCTGATGAAGAGCACCATTCAGAGTGCCCTGCGCAAAGCCTTCTCGCCGGAGTTCCTGAACCGTCTGGACGATGTGATTGTGTTCAACTCGCTGTTGCGCGAAGACATTCACCATATCATTGACCTGATGCTGGGTAAATTGCTTGGCCGGGTTACCAACCTGGGCTATACCGTGGAACTGACGGAGAAAGCAAAGGACTTCCTGGCCGAGAAAGGCTACGATCCTCAGTACGGTGCCCGTCCGTTGAGCCGCGCCATCCAGCGTTACCTGGAAGATCCCGTTGCCGAAGAAATTCTGAAAGGGGAACTGAAAGACGGCGATGTGATCATGGCCGACTACAGTGGAGAAGGCGAAACGCTGACGATTACGGTGAAGAAGCCGGAAGAAGTTACTGAGTAACCAACGAATAGTCTTGTAAATGAGCAGGCCGGGCAGTAATGTCCGGCCTGTTTTGTTTTTATGATTCCCCCGCTCATTTGTCAGTTTCGCCACTTCTTCTGTTTCCACGATCGATAGCAACAAATATAACTCCAGTGCGATGAACGATAGAAGCGATAACAGGCTAGTGATAAAGTAGGATTTTTAGAATACTGCTTTATTCTGTAACACTAGCTAATCATGCCTCATGGTGAAGCCCGCTCATCGTCTATATCTGATTGGTATCGGTTTTTTATGCCTGCTCAGCTTTAAAGCCAACGTCCGAACCACGCTCGCCGATGGTCCGTCGCCGGCCAGAACGCCCGAACAGGAACGCGCTTCGTTTCAACTCGAGCCGGGGCTGTCTATTCAATTGGTAGCGGCTGAACCGATGGTTCAGGACCCGGTTACCCTGACGTTCGATGAAGATGGACGGCTCTGGGTGGTTGAGATGCGGGGCTTCATGACGGACATTGACGGGAACGAAGAAGCGAAGCGGATGGGGCGAATATCCGTATTGACCGATACCAATGGTGATGGGCAGATGGATGCCAGTACCGTTTACCTCGACAGTCTGGTAATGCCCCGCGCACTGGCGCTGGTGCCGGGTGGGGCGCTGGTGGCTGAAAACGGTGCCCTGTGGCTCACTCAGGATACGAATGGCGATTTGAAAGCCGATACCAAAACCCTGGTCGATGCTCACTACGCCGATAAAGGACTACCCGAACACGCGCCGAATGGCCTGTGGAGAAGCGTTGACAACTGGTATTATAATGCCAAATCACGCACCCGCTACCGGTTGCAGGGTAGTGAGCAAAAAAAAACCGGTACCTCAGCGGATAAATGGGTGCAGGACAGTACCGAGTTCCGGGGGCAATGGGGTATTAGTCAGGATGACAAAGGCCACCTGTTTTACAATTACAACTGGTCGCAACTACATGCCGATCTGGTACCGCCCAATTACCTCTCCCGAAATAAAAACCACACACCAACCACCGGTATTGATCACGGCCTGACCGTAGACCGGCGTATCTATCCCATCCGGACCAACCCGGCCATTAACCGAGGCTACATTCCCGGTACGCTGGATAAGGAAGGCCGTTTGTTGGAGTTCACAGCGGCCTGTTCTCCGCTTGTGTACCGGGGAACCGCCCTGCCCGCTACGTACCGGGGTGATGCCTTCGTTTGTGAACCCGCCGGTAACTTAATCAAGCGGAACAGCGTCGTAGAAGATGGGCTGATGTTATCAGCGAATGACCCGCATCCCGGCCGCGAATTTCTGGCTTCTACCGACGAACGGTTTCGGCCGGTTAATCTGGCAACCGGTCCTGACGGGGCACTGTACGTGGCCGATATGTATCATGGCATCGTGCAGCATAAAGCCTACATGACGCCTTACCTGAGGGAGCAAACCCTGTCGCGTGATCTGGTTAGCCCGGTGCATATGGGCCGTATCTGGCGCATTGTTCCCGAGAACTGGAAAGCCCGGAACCGTAAAAAATTATCCACGGCATCGGCCAGATGAGCTGGTAGCCGAGCTGGCAAATCCGGACGGATGGTATCGGGATATGGCCCAGCGATTGCTGGTGGAGCGCAATGACCGCGACGTAGTGCCTGCTTTGGTGGAACTGGCCCGGACGGGCACCAGCGAATTGGGCCGCTTTCACGCCTTGTGGACACTGGATGGGTTGAAAAGTAATAAGCCCGACGTGCTGCTGGCGCTATTGACCGACCCCAGTGCGCTGATCAGTACCACGGCTCTGCGGTTGCTCGAACCAATGGCGAAAGCGGATAAAACCGTTAGGGCTACGTTGGGCCAACGGCTGCTTGACCGCTGGCAGAAAGCGCCCATTGAGCAGGTTCTCCAGATGGCCCTGGCGGCCAGCGTGCTCGAACCAGCGGTTGCCCAGCCCATGCTGGCGGGTATTGTGGGGCAGTACGGCGAATCGGCCCTGATTCGGGATGCCGCCCTGAGTAGCCTCCACAAGCAGGAGTTTGCTTTTTTGCAGCCGTTACTGGCGGCTCCCCACTGGCAAACCCAAAACCCGGCTAAAGAGATTTTCCTGGAAATGCTGTCGACCGCCGTTATCCGCAACCGGAACCCTGCCGAGTTAACCGCCCTGCTGGCTAAACTTGATGCCGCCAGGCCTCCTCTGGCATGGCAGCAGAAAGCCATCGTGAACGGGCTGGCCATTGGCGGCAGCATGAACAAGATGAAACCGATTAAACTGGCATCGGCCCCCGGTTTGCTGACCCGTTCGGTGGCTAAAGTTGACCCCGCCCGCCGGGATGCCCTGGCGGCACTTTTTGAATGGCCCGGCCACGTGGCCGTCAGGGGCAATGCGGTAAAAAAGAACCTTCTGTCAGACGATGACCAGAAACTGTTTGCGTCGGGCCGGCAGCTTTACCTGAACACCTGCTCCGGCTGTCATGGCACCGACGGGGCCGGAATGGCCCGGTTTGCCCCACCCCTCGTGGGCTCCGACTGGGTACTGGGCGATGAGAAACGCCTGGCGCTGATTGTGTTGCAGGGTATGGAGGGCCCCATAGAAATAAGCAAACGCGTGTATGATGCTCCGGACATACTACCCGTCATGCCGGCCCACTCCACCATGGACGATGGGGCCATTACGGCCATCCTGACGTACATCCGCAACGAGTGGGGAAACAACGCCGGACCCATGAGCAAGCGAACCGTGGGTATGACCCGGATTACGTCGCAGGGAAGGGTGATTCCCTGGACGGCCAAAGAACTGAACAAATACATGCTCGAAGCCAAAGCCACTACAACGGATGGTAAGTAGCTCAGGTGAGTCTATTACCCAATTACCTAAACCAAACCACTCCTATACTGATGGACAGACGAGATTTTATACAGAAAACGACCGTGGGTGCCGTGGCGCTTAGTCTGCCCGTTTTCCCGGCTTATGCCGCAACCCATCGGATGGGCATCGTGGTACACTCGTACGGGTTCCGCTGGAATTCGAAAGCCGACAGCACCGCCTACCCTGCGTTCACGGATGCGCTCAGCCTGCTCGAACATTGCCATCAGATTGGCGCGGGTGGGGTGCAGGTGGTGGTGAACGGCTGGTCGGATGACTTCGCCAAAAAGGTGCGGACCCGACGGGAGCAACTGGACATGTACCTGGAAGGCTCCATCGGGTTGCCCAAAAAACCGGAGGACGTGTCGAAGTTTGAGCAGGATGTCCGTAACGCCAAAGAGGCCGGAGCGCAGGTGCTGCGAACCGTTTGTTCGAGTGGGCGACGCTATGAGGCTTACCACTCCGCCGAAGCGTTTCAGGACCTTCGTAAAAACGCGCTGGCGTCGCTGAAGCTGGCGGAGCCGGTGCTGCGTAAGCACAAGGTAAAGCTGGGTGTCGAGAACCATAAGGATTGGCGGGCACCGGAACTGGTTGGGCTGCTGAAAGAACTGAACAGCGAGTGGATAGGGGTTACCCTCGATTTTGGCAATAGTATGGCCCTGTTGGAAGAACCGATGACCGTGGTGGAAACACTGGCCCCCTACGTAGTCAGTACGCACGTGAAAGACATGGCCGTTGAAGAGTACGCCAACGGGTTTTTGCTGTCGGAGGTGCCGCTGGGGAAAGGTGTTTCTGATGTGCCAAAAATGATTGAACTCTGCAAAAAGTATAACCCCGCCGTCACCTTCAGTCTGGAAATGATTACCCGCGACCCGCTGGAAATTCCCTGCCTGACGAACGACTACTGGTCAACCCTGTCGGGCGTATCCGGCGTCGAACTGGCGCAGATGCTCCGGCTGGTCAGGCAGCACACGTATCCGTCCGGCCTGCCCCGAACAACACCCCTGAGTACCGAAAATAAGCTGGCAGCAGAGGAAAATAACATCCTCGAGTGTCTGGCCTACAGCCGGGATAAACTGCGGTTGACGTAGTGCCGGAAAAGAAAAAAAATTACTTAACCGCAAAGGGCACGAAGGTAGACGCGCAAAGAGCACCCGGTGGCTGACTGGATTTCTTTGAGACCTTTGCGGATTTACCTTAGCGTTCTCTGCGGTTAAATCGAAAAGCGTAAATAGACGCTGCTAAAAAATCTGAAATACAACCTGTTACATGCAAAACGAGAAACTTCCCGGAATTAGTCAGTTTGATTTAAGTACTAAAGTGGCCATCATTACGGGTGGCTCCAAAGGCCTGGGGCTGGCCATGGCTGCCGGACTGGCTTCGGCCGGTGCGGACATAATGCTGGTTAACCGCAATGCCGAAGAGGGCGAAAAGGCCGCTCAGTCATTAATCCAGGACTTTGGTATCAGAGCCGTTTCCTTCCCTGCTGACATCAGTAGCACCGAACAAACCGAAGCAATGGCCAAAGCGGCTATGGATACCTTCGGCCGGATTGATATACTTATTAACAGTGCGGGTATCAACATTCGGGGCCCAATTGACGAACTGACCCCCGACGAGTTTAGTCAGGTAATGGACGTGAACGTAAAAGGTACCTGGCTGTGCGCCAGAGCCGTTACGCCGTACATGAAGAAAGCGGGACGGGGTAGTATCATCAATCTGGCCAGTACGCTGGGGTTGGTTGGGCTGGCCAATCGAACGCCTTACACATCCAGCAAGGGCGCCGTTGTGCAAATGACCCGCGCCCTGGCGCTGGAGCTGGCCCCCTTCAACATTAATGTCAACGCGATTTGCCCCGGCCCGTTCCTGACCGAAATGAACCTGCCCATTGCCGACACCGAGGAGGGAAAGAAGTTTGTGGTGGGAGCTACCGCTCTGGGCCGCTGGGGCGAAATGCGGGAAATTCAGGGGGCCGCCATCTTTCTGGCCAGTCCCGCCAGTAGTTTCATGATCGGTTCCATACTTACCGTCGATGGCGGCTGGACGGCGAGATAGTTTTACGGTTTTCAGTTTGCGGATGCAGGTGGATGTTGATACCGAAGTTGTTTAAACTTTTTCCTCTCAGGTCAACAGGAGCGTTTTTTTTTCATGCTGAGAAACGAAGCCTCTTAAATCATCCTGACTCGCTAATGAGGAAAGTTTAAGATGCTTCGTTTCTCAGCATGATAAAAGCCAATTCATTACCATTTTTTAAGAGTTTAAACAGCTTCACCAGTACACTGGGTACCGAATACCATCCCTAAACCTACACATGAATCCACTTACTCCGCCTGCCAAAGCAACCCGGGTCCGATACAGGATGCTGGCGCTGGTCTTTATCAACGTCGTTATCAATTACCTGGACCGGAGTAATATTTCGGTGGCCGGAACCATGCTGAGCAAAGACCTCAATCTGTCGTCGGTGGAACTGGGGTATATTTTTTCGGCTTTTGGCTGGACCTACGCATTGCTGCAAATACCGGGCGGGCTCATTGCCGACCGCTTCGGGCCGCGCATCCTGTACGCTTTCTGTTTGATTACCTGGTCATTGGCAACGGTAGGGCAGGGGTTTGTCCGGGGCTTTGCATCGTTGTTTGCCCTGCGACTGGCTACGGGTACGTTCGAGGCACCGTCTTACCCCATCAACAACCGAATCGTTACCAGTTGGTTTCCCGACAACGAGCGGGCGTCGGCCATTGCGCTTTATGTGTCGGGGCAGTTTATCGGGCTGGCTTTCCTGACACCGGTGCTGGTAACGGTACAATACTACGCAGGCTGGCAGGGCCTTTTTGTCGGTACGGGCGTCATTGGATTGATATGGGGAGTAGTCTGGTACCTCTTTTACCGGGACCCACTGGACCATTCGGGCGTGAACGAAGCGGAACTGAACTACATCGAGGAAGGCGGTGGCTTATTCAGGGGGAAAGAGCGCGATACCTCGAAGGCCTCGGTGTGGCAATGGCATAACATACGGCAGGTATTTTCGAGCCGTACCCTGTGGGGTGTTTACCTTGGGCAGTTCGCTGTCAACTCAATGCTCTGGTTCTTTCTGACCTGGTTTCCTACTTACCTGGTGCAGTACCGGGGCCTCGACTTCATCAAGTCCGGCTACCTGGCGTCTGTACCGTTTCTGGCGGCCTGTGCCGGGCTGCTCCTCTCCGGTTTCGTATCCGACCGGCTCGTTCGGCAGGGGAAGTCAGTGAGCATGGCCCGGAAGGCACCAATCATCATCGGCATGTTGCTGTCGGTAAGTATCATTGGGGCTAATTACAGCAACGACACGGTGTTTATCATTTTCTTTATGGCGCTGGCTTTCTTCGGCTCGGGAATGGCGCTTATATCCTGGGTGTTCGTTTCGCTTTTATCGCCAAAGCACCTGATCGGGCTGACGGGCGGTATCTTTAATTTCATGGGCAATCTGGCTTCCATCGTGGTGCCCATCGTAATTGGCTACCTGGCTAAAGACGGTGACTTTAAACCGGCGCTGATCTTTATTGGCACCCTGGGTTTTGTTGGGGCCTGTTCCTACATTTTTCTGGTCGGGAAAATTGAGCGGGTCACTACCGTAGCTGATGCCAGAGAGACAACATTGATTTAGGGAGGATACCGGCCTGAGCGATTGCCAGCCTGCTGCCCTCAACACCCGCTGAGCGACTGTTTTTATGAAATCACCTGCCCCTGTCTTATGAACCGCCCTTTGCTGGCTATGTTGCTGTTGCTGACGGGTTGTGGCCCCGCAGCCAAAAAGACCGACCGACCCGAAGCCGGTACGCTGGAAACTGATTTTAAGCTGCCCTACCGCTTACAGAAACCCGACGAGCGTTACCCACTGCCAAGGGAACTGGAAGAAGTATCGGGCCTGACGTACTTCAAGGAAAATCAGCTGCTCTGCGTGCAGGACGAGGAGGCTGTGGTGTACGTGTACGATACGCAGAAGAAGAAAGTGATAAAGGATTTCGGCTTTGGGGGGTACGGCGATTTTGAAGGCATCGAATACGTAAATGAGGAAGTGTATGTGCTGGAGAGCAACGGAAATCTGTTCCGGTTTGCGCCCCGTTTAGATGCCCCCAAGTCGACGAAAGTAGGGCGCACCAAAACGGATTTGCCCGAAAAAACGGAAGTAGAGGGGCTTGGCTATAACCCTAAAACCAAGCGGTTGCTGATTGCCGTTAAAAACGGAAAGGGATCGAGTGATAAGGCCGTTTATTCGTTCGATCTGCTGAACCGGACTGTTTATAAAGACATGAGCCTGAATGATGAGCAATTCGAAGCGGCCGGTATTGACCCCAAAACGTACAAGCCATCGGGTATTGCGGTGCACCCCATAACGGGCGAGTGGTACATCCTCACCTCTGCCGGCAAGCGGCTACTCATTACCAGCCGTCAGGCTAAAATAATCTACTCCGAACCGCTTGATGCAACCCAGTTTCGCCAGCCCGAGGGCATCTGCTTCGCTCCTAATGGCGACCTCTTCATTGCCAGCGAAGGCGACGGTAAGAAAGGGTATATCCTGAAATTTTCGTATCAGCGGTAGCGCTGTCGCAGGAGGCAACGACGCTATTTTGCGTTCTGGCGGGTACCGTTATTTGCTGGGTAGCCGTACCCTCGAAAACTGATAACCTTTGCGCGTTCTTTGGAGTTATCCTGATGATTTTAGTAGACGACCGGCTCCCGTTAGTGTGCTGGTTATATCCTTTTATTCAACGCAACGTTATGATTAAAGTACTCATCGGTTCATTGCTGGTAGCAACAGCAGCACTGGGCCAAACAACCCCCCAAACGCCAAAGGGGAGTGCCGCGAAAACAACGTCGGCCTCGGCTACGACGGGTTCTAAAATAAACAGTCCAACGACGGCTTCGGCTACGACGGCCTCTAAATCCACCAGGCCAATGGCTGCTTCGGCGACCAAACCGTTACCCCAAACCACGCGGGAGCAAAAATTGCAGAGTGGCAACAGCAATATTCCTACCTACCGCATGAAAAAGGACGCGGGCGTACGTAAAGTGAGGAATCGGTACCCGGCCAAAGATGCCAAAAAGAACCAGTAAGTTTCGACGGTTTGCTGCGCCCGGGGGTGGTTAGGAGTAACCGCCCCCGGGCGTGCCCTTTCAGTTTTTATCTTTTTTGCGTTCTTCGCGTTTCTTTTTTCGCGCGGCCTTTCGTTCGGCACGTTTTTCTTTTCGCTCGGCTTTACGTTCGGCGCGTGCTTCCTTAAAATCGTCCTTTACGCTTTTGAACGCATCTTTCAGGGTGATGTTATTGTCGAACTCCCCCCGGAAGGCCTCGACGTAAGCGTTGCGCAACAGACCAAAAATGGTTGGCCAAACGGCAGTTTTAACGTCATCGATCGTACCATTCAGCGGAATGCGGGTAGCTACCTGATCGTGTTTCTGGTTTTTCAGCACACCGGTACCAAGCTGAGCCAGTAGTTCGGTGAAAAAACGACCTGCCGTCCGCCCCTTATTTTCATCCAGTTTGAAAATCTGCATGTCCTTGGTTAGCGGCTTAATGTACCCATTCAGCTTCTTATCGAGCATGACCATTTCGCTGTACACGCTTACGGTGCCTTTGTTAAAATCGACATTAGCGTATTCCCGGGCCAGTGCATTGAGCTTTACCAGTTGAATGTTTGTAAACTCAAGGTTGTAATCGAAGTCCGGCACTACTTTCAGCAGATTCGTATTGGCCGTAAGGTTCATGTTCCCTCCGTAGCCGAGTACATCCCCGGAAGCGGTTACCGGGGAGGGTAACGCCTTTTGCTCATCGTTGACGTTCCGGATGTTTCGGATCTCGCCCTGAAAATGCTGGAGGGATAAGTCGGAACGGGGCTGGGTAATCAGGCTGGTCAGGTTTACTTTCCCGTCGATAACGGCAAACCGGTTAATGCTGATGGGTAATAGTTTTTTCAGATAAACCGTCCAGTCCACCTCTTCGCCGGTTTGGCTGCTGGCGTCACTTTCGCTAAAAGCGAAGTTGATTTCGGGTTGGTAGCATTCTACTTCGCTGACCAGCTTCCCCTTGAACAGTGATTTCCACTCGACCGACAGATCGGTTTTGGGGATGTACAAAAACGGCTTTTTTATTTTTCCGTTCACTTTTCGGATGCGCAGCTCATCCAGCTGATAGGCCCCCCGAATGAGCTGAATGGTGATGTCTTCAACATGACCCGTATAACCCTCCATGTCGGCCAGTGATTTGTTGACGTAGCGCAGCACGAAGTAAGGAAGCAGCAAACGAGCAATAACCAGCAGGGCAACAACGGCGATGATAATCTTGGTAGTTCGTCTCAAAACGGAATGCGATTGGTGTAACGTTTTGGTAAACACAATTCCGGACGCATAAGTTATGATTTGACGTTGCAGACGACTATGCGGTAAATACTGGTGGGTATCTGCCAAAGGAAGCTCGAATACTGTTGGCTGAAGTGCAACGGCAATCCGTATCAAATCCCGGTGGGACTAACCAGATTGATACCCACCGGGACTTTCAGCCCTTACCGTTGTGTTTTAGCCAACGGTGACGAGTACAGAAAGAATGACTTTAATTACTGCCTGTCCGGCGAGAATTTACGGCCATCGAGGGTGGTGTACTTGAAATCGGTCGACCCCTCGAAGCGGGTGTTGCTGAAGTTGGTGCCGCGGGGGAGGTGGGTGTATTTAAAATCGGCATTACTGGTAAAACGAGCCTGGCTAAAATCGACCCGTTCGTCAAACTTCGTGTACTTGAAGTCGGCGGGCTGTTCGAAGGCTACATTCCGGAAAAAAGAAGACTCGTTAAATTTCGTGTATTTGAAATCCGCGTAACCCCGGAAAGTGGAGCCGCTGAAATCGGCCGGCTCATCGAACCGGGCGTACTTGAACAGGGCACCATCGCGGAAGGTGTTGCCGGAAAAGATTGCCCGCTGCCGAAAGGCTGAATACTTAAAAGCCGCATCGTCTTCAAACTGGCAATCCTCGATGGTAACCGCTTCGGTAAAGTTGGTATTGTACACGGTGTTGTTCCAGTTCATGAGTTTTCGGTCGTTGTCTTCACTACGATAGGCCAGAAATTTTCCTCTGAACGTGCAGTTCTTGAAGGTAAGTGGTACCTCGACTGTGCTCAGGTAACCGTCCTGGTCCCCCCGCATTTCTTTCCGGTTCGCTAAACTAGTCAGGTCAAGGTCGCCGGTGATGGTTACGTTCTGGTAGGAGATAGCCTCTTTCCGGTTGATTTTGGCCAGAATATCCCGGGCATCGACCGTTTTTTGGGCCAGTGCGGGTACCAGTGCCATGAAAGAAAGGAGAAGGGCAGTCAGGATAGTTTTCATAGTTGCAGGGCTTTACAGCGTTCGTTTTCCGAAAGATGCACGTTTTCCGGATAACGTTGCGCGTAGGTAAAAACAAATTCGCCGTCGTTCAGAAAGAACGACGGCGAATTTGTCTGGCAAAATCTTTATGAACTGACTACAGAACTCAATCCAGCCACATGACCTGATCGTAGGCGCGTTCGTAGTCCATTTCTTCGAGGGGGACCAGGTCCCTGAAGTGACCGGTCTCGTCCGTTCTGACGGCGTTCCAGCGGCCCGATGTGTCGCGAAGCAGGAGCCGGTAGCCATAAAGCGGGTGAAGGGTACCGGCGTCGGTACGGTGGTCCCAGCCCGTTTGCAGTTCGATGGCGAAAGCAACCCGGTCCATCACATCGGGCATCTGATCAGCCAGACTGTTGGCACCGTCCAGTTCTTCAATCCACAGCACCAGCCCATCGGTACCCCAGTCGAAGTGGAGCGTCGTGGGCGTAAGCGTTATTATGGAAGCGTTCATAACGTGTTTTTGATTTAGGGTAATGAGAGGGTGTTTGGTATGCCCCCTAACCAATCTCAGGCACTCATGGGCCAGGCCGACGAAATAAGCTGTGGCTGCGCCCGTTCTTCCTGCCATTTGCGGAGCCAGAAGCGGTATTTCTTGCGGCCGTAGTCCATAAAGCCCGGAATGGAGGTGGCATCTACCGCAAAAAGCCGATGAGGCTTTTGTTTCATAATGCCGATGAACACAAACCGGAACTGCCGGGTATCCGCCCACTCACCCGTCTCGGCATACCGGAGGCTGTCGAGGTAAAAGGCTGCCTGCCGGTCGTAATCGTAGGTATAACACGATTCCAGAAACTGGGCCTGGGTGCGGGCAGAAGTCGTTTTCAGGTCAATGACCAGTGCGTTCCGGCGTTTGGGACTGGTGTAGACCATATCCAGACGAGCTTTGCAGGCCACCCCGGTTGTGGGTTCAGTGGACAACACGATGCGTTCCCGCTCCGACTGCCGCAAATACCGCCGACAGAAGCCATCCTGCCGGATTATCTGCATTAACGTCACCAGCTTCTTTTGCTGCTCCGGAGCCAGCGCGTCGGTGTCGACTTGCAGGGTGGGGTCAAGCATGTCGGGCAGCAGTTGCGCCATAACGGTGCCCACCGTTTCCGGTTCCAGCAGGTGCTGATGAAAGGCCCGGCCAAACACTTTCGTCTGCTCCGGGATATACCGGGCCGAGGGCGTCGACCAGTAACCAAGGTGTTCTTCTTTCAGCCGGGTGAGGTCGGAATTGGATACGCGTTCCAGTGCCCGGTAGGCATCGCCGGGGCTGATAATAGCGGGTGGCTTGGGCAGAGAATTCAGGGTATGAAGCATTGAATAACGTTGAATGAATGATAGCCGGGGTGGGCATGGTTAACCATGCCCACCCCGGCACTGAAAAAACAGGCAAATCCGCTTACCCCGCCGACAGGAGTTCCGGCTCGTCGACCGGATTGAGGAACGGATTGTAGTAGTTCATTGCCGTTTTGATGTTGGCAATATCCGTGAGGGTTTCCTGCCGGAAAATCTTGGCTTCCTGAGCAAACTGCTTGAGTTCGGCCGTTTTCTCCTTATCCCCAATCTTGTAGGAAAACGTAGCGATGTAGTAGACGCCTTTGGGCTGCACTTTGGTGTACTCTTTCTTTTCTGCCACCGCCGTAACGATCACATCGGCCAGCGTCAGGTCGTCGTAGTAAAGCGGTTCGATGAGCCGGAAAATATTGTCGACCGAATACCCGTGAAAGAGCAGGGCCGATACGCAGTTTTTGTCGTCGATAAAGAAAATCTCCGCCCAGTTTTTGGTACCCATATTCAGGATGTTATCCGTGAAAATGCGCCAGGCAATGGGCTGAAAGGTGATGGTGCGGCCCAATTTCTCCGTACCGTTGATGTTGAACACACCTTCTTTGGCATCGAACCGATACTGACGGGGGTGCCCTTCCAGGTACTTGTAACGGCGGACGGCTGCATTACTGACCACCTCGCCCGTCAACTCATTTTCATTTTGGTACGGTTTCTGGTCGTTACCGCTTTGAATTGTCTCGATTTGGCTTTTGTTTTGTGTGTTCATTAGTATTTGTTGTTTACTGTTCAAGCAGGGGACCCATTTTGCGGTCCCTTTTGCCTTTTTAGGAGGCTGTGTTTACTGCTTTAAAAATACATTGTTTCGTGTAATTTTCAAAGCGAATTCCGTCTATTTTTCGTTTATTTTACAGGTAAGTGTGTAAGTTTGGTGTGTAGGGCGGGTATGCAGAAGCCGGAAGCCATCCCGCTGGTTTTTTACCGCCGGATGACTTCCCGCTTCTGATACTTCCTGAAACGACATGATTCATCTCCGCCTTCAGCAACTTATCGACGCGCTCGATGTCAGCGTTCTCGAATTCGCCCGTCAACTGGGCGAAAACCGGGGCGAAAAAGTATATCATATCCTGCACGGGCGGTTAAAGCCCCGCTATGACACACTCGAAAAGATTCTGGGGGCCTATCCGCAGGTGAACGGCGACTGGTTGTTGCGGGGGGAGGGGATCATGTTTAAGGTGCTCAATTCGCCCTCGGCTGCTATCACCACCGAAGAGCGCCTGCGTAACGTAGAGTTCCTGCTTTTTCAGCTCAATGAACGGGTATCCCTGCTTCAGCAAACCAACGATGCCATGCTGGAACAGATACACCTTTTGCGGGCAGACAAAGGCAAGTAAACCGCCCCTTTTCAGGTTGAGTCACCAAAATCCTCCGCTACATTGGTTACAAGACCCAGGAAATTCCGGTCACCAACCAGACCGTGCTCAACGTGTTACTTACCGATGACATGTCGACGCTGAATGAAGTCGTCGTGACGGGCTACAGTGCCCAATCACGGCGTGATATTACCGGCGCCGTAGCTACGGTCAATACCAAGGGTCTGTTGTCTGTTCCGGCCACCGATGTGTCGCAACAATTGCAGGGGCGGGTGGCAGGCGTAACGGTAAGGAACGACGCCACCCCCGGAGGCAGTGCCACGGTCCGCATCCGGGGTTTTGGCACCATCAGTAACAACGACCCGCTGTACATTATCGATGGGATAGCTACCGACTCATTCGCTACCCGCACGTGCTGCTTTGGCTGGCCGAAGCAGAAATGGAAGTCGGTAATCTGACCCGTGCTCGTGAGCTAACCAACCTGGTCAGGAACCGGGTGGCCAACCCCGCCGATTTTGTGAAAAAGGCCACGCAGGGAGCCACCCGCGATGCGTATACCGAAACAAACGATCCAGCTGCCAACTACCTGATTAAGGAATACCCGGCATCCATCTTCGCCGATAAAGTGGCAGCCCGGAAAGCCGTTCGGTTTGAAACCCGCCTGGAATTTGCCATGGAGGGCCATCGTTTCTTCGACCTTGTGCGGTGGGGTATTGCTGCCGAAACGCTGAGCGCGTACCTGACCAAAGAGGGAGAGAAACGGACGTACCTGAAGTTGGGACGGTTTACCAAGGGCAAGAACGAGTATTTCCCTGTACCACAAACCGCCATCGATAATGCTTTCAGGGCTGGACAACCCACTCTGGTATATAACCCGTATAAGTAACAGGAGGTGATACGCAAACGGGAGTCGGGCATCGGACCCGACCGCTGGATGGCCCGCAGCGCCCTGGCCGTACAGCGTTGCCGATCAATCCCGAACGCACGTACAAAAAAGCCTGGTTCGACTGAATGACGAAAAAGTTCAGTCGAACCAGGCTTGTATGAAAAAGGGTAAACAACCCGCACGTGTTTCAGGTTATACCCCAAAAGACACAAAACGCTATGGCTACAGAATCACCATTCGATCCCGATACAGCAGATGCTGACTTTTACTCTAAAGACCCAAATCAACACGGCAACTCCGACTACGGACGTGAGTCGGGCGGTGTTGGCACCAACGAGATGATGGCAACCAGCGGTATGGATATGGAGAAAGAAAACAGGGATTACACGCACGATACCCGTGAAGCGAACGTAGAGAAAGGCAAGTTTGAAGAGCCGGCTACCCAAAGCATGGGTACCCACCAGGAGTGGGACGTTGATGCCGACGTGATCTCCGAAAAGCCAAAAGGAAAGATGATGAGCGACGAAGCCGCCAAGAAGCTGGGAGAAATTGCCGAGAACCCGTCTGATGATGCCTTGCTGCACCGGGCCGACGCTACCTACCTGGAAGAAGGCGATGACCCGAACCAGGGATACGACCCGCATAGTGTGGGTTACAAAGGAACCGATAAGGAGTCCGTCGAAAAAAACGATATGAAGGAGTAGGGCGGTCTGACAACCCCCAATAAAAAAGCAACGGAAAAGCAACCGTTGCTTTTTTATTGGAACACGTTTTCGGTAATCATCATTTTACGTCCAATTCTTTTGTAAACTTGTCCCCTGATTGATTATTCCCTTAAGCCGGTGGATGAAAATTCCCCCTTTTTACCTTGCTTATTGAAACCCGTGCTTATGCCCGAGCCGGTATGCTCGGCAACCCATCCGATGGATTTTTTGGTAAAACCATCGCCATCACCGTTCGTAATTTTGGCGCATCCGTCACCCTGTATCCGTCGCCCGAACTGACTATTGAAGCCCAGGCGCAGGATACCAACACCTTCCGGAGTTTGCATCACCTGCGCGACGCCGTGAGCACGCTGGGGTATCATGGCGGTGTTCCGCTGCTGAAAGCCGCCATCAAGAAGTTTGCCGAACACTGCGAAAAGGAACACATACGGCTGCCCAATCAGAATTTCTCCATCCGATACAGTACCTCCATTCCCCGTCAGGTAGGCCTATCGGGGTCGAGTGCGCTGATTGTGGCTACCTTCCGGGCATTGATGCAGTTTTACTCGGTCGAGATCCCCCTGCCTGTACTGCCCAACCTGGTGCTGGCCACCGAAACCGAAGAACTCGGTATTACGGCCGGGTTGCAGGACCGTGTTATCCAGTGTTACGAAGGGTGCGTGTATATGGATTTCGACCGGACTACCATGGAGCGTCAGGGGTTTGGTCAGTACGAACCCATCGACCCCCACCTGCTACCCAAACTCTACATTGCCTACAACACTGACCTCGGCAAACAATCGGGGCAGGTGCATAACGATGTACGGACGCGGTGGCTCAAAGGCGAACCGCTGGTGCTCGAAACGATGAGTGCCATTGCCGATGTAGCCCGACAGGGCCGCGAAGCCATGCTCCAGCAGGACACCAATTCCCTGCACGAACTGGTCAACCGTAATTTCGACCTCCGGGCCCAGATCTATAACATCAGCGATCGAAACCGGCAACTGATCGAAACGGCCCGTTCCTGCGGGGCATCGGCCTCCTTTACCGGCTCAGGCGGATCCATCATCGGGCTGTATCGCGATGATGCCATGCTGAACCGGTTATTCGTAGAACTTAAAAAAATAAACGCCCGCGTCATAAAGCCGTATGTCGTCTGAGTGGGACGCAAGGAGTTGCGTCTCACAGACCGAATGGTTTTTGTGGTATAAAAATGCTGAGCACATAAGACGCAAGGTATTGCGTCTCTACATGTAAAAATGATAAAGAAAGCCGTTATTCCCGCAGCCGGGCTTGGAACCCGGTTTCTGCCTGCCACCAAGGCGCAGCCCAAAGAAATGCTGCCCATCATCGACCGCCCCACCATTCAGTACGTGGTACAGGAGGCCGTTGATTCGGGTATCGAAGACATTCTGATTATTACCGGCAAAGGCAAACGGGCCATCGAGGACCACTTTGACCGGAACTACGAACTGGAAACCCGGCTCGAAGAAAAGGAAGATCAGTTGCTGCTGGACGAGATGCGCCGACTGTCGGACATGGCTAACCTCCACTACGTCCGGCAGCGCGAACTGAACGGCCTGGGTGATGCCATCCGATACGCGCGTCATCACGTCGGTAACGAGCCGTTTGCCGTCCTCCTGGGCGACACCATCATGGATGCCGTGATTCCCGTAACGCAGCAGTTGATCGATACCTATGCGCAATATGGCGGTTCGGTCATTGCGGTAGAAGAAGTGCCCCACGACAAAGTGAACCGGTACGGTATTGTGGGTGGCAACGTCCTGAGCGACCGGATTCTGGAACTGACGACGCTGGTCGAAAAACCAGCCGTGAAGGATGCCCCGTCGAATCTGGCCATTGCCGGTCGGTACATTCTGACGCCCGAAATTTTCAACATGCTGGAGCAGACGCCCGCCGGGAAAAACAACGAAATTCAGTTGACGGATGCTATGCTGTTGCTGCTCAAACGGGAAAACCTGTACGCCCACCGCATCGAAGGCAAGCGCCACGACATCGGCAACAAACTTGATTTCCTGAAAACAACCGTCGAATTCGCCCTCAAACGCCCCGAGTTTGCTACCCCCTTCCGGGCTTTTCTGGAAGAGATCTTACGTTCGTAGTTTCTGCGGCATACCTATTTCTGGTTGCCGTTCGTAAACTGTTTACCAACAACAAACCCCGGCATCTTACCTAAGATGCCGGGGTTTGTTGTTTATGCATCCAGCCTACCGAACTCGCACCGATAAGCTGGCGGTGTCATCCTCCCCGTTGTCATAGCCATTGCCTGGTGTGGAGTCGGGGTCGGGTGGGGAAGCGGTGGCAATCTGAGCCTGCAAAGTGCCCGCGCCGGATACCTGCACCGATACCGTCAGGGTACCCGATTCTCCGGCTGCAATTGAGTCGATACTGCCCGTTACAGTCTGCCCGGTCACCGTCAGGCCATCGGTGCTGGTGAGGTGCCAGTCGGTGGGTAGCAGCGTTTGCAGACCTACGTTTGTGGCCGTAGCTCCTCCCCGGTTATGCACAGACAGTGTAACGGTAATCAGCTGATTGTCAGATACTACCAGATGGCTGGTAGTGAGCGATAGACTCAAATCTGCCTGCGCCGAGTCGGTGGGGGGCTGGCTGGATGCTACGGGCGGCAGGGGAACCTGATTGGGATTGGGCGACGCATAAAACTGCTGATGGGCATCGGGCGTGCGAAAATCGACCGTGGCGGTATCGTCCTGCCCATCGCCGGTGCCGGAGTCGGGCTGGCTGTCGGGGTCGGGTTGGCTGCTGGCCGTAATCTGGGCGGCAATGGCATAGCTCCCCGGCTGGGTTGCTCTGAGCCGGTAAGCAAACGAACGGCGATTGCCGACCTCTACCGTACCGGCATGGATGGTGAGGGCTGTGGCCGAAGCACTAACCGCTGAGGAAAGTGTGTCCAGTAATTCCATACCCGCCGGGAGGTGGCTTTGGGCCGTCACGTTACTGACGGATTCCGGCCCGTCGTTGCTAATGACCAGCGTAAGCGTGATGGGCTGGTTGATGGCGGGCGTGCGGGTATCGAGGCTTAGCGTCACGGAGAGATCGGCCCCGCCCGGACAAAGGCTAAAAGGTTCACTGGGTGCACTGGCTACGGCGGGGTCGCTGGCCACCACCCGAATCCGGTACTGATTTCCCGGTGGCAGAGAAGTTGGAATGGTAACAAAAATAGGGCTGGTTGTGCTGCTGCCAATAAGCATTTCGCTGGCAAATGAGCCGTCAGGACCAGACAGTGTTACGCTGAACAGGTTACCACTATTCAGACTGCCCTCTGATGCGGACACCGATACGCTTACTGGTCCGCTCAGGCAGGAGACCGGCGGGTTGTCGATAGAAATTACCGGGGAAACGGGTGGTATAGTTTCTGCCTGGTACAGAATAACGCGCCCCCCCAGGAAGATCAGATCATACCACAAACCCGGTTCGCTGCTACCCTGAGTGCGTACAGAGTACCGGTAAATGCCCGCCGGTTCCACTCCACCGATACCAAAGGCTACCGGTGGGTAGTTGCGTACGTAATTGAATTCGGCAAACTCACCGTAATCGGGCGCTTGTGAAGAGGGGGGGGCAGGTTCCACCCCGAATCGCTGAAACCGCCACCATCAATGCGTTGGACGCGTACTTCTACCGGTACAGACGACTCGATGAGGGCGTAGAAACCGTGCGAGCCGGGTTCGTACCGGTAAGTGAATCGTCTCAGGGTGGAATCGGCCGATCCCCTCTGAGTGGGCTTGTGGATGACGGGTAACAACGGGTTAACGGGAGCCGACCGGGCAATGGCGAACGGCTCACTCAACGTCCCCACTATAATCGGCTGAGTAGAACGGGTTCTGAACTGATACCGGCCATCCGGCAGGTCGGCCGGTAGCATCACCAGAATTGGATTGTCCGGGCTGGGAGCCGACTCATACACCGTCGTGCCATCCTCAGCCCGTACCAGTTGAGCCACGTATTGATTGCCCGATTCGTACGGGTTACTTCGCAGGGAGGCAACGGCCACCACATCACCCTGCCGACGGGTGAGCGGCAGGGTGTAGCCGCTGCTGATAGAGACCGGGCTGCCTGGCAAAAAGGGGACGGCCTGTTGGAAAAAATCGCCAGTGAGTGCCTGATCCCAGCTGTTGATAAACCGGATCAGACCCGGCCCTTTCATGTGAGTGTTATCCGGCCTATTTTCCGGGCCAACAATACTGTCGGAGGCTGGCCCCGGAAAAGTATTCGATACGTCGGCAATCACCCGGTTCTGGGCTGCAATCACCGCCGGGCTGGCTGATCCATTGATGTAGCTCACCCGCGAAACCATCCAGGCAAGTGAGCTTGAACCCGTCTGTCGGCGACTCTTCTGAATAACGGAAACGAGGTTGTTATAATAGGTTTGGCTATCCACACCGTTGTTGGTGTCGGTTTCTCCCTGGTGCCAGAGTATGGCCCGCGCACCGGTGCGGCAAATGTAGTGCAGCAGTACTTCGCCCAGCCGACGGTAAACGCCTGAATTGATGGTGGAACCCATGTTTCCGGCGGCTCCCTGCGCCCAGTCCGTACTACTGGTATTGCCCAGGGCAGATCCTAAAAACAAAACCGGCACGTTCAGGCGCTTTACCAGCCTGTCGCCCAGCATACTCCATAAGTGGGGCGGCTGACTGGGGCCAATAGCACTCCCGTAGGTGGCGCGGCTAAACTGGAGCGGTAATAACTGATCGCTCAGGCTGTCCTGCTGAAAATCGACGCACGATACGCGGTCTTCGCTGGCGGATTCAACCCGCTGGAGATTGCCGTATACGTTCGATTGGCCCGCTACCACGAATACCTCACCTACGCCCACCCGTCCAACCTGCGTTTGGGCCACTACCGTGTTGTTGGCCCGCGCCCGCACATCCAGTCGGTACCAGCCCGCTGATACGGTTACGTGACCCGAAAAAGCGGAAGACCCCGACAAAAAAGGCAACGGAGTCCAGGCGGTTGTACTACCCTGGCCAACGGCTATGGGAACAAAGCGAGCTTCAACGCCGGTGGCCGATGCGGGTGCCGTGCCCGTTATGGTAACTGAGGCTTCGTTGGTCAGGCTGCGCTGAAAAACCATACGGGAAACCGGACTGGTGATGGTGAGCTGAGCTGCTGATGGTTGGTAGAGTAACAGTAGTAACAAAAATGCCGAGATCCGTAGTACAATGGAAACCATCCTGGTTGAGCCTTGGTGTTACTACGGACGTACTACAAATTGTATGCCCGAGTGAGAAAATCAGTCTGGCTATACCTGACCCGTTACGGCACCGGAACCCCAAAAAAGAGCGGGCTGCCTGTACAAACAAGCAGCCCGCTATCTCTGGCAAACCGACCATCAACGGTTTATCTCGTTACCGTCCTGATCTTCAGTTCGTCCAGTTGTTTGTCGGAAATGACGGAGGGGGAGTCGATCATCACATCGCGGCCAGAATTATTCTTGGGGAAGGCAATGAAATCCCGGATGCTGTCCGCCCCGCCGAAGAGCGAGCAAAGCCGATCAAAACCAAAGGCAATGCCGCCGTGCGGAGGAGCACCAAACTCGAACGCGTCCATCAGGAAACCGAACTGCGCTTTGGCTTCTTCGTCCGAAAAGCCCAGAATGCTGAACATCCGGGCCTGTAAATCGCGGTTGAAAATCCGGATCGAGCCACCACCAACTTCCGTGCCATTGATCACTAAATCGTAGGCATTGGCCCGCACACTGCTCAGATCGGTGTCCAACAGGGAAATATCTTCCGGCTTGGGCGAGGTAAACGGGTGGTGCATGGCAAACCAGCGACTTTCTTCTTCCCCGTATTCCAGCAGCGGGAAATCGAGCACCCACAGCGTACTGAACACGTTCGGGTCGCGCAGGCCCAGCCGGCTGCCCATTTCCAGCCGCAATTCGCTCAGTTGTTTGCGGGCTTTGGCGGCATCGCCGGACATAATCAGCATCAGATCGCCGGGTTTCGCCATGAAATGAGCGGCCCAGCCTTTTAAATCCTCTTCGGAATAAAACTTGTCGACAGAGGATTTCAACGTACCATCTTCATTGTACTCGAACATAAATCAGCCCTTTGGCGCCAATCTGCGGGCGTTTGATCCAGTCGGTCAGTTCATCGATTTGCTTGCGGGTGTAGTGCGCGCAGCCGGTGGCATTGATACCCACGACCAGTTCGGCCGAGTCGAACACGCCGAAGCCCTTGCCCGAGGTCATGTCGACGGTATCGAAGGTGCCTTTGAGTTCCACAAACTCCATATCGAAACGCGTATCGGGCTTATCGGAGCCGTAGAACTGCATGGCATCGGCGTAGGTCATGCGTGGCACGGTGGCCATATCGATGCCCTTAACGGCTTTGAACAGATGACGAATCAGCCCCTCGAACATGTTCAGAATATCTTCCTGCTCCACAAACGACATCTCGCAGTCGATTTGGGTAAACTCGGGCTGGCGGTCGGCGCGGAGGTCTTCGTCCCGGAAACACTTCACAATCTGGTAGTACCGGTCAAAACCCGACACCATCAGCAATTGCTTGAACGTTTGGGGCGACTGGGGCAGGGCATAAAACTCGCCCGGATTCATGCGGCTGGGCACCACAAAATCCCGTGCGCCTTCGGGTGTCGACTTGATCAGAACGGGCGTTTCGACCTCAATGAAATTCTGCCCATCCATGTACACCCGCGTTTGCTGGGCCATGCGGTGGCGCAGTTCGAGACTCCGTCGAACGGGGTTCCGGCGTAAGGTCCAGGTACCGGTATTTCATGCGGAGGTCATCGCCCCCGTCGGTTTCATCTTCAATCAGGAAAGGCGGCAGCTTGGCCGGGTTCAGTACCTCCAGCGCCGTTACTTTCAGTTCAATATCGCCGGTTGGGATATTCGGATTTTTCGATTTCCGTTCGATAACCGTTCCCGTGGCTTTCAGCACAAATTCGCGGCCCAGCGAGCGGGCAATGGTAAACAATTCGGGAGCTGTCTGGCCGTCTTCGAGCAGAAGCTGGGTGATACCGTAGCGGTCGCGGAGGTCAATCCATAAAACACCGCCTTTATCGCGGATGGTTTGGACCCAGCCCGACAGGGTGGCGGTTTTGTTGTCGTCGGTAAGGCGGAGTTCTCCGCAGGTATGCGTCCGAAGCATTTCTAATGAGTGAATTAGCGAAAGAGTGAAAGAGTGAATGAAAAGATGGGGCCTATGCAGCTCATTCGTCATCTACTCATTCATCCACTCATCAATGGAATTTCTGCGGCAAAGGTAGGTGGTTTACAAACCTGTCATAAGGTCATTCACTAATTCCTCATTCGTCCTTATTTCCGGTAATCCAGTGCTGGTTTTCGGTCGCCGAGCAGGGCTTCGTATTTAAAATCGGCCCCGCGTTTCTGCATCCATTCGGCGCGGGCTTTCTCGATGAGGGCGGGCGTTTTGTATAGGTCCAGCGCCGTCAGGGCCAGCGTTTTGGCCGCTACGATCATGCCTTTCTGCCCAATGCTCATGCCACTGGCCGCCGTCGACTGCCAGCTGTGGGCCGATGAACCCGGTACCCACGTAGCCGTTGACAGGCCAACCGTTGGTACGGCCCAGCTTACATCGCCCACATCGGTAGAGCCGCCACTGGTGGCACTTTCGGAGGCATCGCGGAAATCTTTCACTTCAGGCCGCATTGGTGATGGGTACTTTCTGTTCGCCAAAGGTTTCGCTGATTTTCTGGGCGAAGGCCGTTTCTTCGGGCGTATAGTTGACACCACCAACCGTTTTCAGATTCTGGTGCATCACTTCGGCCAGCGTTACGTTGGGCAGCAGGTTATACACACCACCCAGCACTTCCCAGTCTACTTGCGTGCCGGTGCCTTTGGCCGCTCCTTCGGCCGCATTTTCAATCCGTTTCCAGACACTCTTGCACGATATCGCGGTCTTTATGCGGGCGTAATAATAGACCTCCGCATAAGCCGGCACCACGTTGGGCGCTTCGCCCCCTTTGGTGATAACGTAGTGAATGCGGGTATCGGAGGGGATGTGTTCGCGCATCATGTTGACCATATAATCCATCGCTTCCACGCCATCCAGTGCCGACCGGCCCCGCTCGGGCGAAGCAGCCGCGTGGGCGGCAATGCCTTTAAAGCGGAATTTGGCGTTTTTATTCGCCAGCGACGTGCCCGCATCGGCGGCATTCTGCGCACCGGGGTGCCAGTGCAGCACCACGTCCACATCGTTGAACAGCCCTTCGCGTACCATGTACACTTTGCCCGAGCCGCCTTCTTCGGCCGGGCAGCCGTAAATCTTGATCGTTCCGGAATGCCCCGACGATTTAAGCCAGTCTTTTATCTCCACGGCAGCCGCCATGGAAGCCGTTCCGAACAGGTTATGGCCACAGCCATGCCCGCCTTTCTGCCCGGCAATGGGGGTGAATTCGGGTTTGGCTTCGGTAGCCAGACCGGGCAGGGCGTCGTACTCGCCCAGAATACCGATAACGGGTTTGCCCGAACCAAACGTAGCCACAAAGGCCGTAGGAATACCCGCTACGCCGGTTTTTACGTCGAAGCCTTCTTGCCTGAGTTGTTCTTCCAGCAGGGCCGAGCTTTTCTCTTCCTGGTAGCCCAGTTCGGCAAAATCCCAGATCTGTTTCGAGATACCGGCGTATTCGGGGAAGCGTTTGTCCAGATCAGCCAGAATGGCTTGCTTGTCGCGGTCCGGCGTTCCAGTTTGATAGCGGTTGCCTTTTTGGCTTTAGGCTGGGCAACGGTAAGCAAGGGAAGCAGAAGGAGCTGCGGTAAGGAGTTTGTGTTTTCATTATAGTTTATTTGGGTGATTGAGGTTGTAAGCCGATAAAAATAAGGTAAAAAGAGGAGAATGCCAATTGAAGGCATTTTCAGTGGAAACTGTAGAGATCCTGAAAGCATAGCATCCGTTTTGGTCTGCTCCCCGCCCGGTACCGGTGTAATTCAGTGCCCTATGCCGAAAAGAAGCTGAAACCTTATTGATAGACAACCGATTGGACCATACAGAAACAGTCTATCATTTCTTTAACATCACATGTATCAATGGGAAAACTTGCAAAAGGTGCCGAAATAGTCATTTTCATCTCGGCCATCATTCTAATTTTTATTTCAGAATACCACTACGTCTTCCTGAATGATCCAATGAAAGCGATCTTTCTCGGGCTTTGGCCTCCGACCATCCTGCTTGTTCTGATTTATTTCAACCTTAAAGTCAAAAAGTGAGATGGAAAATGGAGATGTTCTATTCTACAGCCTGGTGGTCGTCAGCCTGTTTGTCATACTGTTCTGGACAACGTATGTCGAGTTTCGACGAATGAATGGAAAAAGCTATACCGGTAAGGAGCGCGATGCCGACTGGGTTTCGCGGAAGGACGAGTAAGCAGGCGGCTCATGGCGTGCATACACGACCTGGTTAGCAAGCCAATAGCTGGTGGCATAAAGTTCCACTGGTAATGCACCCCTAAAAAGTGCCCGCTGAAACGGGAAACAGGAGCCACGCCGGTTGAGGGGTGGTTTTTGCATTTCAGAGCTGTTCGTGGGGAAAGCTATTTTTCTTTCACCAAAAGACCTGTGTAAATCGGTATTCCGACAAAAACGGGCTGGTGTTTTCAAAACTGCATCAGGCTCTTGATGAAGGTCATTCGCCCGCCCCGGATTTTTGCTCAATCGGTACTAATCACAAAACCAGCCGATTATAACTCAATGCGGCTCCCAGGCGTTTGTCGCGAGTAATAAAACTCGCTAGCTGAACCTATAATTTGGACATCTTTGCGAAATTAACCACCGACAAACGTTTATTTTTTCGGTGCATTATCCTACTTTCGTCAATACCACTCCTGTTATGTCACTCAAGCTCCCGTTCATAGAAGCCGAAATTATTGACCAGTACCTCTATGACGATAATCCGCGTCCCTGGATTATTGGATTTAGTGGCGGCAAAGACAGCACCATGCTGTTGCAGGTGGTTTGGAATGCGCTGAAGAAAATTCCAGATGGCACACGCGACCGTCCCATCTACGTTGTTTGCAATGATACATTAGTCGAGAATCCAAAGATTGTGTCGTTTATCAACCGGACGCTCGAACGGGTGCAAAAAGCAGCAGCCGAGCAAAGCCTTCCCATCACTGTTCACCGCACTACCCCACGGCTCGAAGATACGTTTTGGGTGAATCTGCTCGGGCGGGGTTACCCTGCCCCGAATAATACCTTCAGGTGGTGTACCGAGCGGCTCAAGATTAATCCGACGACGCGCTTCATTCAGGAGAAAATCAGCGAGAAAGGGGAGGCCATTATCCTGCTTGGTACCCGTTCGGCAGAAAGTCAGACGCGCGCCCGTTCTATGAAACGACACGCTATGAAGACCGGGCGGTTACGTAAGCACCTGCTGCCCAATGCATTCGTTTACGCCCCGTTGCAGGATATCACAACCAATGAGGTTTGGCAATACCTGATGCAGGTCGACGCCCCCTGGGGAGGTAAGCATAAGGAGTTGCAAACCCTATACCGCAATGCCAATACGGATGGAGACTGCCCGCTGGTAATTGATGAAACAACCCCATCCTGCGGACAGAGCCGGTTTGGTTGCTGGGTATGCACGGTGGTAGCGCGTGACAAGTCAATGGAAGGGCTGGTGTTAAACGGTGACGACTGGATGGAACCGCTCATGGAGTTTCGGGATGTGCTCATCAACACCCGCAACGACCGGGCCTACCGTGAAATGCGCCGACGGACTGACAGCCCTTTTAAGGAGGAAGACGAAAATACCTGGGGGCCATATACGCCCGAGGCCCGCGCTAAATTTCTGACTATGTTGCTCCGGGCACAGCGCGAAATTCAACTCAATCAGGGAGAGGACATGCAATTGATTTCGCATCAGGAGCTGGTAGCCATTCAGTTAACCTGGTACCGCGATGGCGTTTTTAATCATAAAGTAGCCGATATCTACAACGGAATTAATGAACAACGTATAGAAATTGTCAGTAAGCATATCGAAAAGTACCAGCGTGAAGAACAGCTCTTACGCGAAGTGTGCGCCGATTATCCTGACGACTTTGATTTTATTCAGGAGTGTCTAATTCTACAGAAAAACAGGTCACTGATGATTCGCAAACGTGGGTTAACCGATGAGTTGGAACGACACTTGGAAAGATACATTGCTAAGCAACGTATAGATAAAGCCGTTCATGTCTGACAACATACTTGACTACTACATTCACGCTTTTTCAAACCTAAATCTTGGTGGCGGTAAACTAAAAGAAAAGGCCCCCCACAAACCCATACTGTTGCTTACGGTTATACAGGCGTACGAAAATAAATTACTGACTACCAATCAAATAGTTATATCGCCTGAACTCACCGGGCTGTTCAAGTCAAACTGGAATTTGTTTGTCAGAACAAGTCACACGCTTGGTTTTGCTTTGCCGTTTTTCCACCTCAAAAATGAAAAGGGGAACTGGTGGGAGTTAGTTGCCAATCCGGGTTGCGAGATGTGGGTGCAAAGCGGGCAATTATCCAGTTTCAGCAACCTGAGCGCGGCCGTCGCCTACGCGCAACTTGATCCTAATCTGGCGCAGTTGCTCAAGGATGAACCGACCCGCAATATTCTCCGCCGAACGTTGCTCGGTACGTATTTTCCGGGTCAGACAATCGTCAGTCACTATTGATCCTGGCGCGGATTTGGATGAACTGAAACGCGAAATGCTGGAGGAATCACCCACCGAGTACCGGGCAAAGCTAAAGACGCTGAAAAAACGCCTTAATCCAGAAACGTATCAGATTGAAGTGTACGCCCGCGACACACTGTTTCGCCGTGAAATCGTCCGCCTTTACGACGACACCTGTTGCATCACCGGCGTTCGTGTGTCGGCTCCGTACACGTTTTCAATGGTTGACGCTTGTCACATTGTACCATTTTACAAAACCTTCAATAACCACCCAACCAACGGCATCGCGCTTTGCCCGAACTTGCACCGGGCGTTTGACAAAGGTGCTATTTCGATTGATGACAATTATCGTGTTATGGTTTCTCGGACGTTCGTGGAAAATGAAAGATAGCAAGTATAGTTTGAAAGCGTTGAACGATACGCAAATTCAGTTACCGAAAGATGAGCGGTATGTGCCTGATACAGAAGCGTTCGCGTGGCATCGTAAGCATACGTTCAAGCATTAATATATCGGCAGTTTTGCTCACTCATCGGCTACTGATCAATTTGCACAAAGCTGTCCCGAATTTCGTTATCTTGCCAACAGTCAACCACATACGATTATGAACACGCCTGTTGATTTAGAACAACTTATAACAGAAGGTATCAGGGGCTTACCACAGGCTTACCTGA